>CALRMS020000004.1:0-121932 GCA_943369275.1 Rhodobacter maris | reverse complement strand
CCACGGGTCAGCGGCCGAATGGACAGACCAATCAAAAGCGCCGCCCCGCCCCGCATGATGGCACCCGTGGTGCCGAACGCCCCGGCCCGTTCACCCCACCAAATCAGTTGGGCGGTTGAATCGTGCAGGCTGCCAGCAGGTGTTCATGCCGTGAAACATAGTCCGCCCGCACCACCGCGGGCGGGCGCAATCTGATTTCCAGACCGCGCAGGATCAGCGCATCGGGTTTGCCGAAGAACCGATCCGCCTCTTCCGTGGCAAAGCCGGCGATGTGCACTGCCTCCATCCAAGCAGAGATCTTGTCGGCTGATTTGATCGCCTTCTTGATGGCCACCGGCAGAATGATCGGCAGCCCAAAGCGCAAATGCACCGCCGCCGTCAACCGTTCGTCCAGCGCGCCATAGGCCGGGCCGACCGCCGCCTTTACCGGGCTGATCATATCGCCGATGACATATTCCGGCGCGTCATGCAGCAGCGCGGCCAGTTGCCAACGTGCCGCAATGCCCGGATTGGCGCGGGTAAAGATCTGTTCCACCAGAAGCGAGTGTTCGGCCACGGAATAGGGCCAATCCCCGCGCGTCTGCCCGTTCCAGCGGGCGACAAAGGCAAGGCCGTGGGCGATATCCTCGATCTCGATATCGACGGGGGTTGGATCGAGCAGGTCCAGCCGCCGTCCGGACAGCATCCTTTGCCAAGCGCGTGGTTGTTTCATCGGCTGTTTCATGGATAGGCGGCCCCCTGCAGTGAAACCATACTTAACCACCGTTCCATTGTCGTAGACGGTTCTGCGTGCTATCTCGCGCCCCAAATGAAGGTTCAAGGAGCAACGGCACATGCCGAAGGATTACATCGTCAAGGATATCGCCCTGGCCGAGTTCGGCCGCAAGGAGCTTACCATCGCGGAAACCGAAATGCCGGGCCTTATGGCCTGCCGTGAGGAATTCGGGCCGTCGCAGCCGCTGAAAGGCGCGCGGATCGTGGGTTCACTGCATATGACGATCCAGACGGCCGTTCTTATCGAAACGCTGACTGCGCTGGGCGCAGATGTGCGCTGGGCGTCTTGCAACATCTTTTCGACCCAGGATCACGCTGCCGCTGCCATTGCTGCGGGCGGTACTCCGGTATTCGCGGTAAAGGGCCAGACCCTGACCGAACATTGGGATTACCTTGATAAATCCTTCATGTTCCCCGAAGGCGCGAACATGATCCTGGACGATGGCGGTGACGCCACCCTTTACGTTCTGCTGGGCGCGCGCGCCGAAGCGGGCGAGGACATCCTGCCTGTGCCGCAGTCTGAAGAAGAAGAAGTCATCAAGCTGCAGATCCACAAGCGGATGAAGGAAAGCCCCGGCTGGTTCACCAAGACCAAGGCCGCGATCAAGGGCGTTTCCGAGGAAACGACGACCGGCGTGCATCGCCTGTATGAGCTGCACAAGAGCGGCGCGCTGCCCTTCCCGGCGATCAACGTGAATGACAGTGTCACCAAGTCGAAATTCGACAACAAGTATGGCTGCAAGGAATCGCTGGTCGACGGTATCCGCCGCGCGACCGATACGATGATGGCCGGCAAGGTTGCCGTGGTCTGCGGTTATGGTGACGTTGGTAAAGGCTCTGCCGCATCGCTGCGCGGCGCAGGCGCACGTGTGAAGGTGACCGAGGTTGATCCGATCTGCGCGCTTCAGGCCGCGATGGACGGGTTTGAGGTGACACTTCTGGAAGACGAAGTCGCCAGCGCCGACATCTTCATCACCACCACCGGCAACAAGGACGTGATCCGCATCGAGCATATCCGCGAGATGAAGGATATGGCGATCGTCGGCAACATTGGGCACTTCGACAACGAAATTCAGGTCGCGGCCCTGCGTAACCACAAGTGGACCAACATCAAGGAACAGGTGGACATGATCGAATTGCCGTCGGGCAATCGTATCATCCTGCTGTCCGAGGGCCGCCTGCTGAACCTTGGCAATGCCACGGGGCATCCGTCCTTTGTGATGTCTGCCAGCTTTACCAACCAGGTTCTGGCGCAGATCGAGCTTTGGACCAAAGGCCAGGATTACGCGCCCGGCGTCTATATTCTGCCCAAGGCGCTGGATGAAAAGGTGGCGCGCCTGCATCTGAAAAAGATCGGCGTCAAGCTGACTGAGCTGAAGCCCGATCAGGCCGCCTATATCGGCGTAAAGGCCGAAGGCCCGTTCAAGCCGGATCATTACCGCTACTGATCCACCAACCGGTCCGTGATCGCAAGGAAGACCCCGCCCGCCGCCCGGCTGGCGGGGTTTTCAATTCCGGGCCAAGCCTGCACCCCCGAACATCATCAGTAGGACCACGCTGTCATCAAGAACTATCAACCGCAGGGTGAAAAGCCGAAGTTTTGTCTGCATTGGCCCCGCTGACGATGCAGAAAATCTGTTGCAGCATTGTTTTTCGCCCTTAACGTTGGGACCCAAGGCGGACAGGAAATCGCCGAACCTCAGGGAGAGAGTGAAGACCATGAGCAAAAGAGCCGAACTGATCGCGAAATATGCCGAGGACCTGAAGACCAAATGCAAGATGACGCCCGACATGGCGCTTCTGGAAAAGGTCACCATTGGCTGCGGCCCCGCGATCTATAGTGCAGACAGCGAAACCGTTGCCGGGTCTGATGCGTCAGAGCTTGAGACGGTGAAGAAGAACTTTCTGATGAAAAAGTTGGGCTTGCCGGATTCGCCCAAGCTGATGGAAGCGATCAACGCGGTGATCGAAACCTATGGCCGGTCCGAGCGGAACAAATACCGCCCGGTGGTCTATTACATGCTGGTCAAGCATTTCGGGAAGGAAAAGGTCTACGGCTGATGCCGACTGGGCCAAGTTGCGCCACCCGCCCGAACCATCGGGCGGGTGGGTTTGAATAAAATGCCGGGCGCTTCGGATTTGGCGAATCGTCGCCGCTTTGGCAGTGTCGGCCTAGGACAGTAGGTCCGGAACCCTTTTTCAGGTCACGTGCGGTGCAAGGGGAGCGCGTGGGGTGGATGGAGGGTTCCGTAGGGGTGCGGGGCCCTCCATTTCGTTCGTCATCCCGGCAAACCACCGATGTCACAGATGATGCGCCATTCCGCCTCTGTCACCGGTTGCACGGACAGGCGGGTGTTGTTCACCAGAACCATGTTTTCTAGCCCCGGTTGCACCTTGCAGGTGTCCAGGCTGACAGGTTTCGGCAGTGCCTTAACCGCCTTGACCATCACGCAATCCCAGCGCGGATCTTCAGTGGTGCTGTCGGGGGCGCTTTCGCGGATCACCTCGACGATGCCGACGATCTCTTTCCCGATATTGGAATGGTAGAAGAAGCCCAGATCGCCCACCTTCATCGCGCGCATGTTGTTGCGCGCCTGATAGTTGCGGACGCCAGTCCATTCCTCACCGGCGCTGCCTTTGGCATGTTGGTGCGGCCAGCCAAAGACATCAGGCTCTGACTTGAACAACCAAAAGGCCATCAGCCGATCACCTTTTTCCATTCGCGGATATCGACCGATTGGAACAGCCCTGCCTTGGCATAGGGGTCATTCGCCGCCCAGTCGCGCGCCTGATCCAGCGTGTCGACCGAAAGGATCACAAGCGATCCCGCCATTTCGCCCGTCTCGGTAAGGAAAGGCCCCGCCATTTCAACGATGCCGGAGGATTGGATATGGTCCAGATGGGCGGGGCGGTTCTCGCTCCGGATATGCAGATGGCCGGGCTTGTCGATGCAGATCAACGCAACGCGCATGGGTCATTCCTTTTTCAGGGGTCTGGAAAGCAGGGTCTGGATGGCAAGGGAAAGGTCAACTGTCCCGTCGATCAGGGCGGCGACCATGGTGGTGACGGGAAGATCAATACCGCGCATTTGGGCAAGGTTAGAGACTGCTTTTGCCGTTGCAGCCCCTTCGACTGTGATGCCGGGACCGATGGGGTCTCCCCCACCAAGCCCCTGACCGAACCGAAAGTTGCGCGACTGGGCCGAGGTGCAGGTCAACACGAGATCGCCAAAGCCGGAAAGGCCCGAGAGTGTTTCCCCCTTTGCCCCCAGTGTCAGCGCCAGGCGGACCATCTCGGCATAGCCCCGCGTCATCAAGGCGGCGCGGGCGCTGTCGCCAAGGCCGGCACCGATGACCACACCGGCAGCAATGGCGATGACATTCTTCAACGCCCCACCCAGTTCGGCCCCGATCACATCATCACTGCGATACAACCGCAGCACGGGCGTGGCGAGCAGATGCTGTAACGCCTCGCCTGCCCGGTGATCAGAACAGGCGAGCGTCAGCGCCGTGGGCAAGCCACGGGCAATGTCGGCTGCAAAACTGGGGCCGGTCAGCACGGCGATGGGGGAATTCGGACATCCTGCCCGGATGATTTCCGATGGGCCGGTCAGGGTGGACAGGTCAATCCCCTTGCAGCATGCGACAAGCGGTATGCCATCCAACGCGGTCCTGTTGGCCGACAGAAAAGCCCGCAAGGATTGCATCGGCAAGGAAAGCAGGACCGCATCCGCGCCGACCAAATCGGCCATTTGGGCCGTCACAGTGACGTTTTCTGGCAATTCAATCCCCGGTAGACGGGTCGGGTTGCGCCGCGTTGCAGCCATCGCCGCCACCTGTTCCGGATCGCGCGCCCAGAGTGTGGCCGCCTGCCCGTTGCGCGCCAGCGCGACGGCGAGCGCTGTGCCAAAGGCACCTGCGCCAATGACCGCGATCATGCCTTCGCCCCTTTCTTCCCCGATCCGATCATCGGTGCGGCGCGCGGATCCAACGGCCAGCGGGGACGGGCGATCAGATCCGCCGCCTCTCCCAACCCGGCGCGAAACCGTTCGATCCCTGCCCAGGCGATCATCGCGGCGTTGTCGGTGCAAAGCCGCAGCGGTGGCGCGACAAAGCGCACCTGAACACTTGTACAAACAGTCTCTAACATTGCCCGAATACGGGAATTTGCGGCAACACCCCCCGCCACGGCAAGCGCCGGCTGGGCGGGTGCAGACTCCAGATACACCGCCAGCGCGCGGCGGGTTTTTTCGGCAAGCACCGCCGCCACTGCCGCCTGAAACCCGGCGCAAAGGTCGCGCCGATCCTGCACGGTGATGCCGCCCTTTTCCGCCACCAGCGCATCCCGCGCCCGCAAGAGCGCTGTTTTCAGCCCCGAAAAGCTTAGGTCGCACCCCGGGCGGTCCAACAACGGGCGGGGAAAGGGAAAGCGCGCGGGATCACCCAGCGCAGCCTCGGCCTCGACCGCGGGGCCGCCGGGTTGGGGCAGGCCTAGCAGCTTGGCGGTCTTGTCGAACGCCTCGCCCGGTGCATCATCGATGGTGCCGCCAAGGCGATGAAAGCGATCCACGCCTTCGACAATCAGGAACTGGCAATGCCCGCCTGACACCAGCAGCATAAGATAGGGAAAGGCCAACCCATCCGTCAGCCGGGGCGTCAGCGCGTGGCCCGCGAGATGATTTATGCCCAGCAAGGGCTTGCCCGACCCGGCGGCGATACCCTTGGCCAGCATCACACCCGACAACACGCCGCCGATCAGGCCGGGGCCAGAGGTCACGGCGATGCCATCCAGATCGGCAAGGGCCATCCCGGATTGTTCCAAAGCCTTATCGACGCAAGCGTCGAGCCGTTCTGCATGGGCGCGCGCGGCAATTTCCGGCACGACACCGCCAAAGGCCGCATGCAGCGCCGTCTGTCCCTGCACCACCGAGGCCATCACCTCGGGCGCAGCGCCATCGCGATGGCGCACCACAGCGGCGGCGCTGTCGTCGCAGCTTGATTCGATGCCAAGGAAGGTGAGCGTTGCCATATCCGTTGCCCGCAGGGTTCAAGCCGGGGTAACACCCTGTGCATGGCCCCGCAACACCACGCCCGTCCCGTTCTTCTGACACGCCCCGCCCCGCAGGCGGAGCGTTTTGCCGCCGAACTGGCCAACCGCTTTGGCGCAACGCTGCGCCCGGTCATCAGCCCGCTGATGGTGCCTGAGTTTTTCGCCCCCGAATGGCCCGATCTGCCCTATTCGACCCTGATCCTGACATCGGAAACCGGGGCAGAGGCCGCGGCGTTGTTGCGTGAGAAAGGCCGCGCGCTGCCGGAACGGGCGATCTGCGTCGGCGACCGCACGGCACAGGTCGCCCGGGGTTTGGGGTTTGATGCCCGATCTGCCAAGGGCGATGCCGAGGTACTGATCGCGCGGATCCTTGAATCCGATGATCCTGGCCCGTTCCTGCATCTGCGGGGGCGCGAGGCGCGGGGGGATGTTGCGCCGCGTCTGGCGGCAAAGGGCCGCGCTGCCCATGCGGCCATTGTCTATGCCCAGGTGGCCCAGCCGCTGACAGCAGAGGCGCGGGCCCTGCTGTCGGGGGATGATCCCGTGATCATTCCGCTGTTTTCACCGCGCAGCGCAGCGATATTGGCGGATTTCGGCCCATTTGCCGCGCCCCTGCTGCTTGCGGCGATCAGCCCGGCTGTGGCTGAAAAGGCCGCGATACTGGCCCCCACGCAACTGCAGGTGGCCGACAGCCCGGATGCGGCGGGAATGTTGGGGGCAATTGCCAGGTTGATAGCTGATCCGGCTTCTTGAACCTGCAACCATCCGGGGATTAGGGTAAGCTCAACACCCGCCCCATTCGGCGGACGGAAGGAGCCGACTATGGCCAAAGGCAAGACCGACGAATCCCCCTCGCAGGAGGACAACGATCTGATGGCTGTGGTAGAGGCGACCGATCCGTCACCGATGGCCCCGTCCGAACAGCCCCCGCCTGCCCCAACCCCGGAACGGATGACAGAGGCACCCGCTTCACCCTTGCCCCCGCCTGCCCCCCCGCGCAACGGCGGCGCCGGGGCGTTTTTGGGCATGGTTCTGGGTGGCGTTCTGGCCGCGGGCGCGGGTTTCGGGTTGGCGCGGTTCATGCCGGATCTGCTGCCCATGGGGAGTGGAGATGCACTGTCGGCCACTGTCGCCGCGCAGGCCGATGAAATCGCCGCCCTGCGCGCCCAGCTGGCAGCCTTGCCTGCCCCTGATCCGCAGATTGATGCCCGTCTTTCGGCACTGGAATCTGCGCCCGCCGATGGCGCGGCACTTGATGGCCGTTTCGCCGCCCTTGAGGCCGAGATTGCAGATCTGAAGGCGCGGCCATCAATCGGCGGATCGGCGGTTTCGCCAGAAGTGCTGACAGAGCTTGCGGCGCTGAAGGAACAGGTCGCGGCGCTCGGCTCTGGTGGCAGTGTACCTGCCGATGTGATCGCCGCCGCCGAGGCGGCTGAGGCCCGGCTGAAGGCGGCCGAGGTGAGCGCCACTGCCATGGCCGAGCAGGCCGAAGCCGCCGCCGCCGCCGCCCGCCGTGGGGCGGCACTGGACCGGATCACCGCCGCGCTGGACAGCGGCGCGCCCTATGCCTCGGCCCTGCCGGAACTGGGTGGGGCAGATTTGCCCCCGGTTCTGGTGGACAATGCGGCGGTGGGATTGCCCACGGTGGCAGATCTTGCCGACAGCTTTCCCGAAGCGGCGCGCACCGCGCTGGAGGCGGCGCTGCGTGCCAATATGGGGGAAAGCTGGACCGACCGGGTGTCGAGCTTTCTGCGCAGCCAGACCGGCCTGCGATCGCTGACCCCGCGCGAAGGCAATGATCCCGACGCCGTGCTCTCGCGCGCCGAGGCGGCGCTGGCGCAGGGGCGGGTGGCTGATGCGATAACCGAACTGGCCGCGATGCCGGAGGCGGGCAAACCGGCGCTGGCCGATTGGCTTGCGCTGGCGCAGACACGCGTGGATGCCGAGGTGGCCGTTGCCGCCTTGGCCGTGAACTGACGGGGGCGCGGGATGATCTGGTCGCTCGCCAAGGTTCTGCTGTTTCTGCTGATCGTCGCCACGCTGACGATGGGCGCAGGCATCCTGATGGATACCGGGGGCGGTATCCGCATCAATGTGGCAAATTACGAATTCACCCTTGGCCCCTTGCAGGCGCTGATCACCTTTCTGGTGATGGTGGTTCTGGTCTGGCTGCTGATGCGGCTGGTCGGGTTTCTTGTGGCTGTGCTGCGGTTTCTGAACGGGGATGAAACGGCGATCAGCCGATATTTCGACCGAAACCGCGAACGCAAGGGGTTTCAAGCGCTGTCCGAAGGCCTGCTGGCGCTGGCTGCGGGTGAGGGGCGTCTGGCCCTGAACCGGGCAATCAAGGCCGAAAAATATCTGGCCGATCCGCACCTGACGACACTTTTGGTGGCGCAGGCGGCCGAGGCGGCAGGGGATACCCGCCGTGCGACCGAGGCCTATAAGGAACTGCTGTCATCGGACACCACGCGCTTTGTCGCGATCCGGGGATTGCTGAAGCAGAAGCTGGCTGAGGGGGACGTGGAAACCGCCCAGAAACTGGCAGCCAAGGCGCTGGAGCTGAAGCCGCGGCATCTGGAAACTCAGGACATTCTGCTGAAGCTGCAGGCTGAAAGCCGGGATTGGAAGGGCGCGCGGTCCACGCTTGGTGCAAAGCTCAAGGCGGGTTCGCTGCCGCGCGATGTCTATCGCCGCCGCGATGCGGTGCTGGCCCTGCAGCAGGCGCAGGGCGTGATGGCCGAAGGGGCCAGCATTGAGGCGCGCGAAGCCGCAATCGAAGCGAACCGCCAATCGCCCGACCTGATCCCGGCCGCCGCCATGGCCGCGCGGGCTCTGGCCGACAAAGGCGATAAAAAGGGCGCGACGCGGGTTTTGAAAAAGGCATGGGATGCGAAACCCCATCCCGATCTGGCCGCAGCTTTTGCCGATATTGAACCGGCCGAGACGCCCGATCAACGGCTGAAACGTTTCCGGACGCTGGTCGCCAATCACCCCCAGCATGAAGAGACTCGCCTTTTGTTGGCGGAACTGCACATTGCCGCCGAAGAATTCCCCGAGGCCCGGCGCGCGCTGGGCGATATCGTGGAGACCCATCCCACGCAGCGGGCGCTGGCCATCATGGCGGCCATCGAACGGGGCGAGGGCGCCGATGAGGCGGTGGTGCGCGGCTGGTTGGCGCGCGCTGTCACTGCTCCCCGTGGGCCGCAGTGGTGCTGTGACAAATGCCATGCGGTGCATGCGATCTGGGACCCGATCTGCGACAATTGCGGAGGATTCGACACCCTGTCCTGGCGCGAACCGCCCGAGCGGAGCGGGCCATCCGCCACCGGGGCCGAGCTTTTGCCGCTGATGGTATCGCCCCCGAAGCCGGCACCAGAGATGCAGCCGGACGTGCCCGAACCCGCCGCCCAAAAGACAACGGCCGAGCCAGAGGTGATCGACCTTGAGGCGATTGTGCGCAGGGGAGGCTGATCAAGGCCGGATCAGCACAAAATAAAAGCGTTTACCTAGGGTTAACCTTTTTGACTGACATCAAGAAATTGCATCGGGCACGACATTAAGTCTTGCGCGAAGCGGTAGTTGCGGAAATAAAATTTCGTCATGACCAAGAGCAACAAACAAAAATCGGGAGGATTTTCATGGATCGTCGCTCATTTCTGACCAAGGCCACTGTTGGTGGCGTTGGTGCGGCCGCGCTTGCAGCCCCGGCCCTTGCGCAAACCGCGCCCAAAGTGACCTGGCGTCTCACGTCGTCGTTCCCCAAGTCGCTGGACACGATCTATGGCGCAGCCGAAGTGCTGTCGCGCATGGTGTCCGAGGCATCGGAAGGCAACTTCACCATTCAGGTGTTTGCAGCAGGTGAGCTTGTCCCCGGCCTGCAGGCCGCGGATGAAGTGACGGCTGGAAATATCGAGGCTTGCCACACGGTCGGCTACTACTATTGGGGCAAAGACCCAAGCTGGGCCGTGGCCGCGGCTGTGCCCTTCTCGCTTTCGGCGCGGGGAACCAACGCGTGGCACTACCACGGCGGCGGGATCGATCTGTATAACGAATTCCTTGCCCAGCATAACATTGTGGCGTTCCCGGGTGGGAACACCGGCGTGCAGATGGGCGGCTGGTTCCGCAAGGAAATCAACACGGTCGCAGATCTGCAGGGCCTGAAGATGCGCGTTGGCGGCTTTGCAGGCAAGGTTCTGGAAAAGCTGGGCGTGGTGCCGCAGCAGATCGCAGGTGGTGACATCTATCCGTCGCTGGAAAAAGGCACGATCGATGCGGCCGAATGGGTTGGCCCCTATGATGACGAAAAGCTCGGCTTCCAGAAGGTCGCGCCCTACTACTACTATCCCGGCTGGTGGGAAGGTGGCCCGACCGTCCACTTCATGTTCAACAAGGCGCAGTATGACGCGCTGCCGCCGCAGTATCAGTCGCTGCTGCGCACCGCGTGTCAGGCAGCCGATGCGAACATGCTGCAGATGTACGATTACAAGAACCCCACCGCCATCAAGTCCTTGGTCGCAGGTGGCGCGCAACTGCGCCCCTTCTCGCCCGAGGTTCTGGAAGCCTGCTTCAACGCCGCCAACGAGGTTTATGCCGAGATGGAGGCCACCAACCCGGCTTTTGCCAAGCTGTGGGGGTCGATCAAGGCGTTCCGCAAAGAGAACTACACCTGGGCGCAGGTGGCGGAATACAACTACGACACCTTCATGATGTTGCAGCAGAACGCAGGAAAGCTGTAATCACCATCGCCTTCGGGCAAAGGAAAACCCCCGGTCGCAGGACCGGGGGTTTTTTCATGCCATCCCTGTATCAGCGGGGATCAATCACCCGCAGCGGGCGCCTGTAACCCGGCCGGAGGTTGACCCAATCCGCCGCCGAGGCTGCCGGGTGCAGGAAGGGTTGCCCCGCCTTCGGGTTGGACCAGCCCGCCGGGTTGACCCAGCCCGCCGCCCAATCCGCCGCCAAGGCCACCTCCCAATACGCCACCAAGCGGTTGCAGGGTCGGCATTTCGATCGTCACTGTGGACGGGTCGATCACCGGATCCTTGTAGTGCATGACCAGCTGCGGAAAGACGATCACCATCACCACCATGAAAAGCTGGATGCCGATATAGGGAATCGATCCGGCGTAGATCTGATCGGTTCTGACCGGATCTTGCAGCTTGCCCGTCACCACATCCTTGTAGCGGGACTTTGGCGCGACGGAGCGCAGGTAGAACAGGGCAAAGCCGAAGGGCGGCGTGAGGAATGACGTTTGCATGTTCATGGCCAGGATCACGCCCAGCCAAACCAGATCGATCCCCAGCGCATCGGCGGCGGGCACGATCAGCGGAACGATGATGAACACCAGTTCGAAGAAGTCGAGGAAGAAGCCCAGCACAAACAGCACAAGGTTCACCACGAACAGGAACCCGTATTCCCCGCCCGGCACCGATGTCAGCAGATGTTCCACCCAGACATGCCCGTTCACGCCGTAGAACGTGAGCGAGAATACCCGCGCGCCGATCAGGATGAACATGACAAAGGCCGAAAGCCGCGTGGTGGCGGTCAGCGCCCCTGTCACGACACCCAGCGTCAGCCGACGCTTCATCAAAGCCAGGACAAGTGCACCCACGGCGCCCATGGCCCCTGCCTCGGTCGGGGTGGCCAGACCGATGAAGATGGTCCCCAGCACAAGGAAGATGAGCGCAAGCGGCGGGATCAGCACGATGATCACCTGCTGCGCAAGGCGCGACATGGTGTTCAATCCCAGCGTCTTGTCGATCAGCGTATAGGCATAGATCACCAGCACGCCCACGACGGCGCCAAGGATATCGGCATTCGCACCCTGCGTCGGGTAGAGCCAGACATGCGCGCCATAGCCGATGGCCATCAGCGCCGCAAAGGCGACCATCAGCGATTTCACACCGCGCCCCAGCGTCCGCACTTCGGGCGGCAGGGCGGGCACGGCGTTGGGCCGGAAGATCGACAGCAAGAAGATGTAGACCATGTAAAGCCCGGTCAGGATCAGCGCAGGCAGGATCGCCCCGTGATACATGTCGCCCACGGACCGCCCCAGCTGATCGGCCAGCACGATGAGAACAAGCGATGGCGGCACGATCTGCGCCAGCGTGCCGCTGGCCGCGATGGTCCCTGCCGCCACGCGCCGATCATAGCCGTAGCGCAGCATGATCGGCAGGCTGATCAGCCCCATCGCGATTACCGACGCCGCCACAACCCCCGTGGTCGCCGCCAGCAGCGCACCCACGAGGATCACCGCATAGGCCACGCCGCCCCGGATCGGGCCGAACAGCTGCCCGATCGTATCCAGCAGATCCTCGGCCATGCCGGACCGCTCCAGCACGATCCCCATGAAGGTGAAGAAGGGAATGGCCAGCAGCGTCTCATTCGACATCACCCCCCAGATGCGGTTGGGCAAGGTGTTCAACAACGGCCAATCGAGCGAGATGGACCCGTTGGAAAACGGGGCAAGTTCCACCCCGATGAAGAAGAACAAAAGCCCGTTCGCGGCAAGCGCGAAGGCCACGGGATAGCCAATGATCAGAAAGATCACGAGGCTGGCAAACATGATCGGTGCCAGATTGATGGCGATGAATTCAATCATTTCTGCACCTGTTCCAGCAGCGCCTGCGCTTCCAGTTCGGCCTGTTCCTTGGCGTTGTGGAACGGGGCGGGATCTTCGATAAGGCCTTGAATAATGGCAACTTTCTTGATGATCTCTGATACGCCTTGCACGGCAAGCAACACAAACCCCGCCAGCATGAACGCCTTGGCCGGCCAGATGATCAGGCCGCCGGAATTGGTGGACACTTCGCCGCTGGCATAGGACTGGCTGACATAGGGGACCAGATACCAGATCATGAGCAGGGCGAAGGGCATCAGAAAGAAGAGGTGACCCAGCAGGTCGATCCACTGTCGCGTCCGGTCGCTGACACGGCCATACAGGATGTCGATGCGAACATGGCCGTTTTCGCGCAAGGTGTAGGCCGCCGCCAGCAGGAAGGCGGCGCCGAACAGATACCATTGCAGTTCAAGCCATGCGTTTGACGACACGGAAAACAGCTTGCGCACCACGGCGTTTGTCGCACTGACCAACACCGCAATCAGGATCAGCCAACCCATGCTGCGCCCGACCAGTGCGTTGAATTTGTCAATAATCGACGAGAGTCCCAAAAGGCCCCGCATCCGTTCCCCCCTGTGTCAGTCTGTCTTTGTTTATTTGCCTTTAGCCATCTTCTTGGTAGGGCTGCGGGGGGTACCCCGTCAACGCCGCATGTCGGAAATGAGGCAATTGGCGGCGAATTCTGCCCCCACGTCAAATCCCGCTTCTTGAACGCCTGGCCCCACGTGCCAGACGGTTTGCCCGAATTTGAATCAATGGCCTAAACCATGTGCAGACAAGGCTTTTCACACCGTCGGAAAGGCCCACCATCACCGCCAAGACGTCCTATTTCTGCCGTTATTCTTGGGCAGTTTCCGAGGTGGAACGTAACAAAGATTAACGCGTAACCCCGGTTTCCGAGGCTCGGCGTGACCAAACTATAGGACGTAGAACATGAGGATACTGGCGATCGACGACGATCCTGTGTTTCTCGAATTGCTGGCCGGCATGCTGAAGATGATCGGCTACGGACAGGTCACGACCATGGCCTCTGGCGAAGAGGCGCTGCACGAGCTTGATTTCTCGGGAATGCTTTATGACTGCATCCTGTCAGACATGCAGATGCCGGATATGAACGGTGCTGCACTGACCACCGCCATCCGGCAACGCACGGCCTATCGGCAGACTCCGGTACTGATGATTACTGCCATGTCGGGCAAGAACACGGTGGACGATGCCTTTGCCGCCGGGGCGACGGATTACATCACCAAACCGCTGGACATCATTGAACTGCGCGCGCGTATCGGGATGGTGGATCGCCTGCTGGCAGAACGCCGCCGTCTGGCCGAATTCGCCCGTCTGGTAGGTCAGCGCGCCGCTGCGGCCGAGATCAAGGCCGAGTTCGAAACCCCGATCCTGATCCCCGGCTTTGAACGCGGCATCGAGTTTCTGGCGATGGAGAACTATCTGCTGACGCTGGGCGTGAAGCGGATGTATTCCACCTCGGCCTTTGCGATTCACATCAAGAACGCGAGCATCATCTTCAACAAGGCATCAGGGGCGACCTATGTGCAGATGCTCGGCGATGTTGGCGCGCAGATCGTTGATGCGCTGAAGACCGAGGATGTGATGATTTCCTATGCCGGCAACGGCACCTTTGTCTGCATGGTCGAACGTGACCCCGGACAATCGCCAGACGATCTGGAAATCCTGATCAATATCGGGCTGATGGATTTTGAAACGATCTATGCGGCGGACCGCCTGCCGGTGCCGCAGGTGCGGGTCGGCGAGGCGGCGCGCAGCGCCTTTCTGTCGCCGACCAAGCCGACGCGCATTCTGGAACGTGCGATTCAATCAGCCATCACGCCGCCCGAAAAGCGGACAAAGAACGGTCAGATGGTCGCATGACCACGGTGGATATCTGGGCTGGCGGGCGCGCCGATCACCCGCTTGCCGGGGCGGAGCGCCTGTTTCGCACCATGGCGGTGGAGCGGTTGGATACGCTCAGCTCTGCCTGGGTTCGGCTCGACAGTGGTCAGAACATCCGCGAAGCGCTCGACGATATCCGCATGGTGGCGCACAAGATCGCGGGAACGGCTGCATCTCTGGGCCATGGCAACCTTGGCAATCATGCGGCCGAGGTTGAACGGCTGTCCATCGAAGGCGCGGGCCGCACGGCCTTGCTCAAGGCGCTGCGCCCCCTGATCGCAGGGCTTGCCGAACTGCTTGACGATTAGGTTTTCGGTAGCATTGCCCGGATTGCCTTGGTGACATCGCTCATGGTCAGCGGTTTGGACACACAGCTGTCGAAGCCCCAGATCAGGTATTCCACGATCTGATGCGACATCGCATTCGCCGTCACGGCGATGATCGGCACCCGCGACGAACCGCTGGCCGCTTCCATCGCGCGAATGGCCTTCAATGCGCCCTTCCCATCCATCACCGGCATGGCGATATCCAGAAGCACAGCGTCAAACTTGCCGGGCTCCCAGGCGTTCACGGCCTGCAGCCCGTCATCGACCGTGGTCACCTGCGCGCCACAGCGGGTGAGCATCAGTTCTAGCACGGAACGGTTGGTTCCGTTGTCATCGGCTGCAAGGATGCGCAGCCCATCCAGCCGCCCCTCATCCGCCGCCGGCGGGGCGGGGGCCGCAAATTCAGGCGCTGCCGCAGTCACCGGAAGCGGCAGGGTCACGCGCACCGTGGTTCCAAGACCGGGGGCGGACTGCACCACAATCTCGCCTTCCATGCGCTGCACAAGTGTTCGGGTGATTGCCATGCCAAGGCCGGTGCCGCCGAAACGGCGGGTAACCGAACTGTCGGCTTGACGAAATTCTTCGTGCAGGCGTTCGATTTCCTGCTGGCTCATGCCGATACCGGTATCTCGCACCTCAAGCGTCAGGGGCTTGCCGGGCCGGCCCGACACTTCGACAGTCACCTCGCCACGGTCGGTGAACTTGATCGCGTTGGATACCAGATTGTGCAGGATCTGCTGCACGCGGAACGGGTCACCCTTGCGGCGCGTCTCGGCCCCGGTAGAGACCAGAACCTCAAAGTCCAGACCCTTTTCCTCGGCCATCAGGCGGTGCAGGTCTTCGACCCGCTCGGCCAGATCGACAGGGCTGAACGGCACATCTTCCAGTTCCATCTTTCCCGCCTCGATCTTTGACATGTCGAGTATATCGTTCAGAATATTCAGCAGTGTTTCACCGGATTTCCGGATCGTTCCGATCATTCGCTTGTGTTCGGGATCGGTCAGCGCGGCTTCCAGCACCTCGGCCATGCCAAGAACGCCGTTCATCGGAGTGCGGATTTCGTGGCTCATATTCGCGAGGAACATGGATTTCGTCCGGCTTGCCTCTTCGGCGCGGGCTTTCGACAGGTAAAGCTCGGTCACGTCCGATCCGACGCCGCGATAGCCCAGAAAGACCCCTGCCTGATCAAACACGGGCTGTCCCGAAATACGGAACCAGCGTTCAACGCCATCAGGGGCATTTGGGGCGAGGTATACGAAATTTCTGAACGGCAGGTGGTCGCGCTGGGCGGTCAGCACGATGTTCCAATCGGCACTGCTGCGCACCTCCGGGTAAGCGGTCAGCCACTCCTCGCGCGTTTTGCCGATCACGCTGCTGCCTGTCAGGCCAAGCTGTTCGACATGGTCGGTGCCCGACAGATAGGAAAAGCGCAGATCCTGATCCTGTTCCCATAGCCAGCCATCGGTTACGGCGGCAATATCGGAAAACCGTTGTTCTGCACTGGCGCGCTGGGCAAAGGCCTTTTCCATCTCGGCCTTGGCGCGGATCAGCGCCGCTTCGCGTGATTTCAGTTCGGAAATCTCGATCTGGATCCCGGCCATAACCTTGGGTGATCCGTCCGCCTTGCGCCGCACCACGCGGGCGCGGTCCAGCACCCAGATCCAGTGCCCCTTGCGGTGGCGCACACGGTATTCGGCCTCATAGCCTTCTTCCTCGCCGCTCGTGCAGCGGCGCAACTCTTCTTCGACCCATTCCTTGTCATCAGGGTGGATGATGGTGCTCCACGTCTCATAGGTGATCGTGGACATTTCCTTCAGGTCATAGCCCAGCATCGCGGCCCAGACATCGTTGACGATCTGGCCCACCGAATCGAAATCCCAGGTCCAGGTGCCCACCTGCGCGCCTTCGATCACGTCACGAAGGCGGCGTTCCGCAAGAAGCAGTGCTTCCGGCGTTACCACCGCAGAGCCGGGTTCGGCACCATCGCGGATATCCATGTCACGCTGCTGCTTCATCTGTCCTTCTCCAGACCGGTCATCGGCACCGGTCATCCGCGCTGAAGGATGTTTTCTATGGTGGTCAGAAAGGTTTCGGCCGTCAGGGGTTTGGGTAGGGTCGCATCAATCAGCCCGCCGATCGTGCGGATATCGACGCGGTCGGCATCGGCGGTAAAGCGGATCACGGGCGTGGTCGCATTGCTCGAATTGCCGGACCGCAGATAGCGGATCACCCGGTCGCCAGTGATATGCGGCATGTTGTGATCAAACAGCATCAGATCGTATTTCGAACCCAGCGCCGCCTCCAGCGCGCTGCGCCCGTCGCCGACAACGGTCAGTTCGATGTTGGTCGTCCCCGCCAGGAACGCCATGACGATCTGCTGATTTACCTCGTCATCCTCAGCCAGAAGGACGCGATATTTCTGCTGTTCTGCCGCTGCGTTCATACTTGATCCTACCTGCGATCTCTCGCCCGATATCACGTGACCACAACTCGTGGGCGATATTGTGGTGAAAAAAGGGATACAAAGATTTAGTAAAGGTGAAGCACAAAATGCACGCCAATCAAGCGTCAATTATGGGCCACACAGAGTTATCCCCGCAGCAGCATCTTCAGCGCGTGCAGCAGTTCCTTTCGTTTGAAGGGCTTGGCGAGATGCGTATCAAAGCCCCCCATGATGTAATCGGCAACCTGATGCGGCATGGCGTTTGCCGTGACTGCGACGGCCGGAACAGGGCCAAGCTTCAGGTCTGATTCGCGCTCGCGGATAGTTGCCAGAGCGCGCGTTCCGTCCAGAACGGGCATGGTGATATCCAGCAGCAAAAGATCGAATGGGGCCTCTTCGGTGCGGGCGTGCTGCCACGCGTCAATCGCCTCTTGCCCGTTTTCCACCATCGTCAGCGTCACGCCGGTCTGGGCCAGCATTTCCGACAGAACAAGCCGATTTGTCATGTTGTCGTCTGCGATCAGCAGTTTGCGCCCGGCAAGCGAAGACACGTCCAGAACCACCTCGGGTTCGGGTGGTGCCAACAGGCTGGGGTCTGCTTCGGCCAGCGGGAGGATGACGCGCACATCGGTTCCGGCGCCGGGATTGCTTTGCATCGTGATCATGCCGCCCATCAGCAGCACCAGTTGCCGCACGATGGAAAGGCCCAGCCCGGTGCCGCCAAAGCGCCGCGTCATCGACCCGTCAGCCTGTTCAAAGCTTTCGAATACGCGCGACAGTTGCTGCTCGGTCATGCCGACGCCCGTATCGCTGATGTCGATCGTCACCGGCTTGCCGGGGCGGCAGGACAGCTTCAGCCGAACACGACCGGATTCGGTAAACTTGATCGCATTGCTCAGCAGGTTGTTCAGAACCTGAGTCAACCTGTGCGGGTCTCCCATGCGGGGAAGATCGGCGCCCGCGCTAAGCAGAACCTGCAGATCCAGACCTTTTTCTTCGGCCTTCACGCGATGCAGGGCCTCAATCTGGTTCAGCAGGTCCGACAGGACGATCGGCACCACCTCAAGTTCCATCTTGCCGGCTTCGATCTTTGACATGTCGAGGATCGAGTTCAGCACTGTCAGAAGGGTTTCGCCCGACTGGCGGATTGTGGAAATCATGCGCTGCTTTTCCGGTGTCTTGACAAGACCTTGCAGAATTTCTGCCATCCCAAGAACGCCGTTCAGGGGTGTGCGGATCTCATGGCTCATGTTGGCGAGGAAAATGGATTTCGCCCGGCTCATTTCTTCGGCCTTGGCGCGGGCCTCTTCCAGCCGCGCGGTAGAGGCCAGTTCATCGGTTATGTCGGAAAAGGACACCACGACATGCTGCTCGCCGTCGGCCTGCGTCAGCGGCACGGCGTTGGCCGAAAGGACGCGGCGCTGTCCGTCGCTCATATGCACGGCAAAGCGGATGTCGCGCACGATGCCACCCTTGGCAAGCGCCTGCCGGAAGGGAAGCTCCTCTTCGGGCAGCGGATTTCCACTCACGCATTCCAGCTTCCAGCTTGGATCGTTATAGCTCAGACCACGCAGCAGTGACCGTTCCAGCCGCAGAATGCGTTCCGCCTCTTGGTTGGCATAAGTGATTTCGCCGCGTTCGTTCAACACCGTCAGCGCGGCGATAGAGGTATCCATCACATCTGACAGATAGGCCCGGCCCGCCTGCAGCTGGCGCTCAAGCCGTTTGCGCTCTGAAAGGTCCAGATGCACGCCCGCCATCACCATGGGTTCGCCATTCGGCCCCCACTCGGTGACGCGGGACCGTGACAGGATCCAGATATAGTGGCCTTGATCGTGCCGGATCCGGAATTCCAGCTGGCTGAATCCGGTACCGTTATCGGCCCCGTGCTGTTTTGAAATGGGCAGCTTTGCCACATCATCTGGATGCACAAGCTCCAGAAAATCGGCAAACTCGAAATCAGCGGGCGCATCGGTATCACGGCCCAGCATGTCGGCCCATTTGCCGCCGACATGCAGGGTGTTGGATTTCATGTTCCATTCCCAGATGCCGACATCCGCCCCTTCCATGATGCCGCGCAGATGCCGCTCTGCGCGGTCACGTTCGGCAAGGGCAGCCGAAAGTTCGCGGTTGGCCGCATCCAGCGCCTCGATCTGGTTGCGGCGCGCTGTCACGTCTATCCCAAGCGCTACCACGCCGCCATCTGACGTGCGCGTGTGTATACGGTGGACCCAGCAGCCCGAGGGCAGCTTCAGTTCATCCGAAGCAGAGGGTTGGTGGAAATATCGCAACCGGTTTGCCACCCATTCCGCAGTACTTTCCGAAGGGTCTTCTGGCCCATAGAGGCCCAGTTCCACACCCTTGGTGAGAATGTCCCCAAGATGGAGGCCCGGTTTAACGAAAGAACGAAGCTCGGGGAACATGGTGAAATAGGCCGGATTGGCGATCACCAGACAATCGTTTTCATCCAGAATGATCAATGCGTCAGGCAGCGCAAAAACCGCATTCTTCAGCCGCTCGCGGGCTTCTGTCGCGCTTTCTGCAAGCTGCGCCATGGCCTCTTCTTGTTCTTTCAACTGCGTCACGACTGTTTCGATGGTGGCAAACCCTGCCAATTCACCGGCAGCGTCGTGCAGAGGGATGACGTTGAAATCGATCCAGTAGCGGTTCCCGTTCCGGTCCTGATTGACGGTCTGGCCGGAATAGGGCTCGCGCTGGCGGATCGCGTTTGCCACGGCGCTGGCATTGGAACGATCTTCGCCGGGGATGCGAACGACATCGCCCAGATAGCGCCCGCGAATTTCTTCCAGCGCCCAACCCGTCTGCTTTTCAAAGGCGGCATTGCACCAGACGATGTTCTCATCCAGATCGGTGATGCAGACAAGGTTCGACATCGTTTCAACGATCTTGCCCAGTTGGACCAGCTCATCGCGCATCCGTGTGTCTGCGGTCACGTCGCGCACAAGGAAGATGACATTGGGCTGTTCACCCGGCCCATCTGCCGGTTTCAGCGCGCCGGTCACTTCAAACCAATGCGGCCCGTCCGGAAGATCCAGCCGATAGCGCACACCCTCGACCCGCCCCTTTTCCAGCACGGTGTCCAGCGCCTGCTGCACCACGCGGGTGACATCGGGCGGAAGCAAGGTTCCGAAATGGCGCCCGCGCAGATTTCCCCGCGGGGCGGTCATCAACTGGGGCGGGCCGGCCGAGAATTCCGCAAAGTGACCATCTGCCGTCACCTCAAACAGCAGGTCAGGCAGCGCGGCAAGCGTCGCCTCAAGCCGCCGGGCGGTGTTCAGATGCATGCGCTCCACTTCGCGCCGAGCAATGACGGTTTCCAGCACCTCGGCCGCGGCCTTCATCCAGTCTACGAGAACAGGATCAAGATCCTGCTGCGTTTCAGGAAAGGCAAAGGCCAGAACGCCGATCAGGCCGGTCTCCCCGTTGATCGGTAACGCAAGCAGCGATTTCGCCCAGACTTGCGCCCGCAGGGGGGAATCCGCCGGCAGGACGGCAAGATCGGCGATCAAGAGGGGCTCATTCTGCTCCAGCACCACGCGACCCGCGCCAAGCATGTAGGCCGGCGGGCAGGACAGCGATGGCAATCCGGGTGCGACATAGGAATGAGTCGTTATCAGATATGCGCCATCAAGACGAAACAGCGATCCCCAGCCGGCCCCGACATGCGTGCACAGGCGGCCAATAGCCTGCGACACCGCCTTGTCCAGATCGGTGAGTGGTGTCCGCACAAGCTCATTGAGCAGGCGAACAAGAGAGATTTCGTCGGGCAAACATGACCTCCCGAATCGCGAAAAGGAAGAATCCCCCGCGCATCACCCCCGTCGTCCTTATTCATTAACAAAGGCAAAAGCACAATATCCCCAAGGTTGTATCTGACAATCCGTGGTAGGGCAGAGCATTCTTGCCGCAGGCAGCAATCGGCGTATGGTCAGTGCATGAACAAGGATAGCCTGCAGGATCGTCTGGGTTTGCTGCTGACAGCCCTAACCCTTGTCGGAATGACACTTGCGCTTATTGATGCATTTATTTTGCCACTACCCCCCCCAGTGGGGCAGGGCGCGCTTTGGGTTGTCTTTCTGGCGGGTGGACTTCCGGCCGCGATTTCGGCGCTGCGCGAACTTTGGACGAACCGCATCCTTGATATTGATCTTCTGATGGTTGTCGCGGCACTTGCCGCGGCTTCTGTCGGTGCAGCATTGGAGGGGGCGGTGCTGCTGACGCTGTTTTCGCTTTCCTCCACGCTTGAGCATCGCGCGATGGGTAAGGCGCGCCGCGCGGTCGAGGCGCTGATGGCGCTGCGCCCGGAAAGCGCCATCCTGCGCCACACGGATGGCAGCACCGAAGAGGTGGCCGTTGCCACGCTGCGTCCTGGCGATGTGGTGATCCTGCGCCCGGGCGCCCGGGTGCCAGTGGATGGCACGCTGATCGAAGGTGACGGCGCGGTAGACGAATCGTCGATCACTGGCGAATCCCTTCCGGTGCACAAAACCCCGGGTGCCAGGCTCAGCGAGGCAACGGTCAACCTGAACGCCGTTCTGGCCCTGCGCGTGGAACGTGGCGTGGCTGAATCAACCGTCGCCCGGATGATCACGCTCGTCACGGCAGCACAGGCGATGAAGGCCCCGTCCGAGCGGTTTTCCGAATGGTTCGGTCAGCGGTATACGGTGGCGGTTCTGGTGGGATCGACACTCCTTTTCCTGCTGTTCATTCGCCTTGGCTGGCCCATCGACATCGCGCTTTATCGCGCAGCGACGATTCTTGTGGCAGCCAGCCCCTGCGCCGTGGTGATTTCGGTTCCTGCGGCGATCCTGTCCGCCCTTTCCGCCGCCGCGCGGGGCGGCGTGCTGTTCAAGGGCGGGGCCGCGCTGGAAACCCTTGCCGATGTGCGCACCTTTGCCTTTGACAAGACCGGCACCCTGACCATCGGCAAGGCAGAGGTGACCCGCGTCCTTCCACTGCAGGGTGATGAAGATGCACTGCTTGCCCTTGCCGCGGGGATCGAGTCGCAGTCCGAACATCCCATCGCGGCCGCCATCCGCCGCGCTGCCGTAGCGCGGGGTCTTTTGGTGCAGCCACCCCGTGACGTGATCTCCAGCCCAAGTGAAGGCATCGTCGGAACCGATGATAGCGGTCAGGTCTGGGCCGGAAACCCCCGCATGGCCGCGCGGATGGGGGCGGATATCGGGCATGGCGCTCTGGCAGAGATGCAGGATGGGGCTGAAACCGTGGTCTATTTCGGGCGCGGCGCCCAGCTTCTGGGCGCAATCACCGTGGCGGATCAGGTGCGCGAGACATCCCGCGCCGGGCTGGAGGCGCTGCAAAAGGCGGGCATTTCCCGCATCCTGATGATGACAGGCGACCGCCGCCCAGTGGCATTGGCCATTGGCACGAAGCTGGGGTTCAAGCCGCAGGATATTCACGCCGACCTGTTGCCTGGAGACAAGGTCAAGCTGGTGGATGCCTTGGCGAAAGAGGGGCGAGTCGCCTTTGTTGGCGACGGTGTGAACGATGCCGCCGCCCTGGCGCGGGCCGATGTCGGTATCGCGATGGGTGCCGCAGGAAGCGAAGTCGCGCTGCAGGCCGCCGAAGTGGCGCTGCTTTCTGACAATATGGAACGTCTGGCTGCCGCGCATCGGCTTGCACGCCGCACCGCGCGGATCATCCGGCAAAACCTGTTCTTCGCGCTGGGCGCGATGCTGATTCTGGTGATCGGTGGCACATTCTTCAACCTGCCGCTGCCGCTTGCCGTTATCGGGCATGAAGGTGGCACCCTTCTGGTCGTTCTCAACGGGCTCCGCCTGCTGTTCGACCCGATCCGCAGTGACCACCGCCGCTGACGGCGCGCGACCGATACCCCCGTAATCCCTTGCACTTTGGCCGGGCTGTGATCGCTGCTTTCGCATGGCCCGGATGGGCATGCCCAAAAATGCCCATGTTCGGCCCCAACACGAACACCAGTCCCGGTTTCACTCTGTCTCAATCTGAATGGCTGATCTTTGGGGGAACAGCATGCAAGACGACAGAGTCTGCCACAAGTACAGGCTTGCGCGCCGCATTGGCATCGCATGGCTTGCGCTTGTCACTGGTCTCAGCGCGACGACACCCGCGCTGTCGATCGACGCACGCCGCCCGGATGCGGGCCTCATTCCGATCAGGGCGGCTGCCGGCGCCCCTTCGGGGGCCGCGCATCTGTGCACCACCTATGATTGGGCCTGCGCCCGCACGGGGCAAAGGATGCTGATCGGGCAAAACGCCCTTGAAGTTATCAGCGCGATCAATCTGCGTGCCAACCGGTCGATCCGGTCAATCAGCGACATGCAGCAATATCGTGTGGCCGAACGCTGGGCTTTGCCGACGGCACGAGGCGGCGATTGCGAAGATTACGCAATCTACAAGAAGGCCGCGTTGATAAAGGCCGGTTTTCCGCCGGATCAGCTGCTGATCGCAACCGTTCTGGACCGCAAGCGCCAATCCCACGCGGTGCTGGTGGTTCGTACCGGCACGCAGGATCTGATTCTGGACAATCTTACGAACCGCATCGTCACATGGGACAAGACGGGATACACCTTCCTGCGCCTGCAGGATCCGCAGCAGCCGTCGCGCTGGGTGTCGGTCATGGCTGGCGGGATCATGCCGCTCAGCTGAAGCGGGTTTGGGGCCGCAATAACCCGCTTGTCCTGCACTGGCGGTGTTTACCTCTGTTGACCCGGCAGGGAAGAGCGCGGTCTATGCCTGTCACTGACACAACAGGCGGAACCCACCCGTGACCACGCGACAGCAGGCTTTGGACGACAAGCTTGAAGATGCCCAAGATGCCGTGGAAGAGGGCCGCTTCGCGCTTGCGCTGGCGCAGTGCGACGACATCCTGCACACCGACCAGCACATGAACGGGGCCTGGAAAGCTCGCACCCATGCCCTGATCGGTTTGAAACGTCTGGATGAGGCCTTTGACAACGCGGCAGAGGCGGCCCGCCTTTTCCCCTCTGCTATCACCCATCGGCTGATGCAGGCGCGAATCCACGTCATGTCGCGCCGCTGGGAGCAGGCCACCGCCGCCTATAACGCCATCCTGCGCGACTACCCTTTGCACCTGAATTCGATCCGCGAAGTGCTGGATTTCACCACCATCGGCCCGGATGACGATATCTGTCGCCAGTTGCAGGCCGCTTCATCCGACCTGACGATGAAACCCTATGACCGTGCCTCGACCTGGTTCCTGCAGGGCCAGATCTACATGAATGCCGGCCGCGATGATGAGGCTTTCGCTTTCTTTGACGAAGGCAATCGTCAGATGCGCGACGTGCACAACCACCAACGTCTGGAATATTCCTTTAGCCGCTTGCTCCCCGAACTCGACGCAGCGTTTCAGCGCCGCCACGCGCCGAAGCAGGCCCCTGAACGCTGTCCGCTTCTGATGATCGCGGGGCTGCCACGATCTGGCAAGACGCTGATGGAACGGTTGCTCGCCTCACAGCCGGGATTGCAGGGGGTGGGGGAAACCTCGGCCATCTACAACCTGTTTCTGGACGTGGATCGGTCGGGCGGGGCGGATGCGACCATGGCGATCCTGCGCGGCTTGCCGGGGCAGCCGATCCGGGGTCATTTCGCAGGGCGCATCAAGTATGGCCCAAATCCGAATGCGCAGTTCTGTGTGGAAACCACGCCCGGCAATCTGGAACAGCTTGGCCTGCTGGGCCCTTTGCACCCTGATGTGCCAATCGTCTTTGTCCGCCGTGACCCGCGTGATCTGGCGGCGTCGCTCTACTTCAAGCAGTTCAACAAGGCGCATCGCTACACCTATGATCTGGGCTGTGCCGCCCGCGCCATTGCACGCACGGAATATCTTGCCCGCCGTTGGCAGGACACGATGCCCAATCCGATGATCGAAATCACATATGAGGAGATGGTCGCCGATCCTGTCGCCGTGGCGTCCCGCGTGTTGGGTCATTTCGGCCTGCCGATTGACGATTCTGCGCTGCGGCAGGCGGCAGGCGATGATGGAAGGGCGCTGAACCTCGCACCGGGCCGATCACTGGATGGGGTTGGCGCGATCCGGTCTGACCTGGTTGGGTTCGCAGATCGTTTTGCACAGCAATTGACCGATGTTGGGCCGGCTTATGACGTGGAATACCGGAGCCTGAACGGTGCGACTCGTCGCTGAAATTGGACAGCCCGCATCTTTGGTGCGGGCTGTTCATATTCACCGTCCGGATCGGCACTGTTTCAGTGCGCCGTTGTCTCGCTTGAACGGATCAAGGCCGCCAGTTCAAGCAGCGCCTAAAGCGGCCTCAATTTCCCCGGCAGAGAAGGGTGGGGTGCCTTCATCGCCGCCTTCGTCATCGAGCTCTTCTTCGGTTGCGCCGCCTTCGCCTTCTTCATCATCCAGACCTTCACCGCCACCATCGGGGAAAACGAAACCGTTACCACCCTCGGGTGAGGTGCCGCCATCGCCCGATGCCCCGGCGATAGACCCGGTCGGGCCGATCAGCAGACCGCCAAGCTCGCCACAGGTGCTTTCGACATATTCCAGAACGCGGGCAAAATCCGGGCGTTCGCGGACCTGCTCCAGGATCCGCAGGTTCAGCGGTTCTTCCCGCAGAACGTTGCACATATCTTCCGGCATCCTGATCGTGCGAACCTCGGCGCTCGCCGTCTGCGGAAGGATGAAGAGGGTTCCCATAACAAGGACGGCGGAACCGAAACCGCTTACCATCCTCTTGCTTTGAATATGACGCGAACGACGTGATTTCATGACCGTACTCCTGGATCGATGCACCCCAGAGGAGGGGCGTCATTAATCTTCGTTAACCCACTCGCGCCATGTCGGTCAAATTTCTGCCTTCTTTACGTCTTTTTACTCCCCGGTTTTTGCCACACTTCACGCCCCACGGTATTGTTCGCAAAAAAATTACACGCGAAGGTTGTATGGTGTTTACACCAAAGGAACAGTCGAAATCTTTTTCGCAACGAATCGCGCGTGACGGAACCGGATTTCGGGGGTCCGATCCTGCTGGACCCCGCTTTCCATGGAAAAACTGGACGACCCAGCGAAACTTTGGCGGGCTTTGCTCCATTTAAGTCAAACTTGTGGCAAACAGAACACAATATGGCGGCATTGTGGCGGCCATTGCGTCTGATCGGGCTGGGCCGTTCGGTCACGGGCGCCCTGAATAATCGTTTGAACGCGAAGGAACCCGTCAAGTTCAAGGCGGCGCCCATCAGTTGGGTGTCGGTCAATCCCAACCTCGCGGCCTTACACAACCCATATTCTTGCCATTATCAGGCGCTTAAACCGTCGATTATACCCCGCCACGTTTCGAACGCAGCCCGGGACGCCTGCAACTGCCCCGCCCACGCCGTGCAACGAGGAAAAGATCGCCAGATTCATCTTGACGGATCGCTGCGCCGCAGTATGTGTGAATGAACGTTCATTCTCAGAAGATCCTCCTCGTGAACCAACCTGACCGCACTCCCCCGCAGGCAGAGCATCGCGCCGTCGAAATCCTCGAAGGCGTGCGCATGGCCTTTGCCGAAAAGGGATTTGATGGCGCATCGATGCAGGATCTTGCCCGCGCATGTGGCATGAGCGTGGGAAATTTCTATCGTTACTTCCCGTCAAAGGCGGCCATCGTGGCTGCAATGGTCACCCGAGATCTGGCCGAAGTCGAACAGGAATTCAGCCAGATCATCAAAAGCACCGATCCCATGGGTGCCCTGCGCGCCGCGCTTAGCCACCGGGTCGAGGTTGACCAATGCGCCACTGACGGCCAGCTCTGGGCCGAAATGACGGCAGCCTCGCTGCGCAAGCCCGAGATTGCTGAAATCACCCGTCAGATGGAAACCGAAGTCACGCGCTATCTGACGATCGTTTTCGCCCGTGTCCGCGGCATTGCCGCCGAAGTGGCCCGTGAACGCTATGCCCCGCATGCCAGCCTGCTTGTGATGATGATCAAGGCAAGCGCCATGCACAGCAACCAAACCCCCGAAGAACGCAACCGGCTGTCGGCGCTTGTCGTGCGGACGATGAACCGCGTTCTGGATGAAATAGTCGCCGACGGTCTGAAAGGTTAGTCCATGCGTTCCGCGCTTATCCGTCCCGCCCTGATTGCCCTTCTTCTTGCGGCCCCACTCCACGCGCAGGAGGCCGAAACCACCGCCGCCGCGCCCACCCTGCCTGCCATCACTGTATCAACCGCAGAAATGCGTCTGCTGCGTGACCGGGTGATCGTGTCGGGCCTGGTAAACCCGGTGGAAGCTGTTCAGGTCGCCCCGCTGATCGAAGGTCAGCCCATCGAAACGCTGCTCGCAGATGTCGGTGACATGGTCGAAGCCGGGCAGGTTCTGGCCACCCTGTCTAAGACCACGCTGGAATTGCAGCGCAGCCAGTACGTCGCCTCTCTTGCTTCGGCGCGCGCGACCATCGCCCAGGCCGAGGCGCAGCTTCTTGAGGCGCAGGCCGCCGCTGATGAAGCCGCCCGTGTGAACGAACGCACCGCTGCCTTGCGGGAACAGGGTACCGCATCGCAGGCCGCCGCCGATCAGGCCAGCGCCAACGCAATCGGCAGCACCGCCCGTGTCACCGTCGCACGCCAGTCGCTGGAGGCTGCCCGCGCGCAGGTCGAACTGGTCGAGGCGCAGTTGGCCAATCTTGATTTGCAACTGTCGCGGACCGAGGTGAAAGCCCCCGTCGCCGGTGAAATCACCCATCGCAACGCAGTCGTGGGCTCTGTCGCCTCGGCCGCCGGTCAGCCCATGTTCACCATGAACCGGGATGGCGCCTTGGAATTGTCGGCCGATGTGGCCGAGATCGATCTGATGCGCCTTGCCCCCGGTCAGACCGTCAGCATGATCGCCGTGGGCGCGCCCGAGCGTCTGTCCGGGTCCATCCGCCTTGTGGAACCCACCATCGACACGACCACCCGCCTTGGCCGCGCCCGTGTGACCATCGACACACCCGTCGGCGTGCGTGCGGGGATGTTCATGGATGCCGAAATTCTGGTGGCTGAACGCGAAACCGTCGCGGTGCCTGTCACCGCCGTCGGATCGTCGCCCGCTGGCAGCACGCTGATGACCGTGACGGATGGGCTGGTCAGCCGCACGTTGGTGAAAACTGGCATCCGCGATGGCGGCTGGGTTGAAATCGTCGAAGGCATCAGCGCGGGCGATACCGTGGTTACAAAGGCCGGTGCCTTTGTCCGCGACGGTGACCGCATCAATCCCGTCGCCGCAGCGACGAACTGAGAAGGGGCCGCGCCATGAACTTTTCCGCCTGGTCCATCCGAAACCCCGTCGCGCCGCTTCTGGCCTTTGTGCTGTTGATGGTGCTGGGCTGGCAAAGCTTCAACAGTCTGCCGATCACCCGTTTCCCCAATATCGACGTGCCCCTCGTCGCCGTCAGCGTGAGCCAATCGGGCGCCGCCCCGGCCGAGATGGAAACCCAGATCACCAAGGAAATCGAAGACGCCGTTGCCGGGATCACCGGGGTGAAGAACGTCGTGTCATCGGTCACCGATGGCAATTCGACCACGGTTGTCGAATTCCGCATGGAAGTGCCCACCGACAAGGCGGTGCAGGATACAAAGGACGCCATCGATCAGATCCGTGGCGACCTGCCCGGTTCCATCGAAGCCCCCGTCGTAAGCCGGATCGACGTGGAAGGTCAGGCGATCATGACCTTTGCGGTCAGCGCGCCCGACATGACGATCGAGGAGCTGTCCTGGTTCGTCGATGACACCGTGATCCGTGGCCTGCAAGGCCGCCCCGGCATTGGGCGGGTGGACCGATACGGCGGGGCCGACCGCGAAATCCGCATTGAACTCGATCCTGTCAAGCTTGACAGTTACGGCATCACCGCCAGCGCGGTGAACGCGCAACTGCGTGCCACCAATGCCAACCTCGGTTCGGGCCGGTCTGAACTGGGCGCGGGCGAGCAGGCGATCCGCACGCTGGGCGATGCCAAGACGGTGGAAAACCTTGCCAACACCACCATCGCCCTGCCGTCGGGTCGCCACGTGCGGCTGTCCGAACTTGGGCAAGTGAATGACACTTACGAAGAACTGCGGTCCTTCTCGCGCCTGAACGATGAACAGGTGGTCACCTTCGCCGTCTTTCGCGCGAAAGGCGCATCCGAAGTATCGGTCGCCGAAGTGGTGAACGAACAGCTGGATACCCTGCGCAGCGCCCACCCCGAGGTGCAGATCAAGCTGGTCGATGAAACCGTCTTCTACACCTATGGCAACTACGAATCCGCCCTGCATACCCTGATCGAAGGGGCCATTCTGGCCGTTTTGGTGGTGCTGGCCTTTCTGAAGAACTGGCGCGCGACGCTGATTTCCGCGGTGGCGCTGCCCCTGTCGGCGGTGCCTACCTTCTTTGTCATGGATCTGCTGGGCTTTTCGCTGAACCTTGTCAGCTTCCTCGCCATCACGCTGGCAACTGGCATTCTGGTGGATGACGCGATTGTCGAGGTGGAGAATATCGCCCGACATATCCGAATGGGCAAAACCCCCTATCGCGCCGCCATCGAAGCCGCCGATGAAATCGGCCTCGCCGTGATCGCGACATCCTTCACCATCGTCGCGGTCTTTGTGCCGGTGTCCTTCATGCCCGGAATTCCGGGGCAGTATTTCCGGCAATTCGGTCTGACGGTGGCGATTGCGGTCATCTTCTCGCTGATTGTGGCGCGCCTTATCACGCCGATGATGGCCGCCTATCTGATGCGCGCCAAAGACGCGCATGAGGAAAACTCCGAAGATGGCCCGCTGATGAAGGGCTATCTCAAGGTTGTCAGCGCCACCACGACGGGCCATTTCCTGAAAATCCCCGCGCGTTACCTCACGTTGTTGGGGGCCATCGCGGTTTTGGCGGTGTCAGTCCACTTCATGCTCAAGGTGCCGGGCAGCTTTATCCCGCCCGAAGATGTCAGCCGTATTCCGATTTCGGTTGAACTTCCCCCCGGCACCACGCTGGAGGAAACGGACCGCACCACCCAAGCCATGGTGGCCGCGATCCGTGAGGTGGAGTGGGTAGACAATGTCTTTGTCCTTGGCGGGTCTTCCCCCACGGGCGACCGCGATATCCGCCGCGCCTCCGTGACTGTCCTGCTGACGCGGCTGGATCATTCACTGCTGCTGAAACTGTCGCAGATCGTGAACAATGTCCCCGTTCTGGGTGCGATAATCCCCGATGTCGAAAACACCGGTCGGACCGTGCCGCAAAACGTGATTGAGGCGCAGATCTTCGAAAAGCTGGCCCAGATCCCCGATATCCGCGCGTTCAAACTGAACGACCGGGGCGAGCGTGACCTGTCCTTCTCGATCCTTGCCAATAATGAAGCGGACCTGAATACCGCAGTGGCGCGTCTGGAAGAGGCGCTGTCAGGCGATCCGCTCTTGGCGAACGTGGCCTCCGAAGGCGCGCTGCCGCGCCCGGAAATCCAGATCACCCCCCGCGCGAATGAAGCCGCGCGTCTGGGGATCACCACCGCCCAGATTGCCGAAGTCGTCCGCGTGGCGACCATCGGTGATGTGGATGCCCTGCTTGCGAAACTGTCCATCGACAACCGTCTGATCCCTGTCCGCGTGCGCCTGAACAATGCCAGCCGCGAAGACCTTAGCCGGATCAGCGCGCTGAAACTGACCACGGCCACCGGGGCAACCGTGCCGCTGTCGGCTGTGGCCGATATCGCGATTGCCGAAGGCCCGTCGATGGTGGATCGCCTGAACCGCGAACGTCGCGCCACCATTGGCGCGAACCTTCCGGTGGGCGTGGCCCTTGGCACCGCAGCCGCCCGGTTCAATGAGGTGATCGCCAGCGTCGAACTGCCCCCCGGCGTGCGCGTGCAAGAGGCAGGCGATGCCGAGGTGCAGCAGGAACTCATGGCCGCATTCGGCAATGCCATGATCATGGGCCTGATGCTGGTGCTGACCGTGCTGATCCTGTTGTTCAAATCAGTGATCCAGCCGTTCACCATTCTCTTCTCGCTCCCCCTCGCCATCGGCGGGGTGGCGGCAGCGCTGATCCTCACGAATTCGGCTCTGTCCATGCCCGTGCTGATCGGCATCCTGATGCTGATGGGGATCGTTACAAAGAACGCCATCCTTCTGATCGATTTCGCGATCGAGATGCGCAATCAGGGCATGTCGCGCGCCGCTGCTGTGATCGAGGCCGGGCATAAACGCGCCCGCCCCATCGTGATGACCTCTATCGCCATGTCGGCCGGGATGCTGCCCTCGGCGCTGGGTGTGGGCGAAGGCGGATCGTTCCGCGCACCCATGGCCACGGCGGTGATCGGCGGGATCATCGTATCCACCGTGCTGTCGCTGGTGATCGTGCCGGCGTTTTTCCTGATCATGGATGATCTGTCGCGCCTTCTGGCCCGCTTCTTTGCCACCTTCATCGGCCCGAAAGAGGCAGAACCTGACGAACCCGCAGCAAGCGTTCTTGCAGAACGCATCGATGCGCTGGAAGCCCGGATCGACGGCAGGCCGCCCCAAAGGGGCGCACCCACCCTGCACGTGGCAGAATAAGGAAAGGCCCGGTTCGCCACCGGGCCTTTGCATAGGGTGTGCGCTCCGCGCACCCCCCCCTAAAACGTCAGCCCCGAAAACCGCGACGGGTTCTGCGGCACACCCGGCAGCACACACAGCATCTCATACAACAAATTCGCCCCGATCAGCGCGGTGTTCCCCGACGGGTCATAGGGCGGCGACACCTCTACCAGATCGCCCCCGACGATGTTCAGCCCGGCACATCCCCGGATGATCTCCAGCGCCTGCCAGGTGGAAAGCCCCCCCGGCTCTACCGTTCCCGTCCCCGGCGCGAATGCGGGGTCCAGACTGTCGATGTCATAGCTGATATAGACCGGCGCATCGCCGACCGTCTGCCGCACGATCTCCATCAGCCGCACCAGCGACTTGCCCCAGCATTCCTCGGCCTGCACCACCGTCCAGCCCTGCCCCCGCGCCCAATCGAAATCACCCGCCGCATAGCCGGTGCCGCGCAGCCCGATCTGGAATACGCGATCGTTGATCAGACACCCATCCTCCCACGCGCGGCGGAACGGGCAGCCATGCGCCACGGTTTCCCCGAACATGTGTTCGTTGATATCGGCATGGGCATCGATATGGATCAGGGCAACCGGCCCGTGCTTTTCCTTCATCGCGCGCAGGATCGGCCAAGTCAGCGTATGATCGCCCCCCAGCGTCAGCGGGACCGCCCCGGTTGCCAGCACCCCGCGATAATAGGCGGTGATGATGTCGACAGTCTTTTTCAGATCAAAGGTGTTGATAGGCACATCGCCCAGATCGGCCACCTGCAGATAGTCAAAAGGCGCAGCCCCCGTCGCCATGTTATAGGGGCGCAGCATCCGGGATTCGTCCCGTATCTGCCGCGGCCCCATTCGCGTGCCGGAACGGTTCGACGTGCCGTGATCCATCGGAATGCCGATGAAGGCCACATCCAGCCCTTCGGCGCTGGTCGCTGCAGGCAGGCGCATCATTGTGGCAGGCCCACCGAACCGCGCCATCTCATTCCCGCCAAGCGGTTGGTTGAACTTTGTCATCTGCCTTTTCCTTCCAGCCAATCCCGGATGATCCCCCGATGCCGTTCGCCCGAATAGCTGGGAAAGTGCCCGCCATGCACCACCCGCACGGGCAGCGCCAGCAACCGCTCCATCGAACGGATATACTGCGCCTGTTCCAGCGCGCTGGTGCCTTCGATCAACTCGCCATCATAGACGATGTCGCCCGAAAACAGGATGCCTGTCGCGACTTCCCACAGGGCGATCCCCCCTGGGGAATGGCCGGGCGTGTGTATCACTTCAAACCGCCGATCCCCCAGATCAACCACATCCCCATCCCAGAACAGCCGCGTGGCGGGGGCCGCAGCCACTGCATAGGTTTCTGACCGATAGGGTTCCGGCGGCAGCGCCGTGAAAATCTCATCCGTCACATACTTGTCGGCAAAGGTGTTCTCACGCGTGGGCGCGCGCAGCAGATGCGCCTCGGCCCCGTGACAGGACCGGCAGGGAAATTCAAAGTGGCATCCCACATGGTCGAAATGCGTATGGCTTGCCACCGCCTCCAAAGGCCGTTCCGTCACCATCGGTACCCACTGCCGCAGGCTGACGACACCCATGCCGCTGTCCACCAGCATGTCGCGGTCCCGCCCCCGCACATGCCAGACGTTGCAGCGATAGAATTCCCGCACATGCGGCTCATCGATCCAGGTGACACCGTCGCCCGCATCGCGCACCCGCCACCAATCCCCCGGCCCCATCCGTTCCATCACGCCTCCAGCACCACGAAATCCTGCGCCCCCAGGTCCATCACCGCCCCAACCTCCGGCGCGGCCCCTTGGGCAAGATGCACCACCAGCCGCAGCTCCGGCGCGGCCAGGGGCGACACATGGGCGCGCAGATAGGTGCCAAAGAACGTGGTTTCCTCCACCCGGCAGGGGCCAAGGCGCAGGGCACCGCCCTCGGAAATCGCCTCGGGCCGGATGCACAGCACCCCGTCCGGCACCGCCAAAGGCCCCAGCGCCGATTGCCCGGCCGTCACGGGAACCTTGTTCACTTCCCCCATGAACCCGGCCGAAAACAGCGATTTCGGCCGCAGATAAACCTCGCGCGGGGGGCCGATATCCGCGATTTTCCCGCCATTCATCACCACGATCCGGTCGGCAATCGCCATCGCCTCTTCCTGATCATGGGTCACATGCACGAATGTCGTGCCCACCCGCCGCTGGATCGCCTTCAACTCATCCTGCATCGCCCGCCGCAGCTTCAGGTCAAGCGCGCCCAGCGGTTCATCCAGCAGCAGCACATCCGGCTCCACCGCCAAGGCCCGCGCCAGCGCCACCCGCTGCCGCTGCCCCCCGCTCAACTCATGCGGCCGCCGCGCCCCGCGCCCCTCAAGCCCCACCAGCGCAAGCATCTCGGCGGCCTTGGCATCGCGCGCCGCGCGCGAAACCCCCCGCATCCGCAGCCCGAACCCCACATTTTCCGCCAGCGTCATATGCGGAAACAGTGCGTAATCCTGAAACACCGTCGTCGTGGGGCGATCCTTGGCCGCCACCCCCGCCATATTCCGCCCGCCGATCAGCACCGCCCCCGCCGTCGGTTCCGCAAATCCGCCGATGATGTTCAAAAGCGTGGTCTTGCCGCAACCCGAAGGTCCCAGCAGCACGACAAACTCCCCCGCCGCGATCTCCAGATCCACGCTGTCCAGCGCAAGCGCACTGACATAGCGCTGGCTCACCGCGCGGATGGATACACCTGCCGTCATTTCGCCCTCCGGAACACGAATATCTCCAGCACCACCACCAGCGTGACGGAAACCAGAAACACCAGCGACCCCACCGCATTCGTCGCGGGCGAAATCCCCGATCGCAGCATCGACCAAATCTCAACCGGCAGCGTCACATCAAACCGCGTCAGCAGGAACGCGATGATGAATTCATCCCAACTGAACGTCACTGATAGAAAGAACGCCGCCGCCAGTGGTGCGGCCAGCATCGGCGCCGATACCAAGGCCAACACCTTCCACTCCGGCGCGCCCAGATCGCGCGCCGCGCGTTCGGCGTTCTTCTGGTGGTCCCCCATCGCCGCATAGGTGATTGCGAAACACAAAGGCAGGTTTATCACCACATGCCCCACCCCCGCCGTCCATAACGAAAGCCGCACCCCGGTCTGGTTGAACAGCGTCAGCAGCCCCAGCGCGATGATCAGATAGCTCACCGTCATAGGCGCGATCAGCACCCCCCGCATCAGCACCGATCCCGGCAGCCGAACCCGCGCCAGCGCATGTGCCGCCAGAAACCCCAAAATCAGCGCTGTTAGTGACGAAACAACCGCCACCAGCGCCGAATTCACCAGCGCGGCCATCAGGTCGCGGTCCCCCAGAACCTTTGCGTACCAATCCAGCGTCACGCCCTGAAACGGCGGCACGGGCAATCGGCCATCCTGAAAGGAAAACGCCACCAGCACCGCCACCGGCAGAAACACAAAGGCATAGGCAATGGCCAGATAGACCCATGATAGCACGCGCATCGCTACACCCGATCCAGCCGCAGCCACCGGCTGCTGGCGAAATAGGCCAGCGTCACCACTGCCATCAGCACCACCGAAAGGGCGGAAGCCAATGGGAAATTCCCGCTTCGCCCCAGTTGAAGCATGATCAGCTGCGGCAGCGTCAGCTCCGCATTCCCGCCCAAAATCTGCGGCGTGATGTAATCCCCGATGCACAGCACGAATGTCAGGAACGCCCCCGTCACCACCCCGGGCAGCGTCAGCGGCAGGATCACGTGCCGGAACGTCGCCCAGCGCCCGGCCCCAAGGTCTGCCGCCGCACGGGCATAATTGGGCGAAAGCTGAATCAGGTTGGCATAGATCGTCAGCGTCAGCAGCATCACAAAGAAATGGACAAACCCGATCACCGTAGCCGCCCGCGTTGCTGCAATCTCAAGCGGCTCGCCAATCACGCCCACCCAAAGCAGCGCCTTGTTGACCACCCCGTTCTGTCCCAGCACCAGCAGCCATGCATAAGACCGCACAACATAAGACGTCCAGAACGGCAACACCGCCATCAACAGCGCCAGCCGCTGCCACCGTGGCGGCACCCGAAACGCGATAATCGCGGCCAGCGGGTAGGCAAGGACGACAGAAACGACCGTCACTACCACCGTGATCTCAAGGCTGTTCAGCAGCGCCTTGAACATCGTCCAGTCGGTGAAAATGCGAATGTAATTGCCGGGGTCGAACCCGGCCACCACTTCGCGCCCCTCCATCCGCGCAAAGGACAGCGCCAGCATGGCAATGAAAGGCAGCACAAAGAACGCAACCGTCCAAAGCAGGGCAGGGGCCACAAGGCCCCAACCCATCCTTTTCTCTGCTGCGGCCAGTGTCACAGGCGTGTCACAGGGTCACTGGTTCAGCATTTCGGTCCACATGTCCTGCATCGCCGTGTCCAGCGCCGCATCCGGAATCGGGTAAAGCTGTGCCCGTTTCAGGAAATCGGGCTGCTCTTTCCAGCGCAGCACGTCCCGCTGCTCCATGCTCAGCGCATCGCCCGTCTTGGCATTGGCAGGCATCCCCCAATAGCAGGACGACGTCGCCAGCTTTGCCTGCCCCTCTGGCGACACGATGTATTTCACGAATTCCAGCGCCAGATCCGGCTGGGTGGATCCCGCCACCACCCCGATCGACTGCGCCCAGCGCAGACCGCCTTGCTTGGGAATGGTCCAGTCCAGATTAGGGTTGTCGGCGGCAAGCACGGCGGTCAGCCATTCACCGCCACCCACGACGATATCCACCTCACCCGTCGCCAGCGCCGTCTGCGCCGATACCACATCCGACACCTGCTTTGACGCCGCCCGCAGCTTCATCAACGGCTCTTTCAGGCTGGGCAGGTTTTCCGCCGTGATATCGGCCGTGTTGATCCCCTGGCTCAGCGCCACAAGGCCCAGCACCGGCAGGTAATAATCATAGATCGCGATCCGGCCGTCATATTTGCCCGATGTCAGGGTGGCCATATCCTCCATATCCGCAGGATCGACCTTGGTCTTGTCGAAGGAAATGGTGTTGTAGCCGAACTTCTCCGTCACGGCATAGGTCTTGCCATCCACGGTGTTGTTTTCGGCCATCACCAACTCGGGAAAGAAATTCTGCGTGGGCAGGTCCGCCGCCGGCAGCTCCGCCAGATACCCGGCCTCTACCGCGCGCCCCACATCGACCGCGTCAATCACCAGCACATCCCAATCGCCCGGCTGCGATTGATCCAGAATCGCCAGCCCCGCCGCCGTGCCCTCATATTCCTTCAGGTTCACGGTCACGCCGAACTTTTCCTCGAACGGTTCGATCAACGCGGGATCGGTATGGTCGCACCACACCAGCGCGTTCAATTCCTGCGCAAAGGACGGGCTCGCCACCGTCAAAAGCGCAAGGGCAGTCAGCGGAAGGGTTACTTTCTGGGCCATTTCTCTCTCCATGTCGGGGTTCTGTCGGCGCTTCTGTCCGGCGCGGTCAGAAAAATAATTGAGTTCGTTCATTTTTGAAGTCAATGTCAAAAAACGGGCAATAAACGAACGACATCGATGGCTGGACTGCGCGAAAAACAAAAGGCCGACCGAACCCGCCGCATCCTCGAGGCGGCCTCTCGGCTGTTTCGCGAACAGGGATACGGTGCAATCCGGATAGAAGACATCGCCCACGCGGCCGAGGTGTCTGTCGGCACGCTTTACAACTACTTCACCAACAAGGGGGATCTCCTCCTCGCCATCGTGTCGATGGAGGTGGAAGAGGTGCTGGAATCCGGCAAATCCATCGTCGCCAATCCGCCCGCCGACATCGCCCGCGCGCTGGGCGATCTGCTGGGCATCTACTTTGACCACTCGCTCTATTACCTGTCCAAGGAAATGTGGCGCACCGCCATGGCCATTTCCATCGAGGCACCGGGAACCCCCTTCTCGGCCCGCTACACCGAGCTTGATAACCTTCTTGCGGCTCAGGTGTGCGATCTGATCGCGGAATTGCAGCGCAAGGGCTATGCCCGCACGGATATCGATGCCGAAGCCGTGGGTCGGTTGCTGTTCAACAACCTCAACCAGATGTTCACCGATTTCGTGAAGGTCGAGCCGATGTCCCTCGCCGATCTGCACGCGAACACCGCCCGCCAGAACGCCCCCATCGCCGAATTTCTGGCGCGGCGCTGATCCTTTCATCTTGGCCCAAATACCCAATCGCTCCCGCCCCACCCAAACCCCGGTTTCCGAAAGCCTCCGGTCCGCTGCCTGCGTTCAGGGGGGATGGTCAAAGATCCTTCATCAACCGCAGCGCGTCATAGATCGCCGCATGGGTGTTGCGCGCCTCCACCGCATCCCCGATGCGGAACAGTTGAAAACCGGCAGGGCCGCCTCTCATCGCCTGCGGCCGCCCGTCGACCAGCGCGTCATAATCCACCGCGCCAAGGTTCTCTGACAGCGGTTTCAGCTCGAAATAGATATCGGCCAGCGGCTGCGTTCCGTGGTTCACGACAATCTGGTCGAACTGCCGCTCCTGCCGCAAGTCGCGGCTGTAATCCGACCCGATCACCGCCTTTAGCCGGTTCCCGTCGCGTTCCACAGCCTGCAACCGATAGGCTACGGTAAACGTCACCGCCTTCTCCTGCATCGCCCGCATATAGGGGACAAGGTTCATCCCCATCACCTCGGGCGCAAAGGTGCGGTCAGGTGTCATCACCTCCACCACTGCCCCTGCCTCGGCCATCATCTGCGCCGCCTGCATCGCCGCATGGTCGCCCGCATCATCATAGAGCAGAACCTGCGCCCCCGGCTTCACATCGCCCGACAGGATATCCCAGGTGCTGACCACCAGATCATTGCCCGCCGCCAGTACATCCGTTTCCGGCAGTCCCCCCGTCGCCACGATCACCACATCGGGGCGTTCCGCCAGCACATCCCCCGCCTCGGCCCATGTGTTGAACCGAAACTCCACATCCCGCGCTGCGCATTGCGCCATGCGCCAATCGATGATCCCGATCATCTCGGCCCTCCGCTTGGCTTGCGCCGTCAGGCGCACCTGCCCGCCGGGCTGATCCGCTGCCTCAAACACCACCACGCGGTGCCCCCGCTCTGCCGCCACCCGCGCCGCCTCCAGCCCCGCCGGGCCGGCACCGATCACCACCACCTTCCGCGGCACCTGCGCGGGCGCTATCACATGCGGCATCGTCTCTTCCCGCCCGGTCGCGGGGTTGTGGATGCACAGCGCCATGCCGCCCTGATAGATCCGGTCCAGGCAATAGGTCGCGCCCACGCAGGGGCGGATATCCTCCTCGCGGCCCTCCACGATTTTCTGCACGATATGCGGGTCCGCCATATGCGCCCGCGTCATCCCCACCATGTCCAGCTGCCCCGTCGCCACCGCATGCCGCGCTGTCGCCACATCGGGGATTCGCGCGGCGTGGAACGTGGGCATCCCCACCTCGGCCCGCACGCGCCCTGCGAAATCCAGATGCGGCGCGGACCGCATCCCCTGAATCGGGATCACACCTGTCAGCGCGGCATCCGTATGGATTCGCCCCTTGATGATGTTCAGAAAATCCACCAGCCCCGAATCCCGGAACCGCCGCGCCATCTCGATCCCCTCCTCCGGGGGGATGCCGCCAGCCTCATCCTCATCCGCCACATAGCGCACGCCCAGCAGGAAATCTGGCCCCACCCGTTCGCGGCAGGCGGCCAGCACCTCCATCGCAAAGCGCAAACGGTTGTCCAGCGTTCCGGAATAAGGGCCGTCCACCGCTGCCGTCAGCGGGCTGATGAACTGATCCATCAGGTGGCCGTAACATTCAAACTCCACCCCATCCAGACCAGCCGCCTTCATCCGCTCTGCCGCATCGGCATAGTCGCGGATGATCCGTGCAATATCCCAATCCTCGATGATCTTGGGAAATGCCCGATGCGCCGGTTCGCGCGATTTTCCCGGCGCCACCACGGGCAGCCAATCGCCCTTGTCCCACCGCGTCCGGCGGCCCAGGTGGCTGATCTGGATCATCACCGCCGCCCCGGCCTCGTGGCAATCATCGGCCAGTCGCCGCATCCACGGCACCACCTCATCCTTCCACACCAGCACATTGCCGAATGCTGGCGGGCTGTCGCGGCTTACGCTGGCAGATCCCGCCGTCATCACCATTGCCACCCCGGCCGTGGCCCGCTCCAGATGATAAAGCCGATACTGATCCTTTGGCATCCCGTCCTCGGTATAGGCGGGCTCATGGCTCGTCGTCATGATCCGGTTGCGCAGGGTCAGATGCTTCAGCCGATAAGGCTGCAACAGCGGATCGTTCGACATGGGAATGGCCTCCGGCAAAGCGCGCTGACCTGACCTTCCGAAAAATGTTCACTACTGTCAAGTTTACAGTCATCCATGAACATTCTCTTGCGACCCACCCCCCGCATCGCTACCCTCGCCCCATGACCGATGACCCCCCCTCTGACTCAGGCTGGCGCGGATCGCCCGATCTGTGGCTTGAGGCCGCGCATGATACGCTGGTGGAAAGCGGGGTGGATGCCGTCCGCATCCAGCCGCTGGCCAAGCGGCTGAACATCGCGCGCACCAGCTTCTATTGGCACTTCAAGGACCGTGACACGCTTCTGGCCGCGTTGGCCGACCGCTGGGCCGCCCGCACCACCGCCGGGCTTGTTGCCGCCTGCGCCGCCTATGCCGAGTCAAAGGCCGAGGCGATGCTGAACGTCATCTCCTGTTTTCTGGACGCTGCCGCCTTTGACAGCCGCCTGGAATTCGCCATCCGCTCTTGGGCGCTGCAGGACGCCACGATCTTGGCCCGCCTCAATACCGAAGACAGCGCCAGGATCGACGCGCTGATCGCGCTCTATCATCGCTGGGGCCATGTCGGGGTGGATGCCGACACTCGCGCCCGCGCCGTCTATCTCACCCAGATCGGCTATATCTCCACCCAGGCACGCGAAGACCTGTCAATCCGCATGGCCCGCATCCCGGCCTATGTGGAACTGTTCACCGACACCGCCCCCACCCAAAGCGAACTCGCGCGCTTTCACGCCCGGCACGGATTTTCCCCCTGACACTGCGCTTTACCGCGGCCGCCCGCGCGCCTAGCTTGCACCGCATCCAAACGCCCGGAAAACCACATGATTGCTGCATACCGCGAGGCCGAAGGCCGCCTGATCCGCCTCGCCCCCGAGGCAGCCCTATCGGACGCCATCTGGATCGACATGCTCCGCCCGACTGACACAGAAACCGCCGCCGTTACGGCGCTGGGCGTTGATGTGCCGACGCTTGAGGATATGGAAGAGATCGAAATCTCCAACCGCCTCTACCGTGAAGGCGGCACCGATTACATGACGATCCAGCTCACCGGGCATTCTGACACCAACGCCCCGATTGCTGGCCCGGTCACTTTCATCCTGTCGCCTGGCCGCCTTGTGACCGTGCGCCACCACGACAGCCGGCCCTTTGAAACCTACCCCACCCGCGCCGAAAAGGTGGGTCCGGGCTGCACCAGCGCCAATATGGTCTTCCTGTCGATGATCGAGGAAATCATCGGCCGTCTGGCCGACCTGCTGGAATCCTCGGGCGGCAGCCTCGATCATACGTCGCGCTCGGTTTACGCCCCCGGCAAACGTGGCCAGAACCAGAAACGGCTTGAGGTCGCCCTCCGCCAGATCGGGAGAGAGGCGGAATTGCTGGGCCATATCCGCCTTGCCCTGCTGACGCTCAGCCGCGCGCTCGGCTTCTACAGCCAAACCGCCCGTGAACGCATGGGTGACGAAGGCATGGCCCCCGTCACCGCGAACCTGCTCCGCGATATTGATTCGCTTGAGGTTCACACCGATTTCCTGTCGCAGCGCGTCGCGCTCGCGTCCGATGCCACGCTGGGGATGATCAACCTGTCGCAAAACTCGACCGTGCGCATTGTATCGGTCGTGGCGGTGCTATTTTCGCCCCCCACGCTGATCGCATCGATCTATGGGATGAATTTCGACGTGATGCCGGAACTGGCGCAGCCTTGGGGCTATCCCGCGGCGTTGGGGTCGATGCTGGCCGCATCGGTCGCCGCCTATCTCTATTTCCGCTGGAAAAACTGGCTTTAGGCCGCCACGCCGCCGCGCCATACGCCGCGCAGCGCCCAATCCGCGCCCAGATGCACCATATCGGCCCGCGCGCCGGGGCGCAGATGGCCCAGATCGCCGCGCCCAACGACAGCCGCCGGTATGCTGCTGGCCATGGCCAGTGCCCGTTCCGGCGCGATCCCAACATCCTGCACCAACACCTGCACCGCCCGCGGCAGCGTCAGATCGGCCCCCGCCAGCGTGCCATCTTCCAGCGTCAATCGACCCTGCGACCGCAGAATTCGCCGCCCGCCAAGGTGAAACTCTGTCGCCTCCGTCCCCGCCAGCGCCATGCAGTCGGATACCAGAAAGACCCCGCTCCGCTTTGCGGCCAGCGCCACGCGCAGGCTGATCGGGTCCACATGGATGCCATCGGCAATCAGCCCGGCAAACCCATCCCCCGCCAGCACCGCCCCCACCATCCCGGATTCGCGATTGCCCATCTGGCTCATGGCGTTGAACAGATGCGTCGCACAACGCGCACCCGCCGCCATCGCCGCCCGCGCCTCGGCCGCGCTGCAATCGGTATGGCCAAGCGACACGATCACCCCCGCCGCCGCCATCGCCCGGATCTGCGCCTTGGTCACCGATTCCGGCGCCACCGTCACCATCAGCGCGGGCAATTCCGCCGCCGCCTCGATGATCAGCGCAAGGTCGCGCTGCTCCATCCGCCGGATCAGGGCCGCGTCATGCGCCCCCTTGCGCCGGACGTCCAGATGCGGCCCTTCCAGATGCAGGCCCAGAAACCCCGGCACCTGCGCCTTCGTCGCGGCGATTCCGGCCTCCACCACCCGCGCTGTTGCCTCATAGGTATCGGTGATCAGCGTGGGAAGGCAGCCGGTTGCCCCAAGCCGGGCCTGAACGGCACAAATCGTCTCTAACACGGCCTGATCGGTGTCTCCATCGACCGCCACCCCCCCGGACCCGTTGATCTGCAGGTCCAGAAATCCCGGCGCGATCACCCCACCCGACAGCGCAACCACCGTCCCTTCGGCCGCGCCAAACCCCACCACGTGGCCATCCTCCACCACCAGCGCGCCTTCACGGAACTCTGCCCCGTCAAAAACCCGCGCGCCGGTATAGGATGTTCGCCCCATCACACGGTCTCCGTCACTTTGCGCAGATGCGGCGGTGTGTCGGGATCGAACCCGCGCCGCCGCGCCAAAGCCTCCACAAACCCATAGAACCCGACCGCCAACACCAGTGGTGCCACCAGCGGGTGCAGCCCGCCCACCGAAGGCAGCGTCACGCAACCCTTCGCTGCCGCCCCCGTCACGAACACATCCGCCCCCTGCGCCGCCAGCCGTTCCGCCGTCTGCACCACGCCCGCCTGCGCCGCATCCTCTACGGCCAGCGCCAGCACAGGGAACTGTGCTTCGACAATCGCGCTTGGCCCATGCAGCACCTCTGCCGCCGAATAGGCCTCGGCATGCAGCCCGCAGGTTTCCTTAAGCTTCAGCGCACATTCATTGGCAATCGCAAAGGCAGGTCCGCGCCCCAGCACATAGCCATGCTGCGCCCGCGACATCCGCGCCGCCAGCGCCGACCAGTCCAGCGCAAGCGCCGCCTCAAACGCATCCGGCAACGTCTCTACAGCGGCGCGCAGAGCTTTGTCCTCCTGCCATTCCGCCACCAACGCCACCCCAGCCAGCACCGATGTCACAAAGGTCTTGGTGGCCGCCACCGATTGCTCCACCCCCGCCTGCAACGGCAGGCAATGGGCCGAGGCCAGCGCCATCGGGCTGTCGGCGAAATTGGTGATCGCCACCGAAAGCGCCCCGCCCGCGCCCGCCGCCCGCATCATCTCCACGATGTCCGGGCTGCGGCCTGATTGCGAAATCCCCACGCAAACCGCCCCGCCCAATCGCAGGGGCCGCCCATAGACCGACGCCACCGATGGCCCCACCGATGCCACAGGCACACCCGCAAGCAGCTCCACCGCATATTTCAGATAGGTCGCAGCATGATCCGATGATCCCCGCGCCACCGTCACGATCAACGCCGGATCCACGACACGCATCGCCGCCGCCGCCGCCATCAGCGCATCGCGTGAATCCGTCAAGAATCGTCTCGAAGCCTGCGGAATCTCGGCCACTTCGCGGGCCATATGGCTTGTCATGGGTCTTTCCTCTCCGTCTCCGGTGCCAGCTTCAGCTCCACCGCGAAATCATAGGCGTCGCCCCGATAAAGCGACCGTGTGAATTCCACCACGCGCCCATCGGGTAGGTATCCGATCCGTTCGATCCGCAGCCCTGCCGCGCCCAGCGGGACGCCCAGCAATTCTGCATCCCGCGCGCCCAGATTGGCGGCTGATATCCGCTGCACCGCGCGCACCGGGCGCATCCCCCGCGCCTCCAGCATCGCATAAAGCGACGCCTCAACCTTTTCCGGTTCCGGCAGCACCTGCGCCGACAGGGACGCGCGTTCGATCGCCAGCGGCACGCCATCCGACCGTCGCACCCGTTCCAGCCGCGCCACCCGATCCCCCGCGCCAAGGCCCAGCGCCATCACCTCCTCAGGCGCGGGCGAATGCACCGCCCGGCTCAGCCAGACGGATTCCACACTTTTTCCCCGTCGCGCCATGTCCTCGGTAAAGCTTGTGAGCAGGCTTAGAGCCTGTTCCAACCGCTCCACCCGCTGTGCGACAAAGGTACCGGACCCGCGTTTCTGCACCAGTTGGCCACTGCCAACCAAGCCTTCCACCGCCTTGCGCACGGTTACCCTGCTCAGCCCCGTCAGCGCCGCCATGTCCCGTTCGGGCGGCAGGCTGTCACCGGGCCGCAACCGCCCCGACGCCACCGCTTCCGCAATCCGGCGCTGCAATTGCAGATAAAGCGGCCCCGCCCCGGTTTCATCAAACCCCTCTGGCGCAAAGATCCGGTCCATCATGCCGTCTCCCGCGCCAGCATCAGCGCCCCGTCCAGCGCAGTGCCCAGGGCCGGCCGAATGGCAAATCGCCCGGCCAGCCGATCTGCAAAAACAGTCCCTAACCCGCCCAAAAACACCACCGGCAACCCCTCATCCCCTTGCAACAGCGCCACAGCCTTTTGCGCATCGGCCAACGCCTCTGCCATCACCTCCACTGCCGCCGGATCACCACTTTCGACAACCCGCGGGGCAAGCGCGGCGAATTCCACGGGCCGCGCGCGCAGGGAAAAGGCCACCACGGCATCCGCGCCGCCGCCTTCCTCCATCAGTTTCGCAAGCAGGGGCGTCATCGGCTGCAAACCATCCACCGCGCGCAAAGCCGCGCGCAGGATCGCCCGCCCGATCCATGCCCCGCTCGCCTCATCCCCCAGCACCAGCCCGCGCCCGCCGATCTGCCGGATCACGCCCGCCCGCTGCACGGCAAAAACCGACCCGGTCCCCAGAGCGGCCACCACGCCATTCGCCCGGCCCAACGCGCCCATCACGGCGGTGATGCCATCCGTCACGACCGCCACCCGATCAAAGGGCAACACATCGCGCAGCCGATCCGCCGCCCCTGCCGCATTGGCCCCCGCCAAGCCAAGCCCGGCGGCAAAAATCCGGCCCCCGCCTGCGGCTTGCAACGCGTCTGCCGCCGCCTTGACGATGTTTTTCGCCGCCCCGTCAGGATCAGACGCGATATTCGCAGGCCCGGCCTCTCCCCGGCCCAAGACATGCCCCGCTTCATCGGCCACAGCCGCGCGGCACCCCGTGCCGCCCCCGTCGATGCCCAAGAAAAGCTGCATGGCGAATCCTCTCTCGATATAGAATACCAAAACAATACCAAATAGAAAGGGCCTTGAGAAAACGCCCGAAAAATCCTCGCTGCACCTGCGAAACAGAAAGACACTTTACAATTGGTATTATTTTGGCATTGTCAGGGAAATCGGAGGAATCACATGGCAGACCGCCCGACAGAGGCCCGTCATTCCCGCTCGGCAGGCATTCACGCTCTGCCGGGGCCTGACGCCCTGTCGCATCTGCTTGATGCCCAGCTTGCGGCGCTTGCCGCTGTGCGCCCTGCCATTCCCGCGATTGACCAAGCCGCCACCGCCGCCGCCGCCAGTCTGCGCGCAGGGGGAAAGCTTGCCTATGCCGGGGCGGGGTCGTCCGGCCTGATGGCACTGGCGGATGGGCTGGAACTGGCCGGCACCTTTGGTATCCCGCCTGACCGCACCCCGATCCTGTTCGCAGGCGGGGCTTCGGCCCTGTTGCACATGACCGGCGCGGTTGAGGACGATCCCGCGCTGGCGCAAGCTGATTTCCGAAATGCCGGTCTGACAAAGGGCGACACGATCCTCTGCCTTTCCGCCTCCGGTTCCACCCCGTACACGTCGATCATCGCAGATCTTGCCCGTGCGGCAGGTCTCACCGTCGTCGGTTTTGCCAACGTTGCAGGGTCAAAACTGCTGGAACAGAGCCACATTCCCGTGCTTCTGGACACGGGGCCAGAGGTTGTGAACGGCTCCACCCGCATGGGTGCCGCCACGGCGCAGAAAGTGGCGCTGAACATGCTGTCCGTGCGGATGGGCATCCTCTTGGGCCATGTGCATGATGGCTATATGGTCAATCTCGTGGCGGATAATGCCAAGCTTACGGATCGCGCCGCGCGTATCGTGATGGGGATTGCCGGCTGTGGCATGGCCACGGCCAGGGACTCCCTCGCCCAGACGGGCGGTGCAGTGAAACCGGCGATCCTCGTCGCCGCAGGCGCCTCGGCCGCACAGGCCGCGGCGCATCTGAAGAACAGCGAAGGGGCCCTCGGCCCGGCCCTTGCCGCTTTGACAACACAAGGCCACCAACAGGGAGTATCTCAATGACCAAGACATTCCGCTTCGCGCTGCTCGCCACCACCCTTCTGGGCGGTGCCGCTTCGGCGCAGGATGTGACGCTGACCATCGAAAGCTGGCGCAACGATGACCTGACCATCTGGCAGGACACGCTTATCCCCGCGTTCGAGGCGCAGAACCCCGGCATCAAGGTCGTCTTCGCGCCGACCGCCCCTGCAGAATACAACGCCGCGCTGAACTCCAAGCTTGCCGCAGGCAGCGCCGGTGATCTGATCACCTGCCGCCCCTTCGATGCGTCGCTTGAGCTGTACAATCAGGGCCATCTGGCCGATCTGTCGGGTCTTGGCTCCATGGCCAACTTCTCGCCCGTCGCGAAATCGGCCTGGCAGACGGATGATGGCGCCGCCACCTTCTGCGTGCCGATGGCATCCGTGATCCACGGCTTCATCTACAACAAGGATGCTTTTGCCGAACTGGGCCTGTCCGTCCCCACGACGCGCGACGAATTCTTCGCCGCGCTTGACGCGATCAAGGCCGACGGCACCTATATCCCAATGGCGATGGGCACCAACGACCAGTGGGAAGCCGCGACGATGGGCTATAACAACATCGGCCCGAACTACTGGAAAGGCGAAGAAGGCCGCCTCGCCCTGATCAAGGGCGAACAGAGCCTGACAGATGCGCAATGGGTTGCCCCGTTCGAAGAACTGGCGCGCTGGAAGGATTATCTGGGTGACGGGTTCGAAGCACAGACCTACCCCGACAGCCAGAACCTGTTCACCCTTGGTCGCGCCGCCATCTATCCGGCCGGATCGTGGGAAATCTCTGGCTTCAACACGCAGGCTACCTTTGCCATGGGTGCCTTCCCGCCGCCGGTCGCCGCTGCAGGCGATACCTGCTACATCAGCGACCACACCGACATCGCCATCGGCCTGAACGCCAAGTCGCCGAATGCCGAACAGGCCAAGGTCTTTCTGGAATGGGTGGGCAGCCCGGAATTCGCAACGATGTATGCCAATGCCCTGCCGGGCTTCTTCAGCCTAAACTCCACCCCGGTAGAGATGCAGGACCCGCTGGCGCAGGAATTCGTGTCCTGGCGCGGCAAGTGCCAGTCGACGATCCGGTCCACCTATCAGATCCTGTCGCGTGGTACGCCGAACCTCGAGAACGAAACCTGGAACGCATCCGCCAACGTGATCCGTGGCAGCGAAGCCCCCACTGACGCCGCCAAGCGGCTGCAGGACGGTCTGGCAAGCTGGTACGACCCGCAGAAGTGACTTGATCCCCGGGGGGGCCAACCGCCCCCCCGGACCCCCCCTCGGTTTCCCGATCCCCGATGGTCCGGTCCCGTGATGGGCCGCGTTTGGGTATTTTCCACCAAGATGAAGGAGGCAGGCAGATGGCTTCACGCAGGCCAATCCGCTGGCATATTGGCGTATTCCTTGCGCCTGCCGTGCTGGTCTACACCGCCATCATGATCATCCCGCTCTTCGGGACGCTCAACCTGTCGCTCTACAATCTGGATGGTCAGAACCGCATTTTCGTGGGTTTGGCCAATTTCGTGACGCTTTTTGGCGATCCGCGCTGGTCGGGCGCGTTCTGGAACGCGCTTTACAACAACTTCTGGTTCTTCCTGATCCACATGATCGTGCAAAACCCCATCGGCATCCTGCTGGCGGCGCTGTTGTCCAGCCCGAAGTTGCGAATGTCGGCCTTCTACCGCACGGCCATATTCATCCCCACCATCCTTTCGTTCGTGATCGTGGGCTTTGTCTGGAAGCTGATCCTGTCGCCCATCTGGGGCATCGCGCCGGGGATGCTGGATGCAGTTGGCCTGAAGGCCTTGTTTGCGCCCTGGCTGGGCAAGGAAGAATACGCGCTTACCACCCTCGCCCTGATCTCTGTCTGGCAATTCGTGGGTATCCCCATGATGCTGATCTATGCCGCCTTGCTGTCGATCCCGGATGACGTGATCGAGGCGGCGGAAATGGATGGTCTGGGCGGCTGGGCGCAGTTCTGGAAGATCAAGCTGCCGCTGATCCTGCCCTCTATCGGCATCATCTCCATCCTAACCTTTGTGGGCAATTTCAACGCCTTCGACCTGATCTATGTGGCCCAAGGCGCGCTTGCAGGGCCGGATTTCAGCACCGATATCCTTGGCACCTTCCTCTACCGCACCTTCTTTGGGTTCCAGTTGCAACTGGGCGACCCGCATATGGGCGCGGCCATCGCCACGGCCATGTTCGGCATCATTCTGGTGGGTGTCTGCCTCTATCTCTTTGGCATCCAGACGCGGCTTCGCCGCTATCAGTTCTGAGGGGGATGCCATGACCAAAGCCCGCACCCACCTTGGCAGGTCCATCGCGGCCCATGCGATCCTGATGACCTATACGTTGATCGCGCTGTTTCCGGTCTTTGTGATCGTCATCAACAGTTTCAAATCCCGCCGCGCGATCTTTGCCGAGCCGCTGGCGCCCCCCATGCCGGGGAACTTCGACTTTGTGGGTTACACCACCGTCATGAAACAGGGGGATTTCTTCCAGTATTTCCTGAATTCCATGACGGTAACAGTTGGCAGCCTGTTCTTCGTGCTGCTCTTCGGCGCGATGGCGGCCTTTGCCCTGTCGGAATACCGCTTTCGCGGCAACCTGCTGATGGGCCTCTACCTTGCCTTGGGCATCATGATCCCCATCCGCCTTGGCACCGTGGCGATCCTTGAGATGATGGTTTCGGCAGGTTTAGTGAATACTTTGACCGCGCTGGTCCTTGTCTACACCGCCCAGGGGCTTCCGCTGGCCGTGTTCATCCTGTCGGAGTTCATGCGCTCTGTCTCGGACGACCTGAAGAATGCAGGCCGCATCGACGGTCTGTCGGAATACCGCATCTTCTTCACTCTCGTCCTGCCCCTTGTCCGCCCTGCCATGGCGACCGTCGCAGTTTTCACGATGATCCCAATCTGGAACGATCTGTGGTTCCCGCTGATCCTTGCCCCGTCCGAGGAGACGAAAACCATCACCCTCGGGTCACAGGTCTTCATCGGCCAATTCGTCACCAACTGGAACGCCGTCTTGTCTGCCCTGTCTCTCGCCATTGTCCCGGTACTGGTGCTGTATCTCATCTTCTCGCGCCAACTCATCCGCGGCATCACCGCAGGAGCCGTCAAATGACCCCCATCCGCACTCTTGTCGCTGGCCTTGGCACCATGGGCCGCAGCCATGCGCTGGCCTATCACCGCAACCCGGCTTTCGATCTGGTCGGTCTGGTCAACCGGTCCGATCCCCGGCTTGATCCCGAACTCGCCGGCTACACCATCGAACCGGATTACAAACAGGCTCTGACACGGCTGAAACCGGACCTTGTCAACATCTCCACCTATTCCGACAGCCATGCCGATTACGCCTGCATGGCGATGGAACAGGGCGCGCATGTTTTTGTCGAAAAGCCTCTGGCGACCACTGTCACTGACGCCCGCCGCGTGGTCGATTGCGCCAAGGCCAACAACCGCAAGGTCGTGGTGGGCTACATCCTGCGCCACCACCCCTCATGGATGCGCCTCATTGCCGAGGCGCGCGCGCTGGGCGGCCCCTTCGTCTTTCGCCTGAACCTCAACCAGCAATCCTCCGGCCCGACATGGGAGGTCCACAAAACCCTCATGCAGACCACATCCCCCATCGTCGATTGCGGCGTGCATTACGTTGATGTCATGTGCCAGATCACCGATGCCAAACCGGTCGAGGTGCGCGGCATGGGCCTGCGCCTTTCGAACGAAATCGCCCCCGACATGTACAATTACGGCCATTTCCAGGTGCTCTTCGCCGATGGCAGCCTTGGCTGGTATGAGGCCGGATGGGGACCCATGATGTCTGATACCGCCTTTTTCGTGAAGGATGTGGTCTCTCCGAACGGTGCTGTCTCCATCCGCATGCCCGAAAGCGCGCGGTCCGATGACCACGACACTCACACGAAAACCTCCACCATTCGCGTTCACCGCGTGGGCCAACCGGATGAGGACCTCAGCATGGCCGATGAACCCGGCCACCAGGAGCTTTGCGAACGCGAGCAGGCCTACATGGCCCGCGCCATCACCGAAGACCTCGACCTCTCCCGCCACATGGAAGACGCGGTCCAATCCCTCGCCATCTGCCTTGCCGCCGACGAAAGCGTCCGGTCCGGCAAGCCCGTCAAACTATAAGGGGGCCCCATGGGCGCGCTGACTCTGTCCAAAGTCACCAAATCCTTCGGCAAGACCGAAGTCATCAAGGGCGTCGATCTGCATGTCAACGAGGGCGAATTCTGCGTTTTCGTCGGCCCCTCCGGCTGTGGCAAGTCCACCCTCCTGCGCATGATCGCCGGGCTTGAGGATGTGACCTCCGGCACCGTCACGCTGGATGCGCGCGACATCACGCATGAGGCCCCCGCGAAACGCGAAATCGCCATGGTCTTCCAGACCTACGCTCTCTACCCTCACCTCACCGTGCGCGACAACATGAGCCTGGCGCTGAAACAGGCCGGTGAATCAAAGGCCAAGATCGACCAATCCACAGCCCGCGCCGCGGCCATGCTAGCGTTGGAACCCTATCTGGATCGGCGCCCGGCCGAACTTTCGGGCGGCCAACGCCAGCGCGTCGCCATCGGCCGCGCCATCGTGCGCACGCCCAAGCTTTTCCTCTTCGACGAACCGCTCTCGAACCTCGACGCCGCGCTGCGCGTGGCCACACGGATCGAGATTGCCCGCCTGCACCGCGAACTTGGCGCAACCATGGTCTATGTCACCCATGATCAGGTCGAGGCGATGACACTTGCCGACAAGATCGTCGTCCTGCGCGCGGGGATCGTGGAACAGACAGGCAGCCCGATGGAGCTTTACAACAACCCCGCCAACACCTTTGTCGCGGGCTTTATCGGCAGCCCGCAGATGAATTTCCTGAAATCCGCCGCTCTTGGCCTGCGCGGTGAAACCACAGGCATTCGCCCGGAACACCTCGCTCTGTCGCGCCAATCGGGCCGTATCGCCGGGCGTATCAGCCATGTGGAAAAGCTGGGTGGCGAGACACTGGTCTACGCCCATACCGATGCGCATGGCTTGCTCACGGTGCGGCTGTTTGGCGAACATGATTACACGGTGGATGAGGCTGTCCACCTGACGCCGGATGAAACCCGCGCCTTTCACTTCGACGCCGCAGGACATCGCCTCCGCTGACCCGCTATTTCGCCGCTGACTGAGTCTTTTTCGCCATATTCTGTGCCAGCCCACAACCCATACGGGCGGGATGGTTACAAAAGTGCTGGAATCGTGGCGCAAACGAGGCTATGCATTTCCGCAAGGCCCGGCAAAAGGGCCAATCAAGAGCGGTGCGCCGGCACTTTTCCCGGTGGTTGAGGCGGAGTATATAGTATGAGTGCGGCGATTGATTTCGCCGTCCGCGCAGCAGCGGGCGGCACCACGTATGGTAATGTGGCAGGCCCCGGTGAAAGTGCTTTCATCCAGGCCGGATTGGGCGACAGCCTTTCCCTGAACCTCAGCCCGCAAAGTGTGATCGGCTACACGCGCAGTGGCAACGATCTGGTGATCGAACTGTCCGATGGCCGCACCATCACGGTGGCCGATTGGTTCGATGCCCCGGCAGACAATCCCAACACGCTTTACCTGTCCAGCAATGGCATGATCACAGAGGTGCAGCTCACCGATCCGGGCGATGGCCTGCTGATGGCCAACTTCTCGCTCGCCGCCGGTAACGAAAAGTGGAGCCCGCTCGACGACCTTCGCTTCGATGACGGCGATCCCGTCGTCACCCTCGCCGGAACGGGCGAGGATGATCCCGCCGGCATGGGCTTCTTCGCCCCCGCGCTTCTGGGCATGGGCGGCGCCGGCGCGGGCGCTGCGGCGCTTATTGGCGGCGGTCTGCTGATTGGCGGCGGCGGTGGAGGCGGCGGTGGCGGTGGCCCGACCTATACCCGAACCATTGATGGTGCGGGTACGTCCACCACCCTCACCACAAATACGGCTGATCCTGCGATCCGCGTCAACGGCACAGGGATCCCCGGCGACAGCGTCGCCGTCACCATCGGCACCCGCACCCAGACCGTGACCGTCGCGCCTGATGGGACGTGGACGGCGGGCTTTTCCGGCCCCAACCTACCGCTCGACGGCACCCACACCGTAACGGCCACCTTTACCGGCGGCGGCACGACAGCCACGCTCACTGGCGGTGGCTTCGTCATCGACATGACGCCCCCCAACGTCGCCGCGACCGAAGGCACCCAATCCACGGGTGCGGTCGAAAACCTTGAAGAATACCGCAACGGCGTCACCATCGGCGGCACAAGCGAGGCTGGCGCCACCGTCAACGTCACTCTGGGCACCCCCGGTCAGCCGGGCGCAATCACCCGGCCTGCCCAGATGAACCCCGATGGCACCTGGACCATCACCTTCACCCCGCAGGAAATCGCGGGCGGCGAACGCAGTCAGACGGTGACCATCGTCGCGACCGACCGCCTCGGCAATGTCGGCACCCCGCTGACAGAAACCATTGTGCTGGACACCATCGCCCCGCCGCTCGCGCTGAACAACGTGGCGGAAAACAATTTGGTCAACCTCGATGAAAGCCGGTCTCAGGTTTTCATCACCGGCACCGCAACGGCCAACACGACGGTCTCCCTGCAAATTCAGGGCACCCCCGGCACCATCCCTGTCACCGTGAATGGTGATGGCGTCTGGTCCCACACCATCGCCGCGAACACGCTGACCGACGGCACCTACAGCTACACCGCCCGCACCGTCGATGCCGCAGGCAACCCGACGGAACGCACAGGCTCCTTCCGCGTCGATACCCAAATGTCCGTCGCCATCGATGCAGGCTTCGCAGGCGATAACGTGGTGAACCTGCGGGAATCCGGGGGCGCTCTCACGCTCACCGGCACCGTTCCCGCCGATGCCGCGCGGGTAGAGGTGCAGTGGCTCGGCCAGACCTACCCCGCCACGCTGAACGGCAACGGCACATGGTCCGTGCAATTCCCCGCAGGCACGGCCACGATGACGCAGAACAGCGAAATCCGCGTCACCGCATGGGATACCGCAAACAACAGCAACAGCGCGACGCGCCCCGTCCGGATCGACCTTGAAACCGCGATGACGGTCGAACAATCCCCCGTGGGCGCGGAAAACATCCTTTCCGGCTCCGAACAGCGCGCCGGGTTCACTCTTGATGGCACGGGCGAGGCTGGCGCACGCGTCTTCCTCAACCTCAACGGCACCAATTACGGCCCTGCCTTGGTCGGTGATACCGGGCAATGGTCCTACACCTTCACCAGCGCCGATCTGCAAGGCCTGACCCATGGTCAACAAGCAACCATCACCGCCTATTCCATCGACGCCGCCAACAACCGCAGCATCGACCACACCCGTAGCTTTACCGTGGACACACAGGTCGGCAACTTCACCTTCGCCACGCCCGATCTGCAACTGGGCACCACCCTCGACAGTCCGCGTGACGCCACCGTCCTGAACGCCACCGAACGCACCGCCGGCCTGCCCATTCAAGGCACCGTCGAACCGGGCGCAACCGTTACCATCCGCGTGGCCGAAACCAACTGGTCCACCACCATCCCCGCAAGCCAGACGGCCAGCGGCACGTGGTCCTTCACCCTCCCCGCCGCCGCGCTTCCCGAAGGCGCGGCCCGGACGGCGACGATCACCGCTACCGCAACCGATGCCCAGGGCAACACCTCTCTGCCGCAGGAACGCAGCATCGCCATCGACACAGTCGTCGCCGATTTCAATGCGACCGACATCCGCGTGAACACGGGTGTCGATGGCATCCTGAACGCTCGCGAACATGCGCTTGGCTTGCCGGTTTCCGGCCGGGCTGAGGTTGGATCGACCATCAGCGTCACGATGAATGGCCACACTGAACGCGCCACCGCCAACAGCGAAGGCATCTGGTCCGTGAACTTTACGGCCAACCAGATTCCCACTGGCGAAAGGACGGGCATCCCCGTCACCGTCACCGCCACTGACACCGCAGGCAATACCAGCGGCCCCTTTACCCAGACTTTCAGTGTGGACACGATCGCCCCGGCAACACCTTCCGTCCTTCGTACCGAAGATTTCGCAGGGGGTTACAGCGCCATCACAACCACCAACACAAACGACGCCTACAGTTTCCATCGCGTCGATACGACCGGCGGGCCAACGCGTGTTGTTGCTGACGAAAGCCTAACAGGCCGTGGCGAAGACCGCTTTGATTTCCGCACTGACATCCCCGATGGCAGCTACCTTGTCATCAACACGCGCGACGCGGCCGGGAACGAGGCGAACACCCTCTTCATCAAGAACACCGCCACCGGGGTGGCCGTGGACCTGACCCGCGAAGGGCTGGAAGCCTTCGATCTCTCGGCAATCGATCTGACCCGCGCCCCTGACGCGCGGCTTACCATCAACGCCCAGCAGCTCGAGGCGCTGACAGGCCCCGATCAGCGCCTGCTCGTGATGGGTGAGACGACCGATCAGGTCTCCCTTCAGAACGTGACCAACGTCCAGAATGATGTCACGATCAACGGGCAACGCTACGACATCTACACTTTGGGCAACAACGGCGCGCAGGTGCTGCTCGAAGATGATGTGTCGCGCACGGTGATCATCTGACGCCAAGGCCATGATCCCCCCACGCCGCCAAATCCCATCGGCCAGAGCGGCACCGCTCCTCAAACCCCGTGCCGTTTCCGGGGCGCTTCTGGCCGTGGCGGTGCTGCTTTCCGGGTGTCAGGGCGGGTTGCAGCCACCCTCGATGCTGGCGCTCGGTCGGGGTCACGCCCCCTCCGATCCCGCACTTCGCCAGCGTCTTGCGCCGGAAAGCGGCACCGCCGCCTCTGCTGTCATCGCCGATCTGGCGGTGCGGCAATCCATCCTGCCGCCAGGCAGCGCCTATGCGCGTGTCGCCGATGCGGTTCTTGCCGCCAATCCGGGTGCCGATGCCGCCGAACTCGGCCTCGCCCGCCTGCGGGCCGAGGCCGCGTCGCGCAACGGTTGGCCCACAATCGCCCCCGCGGTCACACTCAACAGCCTTGCCGGCCTTGCCGCCCAACTGGTGATCGACCAGCCCGTGCTGGATCATGGCCGGCGCGAGGCCGAACGCGCTCGCGCCGCGGCCGAGGTGGACCTCGCCGCCGTCACCCTTGCCACCCGCCAGAACGCCCGCATCCACGAAGGGTTGTCGCTCTACCTCACCGCTGAACAGGCCCGCGCCCAATCGGCCATATCCGCCCGCGCCGCCACGCGCCTCTCCGCACTGCATGACATCGTGCAGGCCCGGATCGACGGCGGCCTGTCCGACCGCAGCGAAGCCCAGATCATCGCCCAGACCATCGCCGAAATGCAGGCTACGCTCGCCACCGATTCCCAGGCCCGCGCACAGGCGCTGGCCGATCTGGCCGCTCTCACCGGCCACATCCCCCCCGCCGATCTGATCGGCACACACCCGCTGCCTGCCGCGCCGCAGACCGACTCGCTTGCCGTTCTCAAGGCACTGGCCGATGGCAACAAGGCACTGGCCGAGGCGCGGATCACCCGCGCAAACGCCCTCCCGGGCCTATCGGCCAATGCCACCCTGTCCGGGGATGGCCTTACCCCCGGCCTTGGCCTTGGCGGCGTCCGTCTTGGCCTGGGCAGCCCTGCAACCCTTGCCGCCACTGACGCCACCCCCGATCTCGTCGCCCGCCAGACCGCCGAACAACGCCAGACCGCCGCCCGCCGCCGCACCGAACTTCAGGGCCGCATCGACCAGCTTCGCACCCGGCAGTTGCAGGGTGAAGCCATCCTGCGCCAGACACTCGACAACCTTGATCTCTACGTCGAACAATACAGCATCGGCCGTCGCAGCCTGACCGATCTCACTGCACAAACCGCCGCCGCCGCCCGGCTGGAACGGGATCAGGCGGCCTTCCCCTATGAAATCGCGCGACTGGAGCTGGAACTTGCCCGCGATATCGGCGCTTTGGTGGATGGGGGCAGGTTGTGACAACCCCGCCGAAACCGCAGGTTGTCTCTTTCGACATGCACCCTGCCCGCGCCGCCCAAGCGCCCGTCGTCCCCTTTGCCCCTCTCACACCGAACCAACCCGCCGCCCCTCTACGCGCCCGCGCCGAACTGGCCTCAGTCCTGTCCTCCCGCCTTGGCGGGCGGCTGCTGACATCTGATGTCGTCGACCTGCTCACCGTCACCGGCGCGCCTGATCGCCCCGGGCTTGACCACCTCTCTGCCGCCTTCCGCCGCGCGGGCTATTCCGTCTCGCTCGACCATGATCCCGCGCTGGGCGCGCTACCCGCATTGGCCGAAATGGCCACGGGTCAGATCGTCCTCGTCCTGTCGCGCGATGCCGATACACTCACCCTCTTTGATCCCACCACCGATGACCGCAGCGCCGATGTGCCGCTTGCTGATTTCACCGCGCATCACAGCGGCTGGGTGCTGCGCGTCCGCCTGCCCTTCGCCGAGGTAGAAGCCCGGCACACCGATACCGAAGAAGCCCCCCATTGGTTCTGGTCCGAATTCCGCCACCACCGCCGGCCGATGATGGAGGTTGCCGCCGCCTCGCTTACGGCAAATATCCTCGCCACTGCCATCGCGCTTTATGCCCTGCAAATCTATGATCGGGTGATCCCAAACCAATCCGAACCCACGCTCTGGGTGCTGACACTGGGCGCTTTGCTTGCCGTCATCTTCGATGGCGCCCTTCGCATCGCCCGCGCCGCGCTGATGGACAATACCGGTCGCAAGATCGAACTGGCGGTGCAAGACCGGCTTATGCAGCGCCTCCTTGGCATGCGCGCCGCCCCCGGCGAGCGCCAACCGTCCCAAGTGTTCGGGGCCATGCGCGATTTCGGATCGGTGCGCGAATTCTTCACCGCCTCCACCATCGGTACGCTGGCCGATCTGCCCTTTCTGATCATCTTCCTCGCCCTCGTCGCCATGATTGGTGGCAATCTCGTCTGGGTGCTGGTGCTGGGCGGCATCCTCATGGTCGCCCCCGGCTTCTTCTTGCAATCGCGCATGATCGCGCTGACCAACTCCACCCAAGGCGCAAACACCAGGGCGGCGAAACTGCTGTATGAGGCGGTTTTCGAACACGAAACCCTCACCACCCAACGCGGACAGGATCGCGTCCGCCGCCTCTGGGCGGAACTGGTGGCCCTCTCGGCCCTGCGCGCATCGGACCAGCGCCACCTGACCACGCTTCTGGGGTCTTGGGCGCAGGCGGTGCAGCAGGCCACCTATATCTCCGTCATCCTGATCGGCACCTACATGGTTTTTGCGGGCAACTTCACCGTCGGCACCATCATCGCCGTGTCCATGCTCACCGCCCGCACCCTTGCGCCCCTGACACAGCTTTCCGCCACCCTCGCCCGCTGGTCGCAGGTCAAGGCCGCGCTGACGGGGCTCGAGGCGATTGCTGGGTCGCAACAGGCCGAAGATCCCGCCCGCCGCTACCTGCGCCGCGAAACCATCACCGGCCAGTTCGATCTGCGCGAACTGTCCTTCCGCTATAGCCCCGATGCCGCCCCCACCGTCGATGTCCCGGCGCTGGCCATCCCCGCAGGCCAGCACGCTGCAATCCTCGGCGCCAACGGATCGGGCAAATCCACCCTGCTCAAGCTGCTCGCAGGCCTCTACGAACCCGGGGCAGGGCGCATCATGCTCGATGGGGTGGATCTGTCGCAAATCCACCCGCGCGACCTGCGCCGCCATATCGGCTATCTGGGGCAGGAGGTACGCCTGTTTTCCGGCACCCTGCGCGACAACCTGACGATGTCCGATCTGGAACGCGACGATGACCGCCTCCTCGCCGCGCTGGATTTCGCGGGCCTTGGCCAGTTTGTTCGCGGCCACCCCAAGGGGCTGGATCTTGAGATCCGAGAAATGGGCGAAGGCCTTTCCGTGGGCCAGCGTCAATCGATGGGCTGGGCGCGGCTCTGGCTACAGAACCCGCGTGTCGTGCTGCTGGATGAACCCACCGCCGCGCTGGATCAGACGCTGGAAACCACCCTCGTCTCGCGCCTGTCGCACTGGCTGCACGGGCGCACCGCCATCATCGCAACCCACCGCGTGCCCATCCTGCAACTCACCAACCGCACGCTCATCCTGCAGAACGGCCGCCTCGCCGTCGATGGCCCGCGTGATGCCGTGCTGGCCCATCTGGCCAAGGCGGCGAAATGACCCACGCCACCTTTGATGCGCCCCTTGAACGCCGCAGCCACCACCCGTCATGGACCGTGCGCCTGATCGGTGCCACCGTCGCGGCCTTCCTCATCTGGGCCGCCTTTGCCTGGGTCGAGGAAATCGTCCGCGCCCCCGGCCAGATTGTCCCCTCCTCCCGCCCGCAGATCATCCAGAACCTCGAAGGCGGCATCCTTGCCGAACTGAACGTGGCCGAGGGCGACACGGTCGAAGCAGGCCAAGTGCTGGCCCGCCTCTATGGCACCCAATACCAATCCACCGTCGATGACCTGACAGATCAGATCGCCGCACTCGACATCCGCCGTTTGCGCCTTGAGGCGGAATTGGCCGGACAAGACAGCTTTACCGCGCCCAATTCACTTGCCGCCCGCGTCCCCGCCATCATCGCCTCGGAACAGGCCCTGCTCACCGCCCGTCGCACCGACCTGTCCTCGCGCCTGACGGGTGCCCGTGCCGTGCTGGATCAGGCCGCGCAGGAAGAGGACATGGTCCGCCGCATGGCCGACCGTGGCCTCGCCCCCGAAATCGAACTCACCCGCGCCGAAAAGGCGCTCGCCGATGCCCGCGCCCGGCTGGATGAAATCGCCACACAGGCCGAACTGGCCCGCGCCGATGAATACGCCAAGACGCAGGGCGAACTCGCCTCCCTGCGCCAGCGGCTGAAACTGTCGCAGGATCAGCTGTCCCGCACCACACTCACCGCGCCGATGCGCGGCATCGTCAACCGGATCGCCGTCACCACCATCGGCGGCGTTGTCCGCCCGGGCGAGGAAATCCTTCAGATCATCCCGCTCGACAGCGGCCTCTTTGTGGAAGCCAAGGTCAAACCCGCCGACATCGCCCCCCTGCGCGAAGGGCAGAAGGCCACGATAAAGCTCTCTGCCTATGATTACGCCATCTGGGGCACGCTGCCCGCCACCATCACCTTTGTCTCGGCCGACACCTTCCGCGACGAACGCGCCCGCGACGCCGAACCCCATTACCGCGTTACCCTGCGCGTCGATCTGGATGCCCTGACCGACCGCCAGAAAACCCTCGCCATCCGCCCCGGCATGCAGGCCGAGGTGGAATTTCAAACCGGCGGCAAGACCATCCTCACCTACCTGACCAAACCGCTCTGGCGCGGGTCCGAAGCGCTGCGCGAACGATGACGATTTTCCTGCGAAAAATCGGTCAGGGGCCGGATGCCCCTGACAACCGCCCACCGAAAGCGATCAATTCCCGCACCACCCCCGCGCCCGGCGCGGCTGTCATTCGCTTTTCACAAGACTTCCTCGCCGCGACAGTGCAAAAACCGCCATGAAGGGGCGGCAAATCGCTTGTGAACCGCCTGAAAATGGCTACTTTCGGCCTCCCCGCCCGGTAGGGAAGGGTGGGGCAAGAGCATGGGGATGGTGACGATGAAACTCTCGATCGAACGCGGCACGCTGCTCAAGGCATTGGCGCAGGCCCAATCCGTCGTGGAACGCCGCAACACCATTCCGATCCTCGCCAATGTGCTGATCGAGGCAGACGGTAATCAGGTCAGCTTCCGCGCGACCGACCTGGATATCGAGGTGCTCGACCGCGCCCCAGCCATGGTCGAACGCAGCGGTGCCACGACGGTATCTGCTGTCATGCTGCATGAAATCGTCCGCAAACTGCCCGATGGCGCGCTGGTCAACCTGACCGAAGATGGTGCCGCGGGCCGCCTCACCATCACCGCAGGCCGCTCCACCTTCAGCCTCGCCACCCTCCCGAAAGAGGATTTCCCGGTGATGGCAACCTCGGAATATTCGACCAACTTCTCGGCCCCCGCAGGCGTGCTGCGCCGCCTGTTCGACAAGGCGAAATTCGCCATCTCGACCGAGGAGACGCGCTATTACCTCAATGGCGTCTACATGCACACCTCCACCGGCGAAGACGGCCCCGTCCTGCGCTGCGTGGCCACCGATGGCCACCGCCTTGCCCGCATTGATGCTCCCCTCCCCGAAGGCGCGCAGGGTATGGCGGGCGTGATCGTCCCGCGCAAGACGGTGGGAGAGTTGCGCAAACTGCTGGATGACGATGATGCCGCCATCGCGGTGTCGGTGTCGGAAACCAAGGTCCGCTTCGCCACCCCGGCGATCACCCTGACGTCCAAGGTCATCGACGGCACTTTCCCCGATTACACCCGCGTCATCCCCACCGGCAACACCAAGCGGCTGGAGGTGGACGCGTCGGAATTCGCCAAGGCAGTGGACCGCGTCGCCACCGTGTCATCCGAACGCTCGCGCGCCGTGAAACTGTCCCTCGACGAAGACCGCCTGATCCTTTCCGTCAACGCCCCCGATAGCGGCGCGGCGGAAGAAGAACTCGCCGTCGCCTATGGTGATGAACGGCTGGAGATTGGCTTCAACGCCAAATACCTGCTGGAAATCGCCAGTCAGGTAGACCGTGAAAACGCGGTGTTCCTGTTCAACTCATCGGGCGACCCCACCCTGATGCGCGAAGGCAATGACATGTCGGCGGTCTATGTCGTCATGCCGATGCGGGTGTGACGTCTACCACGGTCTCGGCTCTGGGCAACCATCCGGTTCAAGACCCTTCGGGGCCATCGGGTATACCCGATGCAGACAAGCCCTCGCCAAAGGCGGGGGCTTTCTTGTTTGTCCCCCCGCTTGTCGTTAATCCGGGCGCATGGGCCTGACCATCACCACCCTTACCCTTTCGCACTTCCGCAGCCACCGCTCTGCGCGGCTGGCCTTTGACGGTCGCCCCGTCGCCATTTCCGGCCCCAACGGCGCGGGCAAGACGAATATCCTTGAAGCCGTGTCCCTTCTCTCTCCCGGCCGTGGCCTGCGCCGCGCCGTGGCCGAAGACCTCGCGCGCAAGCCGGAATCCCTCGGCTGGAAGATCCGCGCCGAGACGACGACCCCCTTCCACGACCTTGAAACCTTCGCCGAAGGCAGCACCCCCCGGCAGGTTCGCATCGATGGCAAGGCCGCCACGCAAGTGGCCCTTGGCCGCATCCTGCGCATCCTCTGGCTTGTCCCCGCGATGGACAGGCTGTGGATCGAGGCCGCTGAAGGCCGCCGCCGTTTTCTTGATCGCATGACGCTCAGCTTTGCCCCCGATCATGCCGATGCAGTGCTTGCCTATGAAAAGGCTATGCGCGACCGCAACCGCCTGCTCAAGGACATGGTCACCGACGCACATTGGTACACCGCGCTAGAGGCGCAGATGGCCGAAGCCGCCGCGCAGATCACCGCCAATCGCCACCACGCCCTTACCCGTATCGCCGCCGCGCAGACGGGGGCCGAAACCGCCTTCCCCGCCGCCACCCTGTCGCTTATCGGCCCCGAAGGCACCGACATCCCCGATGACCTTGCCCCCGCGCTGGCCGATAACCGCCGCCGCGACATGGCCGCAGGCCGCACCCTCATCGGCCCCCATCGCGCCGACCTGTCCGCCCTCTACACCGCCAAGGGTGTCCCCGCCGATCAATGCTCGACCGGGGAACAGAAGGCGCTTCTGATCTCGCTTATCCTGGCCAACGCCCGCGCGCTGACCGCCGACCTTGGCACCCCTCCCATCCTGCTGCTGGATGAGGTCGCCGCCCATCTCGACCAGAACCGCCGCGCCGCGCTGTATGATGAGATTTGCGCGCTGGGCGCACAGGCGCTGATGACAGGCACCGAACCTGGGCTGTTTGACAGTCTGGGCGGACGAGCGCAGAACGTCACCGTCGTCGAAGAGGGCGGCTTGTCCAAGGTCAGCCCAACATGACACCCCAGCGCATCACCCTGATCACCCTTGGCGTGGCCGATCTTGCCGCCGCCCGCGCCTTCTATGCCCGCCTCGGCTGGCAGGAGCACGCCGAAAGCCAGCCTGGCATCGCCTTCTTCCAACTGCACGGCCAGGCCCTCGCCCTGTTCGGGCGCGACGCGCTGGCCGCCGATCAAGGCCGCCCCGGCGCAACACTCGGCGCAGGCGCCGTCACCCTCTGCCAGAACTTCACGACAGAGGCTGAAGTTGACGCCGCCTTCACTGCCGCCCTCGCCGCGGGCGGCACTGCTCTCAAAGCCCCGGAAAAAGTGTTCTGGGGCGGCTATTCCGGCTATTGGGCCGATGCCGATGGCCATGTCTGGGAAGTGGCGATGAATCCCTTCTGGCCGCTGGCGGCAGACGGCACCCTGACCCTGCCAGACCCGCAATGACCGTCACCGCCTACCAACTCCTCCTCTATGCAGGCGGCATGGCCGCGCTTTGGGCTGTGCCGGGCCCGGTCTGGGTCGCCCTCACCGCCCGCGCCCTGTCGGGCGGCATGGCAGGGGCATGGCCGCTGGCCGTAGGCGTGGCGTTGGGTGATCTGATCTGGCCCCTTGCCGCCATCCTCGGCCTGACCTGGATCGAAAGCGCCTGGGGCGATTACCTTGCCGCCCTGCGCTGGGTCGCTGCCGCGATCTTTATCGCCATGGGCGTGATGCTGATCCGCAAACCCGCCGCCACTCTGAACGCGGACAGCCGCCTCACGAAACCGGGCCTCTGGGCGGGCTTCTCCGTTGGCGTCGCCGCCGTGATCGGCAACCCGAAGGCCATCCTGTTCTACATGGGCGCGCTGCCGGGCTTCTTCGATCTGGGCAGCCTGCAAACCCCCGATATCCTCGCCATCATCGCGATTTCCGCCTTTGTCCCGATGATCGGAAACCTTGGCCTTGCATGGTTCCTTGACCGCGCGCGCCGCCTGCTTTCCAGCCCCGAAAGCGTGCGCCGCCTGAATGTCGGCTCGGGTGTCCTGCTTATCCTCGTGGGCCTCGTCATCCCCTTCACCTGAACGCAATATCTTGTGCCTTGGGCGTGACATTCCCGCCCCCACCCGCTATAAATCGCGGGCAATTCAAGGGATCCCGACCTATGGCCGAAGCCGCGAAGAAACCCGCCGAATACGGCGCCGATTCCATCAAGGTTCTCAAGGGGTTAGAGGCTGTCCGCAAACGCCCCGGCATGTATATCGGCGACACCGACGATGGGTCGGGCCTCCACCACATGGTCTACGAAGTCGTCGACAACGGGATTGATGAGGCATTGGCAGGCCACGCCACTGCCGTCTCCGTGAAAATCCACGCGGATTCCAGCGTATCCGTCCGCGACAACGGCCGCGGCATCCCTGTCGACATCCATCAGGAAGAGGGCGTCTCCGCGGCCGAGGTCATCATGACCCAGCTTCACGCGGGCGGCAAATTCAACAACACCGACGACAGCGGCAACGCCTACAAGGTGTCCGGCGGTCTGCACGGCGTGGGCGTGTCCGTCGTCAACGCTCTGTCCGAGTGGCTGGAGCTAACCGTCTGGCGCGATGAAACCGAATACCGCGCCCGTTTTGAACATGGTGACTGTGTCACCCATGTCTATGCCGTAGGCCCCGCCCCCGGCATGCGCGGCACCCAGGTGCGCTTCCTCGCCTCGGGCAAGTCGAACATACCCGAAGGCACCTTTTCCAACCTTGATTACCAATTCAAGACGCTGGAAAACCGCCTGCGCGAACTGGCTTTCCTCAATTCCGGCGTGCGCATCATCGTCGAAGATGAACGCCCCGCCGAACCGCTGAAAACCGAACTGTTCTACGAAGGCGGCGTTCGCGAATACGTCAAATACCTTGACCGGTCCAAATCCTCGATCATGCCGGAACCGATCTACATGACCGGCGAAAAGAACGGCATTGGCGTCGAAGTGGCGATGTGGTGGAATGACAGCTACCACGAAACGGTGCTGCCCTTCACCAACAACATCCCCCAGCGAGACGGCGGCACCCACCTTGCGGGCTTCCGTGGCGCGCTGACCCGCACCATCAACGCCTATGCACAATCCACCGGCATCGCCAAAAAGGAAAAGGTCGATTTCACCGGCGATGACGCCCGCGAAGGCCTGACCTGCGTGCTGTCGGTCAAGGTGCCCGATCCCAAATTCTCCAGCCAGACCAAGGATAAGCTGGTCTCCTCCGAAGTCCGCCCTGCGGTGGAAAACCTGGTCAACGAAAAGCTGGCCGAATGGTTCGAAGAAAACCCCCAGAACGCCAAGATCATCGTCGGCAAGATCATCGAGGCCGCGCTGGCCCGCGAAGCCGCCCGCAAGGCGCGTGAACTCACCCGCCGCAAAACGGCGCTGGATGTGGCCTCTCTCCCCGGCAAGCTGGCCGATTGCCAGGAACGCGATCCCGCAAAGTCCGAACTGTTCCTGGTCGAGGGCGACTCCGCCGGTGGCTCTGCCAAACAGGGCCGCTCCCGCGCCAATCAGGCCGTCCTGCCGCTCAAGGGTAAAATCCTCAACGTCGAACGCGCCCGGTTTGACCGCATGCTCGCCAGTCAGGAAATCGGCACCCTGATCACCGCGCTGGGCACCGGCATCGGGCGCGATGAATTCGATATCAAGAAACTGCGCTACCACAAGATCGTCATCATGACCGATGCCGATGTCGATGGCGCGCATATCCGCACCCTGATCCTGACCTTCTTCTTCCGCCAGATGCCGGAATTGATCGAAGGGGGTTACCTCTACATCGCCCAACCCCCGCTCTACAAAGTCGCCCGCGGCAAATCCGAGGTTTATATCAAGGATCAGGCCGGGCTAGAGGATTACCTGATCGACATGGGCGTTGATGGCGCCATCCTGCGCCTTGGCACAGGCGAAGAAATCGCCGGGGCCGACCTGCGCCGCGTCATCGAAGGCGCGCGTCAGTTCCGCCGCATCCTTGATGCCTTCCCCACCAACTACCCGCGCGGGATTCTGGAACAGGCCGCGCTGGCAGGCGCATTCGATGCCGGTCAGGCCGATGCCGATCTTCAGGCCGTGGCCGATACCGTCGCCCGCCGCCTGAACCTGATCGCCGCCGAATATGAAAAAGGCTGGATCGGCCGCATCACCCAGGATCACGGCATCCGCCTGGCCCGCGTCCTGCGCGGCGTCGAAGAGCTTCGCACACTCGACGGCGCGGTCCTCCGCTCCGGCGAGGCACGCCGCCTCTCGGCCACCTCGCAGGAAACCCGCGACATCTACCGCAACGAGGCGCGCCTCGTGCGGAAAGACCGCGAACAGTTGGTCTACGGCCCCATCGACCTGTTGAAATCCATCCTGGCCGAGGGCGAAAAGGGCCTGTCCCTGCAGCGCTACAAGGGTCTGGGCGAAATGAACCCCGAACAGCTTTGGGAAACCACGCTCGATCCCGATGCCCGCACATTGTTGCAGGTCAAGGTCGATGATCTGGCCGAAGCCGATGATATCTTCACCAAACTCATGGGTGATGTCGTGGAACCCCGCCGCGAATTCATCCAGCAGAACGCTCTGAACGTCGAAAACCTCGACTTCTAACTGTTCACCAAAATCCGGGCGGCACGGTCAAAAGCCGTGTCGATCCGCGCGCGGGCTGGCCCGACTATCCCTACATCATCCAGCGCGCGGCCCATGCAGCCCAGCCAATCCTCGGCATCCCTCTCGCGGATCGGCACATGGGCATGAATCTCGCGCAGGTTCATATGCCCGTGCCGTTCCGCGTAATACCGCCGCCCGCCAAAGAACCCGCACAGGAAATCGAACTGCTCCACCCGCACATGGGCCAACCCATGCCCTTGGAAATGCAGATCCAATATCCGCGCCCCCTCGGGGGCCGTCTCGATCAGATCATAGAACCGCTTAACCAGCGCCCGCACCACCGGCTCTCCGCCGATCTCCTCCACCACGCTTGCCATGCCAGCCTCCATCGCTGCTCCATAAGGCGCGCAGGGCAGGGCAGGGGTCAATGTGGCACCCGCCCGCAGCTCCATCAAAACCGCCTTGGAAAGATATGGCGATCCCGGCAGGACTTGAACCTGCAACCTTCCCCTTAGGAGGGGGACGCTCTATCCGTTGAGCTACGGGACCAACCGCCGCCTTGATGCGCGAAAACGGGGGATGGTGCAATATCTACCATCCACACCTCACCTTGACTTGCACAGCTTCCTGTACATATGTGGATAAAACAGGAGTCCCCGATGGACGTGATCACCTACACCGATGCCCGCGCCAACCTGAAGGAAGTGATGGACCGCGTCATTCAGGACCGCAGCGAAATCGTGGTCACCCGCCGCAAGGGCGAGTCGGTTGTCGTCATCTCGCTCGATGAATGGAACGCCATCTCGGAAACCCTCCACCTTTTGCACAGCCCCGAAAACGCGGCCCGACTCCGCCGCTCCATCGCGCAACTTGATGCAGGCACAGGCACGGAACGCCAGTTGATCGAAGACTGACCGATGCGCCTCGTGTTTTCCGATGACGCTTGGGAAGATTATCTGTTCTGGCAGGCCCAAGGCGACCGCAAGACTCTGGATCGGATCAATATCCTCATCAAGGAAACCGCCCGTACCCCCTTTGCAGGAATCGGCAAGCCTGAACCGCTCAAGGGCGATCTCTCGGGCTGGTGGTCGCGCAGGATCACCGATGAACACAGGATGGTCTATCGTGTGACCGGCAAAGGGGATGCGCAGCAACTGGAACTTTCCCAGCTACGCTACCATTACTGACATCAGGAAAAGAAAAAGGGGGAAGTGAATTTTTGGCCCACCACTTCCCCCTCATGTCCGTTGCGTCAGGTTTGAGAGCTTGCAGGACGCGCGGGATATCGCCAGCACAGTGCAGAACACAGCGGCTGTTAGCGGTAACATAACCCATCATCCTCCCTTGGACAAGAGGGTGTTTACGTCTAACAATGACGCGAAATCCGAATGCAGGATCGCCCAGTGACCAAACCCCCCGTCTCGGACCCCCGCCGCACCCTGACGCTTCGCGATGTATCCGAAGCCTCGGGCGTCAGCGAAATGACCGTCAGCCGCGTGCTGCGCAACCGGGGCGATGTGTCAGACGCCACCCGCGAACGGGTGCTGGAGGCCGCGCGGACCCTGGGCTACGTCCCCAACAAGATCGCAGGCGCCCTTGCATCCCAGCGCGTCAACCTTGTCGGCGTCATCATCCCGTCCCTGTCCAACATGGTCTTCCCCGAGGTGTTGACCGGCATCTCCGACACGCTGGAAGATACCGGCCTGCAACCCGTGGTCGGCGTCACCAACTACTCGCCCGAACGCGAAGAGACGGTGATCTATGAAATGCTGTCCTGGCGTCCATCGGGCATGATCATCGCGGGTCTGGAACACACCGACGCCTCCCGCGCCATGCTGGCCCAGGCGGGCATCCCGATTGTCGAGATCATGGATATCGACGGCCCCCCCGTCGATAGCGCGGTGGGCATTTCCCACCGCCGCGCCGGGCGGCAAATGGCCGAGGCGATCATCGCCGCAGGCTACCGCCGCATCGCCTTTTGCGGCACGATGATGCCCTATGACCACCGCGCCAGGAAACGACTTGAGGGTTTCGAAGAGGCCCTCGCAAAAGCGGGCCTCAAACTCGCCGACCGTGAATTCTATTCCGGTGGCTCAGCCCTGCTCAAGGGCCGGGAAATGACCGAAGCCGTGCTGAACCGCACTCCTGACGTCGATTTTCTGTATTACTCCAACGATATGATCGGGGCAGGGGGCCTGCTCTACTGCTTGGCACAAGGCATCGATGTGCCCGGCAAGGTTGGCCTCGCCGGTTTCAACGGCGTCGAATTGCTCGACGGCCTGCCGCGCAGGCTTGCCACCATGGATGCCTGCCGGCTTGAGATCGGCCGCCGCGCCGCGCAGATCATCGCAGGCAAGCACGAAGGCACCATCGGGGGCGAGGTGATCGAACTTTTCCCAACCCTGCAACCGGGCGACACGATCCGCCGCTGATCAGTCGCCGATGGTGATGGTGGTTGGCTTCTCCGTTCGCCACCAATCCAGCCACTCTTGGGGAATGAACAACCAGCCCAGCAGCACAAAGATTGCTGCGTAAAGATACCGTTTCAACACCTACACGCCCTCGGCGACCAACCGCCCGCCCGCAAACCCGCCGATCCGCACTGTCACGATCTGCCCCTCTGGCTGATCCGTGCTGAAATCCACCTCGGTGAACTGCTCCGTCCGCCCCATGCGCGGCCCTTCCATCAGCACGCGGTGCGTCACCCCCACCTGCGCCGCCAGATGCGCCGCCAGCGCCGCATCCCCCGCCGCCCGCAGCCGCGCCGCGCGGTCCTTGATCACAGGCCCCTTCACCTGCGGCATCCGCGCGGCAGGCGTGCCCTTGCGTGGGCTATAGGGAAACACATGCAGGAACGTCAGCCCGCAGTCGCGCACAAGGTCCACAGACCGCTGGAACATCTCCTCCGTCTCGGTCGGGAACCCGGCAATGATATCCGCGCCGAACACCATGTCAGGCCGCAGCCGCCGCGCCTCTTCGCAAAACCGGATCGCGTCATCCCGCAGATGCCGCCGCTTCATCCGCTTCAGGATAAGGTCATCGCCCGCCTGCAACGACAAATGCAGATGCGGCATCAGGCGGGGTTCCGTGGCAATCGCCCCCATCAACGCCTCATCCGCCTCGATGCTGTCGATCGACGAAATCCGCAGCCGCGCCAGATCCGGCACCAGCCGCAGGATCCGCATCACCAGATCGCCCAGCCGCGGCGTCGCGGGCAGGTCCGCGCCCCAGGATGTCAGATCAACCCCGGTCAGCACCACCTCGTTGAACCCTTTGCCCACCAGCCGCTTGATCTGTTCCACCACCACGCCCGCAGGCACAGACCGCGAATTCCCGCGCCCAAACGGGATGATGCAGAACGTGCAGCGATGATCGCACCCGTTCTGCACCTGCACATAGGCCCGATGCCGCCCGAACCCGTCGATCAGATGCCCCGCCGTCTCCCGCACCGACATGATGTCATCAACCTGCACCTTCTCGGTCACCCCGATTAGGTCCGCGCCGGGAACGGGTGCCCGCAGGCCCTGCCACGTCTCGGCCTGCATCTTTTCCGTATTGCCGATCACCCGCGCCACTTCTGGCATCGCGGCGAATGTCTCGGGTTCCGTCTGCGCTGCGCACCCCGTGACAATGATCGTCGCTCCCGGATGTTCACGCGACAGCCGCCGTATCTCCTGCTTGGCCTTCCGCACCGCTTCCGCCGTCACCGCGCAGGTGTTCACCACCACGGCGTTTTCCACCCCCGCCGCAGCGGAAAGCTCCTTCATTGCTTCCGTCTCATAGGCGTTCAGACGGCAGCCCAGCGTGGCGAACACAGGCGCGTTCATGCCACCGCCGCCTTGGAATTGGCCGCCACAAATTCCGGGCTCAGCCACCCATCGAACACATGCGCCACGGGCCCAGTCATCCAGACCCCATCCTCGCGCCAGTCGATCTCAAGCTGCCCGCCATCCACGTCCATCATCACGCGCCGCCCCGTCAGCCCGCGCCGATGCGCGGCCACCGCCGTCGCACAGGCGCCTGATCCGCAGGCCAGCGTGATGCCCGTCCCCCGCTCCCACACCCGCATCCGCAGATGATCGGGCGCAATCACCGATGCAAATTCCACATTCGTCCGCTCCGGAAACAGCGGATCATGCTCCACCACCCGTCCGCGCCCGGCCACATCCACCGCCTCGGCATCCGGCACAAAGAACACCGCATGCGGGTTGCCCATCCCCACCGCCACCGGATCACCCTCCAGCGGCAGATGCAGCGTGTCCATCGCCCGCGCCAGCGGCACCTCATCCCAGGCCACCTGCGGCGGCCCCATGTTGACGGACACCAGCCCATCCCCCCGCCGCACCGCCGACAGCCCGCCGCGCGCCGTGACCAGCGTCACCGCATCCCGCCCCAACTGCCGCATCATGTAGTCTGATACACAGCGCGTGGCATTGCCACACGCCCCGGCCCGCGTCCCATCACTGTTCCAGAAATCCAGCGTGAAATCCGCCCCCGCCGCATCGCGGATCTCGGCCAGTTGGTCAAACCCCACGCCCCGGTTCCGGTCGCCCAGCGCCAGCGCCAGCCCAGCCGTGACCACCCCCGCGGAATCGGCCCCGCGCTTGCGCGAGTCGATCACCACGAAGTCATTGCCCAGCCCATGCATTTTCATGAAAGCCAGGCCATCAGGGGGCCGCTGTTCCAACATGCCCGCCCATATACGCCCCGGTCAGGGATTTATCCAGACCTGCGCAGTTTTTGCCCTTGACCCCCCCGCGCGTCGTCACTAATCACCGCCCACGTGGGGCCGGTAGCTCAGTTGGTAGAGCAGCTGACTTTTAATCAGCGGGTCACAGGTTCGAATCCTGTCCGGCTCACCACCCACTCCCCCCCCTTCCCGAACGGCACGGCAAAAGCGGATTTCCGCAACGCGCAGGCAATGCCCTCGACAGGCCATCATCGCTCGGGCAAACCCGCGCCATGGCCATCTTCTTCAGCATCGGAACGCTTCTCCTCGCCGCCTTCATGGCGCTGCGGCTCTTGCCGAAACTCGTGGGTCTGGCCTTCTGGCTCGGCTCCTCCGCCATCACCGGCGGCAGCGCGCTTGCCATCCTCTATCTGCTGTCGCAGGGGCGTTAGGTCGTCGCCACCACCGCGTCCGGCACGATCCCCGACCGCGCGATATAACCCCGCACATCCCGCCCCGCGAACAGACCATGATCCGCCACCAGCACCGCGCCCATGCCCGCCGCACGGCCGCCCAGCACATCGGTATGCAGCGTATCGCCCACCATCGCCAACCGCTCGGGTGGCAGGCCCATCTGCGCGCAGACATCATGAAACCCATCTGCAAATGGCTTTCCATACCAATGCGCCACGCCGCCGATGGCATCCAGCACAGCATGGGCAAACAGCCCCGGCTCCTGTGACAGCCCATCTTCGCGCGGGGCCACCAGATCGGGGTTCGCCACCACAATCGGGATCGGTCGCCGTGCCAGCGCCGCCATCAACCGCGCCTGCAACGCCGCTGTCCAGCGCACCGAAGAAAGGAACAGAACCCCGTCCGCCACATCAAACAGCCCCGGGTCCGCCACCGCATCCCCCACGCGCCCCGGAATATCGGAAAACCCGTCCCCCTCTGCCGCAATCGCCGCCCAATGCGCCCCCGGCATCAACATCCCGATCCGGCTCACCGCCACATCCCGGCTGGACACCACCTCATTTTCCGCAAAATCGAACCCAAGCCGCCGATACTTTACCAAGGCCTCGGCCTTCGTGTAACTCGCCGCATTGGTCAGCACGCACAGCTTCTTGCCGCGCGCGCGCAACTCCGCCATCCGCGCCACCGCGCCGGGGATGGGCGTCTCACCCACATTCAGCACACCGAACGCATCCAGCACGAACCCGTCCCACCGATCCGCCACCTCGGAAAGGTCGCGCGCAAAGACGGGGGCCACCGGAAACCGCGCCACAGGCAGCCTTGCCCGCACCGCCTCATAACGCAGGAACGCGGCCTCCGCGTCCCGCAGATCGTCACACACTGGAATAACCCCCCTCGATCATCATGATCGCCCCGTTCACAAGGGCCGAGGCAGGCGATGCCAGATACAGCGCCATATCCGCCACCTCCACCGTCTCGCCAAAGCGCCGCGCCGGGGTGGCGGCGCGCATCGGTCCGCCCTTCTCCTCCGGGCCCCACACCGCTTTGCCCATCGGCGTCAGGATAACCGTGGGGCAGATCGCGTTGACCTGCACATTGTGCCGCGCCCATTCCGCGCACAGCGATTTCGTCAGGGAATTCAACGCCCCCTTCGATGTCGCATAGGCCGCGTGGTCATCCAGCGCGATCACCCCGGTCTGCGAAGAAATGTTGATCACCTTCCCCCAGCGCTGCGCTATCATCGCCGGGCCCAACGCCTGCGCCAGAAGAAACGGCGCGCGCACGTTCACGGCCATCGTTTCATCCCAATCGGCCAAAGTCAGTTCCGTCGCAGGCGCAATCCGCGCAATCGCCGCGTTGTTCACCAGAATGTCGATGGTTCCCCAGGCTTCCAGCGCCTCACGCGCCGCGGTGACAGGCCCCTCCGCCGTTCCCATCTCGGCCTCGATCACCAGACAGCGCCGCCCCCGCGCCTCGACCTCGCGCTGCACCTCCAGCAGGCCGCCCACATCCCGCGCCACGGCCACGATATCCGCCCCGGCATCGGCAAAGACCTTGCAGATCTCGAACCCGATTCCCTTGCTCGCCCCGGTGACCAGCGCCTTGCGCCCAGCCAGCGAAAACCGCTCCTGCCATTCCGCCATGCCCGTCACTCCAGATTGGTATGCCGCGCGCGCATCGCATCGGGGGCCACCCCCAGCCGATCCCGCAGCATCAGGATCAGCATCTCGAACACCAGATACTGCGCCCCCTCGAACAGCGATCCCATCGGCAGCACGCTGGCAACCGCAGGCCCTGTATCGTCGGCCATCGTCTGCGCCGGAATGACCAGCACGCGGTCCGATCCCGCAGGCACCGCTGCTTTGGGCTGCGCCGTCACGCAGGCGACACGCGCGCCGGCCTCCTTGGCCACACCCATCAACCCCAGCACCGTGGAAAACGCCCCCGGCCCCGCGCTGACCACCAGCACATCGCCCGCGCCGACAGGCGGGCAGGACATATCCCCCACCACATGCGCATCCAGCCCCATGTGATACAGCCGCATCGCCAGCGCCCGCATCATCAGCCCCTCACGGCCCACGCCGTAACAGACCACCCGCTTCGCGGCGGCCAGTTCTTCCACCATCCCCGCCAGCGCCTCAGGGTCCACCCCCGCCGCCGCGACGCGCAACTCCTCGGCCGCGCGGCCCACCTGTTCGGCGTAACTCATCCCCGCCCATCCTTCCGCATCGGCGCAGGCAAACTTGCCTCCACCGCCGCCTCAAGAAGCCCACATTCATCCAGCAGATCCAGCACCGTGTATCGGCTGCGCAGGAACCGCGCGTTCAGCGTGGTCCGCTGCAAATAGTCCCGTCCTACCCCGATCTCCTCCGCCAGCGCGGGCGCACCCGCCGCATGCAGCGCCGCCACCATCGCATCGGGCGTCATGACCTGCGCGTGCAGCCGCACCGCCAACTGCGGCCAGCCGTCGCGCAACCGCTCCAGCCGCGCATGCAACGAGGCACCCTCCACATGCTTGGCGCGCACTTCTTCCACCGCCCGCGCGGCAATCTCGCCCGGCCCAAAGGCCGCATGCACCGCCTGCACCTTCTGCGCAAGCGAAGGCGCTGTCGCCACGATCGCCCCCACATCCAGCGTGGAAAGATCCTGTTCCAACAGCCAGTCGAACAACCGCAGCGCCATCACGCAGCCCACGGCAACACAGGCGCCATGGCTCACCCGCTCGCCACCGAATTTCAGATCATCCATCTCCCACAAATGCGCGATCTGGTGATCCGCGCCCGAGGCTGGCCGCGATGATCCGTGCAACTCCATTGCCAGCCCCACCAACGTCAGCCCGGCAAACAGCCCCTCCAGCGCATCCCGGTCCCCGGCTGCAATCTGCACGGGCATCCCCAGCCACCCGCGCAACCCCCCCTGCACCAAAGGCCAGGCCACATCATCCACCGCCTCGATCCCCAGCGCATCCGCGATGATCCAGTCCGCACCCGCAGGCACCTTCCCGGCCAGGTCACCATAGCCCCAGCCCGTCATCTCCGCCGGGGCCGCCGCGATCACATCCAGATCGCCCAGCACCGCCCGCGCGGGCCGACATTGGATCGTTTTCTTGAATCCCTTGTCCGAAAGTGGCGCACCGGCGGACGTATACCCGTCCATGCTTGCCGCCGTGCCCACACATAAATAGGCTCTATCAAGGCTGAAAGCTGCGTGTTTCACCACATCGTTGATTACGCCCGATCCAACTGCTACCGGCACTGCACCATCCACGGCCAGCACATCGCGCAGGCTGTCGGCCAACTCCACCGTCGGCTTCAGCCGGGGCCGCCCCGGCATCACATGCCGCCGCACCGTCACCCCCGCCGCCTTCAGCGATGCCTCCACCGCCGCCCCTGCTGCCTTCCACGTATTTTCATCCGCGATGATGCAGGCCAGATCCCCGGCAAACTGCCGCCGGAACAGCGCCCCGGTCTGTGCCAGCACCCCGCGCCCCACCAAAACCTCGGCCACCGTGGCCGACCGGGCCACCGCCCCCGCGATAAGTTCCGTCGTGCTCATACCGCCACGCCCCCCGAAGACAGCGTCACCCCATCCGCGCCAAACAGATGCAGCCGATTCGCGGGCATCGAAAGTCCGACCGTATCGCCATGGTTCAGCGCCGTATCCCCATCCGCGCGCACCACCACCTGCCCGGCTGCCGTCCGCACATACAGATAGGCATCCCCGCCCAGCGTTTCGCGCAGCATCACCGTGCCATCCATCTCGCCTGTGCCGGGGGCGGTTAGGCCCGTATGTTCGGGCCGTATTCCCAGCCGCACCGCGCCCGGCACGGGTGCGGCTGTCCCGATCACCGCCTCCCCACAGGTGATGCGACCACCCACGGAACGGATATCGAGGAAATTCATGCTCGGCGCGCCGATGAACCCAGCCACGAATTCCGTACGCGGGCGATGATACAGCTCCATCGGGCTGCCCACCTGTTCGATCCGGCCCGCCTGCAACACCACGATCTTGTCGGCCATCGTCATGGCCTCCACCTGGTCATGCGTCACATAGATCATCGTGGCCTTCAGCTCGGAATGAAGCGCCTCCAGCTCCACCCGCATCTGCACCCGCAGCTTGGCATCCAGGTTTGACAGGGGTTCATCGAACAGGAACACCTTCGGCTGCTTAACAATCGCCCGCCCGATGGCCACCCGCTGCCGCTGCCCCCCGGAAAGATGGGCGGGCTTGCGGTCCATATAGGGCTCCAGCTGCAACACCCGCGCCGCCTCGGCGATCCGGCGGTCCCGGTCGGCCTGGGTGAACCCGTTGATCTTCATGCCGAAATCCATGTTCTCACGCACCGTCATATGCGGATACAGCGCATAAGACTGGAACACCATGGCCACATCCCGGTCGGATGGTGCCAGCCCTGATACATCCTGCCCGCCGATCGAAATCACCCCGCCGCTGATCGATTCCAGCCCGGCAATCGACCGCAGCAGCGTGCTTTTTCCACACCCGGAAGGCCCCACGAATACCGCGAATTCCCCATCGGCAATATCAAGGCTCACATCATGCAGCGCCTGTTGGCCGCCATAGAATTTGTTCACCCCGACCAGCTTCACCTCGGCCATCCGCCGACCCTCCCCTTCCGCGACCTGCGCATTTTCCCGTTGACAGGACACGCTTGCAATACATTTATATGCAAGGCGTTACAAATGGAAGTCAACCGTTCAAACACGCTGAACCGCAGGGAGGAAAACATGAAACTCAAGATGCACGTAAGTGCGCTGGCGCTTGCCGCGTCCGCATTTGCCATCAGTGCTCAGGCACAGGCCTGGACACTGGAAGAAGCCGCAAAACCCTATGCCGGAACGGAGCTTGAGGTGCTTTTCCTCGACCGTCCGGGTTACAACGCCGCGATCCAGATGCTGCCGGAGTTTGAGGCCGCGACCGGGATCAAGGTCAACTACACCACCGTGCCCTACGAAAACGCGCTGGGCGAACAGGTCCGCGATTTCGTGGCGGGCGGCGATCTCGACATCGCGCTGATCGATCTCGTCTGGATGGGCAACTTTGCCGAAAACGGCTGGGTCGTCCCGTCGGAAACCTTTATCAGCAACCCCGAACTGGCCGATCCTGCGCTGGACATGGCCGACTTCTTCCCGCTCGTCCTCGATGCCTTCGGCTCGTGGAACGGCGTGAACTACGGCCTGCCGTTCGATAACTACTCGGGCCTTCTGTTCTACAACCGCTGCATGCTGGAAGCCGCCGGTTTCGATAAACCCCCGGCCACCTGGCAAGAGGTGATGGATACCTACGGCCCCGCGCTGACCAAGGATGGCAAATACGCCTATGCCCTGCAGTCCAAGCGGAATGAGACCCAGTCCGCCGACAGCTTCGCCCGCTTCCTGTGGCCCTTCGGCGGGTCGTTCCTGAATGCGGAATTCCGCTCCAATCTGAACTCGCCCGAATCGCAGGCCGGTCTGCAATTCCGTCAGGATCTGATGAAGTTCATGCCCGAAGGCATCGTCGCCTATGACCATGCCGAAACCGTCAACGCCTTCGCACAGGGCGATGTGGCGATGATCACCGAATGGTCGGCCTTCTATTCCACCGTTGTTTCGCCCGAAACCTCGACCGTGGCCGATTGCGTCGAAATCGCCCCGGAACCGACCGGCCCCGCAGGCCGCAAGCCCGCGCTGGGCGGTTTCTCCCTCGCCGTCGCCTCTCAGGCGGATGAGGCGGAACAGGCTGCCGGCTGGCTCTTCATCCAGTGGGTGACCTCTAAGGCCAACGCAGGCAAGTACCTTGAAATGGGCGGCGTCCCGGCCCGTCAGTCGGCCTATGCCGACCCGGCCCTTGCCGAAACCTTCAAGTTCATCCCCGCACTGGTCGAATCGTGGAAAGAAGGCGTGCCGGAATTCCGTCCGCGCTTTGCTGAATGGCCGTCGATCACTGAAATCGTGCAGGAATACGGCACCAAGATGATGCTGGGCGAAGTCAGCATCGAAGAAGGCGCCAAGATCATCGGCGAACAGATGGAGGCCGTCCTGGCCGAAGCTGGTTACTATGACGGCAAAAAGCCGCTGGCCCAATAATCCGGCCCACTGACCATCTCTGACTGCACAGCAAAAGCCCCCGGCCCCTCATACGGGCCGGGGATTTCCACCCGGAAGGACCGCCAAGATGACAGCCAACGTGCCACGAAAGACGATCTTCGCCTTTCTCGGCCCCGCCGTCGCCGCCCTGCTCATCGTGGGGATCGCGCCGCTGCTCTATGCGGTTTGGAAAAGCCTGCACGACTTCAACCTTACCAAACAGGCGCAAACGAAATTCGTCGGCCTCTCCAACTATGCCGAGGTGCTGACCGATCTCTCCTTCTGGCAGGCGATGGGCCGCACCGCGACGCTCTTCCTGATTTCGGTCCCGATCCAGATCGCCCTCGGCCTGATGATCGCCGTCGTCCTGCACCGCCCGGGCCTGACCTTCTTCAAAACCCTCGCCCGCCTCTCGCTGGTGCTGCCGATGGCCACCACCTATGCCGTGGTGGGCCTGCTGGCGCAGGTCATGCTCAACCAGAAATACGGCGTGGTGAACCAGATGCTGGGCTGGATCGGCATCGACCCGATCAACTTCATCGGCGATCCCACCAACGCCTTCATCGCCGTCATCATCTGGGACATCTGGCAATGGACGCCCTTCGTCGCCCTTGTGCTGCTGGCTGGCCTGTCCACCGTCCCCCCGGAAATCGAGGAAGCCGCCCAGTTAGAGACGAAATCCCAATGGACGGTCCTGCGCTATGTCCAGCTTCCCTTCCTGCTGCCCAGCCTCGTCGCCGTGCTCATCCTGCGCACCGCCGACACGCTGAAACTCTTTGACATGCCCTTTACCATGACGCGCGGCGGCCCCGGTGCCGCCACCGAATTCATCGCCGTCCTGATCGAACGCGTCGGCAACCGGCAATTCGACATCGGCCTCGCATCGGCCCAGGCCATCATCATGCTGGCGATCACGATCTTCCTCGCCCGGCTCTATATCCGCTTCTTCTACCGCGAGGTGAACTGATGGCCGCCCCCCTGCAACGCCGCGCCGTTTGGGCCGAAGGGCTGCTCCTGCTGCTCATCCTGCTGTTCTGCATCTTCCCCTTCTACTGGATGGTCACCACCAGCCTGAAAACACAGGTCGTGGCCCTGCAATCCCCGCCCGCATGGTTCTTCACCCCCACACTGGCGAATTACTGGGAGGTGCTGTTCGAGGACAAGGTCGGCGCTTCCCTCATCAACTCCATCATCGTGGCGGTCTGCACCACCACCCTTGCCGTCGTCCTCGGCACGCCCGCCGCCTATGCGCTGGCCCGCTTCGAATTCCGCGGCAAGCAGGATCTCTGGTTCTGGTTCATCACCAACCGCTTCGTCAGCCCCGTCGTCCTCGCCTTTCCCGTCTTCCTCATCAGCCGCGAACTTGGCCTGCGCGACACGCATCTCGCGCTGATCCTGATGTATCTCACCTTCACGCTGCCTATCGTCATCTGGATCTGCACCGATCAATTCCGCTCCATCCCCCGCGAACTGGATGAGGCCGCGCTGCTCGAAGGCGCCTCCCAATGGCGTATCTTCCGCTCCATCTGCCTGCCGCTCGCCATGCCCGGCGTGGCCGTTTCCTCGATCCTCTCCTTCATCTTTTCGTGGAATGAGTTGCTCTTCGCCTACATCCTCGCGCCAAAAGCGGCTAAAACCGCTCCGGCAATGGCGGTCACCTTCATGGAAGGCTATGACGTGCCCTACGGAAAGATCATGGCCACCTCGACCCTGATCGTGATCCCGGTGCTGATCTTCGCCCTTATGGCGTCCAAGCATCTGGTCCGCGGTCTGACGATGGGCGCTGTCAAGTAAAGGGAACGGATGGCGCGCGCCCCGAAACTGCCCCAGATCGACGCGGAACAGCGCTTCCTCGCCCGCGTGGCCTGGGCCTATTACGTCGAACACCTGACACAGGAAAAGGTCGCCGAAAAGCTCGGCGCCACCCGCCTGCGCGTGAACAAGGCCCTGTCCGAAGCACACCGTGTGGGCCTTGTCCGCATCACCTTCGATACCGCCTATGCCGCCTGCTTCGATCTGGAACAGGCGCTCTGCGAACGCTTCGGCCTCAATCAGGCCTATGTCGCCCCCGCCCCGGCACAGGAAAGCGATGTGCAAACCATCGTGGGCGCCGCGCTGGGCAACCTCCTCTCCGAAGTGCTGGTTGATCCCGCCGTCAAACGTTTCGGCATGTCATGGGGCGGCACGCTCAACACCGCTACCCGCTTCGTCGCCGCCCTCGAACGCCCGGATCTTGAGGTGATCTCTGTCATGGGCGGCCTGACGCGCGGATCGGATCTCAATAGCTTTGAAATCACCACCCGCCTTGCCGATCTTCTCGGCGCGCAACACAGCTATTTTACTGCCCCCCTCTACGCCGGCAGCGCCGAAAGCCGCGATACCATCATGCAACTGGACGTGTTCCGCGAAGTGCTGGAAAAAATCCGTGGCGTGGATGCAATGGCCATGGCGGCGGGCGATCTGTCCAAACGCTCGCTCCTCATGCGCGATGCCCTCCCCCAAGGCACCACGATCGAGGAACTCGCCGCCCTCGGCGGGGTTGGCGATATTCTCGGTACCGTGATCGACGCCGATGGAAACCCCATCGACCACCCGATCAACGAAAAGGTCATTGGCATCGGCATCCCCGACCTTGCCCGCATCCCCAACGTGATCCTCGCCGCAGGCGGCGCGAATAAGGTGGCCGTCTGCCGCGCCATCCTCGGCCTTGGCCTGATCAACACCTTCGTCACGGATGAGGCGACGGCCCGCGCCTTGGTGGCGACATGACACTTACCATCGGCATCGACCTTGGAACTTCGGGCGTAAAGGCGGTCATCCTTCAGGATGCCGAAACCGTGCTGGCCGATGCCGCCCAGCCCATCGCCGTCTCCATCCCCCATGTCGGCTGGTCTGAACAGAACGCCGATGATTGGGTCGCCGCCGTGTGGTCCTGCCTCGACCGTCTTGCTACCGATGCCCCCAAGGCTATGTCGGGCGTCGCTGCAATCGGCCTGTCCGGCCAGATGCTCTGCGCCCTGCTGCTCGACAAATCCCACAAACCCCTGCGCCCCGCGATCCTGTGGAACGATCAGCGCAGCATCGCCGAATGTGCCGAACTCCTCGCCCGCTGCCCCGATATCGGCCAACGCACCAACGGCACCCCCGATCCGGGTATCACTGCGCCGAAACTGCTCTGGCTTGCGAAACACGAACCGCAGGTCATGCGCGATGCCCGCATGCTGCTGCTGACCAAGGATTACGTCCGCCTTGCCCTGACCGGCGAAGTGGCAAGCGAACCCACCGATGCAGGCGGCACCCAACTGATGGATTGCCGCACAGGTGAATGGGACCACAACCTTTGCGCGCTGGCAGACTGGAACCCCGACCACCTCCCCCCCATCACGCAGGCATGGAAGGCCGCAGGCAACCTCCGCCCCGAACTCGCAGGGCGCTGGGGCCTCAAACCCGGCATCCCCGTCGCCGCAGGCGCGGGCGACAACATGGCCTCCACCCTTGGCGCAGGCGCGGCCCGCCCGGGTGATGCCGTCCTCACCATCGGCACCTCCGGCGTGGCCTGCATCGTTGACGCGACCTTCCACCCCGGCCCCCAGCGCGCGATCCTCACCTCCGCCCATGCCGCGCCCGACTGCTTCCTGTCGATGGGCGTCGTCATGTCTGCCACCGCCGCGCTGGACTGGACCGCCCGCCTCTCCGGCACCACCGCCGCCACTCTGGCAGGCGAGGCCGAGGCGATGGATATCCGCAAGCTGGCCGAATCCCCCGTCTTCCTGCCCTGCCTCACCGGCATCCGCACCCCTGCCAACCGCCCGCAGGCAACCGGGCGGCTTGAAGGCCTGCATCCCGGCGTAGACCGCGCGATGATGGGCTATGCCACGATGGAAGGCGTCGCCTTCCAATTCGCCGATTGCATCACCGCCCAGCGCGAGGTCGGGGCAATCCCCCAACGCTTCATCGCCGTGGGCGGCGGCACCCGCTCCACCCTCTGGACCACCCTCATCGCCACCGCCATCGGCGAACCCGTCGCCCTTCCCGCCCGCGCCGATATCGGCGGCCCCGCAGGCGCCGCCCGCCTTGCCGCGGTGGCTGCCGGGGCCTCCACCGATGTGCTCTCCGCCCCCCTCCCCATGCGGGGGACTGTCGAACCCGATCCCGCGCTGGCCGAACGCCTGGCCCCGCGAAAGGCCCGCTTCGACGCACTGGTGGAAAGCGCCCGCCGGGACTAGCCTGCCGCCATGAAATTCACCACCTTCAACATCCAGTACGGTTTCGGCGCAGACGGCTTCTACAGCCTCGACCGTATTGCCGACACGATCCGCGACCGCGACCTTATCGCCGTGCAGGAAGTGGATCGCCACTGGTCCCGCACCCACCACGATGACCAACCGGCAATCCTGTCGGACCTTCTCCCCGACCACCACATGGTCTACGCCCCCGCTTTCGACATGGCGCTTCCCGGCGAGAAGGCGAAACGCCGCCAGTTCGGCCCCCTCATCCTCTCCCGCTGGCCCATCCTCTGGTCCCGCACCTGGCCCCTTCCCAAACGCCGGATGCTTGATCCCATCAACACCCAGACCGCCGCGCTCGAGGCCGTCATCGCCCACCCCTCCGGCCCCATCAAACTGGTGAACCTCCACCTCGCCCATGTCGGCGTTGAAGAACGCCTCGCCCAGATTGCCTTTCTCAAACAGGTGTTAGGAAACCCCGAAACCGAAGGCGGACCGTGGAGCGGCACCGATGATGAACCGCAACGCAACTGGACCGAAGGCGAACCCGAACCCCCCAATCCCACCCGCGCCATTTGGGCGGGTGATTTCAACATGGAACCCGGCAGCGCCGAATACCGCGCCTTGATCCCCCAAACCCCCTACCACCCCGGAGCGCGTTACGCAGGCGGCCTGATCGACCCCGCCGCCGGCCTTAACCTGCACACCCATGTCAAGGTCATCGCAGGCGAAGCCCGCCACCGTCAGCTTGACCACATCTTCCTCACCCCCGACCTCGCCCCCCATGTGGCCAAGGTCTGGGCCGATACCACCAACCCCGCCTCCGACCATTTCCCCCTGCACATCGATCTGACACTTTGAACGAAAAAGGGCGCACCAACCGGTGCGCCCCGCGTAAGGTGTGCGCTCCGCGCGCACCCAAGCCCAAAGATCAGAACGCCAGCGCCCGATCCCCGGCCGCATCCTTCACCCGGTTCGGCAACCCCATGACGTTCAGCAGGTTCATGAAGGGCTTCGGATCAAGCTCCTCCACATTCACCATCGTCCCCACATCCCAGACCCCCTCCGCCACCAGCAGCGCAGCGGCGACAGGCGGCACCCCGGCCGTATAGGAAATCCCCTGCGACCCGACCTCCTCATACGCTTCCTTATGATCGGCCACGTTATACAGCATCACCTCCACCGGCTTGCCGTCCTTCACACCCTTCACAATTGTCGCAATACAGGTCTTGCCCGTATAGCCGGGTGCAAGCGACGCCGGATCGGGCAGCACCGCCTTCACCACCTTCAGCGGCACCACCTCCAGCCCCTCCGCCGTTTTCACAGGCTTCTCCGACAGCAGCCCAAGGTTCTTCAGCACCGTGAACACATTGATGTAATGGTCGCCAAACCCCATCCAGAACCGCACATCCGCGCCGCTATAGCGGGCAGACAGGGAATGCACCTCGTCATGCCCGGTCAGATAGGCCTTCTGCGCGCCCACCACCGGCATGTCCCAGGTCTTGCCCACCTCGAACATCCGGTTTTCCTGCCAGCCGCCGTTCTGCCAAGAATACACCGTCCCGGTGAATTCCCGGAAATTGATCTCCGGATCGAAGTTCGTCGCGAAATACTTGCCATGCGACCCGGCATTGATGTCCACGATGTCAATCGACGTGATCTCGTCGACAAACTCATCCTCCGCCACCCGGGCCCAGGCATTCACCACGCCGGGGTCAAACCCTACGCCCAGTATCGCCGTCACCCCCGCCGCCTTGCACCGTTCCCGCCGCTGCCATTCATAGTTTCCATACCACGGCGGCGCTTCGCAGATCTTGCCCGGGTCTTCATGAATCGCCGTGTCCATATAGGCCACACCCGTTTCGATACAGGCCTCCAGCACCGTCATGTTCACAAAGGATGACCCCACGTTGATGACGATCTCCACGCCCAGCTTGCGGATCAACGCGGCAACGGCACCAGAATCCATCGCATCCACCGCATGCGCGGCAAACACGCCCGGCACCTTCATCGCGCCCTTCTCATGCACCGACGCGATCACCGCCTCGCATTTGCCCACCGTCCGGCTGGCAATATGCAGATCCCCCAGACGGTCATTGTTCTGCGCGCATTTATGCGCCACGACCTGCGCCACGCCGCCTGCGCCAATGATCAACACGTTGCGTTTCATGCAAAACACCCCTTTCAGGAAGGGCCGGACGATCCGGCAATATCAGCCAAGGTTCGCGGCAAAATCGGCATAGCCGAATTCCCGCGCCACGGTCATCGACCCGTCCAACTCCTTGATGACGATGCTCGGCATCTTCACCCCGTTGAACCAGTTCTTCTTGACCATCGTATATCCCGCCGCATCCGCGATGCTCAGCCGATCCCCCACATTCAGCGGCTTGGGAAAGTTGAACTCGCCGAACACATCCCCCGCCAGACAGGACTTGCCGCAGATCATGTAGGGATGATCGCCGGAAACCTCCATCTTGCCCGCAATGCGATAGATCAGCAGGTCGAGCATATGCGCCTCAACACTGCTATCCACGATGGCCAGATCCTTGCCGTTGTTCATCACATCCAGCACCGTCACCTCAAGGCTGGCCGCCCCGGTGATCGCCGCCTCGCCGGGTTCCAGATAGACCTGCACCCCGAACCGTTTGGAAAACGCCTTCAGCCGCGCCGCCAGCCGGTCCACCGGATAGCCCTCGCCCGTGAAATGGATACCGCCACCGAGGCTCACCCATTTCAACCGCGCCAGCAGACCGCCAAATTCATCTTCGATCCGGGTCAACTGCCGGTCGAACAGATCGAAATCATCATTCTCGCAATTGTAATGGATCATGAACCCGGAAATCCGGTCTATGACCCGCTCGATCTTGCCCGCATCCCATTCGCCCAAGCGGCTGAACGGCCGCGCCGGATCGGCCAGATCGAAACCGCTGGTCGAAAACCGCGGGTTCAGCCGCAACCCCCGCGCAATGCTGGCCGACTGGTTGTCGAACCGCTCCAGCTGACCCACGGAATTGAAGATGATCTTGTCGGCATACCCCACCGCTTCCGCGACTTCGTTCTCCGCCCATGCCACCGAATAGGCATGCGTCTCCTTGCCGAACTTCTCGCGCCCCAGCCGCAATTCATACAGCGACGAAGACGTCGTCCCGTCCATATGCGCGCGCATCTGGTCAAACACCGGCCACGTGGCAAAGCATTTCAAAGCCAGCAACGTCTTGGCCCCCGACCCCTGCCGAAGCTGGTCCATGATGGCCATGTTGCGGGAAAGTTTCGCCCGATCGATCAAATAGAAAGGCGTCTGAATCATGGAAAATCCCCCCCGGGATCAAAGGGAAACAAGAGCGGGCGTATGTAGGGCCACACTCCCCCCCACGCAAGTCCTGTCTGTCTGCCGCCCCGCCTATCGCTGGATCATGTCAGCCCGGTAACAAAGCAGTGCGCTCACCATCCGGTGATTTCCCTGCGCCGCCGCCGAACGGCAAGCATGGCAGCCATTAAGATTGCCATGACAGGAGATTTCCATGAAGAAACCTGCCTCATTCCGCGTCCTCCTCCTCACTTCTGCGCTGGCGGCGACCTCCGTCACTCTGGCCATGCCCGCGAGCGCCCATCACGGCTGGTCCTGGGCCGAGGCCGAGGAAACCACCCTTCAGGCCACCATCACCGCCATCTCCCTTGCCCCGCCACACCCGGAACTGACCGTCACCGATGCCGACGGCGCGGAATGGGTGATCGAACTGGGCAATCCGGGCCGCACGGAACGCGCGGGCTTTGTCGAAGGCGTGGCCAAGATCGGCGATACCGTCACCATCCTCGGCAACCGCTCGCTGGATCAGAACGAACGCCTGATGAAGGCCGTCCGCCTCACGCGGGGCAGCACGAACTACGATTTCTACCCAGAACGGATTGACGCCTGATGCTTGATCTGCTCGCCGCTTCCCCGATCGCCGCGCTGCTGCGCGGGTCGGGGACGGCGTACCTCTTGGTGAATGCCACCCACATCCTTGGTATCGCGCTGCTGATCGGGGCCATCCTGCCGCTTGATCTGCGTCTTGCCGGGGCCTTTCCGCGCACGCCGCTGCCCGCCATCGCGCCCCTGCTGCGTTTCATGGCGCTGGTCGGGCTGTCGCTGGCGGTGATCACGGGCTTTGTCCTCTTCACCGCCAATCCCGGCGAATATGCCACCAACCCCGCCTTCCGCATCAAACTGCTGCTGCTGGCGCTCGCCGTCCTGAACGCCACCCTCGTTACCCGCTCGCGCCCATGGGCGCAGGTGCTTTCGGGGGCTGCGCCCACGAAAGCGCTGCGCCTCATGGCCGCGCTCTCGGCAATCCTCTGGCTGTCCATCCTGCTCGCAGGCCGCTGGATCGGCTTCCTTTAAGGGGCCAAAACGATTCGCCGCTTCATGGTTAACGCCCAGAATGGCCACCGTGCGTATGCACAGCTGTCTGCACCACGCGCTGCACCGCCAAAAGCCAGAACTCCCGCCGATTAATCCAGCGCCCGCAGGCACTTAGACCATCCGGATCTTGTCCTTCCCCACCGCAAGAACATACCCCCGCCGCGCAATCGTCTTGACCAGAAGTTCGCTTACCATCTGGTTACCCAGCGCATCACGCAGCCGTTTCACCCGCGTCGCGCCCGCCGCCTCATCACAGTCGGATTCGTTTCGCCCTGAAATCACCGCCTCGATCTGCGCGCCGGTCAGCACCTCATCATCCATCCGCGCCTCGGCCAGCACCGCCATCGTCTCCAGCGCCGCCTCGGTCAGCTGGAATTCCATGTCGTTGATGTACACCGCCCGCCCTTCACGGCTGATCAGCAGCGACGCCACCTGTATCCCTGACCGCTGGATCGCCGATATCCGTCGGTTCAGCGCGATGATCGTCACCAGAAACACCAGCGCTGCCAACAAAAGCGCCGTGGAAAACACCAGCAGCACAAAGATCACCATGCGATAGCTGGCCAGCACCTCGGAAAACGCCGTCCCCGATTGCGCCAGTATCTCCAACAGCTTGATATCGGCGAAACTGGTCAGATCGTCATTTTCAACGAACAGCCGTTCCACCTTGGCGTTGAACGCATTCGCATCCGGCAGGTTCAGGAACAGGAACACCGCCGCCCCCAGCAGGATCAGCACGATCGCCGCGATCCCCCCGGCAACAACCCGGTTCCCCGCCTTCAGGCTCTCAGAAGCGGAGGAAGTACTCTCCTGCACTCGATTCCCTTTCTCCAAGGCCCTCAGGTCCAAAGACCGACAGCACATTCAACAGCGTCCAGCCGCCTGAAGCCAACCGCGGGGCCAATTCCCCCTCGGCCGCGCCCGGCCCGCCCGCACAGGCCACATCACTCACCTGCGCCACCCCATAATGCAGGCGCAAGGGATCGTCCTGCTTGGCCTTGTAATCGGCATAGCATTCGGCAGAAGCCTGCCCGCCCAGGGCCAGCAGCAGTGCCGCAGCAAGGAAAAGGCGTGTCATCGGATGTCCCCTCCGTTCATGCCCGCACATTGCCCGCCCCCCGCGCGCTAGGCAATGACATTGGCCCCCCTCGGCCCCCGGATCAGGCTGATATGCGATAACAACGCCGCGTTATTGCCTGTCTGAACCCCCCGGTCGCAGGGTGAAGGCATCGAAAGGGCAGGGGCCATACGCCCCGCCCATCCCGCCGGAACCAAAGTCAGGAGGCCACCATGAAACGCTCTGAAACACTGGCTGAAACCATGGTCATCACCCGCAACCTTCCGCGCCCCACGGGCCAGGATTCGCGCAGCATCAGCCGCCGCCTTGTGGCCGTTGTCGCCGCTGCGGCCACTGCCCTTGGCCTTCTGGCCAGCACCGCCATTCCCGCCCGCGCCGATAATGACGATCTGGCAAAGGCTCTCGCCGCGCTCGCCATCGTGGGCATCATCGCACATGAAACCAAGAAAAGCCGCGAACGCGAACGCGCCCGCGCGCAGCAACACCACAACCCGCCTCCGCAATACCACCCGCAGCCCACCCGCCAGCCGCGCGTGCCCTCGGTCTGCGCCATCGAAATCTCGGGCAATTCCGGAACCGCCACCGTCTATGGCGAACGCTGCTTGCGCGACGAAGGTTTCAACTTCCGCCTGCCGCAATACTGCGCCCGCACCGCGCGCATCTACGGCCAGAACGACAGGATCTACTCGGATCAATGCCTGCGCGATGCAGGCTTCCGGGTGGCTGGCTCCCGGTACTGATCCGGGCGTCACTTCGGGCACGGTTTCACTTGCCCCGGCCGTGTCCAATCTGGGGGTGGAGGGGTGAGCAGCCTCCACCCCGCCCTTTTCCCGCTTCCCCGCACGGAATCCATCGGCTAGGCCATCCCCATGGCCCCAAAACCCGCCCCCGATTTCACCTTTGAATCCGCCGCCCTCGCGCGCGGCTTCTCGGCCGTCGTGGGGGTGGATGAGGTGGGTCGCGGCCCTCTCGCCGGCCCCGTCACCGCCGCCGCCGTCCGGCTGGACCCCGCCCGCATCCCCGGCGGCCTGAACGATTCAAAGGCCCTCACGCCTGCGCGGCGCGATGCACTCTTTGCCACGATCATGGAAATGGCCGAAGTATCGGTCGCCCATGCCAGCGTCGAAGAGATCGACAGCCTCAATATCCTGCGTGCCAGCCACCTCGCCATGGAACGCGCCGTTACCGGACTGGTAACCAATGCCGATCATGCTCTGATCGATGGCAACATGATCCCCCGCGCCCTGTCCTGCAGCGCCGAAGCCGTGGTTAAAGGCGATGCCCGCTGCCTGTCCATCGCCGCAGCGTCGATCATCGCCAAGGTGACACGCGACCGGATCATGGTGGATTTGGCGCAACAGCACCCCGGCTACGGCTGGGAGGTCAACGCAGGCTATCCGACTCCGGCGCATCTCCGCGCGCTTCTAGATTTTGGAATTACCCCACACCATAGGCGTTCCTTCAAGCCCGTCCACAACATATTGTATCAAGAACATTCTATAAGTGATTGATTCAAAAAAGAATTTGACGGCGAATCACTCCTGACTCATCTTTGTCCACAACAAGCACGGCGAAAAATCGCTGGCAGCAGAGGCAGAGATGAAGATCAAGACCACCCAGACAGAGGCAGCCCCGCTGCCCCTCAACCAGATCCTTGACGGCGACTGCATCGAGGTGATGAACAGCCTCCCCGCAGGCAGTATAGACCTGATCTTCGCCGATCCCCCCTATAACCTGCAGCTAAAGGGCGATCTTCACCGCCCCGACAATTCCAAGGTCGACGCCGTCGATGACCACTGGGATCAGTTCAGCAGCTTTGCCAGCTATGACCATTTCACCCGCCAATGGCTTGCCGCCGCCCGCCGCCTGCTGAAACCCAACGGCGCGATCTGGGTCATCGGCAGCTATCACAACATCTTCCGCGTCGGTACCGCGCTGCAGGATGCGGGCTTCTGGATGCTGAACGATGTGATCTGGCGCAAGTCGAACCCCATGCCCAACTTCAAGGGCAAGCGCCTGACCAACGCCCACGAAACCCTGCTCTGGGCCAGCCGGGACGAAGCCGCGAAATACACCTTCAACTATGAGGCGCTCAAGGCGCTGAACGACGGTGTCCAGATGCGGTCCGATTGGGTGATCCCGCTCTGCACTGGCCATGAACGCCTGAAAGACGAAAACGGCGACAAGGCCCACCCGACCCAAAAGCCCGAGGCGCTGCTTCACCGCGTCCTCGTCGCCACCACCAATCCCGGCGATGTGGTGCTTGACCCCTTCTTCGGCACCGGCACCACCGGGGCCGTGGCGAAAATGCTGGGCCGCGATTTCATCGGCATCGAACGCGAAGAAGCCTACCGCAAGGCCGCCACCGAACGTCTGGCCCGCACACGCAAATTCGATGCCTCCGCGCTGGAAATCACCGGGTCAAAACGCGCCGAACCCCGCGTTCCCTTTGGCCAGGTCGTCGAACGCGGCATGCTCCGCCCGGGCGAGGAACTGTTCTCCATCGGCAACCGCTACAAGGCCAAGGTCCGCGCCGATGGCACGCTGATCGGCAACGATGTAAAGGGTTCCATCCATCAGGTCGGCGCCCATTACGAAGGTGCGCCCTCCTGCAACGGCTGGACCTACTGGCACTTCAAGCGCGATGGAAAGATGATTCCCATCGATATACTGCGCCAGCAGATCAGGGCCGAGATGGACGCCGATCAGGGCCGCCCGCACTAACCCGCCTCACATCAAGTTTACGCCCGCGCCGTGGTCCGCCCGCGGCGCCACTGCCCCGCCATGTCCGCATGGCGGGGTTTTTTCCATTGGAATCGGCGTGTTGACACCTCGTTCACTAAATTCGTGAAACATTGCGTGATCGCGCTCCTCCGGCCAGACCTTGCAAAACGCCAGCAAAACAAAAGGAACCGGCAGCTGATGCGAGGGCGACCTCATGTCAACCTTTGCTCACGGAAATTTAATGAACGATACCGTTCATTTTCTACATTGCATACGCACGCGTTCAGTATATATCTGTCTCATCGAATGAACGAAGGCAGACAAAGATGATGTGCTGACACTCCTGAAGAACAGAACTGCTCCCTGAACGGGGCCAACGCGCGCCCCGAGGGCCATCCCGGCCCGAACGAACTGAACCACAACCGCATCGCCGAACCGACGGCCGGGCAGAGCTCTGCACGGAACGGTGGATGCTTGCCGACAACAACCATCCCAAGAAAGGGAAACATCATGATCCGCAAACTTACCGCTTCCGCACTGATCCTCGCCGCTCTGACCGGTGCCGCCGCAGCCTCCAGCGCCCAGCCGGGCCTGAATGCCGGTGACGTGCAACTGGCCCTGAGTGCCGGTGTGCAGCCGGGCGAATACAGCCGCGTAGAGTTGATCAACATCATCGAAGCCCGCAAGGAAGGCGAAGCAACCCGCCTGAACTACTTCCTCTCCGGCGCGAACCGCTCGTCGGGTACGGCCGCCAACAACGCCGGTGTTGACCAGCTTGCCGCCTCTGCCGGCGTCGAACCCGGTCAGTTCACCGCGACCGAACTGCAGCGCCTGATCAAGGCCCGCACTGACCAAGACACGACGACCGAGCGTTTCATTCTGTCGGGTGCAAGCCGCAACGCCGCCAACCCGGCCGAAGTCGTCACCCCCGGCGAGGCACAGCTTGCCGCCGCCATCGGTGTTGACCCGGCGCAACACACGCTGGCCGAACTGGTCGCGCTGCAGCCGCAGTCTGACGACTGATCCGCGACCTTCGGCATGAACCCCGGCCAGCCGTTCCTCCAACGGCTGGCCACCTTCTTTAAGGGAAGAAGTCCCATGCCTTGTTTCGAAACCGATCCCCGCGTAGCCTCTGACCCTACGGAATCCACTCCGTGCGGGGATATTGCCATGGCTCTGCGGTCGCCCGGCCGACCCAAAGACCTTGAAAAGCGCGAGGCCATCCTCGACGCTGCTCAGGCTCTGTTTGCCGAACGCGGTATCGACGGCGTCCCGATCGAGGCGATCGCCGCCCGCTCGGGCGTGTCAAAGGTCACGGTCTATGGCCATTTCGGCGACAAGGCGAAGATCTTCGATTCCATCGTCCAGCGCGAAACGGATCGTCTGAAACTGGCGCTGTGCCAAACGCCCAGCGGCAGCAGTCTCGAAGATACGCTCACCCGCTTTGGCATGGCACTGATCGAAATGCTCACGCAGCCCTGCCACCTCGCCCTTGACCGCGCCGTCAGCCTTGAGGCGCAGCGCAACCCCGATCTTGGCCGCCGCTTTTTCGAGGCGGGTCCGGGTCAGGTTCGCACCATGCTGACAACCCTGCTGCGGCAGGCGCAGGAACAGGGGGCCGTTGATCTGGACGATCCCGAATGCGCCGCCGAAGACATGCTCGCCCTCTGGCTCGGCTTTGATGCCATCGAACGCAGGTTCTGTGGCAGCCACCTTCCCGATGAACAGGTGCTGCAGATGCACGTCGCCCGCGCCGTCCGGCTGTTCCTGAAGGCCAACGCCCCCGACACGTGACAGGTCACTGCCCCGGAGTCGGGTTCAGCGCCTTGTTATAGGGGTGCCAATCCGTGATGTCGGGATAGAATTTCTTCCGCCACGCCCGCACCCGTGGGTTCATAACCCGCTTCCACAGCGGCGGGATCATCGCGGCAATCGTCATCACAGGATAGCCCAGAGGCAGTTGCGGTGCCTCCTCCTCGCCATAGGTCTGCAACAGGGGAAATCGGCGGTCCGGCTTGTAATGATGGTCCGAATGGCGCTGCAGGTTGATCAGCAGCCAGTTCGACGCCTTGTAATCCGCATTCCACGAATGGCGCGGCAGGACATGTTCATAACGCCCCTCGCCCAGATGCCGCCGCGTCAGACCGTAATGCTCGATGTAATTCACCAGCTCCAGCTGCCAGATCGCCACCCCGGCCTGCACGGCAAACAGCACTAACCCGGCCCATCCCCCCAGCACCAGCGCCAGCAGGCACATCCCACCCTGCAGGGCGGCATAACGCCAATAGGGATTGCCGCGATGCCACCACGGCAACCCCCGCCGCGCCAGCATCGCCACCTCGGCCGCCCAGGCCGACTGGTGGCACTGCACCAGAACGCGCGGGAAAAACCGGTGAAACCCTTCATTATACCGCGCTGTCACCGGATCGCGCGGCGTGCCGACCCACAGGTGATGCACCCGCAGATGTTCGGAACGGAAATGGCTGTACAGCACCGACGCCAGCAACAGATCCGCCAGCCACCGCTCCAGCCGCGATTTCTGATGCATCAGCTCGTGGCTGTAATTGATGCCCACCGTCCCTGCGATAATGCCCATCGCGCAGAACACGCCAATCTTTTCGGCCAATGAAAGATGCGCCGCCTGCGGCACATACCACAGCAGCCAGCACAGCAGCCCGAACTGCACCGGAAACCAGATCAGCGTGATGGCACGATACCACCCCAAGGCCGCTTCGGGCGTTGCCGGGTCGGCATTGCGTTCTTCCTTTCCGGTCACCCCATCCAGAATGGAAAACAACCACCACGTCGTGGCCGGCACCAGCAGGATCGTCCACCCGCCGTACAAAGCCACCAGCACCGCCAAAGGCAAAAGGGCAAGCGAAAGCCAGAACGGCAGCGCCTCCGTCGGGTTTCCCGTGTCCTTGGCCACTGCCGTCATTCCGCTACCCGTTCCACCCGATGACCTGTTGTAACATATCGCGCCGTGTTCTTCGCTCAAGTTATCTCAAGGGCGCTGCTGCCCAGATCAAACCCCTTGCGCATCACTGTGGGCAGGTCCGCAGGCCGGAATGCATCCCGCCCAAGAAACTCACCCCGTAAAGGAACGGCATCCAGCGGGGCAACTGTTACCTGCAACCGCAGGATCAGGTGGAAATGGGTGAATGTGTGGCGCACTTCCCCCACCTCTCGCCATGCGGCCACCAGTGGTGCATCGCCCCCAGCGCCATCCCAGTCCGATCCCGGAAATCCCAGCATCCCGCCCAGCAATCCCCGGTCCGCCCGCCGCTCCACCAGCCAGGCGCCATCCGCCCGCCGCGCGATCCACAAAAGGCCCTGCCGCACCGGCTTGGCCGCCTTCTCCGCCTTGCGCGGCAGGCTGGCCTGAACACCCTCTGCCCGTGCCCGGCAGGCATCCCGCCACGGGCAAATCCCGCAGGCCGGATTGCGCGGCGTGCAGATCGTGGCCCCCAGATCCATCACCGCCTGCGCGTAATCGCCCGGCCGCAGATCCGGCGTCAGCAGCGCCGCCAGCCGCGTCAATTCCGCCTTCGCCCCCGGCAGTGGCGCCTCCACCAGCCACAGCCGCGCCATCACCCGTTCCACATTGCCATCCACCACCGTGGCCGGCTCATCATGCGCAATCGCCGCAATGGCCGATGCCGTATAGGGCCCGATCCCCGGCAATCCCAGCAGCCCCTCGCGCGTGGCGGGAAACACCCCGCCATGATCGCGCACCACTGCCCGCGCACAAGCGAGCAAATTCCTTGCCCGCGCGTAATAGCCCAAGCCCGCCCATTCCCCCATCACCGCCGTGTCTTCCGCAGCAGCCAGATCGGCCACGGTCGGCCAGCGTTCGGTGAACCGCCGGAAATAATCGCGCACCGCCGCCACCGTGGTCTGCTGCAACATCACCTCGGACAGCCACACGCGATAAGGATCGGGCCGCACCCCCGCCTGCTTCTCGTCCGGCGGCACCCGCCACGGCATCACCCGCGCATGTCGGTCATACCAATTCAGCAACAGGGTCGAGAGTTCGCTCGCGCTACTGTCACGCATTCTTTATGCCTTTCCCAACGCCGTCATTTGCACTGCCACGCGTCACGGCTAGAATAGCGGTCAGGCCCGAAAGGACCACCCAAAGGACAAGATGACCCGCAAACCGCTTCCCCCTCCTGATCCCAACCGCCGGATGCGCGGGTTCGAGGCGGCCTCCGGCTTTCTGCGCGATCCCATTCGCAACGCCTCTGAAACCCGCGGCTTTGCCGTCACTCGCCTGCTCACCCACTGGCCCGAGGTGGTGGGCGAAGATCTCGCCGCCATGACGCGGCCCGTAAAGATTGGCCACACGCGCGAAGGCATGGGTGCAACGCTCACGCTTCTGGTGGCCTCCGCCCATGCGCCAATGGTGCAGATGCAGCTGCCCCGCATCGTGGAAAAGGTCAACGCCGTCTACGGCTATCGCGCCATCTCGCGCATCTCGCTGACCCAGACCGCCGCCACCGGCTTTGCCGAAGGACAGGCCGAATTCATCGCCAAACCGAAAACCGCCCCACCCCCCGCGCCCGAAGTGGTTGCCGAGGCGCGCGAAACCACCGCCCCCATCGCTGACCCCGGCCTCAGGGCCGCCCTTGAAGCCTTGGCCCAAAACATACTAACTCGCCGCAGAACATGAAAAGGCAGATACCGATGCTGAAGAAACTCGCCGCCGCCGCCACCATCGCCCTTGTCGCGCTGTTCCCGCTGACGGCCCCGGCACAAGAGGCCGAGGCAACCACCCCCGTCGAAATCACCGATTTCGCGCTTGGCCCTGCGGATGCCGCGGTGCAGATCACCGAATACGCCTCCTTCACCTGCCCGCATTGCGCGACCTTTCACGCCAATGTCTGGCCGCAGCTGAAGTCGGAATATATCGATACCGGCAAAGTCCGCTTCACCTATCGCGAAGTGTACTTTGATCGCTACGGTCTGTGGGCAGCCATGGTCGCCCGTTGCGGCGGCGAAATGCGGTATTTCGGCATCGTCGACATGATCTTCGAACAGCAGCAGGAATGGGCCGCGTCGGATGATCCGAACGTTGTCATCGGCAACCTGCGCACCATCGCCAAGACCGCCGGCCTGGACGATGCCTCGCTGGATGCTTGCCTGAAAGACGGCGCCAAGGCCGAGGCCATGGTCGCCCACTTCGAGGCGAACATGGCCGCTGACGAGGTTGAGGGGACGCCCACCTTCATCATCAATGGCGAAAAGCACTCCAACATGTCCTTCGAAGACATGAAGGCGATCATCGACGCCAAGCTTGCCGAATAAGATGACCGCGCCGCTTCATGGCATAAAGGTCATCGAACTGGCGCGCATCCTGGCCGGCCCCTGGGCCGGTCAGACCCTTGCCGATCTGGGTGCCGACGTCATCAAGGTCGAAGCACCCGAAGGCGACGATACCCGCCGTTGGGGCCCCCCCTTCATCGACCGTGACGGTGACCGCTCCGCCGCCTATTTCCACGCCACCAACCGTGGCAAACGCTCCATCACCTGCGATTTCCGCACGGCTGAGGGGCAGGCCGTCGTTCGCAAGCTTATCGCAGACGCCGACGTGTTGATCGAGAATTTCAAGGTCGGCGGTCTGGCGAAATACGGGCTCGACTGGCCGTCCTTGCAGGCCATCAACCCCCGCCTGATCTATTGCTCCATCACCGGCTTTGGCCAGACCGGCCCCTACGCCCACCGTGCCGGATATGATTTCATCATTCAGGGCATGGCGGGCGTCATGAGCGTGACAGGCGAACCGAATGGCCAGCCACAAAAGGTGGGCGTCGCCGTCACCGATGTGTTCACGGGCGTCTATGCCGCCACTGCCATCCTCGCCGCCTTGGTGCAGCGCGGGGTCACGGGCCGGGGCCAACAGATCGACATGGCGCTGATGGATGTGGCCACTGCGATCATGGCCAACCAGAACATGAATTACCTCACCACAGGCACGGCTCCGGCAAAGATGGGGAATGCCCACCCGAACTTGGCCCCTTATGCCGTGTTCGATTGCGCCGATGGGTGGCTCATTCTCGCCACCGGAAACGATGGCCAATACCGCAAACTCTGCGCGATCCTCGGCCTTGATCACATGGCCGAAGCGCCCGATTACCTGACCAATGCCGACCGCGTCCGCAACCGCGAACCGCTCACCGCCGCGATCACGGCCGCCACGACCCGCTGGCAAAAGGCCGATCTGCTGCAAGCCTGCGAAGACAATGGCGTTCCCGCAGGCCCGATCAATGATCTGGCCGAGGTATTCGCCGATCCGCAGGTCATCGCCCGCAAGATGCAGCTTGATCTGGGCGGCATCCCCGGCGTGCGGTCGCCCTTCACCTTTTCCGATGCCGACCTTGCGCTGGATCGCCCCGCCCCGAAACTGGGCGAACATCAGGGCGAAGTGCTGGGCTAAACCCCGATCCGCGCCAGCGCCGCATCCAACGGCCCCATATCCGCGATCCGCAGCCGGACCGGCAGGGTCAGCACCTTCATCCGAAACGCGGCAGGCAGGCGCACGGCATCCTTTTCCGTTGTTACCAGTTGCGCCCCCAATCCCCGCGCCTCCAACTCCAGCCGCGCCATCAGTGCATCGGTCAGCGGCTGGTGATCGTCCAGCGCGACCGCCCGCATCACCTCGGCCCCCTCGCCCCGCAGCGTGGCAAAGAACTTCTCCGGATGCCCGATCCCGGCAAAGGCAATCACCCGCTGCCCCTGCCAATCCATCCCCATCTGCAACGGCAGCAACTGCCCCTTCAGATGCGGCACCCGGATTGCCGCGCCCCATTGCGCCGCAAACCCCGCTTGCGCTTCCTCGTCCCCGATGGACAGCAGCAGGTCCGCCCGCGCCAACCCCACCGCCACCGGCTCGCGTAACGGCCCCGCAGGCAGGCAGCGCCCATTGCCAAACCCCTGCCGCGCATCCACCACGATCAGGCTCAGGGATTTCTCGACCGCCGGGTTCTGAAACCCGTCATCCAGCACAATCACCCGCGCCCCCGCCGCCTCGGCCGCCCGTACACCCGCCGCGCGGTCCTTCGCCACCCAGACCGGCGCGAAAGCCGCCAGCAGCAGCGGCTCATCCCCCACATCCGCCGCCGAATGCTTGCGCTCCTCCACGCGCACCGGCCCCTCCACCCGCCCGCCATGCCCGCGCGATACGACATGTGCCACCACGCCCTGCGCCGCGAACCGCTCCAGCAGCGCAATCACCGTGGGTGTCTTGCCCGTGCCCCCGGCATTCAGATTGCCGACGCAGACCACCGGCACCCCGGCGCGATACCCCGCCGCCCGCACCCGCCGCGCCGTTCCGGCCGCATAGACCGTGCCCAAGGGCGCCAACAGCCGCGCCGCCACGGCAGGCCGATCCGGCGGTGTGAACCAGAACCCCGGCGCGCGCATCAGCCTTCGCCATCCATGATGCGGCGGATCATCGTCATCACCCGCTCTGTCACCTCGGCCCCATCTGACGCCACGGCCCATGCCGCCTGCGCCAACCGCGCCGCCCGGTCGGGTGACAGCAAATCCCCCAACGCCTCGGCCAGATCCGCCGCCGATCCCACCGCCCGCGCCGCCCGCGCCGCGCCCAGCCGCCCAAAGGTGGTGCCGTAGGGCCCCGGTCGTGGTCCGTACAAAATGGCCGATCCCAACGCTGCCGCCTCCAGCGGGTCGCGGATACAACCGCCCCCCCCCAGACTGCCGCCCATGAAGGTGATGGGGGCCAGCCGGTACCACAGCCCGAACTCGCTGCCTGCATCGGCGATGTAGACCTCGGTCTCTGCCTCCGGCTCTTCCTCTTCGGCGCGGCGGGCGACGGACCAGCCCTCTTCCTTTTCCATCCGCTGCGCCAGGGGGGCCACCCGCCCCGGATCCTGCGGCACCACGATCAGCAGCAACCGATGCGCCAGCCGCAGCGCGGTGCGATGCGCCGCGATGACCGATGCTTCCTCCGCTTCGGGCAGAGCAGCGGCCAGCCAGACCGGCCGCGTCGCCAACTGCCGCGCCATGGCATCGCGCTCGGCCTCGGTGCAGGGCAGGGCGGCGCTTTCCTCTTCCAGCTTGCCGGTCACCTCTACCGCCGAAGGCGTGGCCCCCGCCTTGCGAAAGGCCCGTGCCGATGCCTCATCCAACGTCAGCACCGCCCGAAATTCTCCCAGTAACCCGCGCATCAAACCCGGATACCACCCATCCCGTTCCCGCAGGAAAACCGGGTTCCGCGCGCCCACCATCAACAGGGGCAGCTTGCGCTCCACCGCTTCATGCAACAGCGCGGGGCGCAATTCGCCCTCGGACATGACCACCACTTCCGGCCGCCAGTGATCCAGAAACGCCGCCGCCTCGGCGGGCACATCGGCTGGTGGCGGCTGCAGGATGATCCCCGCCCGCCGGGGCAAGGGATCAGGGCAGGTCAGCACGACCGCGACCGCATCCTCCTCCACCAGCCGCCGCGCCAGTTCCATAAGCGCGCGCGCCGCATCCAGCCCCGGCGCATGCAACCACACCAGCCGTCCCGCAGGACGCGGTGGCCGCTCCACCGCTGCCCCCGCATCGCGCCGGTTGGCAAGGTTGTAAAGCGTAAGGCCGAGGGAATAGGCCATGTGCTGCGCTGGCGCTTACTGGCCCAACGCCTCGGTCACTGACCCGGCCTGTTCCTCATCCCGCAGGCGGTGAATATGCGCGATGAAATAGCGCATATGCGCATTGTCCACCGTCCGCTGCGCCTCGGCCTTCCAGGCCGAAAATGCACTGGCATAATCCGGGAACATCCCCACGATATGGATCTTGCTGACATCCCTGAACACGTTCTTTTCAGGGGTCACCAGCTCGCCGCCGAATACGAGGTGAAGGCGCTGCGTCATTGGTTTTGGCTCCGCGGGGTGAGAGTCGTCACTTTCGCGCGCAGGGTAACGCCCCCCGCCGCAGGGTCAAGCCAGCGCCGCCCGCAATGCTGCACTGCAAAAGCATTGCTATACATTTACATGCTTTTGCCCTATGCCGCCAGAACGGCCCGACGATTCCGGGGCAGGCGGCGGTTTTGGGAGGCCGGTCCTGCGAAGGGGAATGAGGTGCCGGTATAAGGTACTTCACGGGCGCAACACGCCGCCCCTTCAGGATATGACATGACAGACACGACGATTGCCGCGCCTCTGGCTGCGGCCCTTTCGGCCAAGGGATATGAAACCCTTACGGCCGTTCAAACCGCAATGCTTGCAGAAGAGGTCGCAGGTCGTGACCTGCTGGTTTCCGCGCAAACGGGTTCGGGCAAGACGGTGGCCTTTGGCCTTGCCATCGCGCCGGATGTCCTTGGCACCCAGGATCGCCTCCTGTTCGCCGACCGCCCCCTTGCCCTGATCGTCGCCCCCACGCGCGAACTGGCACAACAGGTGCAGCGTGAATTCGAATGGCTCTATGCTGATGCTGGGGCTGTCCTCGCCTCTTGTGTGGGCGGGATGGATTACCGCAATGAACGCCGCGCGCTGGATCGTGGCGCGCATATCGTGGTGGGCACCCCGGGCCGCCTGCGCGACCACATCGAACGCAAGTCGCTCGATCTGTCGGGCATCAAGGCCGTGGTTCTGGACGAAGCCGATGAAATGCTGGATCTCGGCTTTGCCGAGGATCTGGAATTCATCCTCGCCGCCGCGTCCGAGGAACGGCGCACGCTGATGTTCTCGGCCACCGTGCCAAAGGAAATCGAAAAGCTGGCCGGCACTTTCCAGAAAGACGCCCTCCGCATTGCCGCCCAAGGTGAAGCGAAACAGCACGTCGATATCGAATACCGCGCCCTGTCTGTGCAGGCCCGCGACCGCGAACACGCCATCTTCAACGTCCTGCGCTTCTATGAGGCGCAGACCGCCATCGTCTTTTGCAAGACGAGGGCGAACGTGAATCACCTCTATGCCCGTATGGCCAACCGCGGCTTTCAGGCCGTGGCCCTGTCGGGTGAGCTTAGCCAGCAGGAACGGATGCACGCCCTTCAGGCGCTGCGCGATGGCCGTGCCCGCGTCTGCATCGCCACCGATGTCGCCGCGCGCGGGATCGACCTGCCGGGTCTGGAACTGGTGGTCCATGCCGACCTGCCGTCCAATTCCGAAACCATGCTGCACCGTTCGGGCCGCACCGGCCGCGCCGGGCGCAAGGGCGTGTCGGCCCTGATCGTGCCGCCCGCCGAATTCCGCAAGGCGCAGCGCCTGCTGCAAGGCGCGAAAGTCGTGGCCGAATGGGGCAAGGCCCCCAGCGCCGAAGAGGTGCAGGAAAAGGATGACCTGCGCCTGATCGAACACCCCACCCTGGCACAGGATGTGGGCGAAGAGGCTGAAATGGCCGCCACCCTGCTGGCCGAATATGGTGCCGAAAACGTTGCCGCCGCCTTCATCCGCCTCTGGCGCGAAGGCCGCTCGGCCCCCGAGGTTCTGTCGGATGCCATCACCCCCGCCGCCTCTGCCCCGCGTGAACGCGGCGAATTTGGCGCATCGGTCTGGTACAAGCTTTCCGTCGGCCATACCGGCCGGGCCGAGGCGCGCTGGCTCCTGCCCAAGATCTGCGAAACCGGCTCCATCTCCAAGGATGGCATCGGCGCGATCCGCGTGCAGCAGGACCATACCCTTGTGCAGATTGCCGAGGGTCTGGCAGGCAAGTTCGGCGCGATGGTCGAAATCGAACCGGGTCTGATGATGGAACGGATCGAAGGCGAACCCACGATGGAACGCCCCGAACGCCCCACCACACGGCCGAACTCACGCCCGGCTCCCGCCCCCCGCCCTGAACGCCGCGAGACGCCGAAACCGGTGCGCGAAGACCGCCCCGCGCGGGAAGAGCGGGCCGAAAAGCCCGCCTATTCCGGCAAGCCGCCCCGCATCGTCGAAGATGACGCCCCCGCCGCCCCGGCATGGTCGCCGCTTGAGGGATCGGAGGCCGCGCCCGCCGCCGCCCCGGCTCCGCGCGAAGAGCGCCCGCGCAAACCCTACGCCCCGCGTGACGAAGCCCCGCGCAAGCCCTACGCGCCGCGCGCGGAAGGCGACCGTAAACCCTACGCCCCGCGCGGCGATGCCGAGCGCAAGCCCTACGCGCCCCGTGCAGAAGGTGATCGTAAACCCTACGCCCCCCGCGGCGATGCTGAGCGCAAGCCCTATGCGCCCCGCGCAGAGGGCGACCGCAAGCCTTACGCCCCGCGTGGCGATGCGGAACGCAAACCCTATGCGCCCCGCGCAGAGGGTGACCGCAAGCCTTATGCCCCGCGCGAAGCAAGCGGCACGGATGACCGCAAACCCCGCTGGAAGGCCGAAGGCGCACCGAAATCAGCAGGCTTCAAATCCCACGGTGGCAGCGCGGATCGCCCGGCCAAGGCTACGGGATATAAATCCCACGCCGCCGCTCCTGCGGGTGACAAACCCAAGGGCGACTGGGCACCCCGCAAACCCCGTGTCGAAGGCGAAGCCCCGGCCCGTGGTCCCCGCGCACCCGGTGGTAAGCCGGAATGGAAACCGAAAGGTGAAGGCAAACCCTCCTACAAGCCGCGCGGTGCCGAAGGCTCGGATCAGCGCCCCTTCCGCGCCAAACCGGCCGGCGCGAAACCTGCACCCCGCGCCAAACCGGCAGCCCCCAGAACGGATGCCAAGGACACGTCAAAGCGCTTTGTTCCGCCAAAGAAGAAGTGATCTGACCGCATAACGGAAAGGCCGCCCCCTCGGGCGGCCTTTTCCATTCAAGTCCGCCGACACGGGCCTCAGACCGGTGCCAGCCGCTGCATCAGCGCGCGGTGCAGCCCCGGTGCCGCCACCACCAACCCGTCGGCCTTGGGGGTCTGCATGTTGAACCGCAGCGCCGCGCCATGCCGATCGGACACGGCCGCCCCGGCGCGGGCCGCGATCAGACTGCCCGCCGCAATGTCCCATTCCCAGCCCTGCCGAAAGCTCAGCATCCCGTCAAACCGCCCCTGTCCCACCAGCGCCAACCGATAGGCGACCGACGCGCGGAAACTGCGCTTCAAATCAGGCACACCGCCCGGCCAATGCTCGGGCTTCAGGTTCACCGCAGGCGTCAGAATATTCGCCCCTTCGATCCCGGCAATTGTGCTGGCCGCAATCGGCGCATCGTTCAGTGTGGAAGGCCCGTCATGGCGGGCCGCGAACATTCGGTCCAGCACGGGCAGAAACACCACCCCCGCCGTCACCTTGCCGTTGCGGGCAATCGCCAGCGAATGGCTGAAACTGTCTTCCCCCGCGATAAAAGCGCGCGTCCCGTCAATCGGATCGAGGATAAAGACAGCCTCATGCGACAGGCGCGCCAGATCATCCGGCGTCTCCTCCGACAGCCAGCCGTAATCTGGCCGCGCCCCCCGCAGCGTCCGGATCAGCGCGTCATTGACTGCGTGATCTGCTTCCGTCACCGGCCCTTCATCGCCCTTGTCCCAGACCTTGGGATTGCGCTTCCAGAAGCGCATCGCGATTTTCCCCGCCTCGCGCGCCGCGCGAACCAGCAGGGCAAGGTCGTCTTCAGGCACAGTTTCAGGCGCCGGCAAGGGTCAACCCGTCAATCAGGCAGGATGGCACCCGCGTCGACAGATGCGCCCGCGCATCATTCGCCGGGATCAGCCGCAGCAGCATGTCACGCAGATTGCCCGCGATGGTGCATTCGTTCACCGGGTGCGAAATCACACCGTTCTGCACCCAGAACCCCGCCGCCCCGCGCGAATAATCCCCCGTTGTCGGGCTTATCGTCGACCCGATCATCGAGGTGACATAAAGCCCCGTCCCCATATCGCGGATCAAATCCTCTCGCGTGCGCGTGCCTTGCGTCAGATCGATGTTCGATGTGCTGGGCGATGGTGGCGACGATGTCCCGCGTGATGCGTTCGCCGTGCTGTCCATCCCCAGCTTCCGCCCGGTGGCCAAATCCAGCGTCCACCCCGTCAGGATACCATTTTCCACAATGGCCCGCCGCCGCGTTGGTAATCCTTCGCCATCAAACGGACGGCTCGAGGAAATCCGCGGCCGATGCGGGTCTTCGATCACCGACAACCCCTCGGGCAGCACCTGCGTCCCCAGCGCATCGCGCAGCCAGCTTGCCCCCCGCGCAATCGCCGCGCCGTTCACGGCCGAAAGCAGATGCCCGATCAGCGATGATGCCACCCGTTCATCGAACAGCACCGGATAAGTGCCCGTCACCGGCTTTACCGCCCCTGCCCGCGCAAGGGCCCGTTCCGCCGCCAGCGCGCCAATCCCCTCTGCCCCCGGCAGATCGGATTGATAGGTCCGCGATTCGCCCGCCCAGTCGCGCTCCATCCCCGTGCCTTCACCGGTGAAGGCCACGGCGGAAATCGAACGCGAGGTGCGCGCATAGCCCCCGGAAAACCCGTTCGACGCCGCAAGATGCATCGCCCGGCTGGAATAGCCTGCGGAAGCCTCCACCTGCGTAATCCCCTTGGATTGCAGCGCCGCCGCCTCGACTGCGCGGCAATCGGCCTCCAGCATCGGCGCATCCGGCTCTGCCGCCGGATCGGTCAGGTCCAGCGCCGCCAGATCCCAGCCGCGCGCAATCTGCGCCGGATCTGCCAACCCGGCATAGGGGTCATCCGGTGCTTCGCGCGCCATGGCCACCGCCCGCTCGGCCAGCGCAGCGATGGTGCGGTCCGATATGTCGGATGCCGACACACAGGCCTGCCTGCCCCCGAACAGCACCCGGAGCCCGATCTCTGTCCCCCCGGCGCGTTCCGCCTGTTCCAGCGCCCCGCGCCGCACATCGATGGTCAGCGACGTGCCATGAACGGCCAAGGCATCCGCCGCCTCGGCCCCCGCCTTTTGCGCGGCGTCCAGCAAGCGGGCAGTCAGATCGGCAAGCGGTGCGGTCATGGGATTTCCTTCAGGCCTCTGTGTCCGAGGTAGTCCGCCTGCCACGCCTGTGCAAGTTGATGCCACCATCGACCAGGCATGAAAAAGCCCCCGCAATCGCTGCGGGGGCCTGTTTCGTTCAGCGCTGCTTACTGAAGCTGCTGGCCGTTCGCAAAGAACCCGCCATCCTTGAACTCCAGCGTGGACGACAGCTCATCCTCGCCGGTCGCATTGGCGAACATCGACAGCATCATGCGGAAACCCATCACCTGATCCTCGGGCAACAGGCCCATCGCCACCAGCTTGTCCATCAGCGTGTTGCCACCCACCAGCTTCAGGTCGATCTTGCCGGTCGGCGCGGGCATCCCGCCATAGGTCACCAGATCGGCGTTATCAAAGGTCAGCGCACCGCTACCGGTCAGTTCCGCCCCGGCGATCTTGGCCTGCAAGGCGGTGATGTCCAGCGCGTTCAACTCGCCCGGGGGCTGTTCGCCCGCCGCTTCCATCGCGGCTGGATCCATGATGTCGACGAACAGCGTGGCCTTGCCCTTGGTATCGATCACGAGCGTCGCCGGATCACGGGGCAGTTGGGCAGTCGGGTCGATGATTGCCCAAATCTCATCCGAAACCGTCAGATCGACGATACGGGTCAGCAACGAAAAATCGGCGGGTTCTTCCGTCACGCTGACCGGCATCTGGAACCCGAAAGCGGCCTCGGCATAGGCAAGGTTCACTTGCGGGAACGGGATCTCGGGCGCCGACATCGACATCGTCACCCCTTTGGCACCGCCGGAATAGGAAAGCTGATCGGCATTCATCACAAAGCTGATCGTATTGCTTTCGCCCTGCCCGGTGATCTTGGTCACGCCTGCCGCTTCGGTCACTTCCATGTCATAGGTTGTCGCGCCGCTGGAGAAGGTGCCGTCCGTCGCAAAGCCGGCCTTCAGCGCCGCCGCCATATCGGCCATCGCCTCTGATCCCAGGAAGGTGCCGTTCGTCGTACCCACCAGATCGACCATAGTCAGGCTGAGCTTCATTTCCGAAGGGCCTGCCACTTCGCCCTCTGCCGGGCTGGGGTCAAGATCGCTGCCGGCGACGGTCAACGCAAGGTTCTCTGCCGCAAAGCTCGATGTCAGCGAAGACCGCTCACCCTCGCCCGTGGCCACCAGATACTTGCCGGTCACATTGGTCAGCTTCGCCTCGACCGTAAGATCAACGGCCTCGGCATCCACGCCTTCGACGCTGGTCAGGGCAATGGTCATTTCGGGGCCGCTGAAATCATAGACCGTCTCGGCCTCATCGCCACTTGCGGTGACAGTCAGACCGGGTTGGCGAATTTCTATCGCAAGAGTGGTCGGGTCCGCATCCGCCTCTGGCGGGTCGATGGTCATTTCGAAGGGGTATGTTTCAGACATCGTCACCTCGACTGTGCCATCCCCCATCTCCTGAAAGCGGATCTCGTCGATTGAACCGGTGCCCGTGACGCCTTCCTGTTCAATGGCCATCTGCATGCCGGTCACCACCAGCGTGTCACCATCGCGTTCCACGCTTTCGGTGGTTACGGTCTGGCCGCTGCTGGTCGAAAAGGCCAGCCAGTTTTCCCAAACCTGTTCCGGGGTCACGTCGGCAAAGGCCGGCGCGGCAAAAAGCATGACAAGGGCGGTGCTGCCGGCCAGCCTGCGGTTGATCATAATGAACCTCGTTTCGATGCTATAAAATCTGTCGGCGCGGAGCATCCTCCCCCGCCGTTGCGGGGTCAAGGGTTTCCATCGCGGCTTTTGCATGCGTTAACTCCGTGGCGAAAGTGTGAAACGCCCCGCGCGGGGCAGGGAGGACCAAGTTGCAAGGCAAGGTTGTGGTCATCACCGGGGCAAGCCGGGGCATCGGTGCCGCCGCTGTGCGCGTCTTTGCGGCCGCTGGGGCAAAGGTCGCGGCGCTGGCCCGCAGCGAATCGCAGGTCGCGGAACTGGCCGCTGAACTGGGGCCAAATGTGATGGCGCTGGGTTGTGATGTCGCCGATTGGGGCTCTGTTCACGCCGCAATGGGCGCGGTGACCGCCCACTTTGGCCGAATCGACGTGCTGGTGAACAATGCAGGCGTCATTGACCCCATCGCAAGGCTGGCCGATGCCGATGTCACCGCCTGGAGCCAAAGCATCGACGTAAACCTCAAGGGCGTGTTTCACGGGATGAAGGCCGTCCTTCCCGTAATGCGCGCGCAAGGGTCTGGCACGATCATCACCGTCTCTTCCGGTGCGGCCACCAACCCGCTGGAAGGGTGGAGCGCCTATTGCGCCGGCAAGGCGGGCGCGCTCATGCTCACCCGCGCCGCCCATCTGGAAGAAGGGGCGCACGGTATTCGCATCCTCGGCCTGTCGCCCGGAACCGTGGCCACCGACATGCAGGTCAAGATCAAGGCATCTGGCGTGAACCCCGTCAGCCAGATCGATTTCGCCACCCATATCCCCGCCGACTGGCCCGCCCGCGCGCTGGTCTGGATGTGTGGGCCCGCCGCCGATGAATGGCTGGGGCGCGACATTTCCCTGCGCGATGAAGGCGTGCGCCGCGCCGTGGGTCTGATCGCATGATCCGGATCGAAGAACGTGGCGCTGCCCGGCTTCTGCTGCTGGACCGGCCTGACAAGGCCAATGCCCTGACGCAGGACATGCTGGCCGCGCTGGATGCGGCCGTCGCACAGGCGGCGGCGGATGGCATTGCCGTTCTGCTGCTTACCGGCGCAGGCCGCGTCTTTTCCGCCGGCGCCGATCTGGACGGCATGGCGCAGGGCCTCGGCCTCGCCCCGGAATGGGAGGTGCTGTCGCGCCGCATCGCCGCCTATCCCGGCCTTACCATCGCCGCGCTGAACGGCACGCTGGCGGGTGGTGCATTTGGCATGGCGCTGGCCTGTGATCTGCGGGTGGCAGTGCCGGGGGCGGAATTCTTCTACCCCGTCATGAAACGCGGCTACCTTCCCCAACCTTCTGATCCCGCCCGCCTGTCGGCACTGGTGGGGCCTGCGCGCGCGAAACAGATTCTGCTCGCAGGCCAACGCATCAAGGCAGAAACCGCGCTGGACTGGGGCCTGATTGACAGCATCGCAGATGACGCCGTCGAGGGCGCTCTTACCCTCGCCACCGATGCGCTTGCCGCCGATCCGCGCCACGTCCGCCGCATGAAGGCGATGTTCTGACCGCCGCCCTACCGCTTGCGATGACCACCCGGCACGCGCGACAGGAATCCGGGCGGCCGCTTCGCGATCCATGCCAGAAACCCCTCCATCCGCGCATCCGCGCGGATCGCCTCGGGCGTGTTGAACTGCCGTGCCAGCTCTGATTCCTTAAACCGGGCGTGAATTTCCTTGTGGCAGATGTGGTGGACCATCACCGTCGGCCCGCCCTTGCCACCTTTCAGCTTTGGCACAAGGTGATGCAGGCTTTGCGGCACGTCCGGGGGGATCGGGCGCAGGCAGATGGGGCAGATCGGGTTCATGTTGTCCTGTGGCGGCTTTCGGTGCAAAGGATGGCGCAACAGGCGGCGGGGGCAAGATGGATGCGCTGGTGATCGGGGCTGGCCCTGCCGGGCTGATGGCGGCAGAGATGCTCGCCGCCGCTGGCCGCCGCGTGGTGGTCTGCGAAGCCAAACCCTCAGCCGGGCGCAAGTTCCTCATGGCCGGAAAATCCGGCCTGAACGTGACCAAGGACGAACCCCCGGAACAGTTTGCCCGCGCCTATGATGCGGGCTGGCTGGCCCCCATGCTGGCCGAATTCGGCCCCGAACAGGTGCAGGACTGGTGCCGCGCCTTGGGGCAAGAGGTGTTCACCGGTTCATCCGGCCGCGTCTTTCCCCTGTCGATGAAAGGCTCGCCCCTCCTGCGGGCATGGCTGACCCGCCTTGGCAGCGCGGGGGTAGAGCTGCGCCTGCGCTGGCGCTGGACCGGGTTTCAGGGCGACGCATGGCAGTTCGACACGCCCGATGGTTCCGTGACCCTGTCGCCCCGTGTTGTGGTGCTGGCGCTGGGCGGAGCAAGCTGGGCGCGGTTGGGGTCAGACGCGGCTTGGGTGCCGTGGCTGCGCGACAGGGGCGTGGAGATTGCGCCGTTCAAACCCGCCAATATGGGGTTTTGCGTGAACTGGTCCCCCCATATGGCCAAACACTTCGGCCAACCGGTAAAAGGCGTGGCCCTAATCGCCGGGGCGCGCCGAGAGCGGGGAGAGTTCGTGCTATCCGCTCGGGGTATTGAAGGTGGCGGCATTTATGCCATCAGCCGCGATCTGCGCGAAGGCGCAAACTTGCGGTTGGACCTGATGCCGGACGTGGCAGAGGCCGAGATAGAGGCAAGGCTTGCCCGCATGAAGCCCTCTGAAACTTTGGCAAACCGCCTGCGGAAATTGGGCTTGCCACCTGTCTCCATCGCTCTTGTGATGGAATTCGGGCGCAGCCTGCCGCCGCTTCGGGCGATCAAGGCGCTGCCCATCCCGCTGACCGGCCCGCGACCGATTGACGAAGCGATCTCTACGGCGGGCGGCATCACCCGCGCCGCCCTGACCGATGATCTGGAGTTGCGCGCTTTGCCGGGCGTATTCGCCTGCGGCGAGATGCTGGATTGGGAGGCACCGACAGGCGGCTACCTGCTGACCGCCTGCTGGGCCACAGGGCATTGGGCGGGGCGGGCGGCAGCCGAAGCGTAGGGTGGCTGTCTCTGCCCTCCTTGCCACGTGCCGCGCCGCCCCCCAGAAGATATTTCCCGCAGAAAAGATTGGGGCGGTCCGGAAGACCGGGTCTACCCGTGTTTAACCATCACATGCCGGACAACGGTGTAATCCTCCAGCGCATAGGCGCTCATGTCCTTGCCGTATCCGGATTGCTTCAGCCCGCCATGCGGCATCTCGTTGACCAGCATGAAATGCGTGTTGATCCAGGTGCAGCCATAGCGCAGCCGAGCCGCCGTCGCCATCGCGCGGCCCACGTCCTTGGTCCAGACCGATGAGGCAAGGCCATAGTCGCTGTCATTGGCCCAACCCACGGCGGTATCCACATCGGAAAATGGCGTGATGGAAACCACGGGGCCGAACACTTCGCGCCGGACGATCTCATCCTCCTGCCGGGCCCCAGCGATGACGGTGGGGCGATAGTAATAGCCCTGATCCATCACCTCACCGCCCGTCGTCACCTCGACATGGTTCAACTCGCGCGCCCGGTTCACAAAGCTCGCCACCCGGTCGCGCTGACGCAAGGAAATCAGGGGGCCGATCTCATTCGTGCTGTCATCGTCATTGGCCAGCGCGATGGAGGACACGGCCGATGTCAGATCCGCCACCAGCCGATCATAGACCTTTTTCCCTGCATAGATGCGGCAGGCGGCGGTGCAATCCTGCCCGGCATTGTAATAGCCGAATGCGCGCAACCCTTCGACCACCTCGCTTACATCGGCATCATCGAACACCAGAACGGGTGCCTTGCCGCCCAGTTCCAGATGCGTGCGCTTCACCGTCTTGGCGGCGGCATCCAGCATCTTCCTGCCCGTCGCCACATCGCCGGTAAGCGAGATCATGTCCACCTGCGGGTGGTTGATCAGATAGCTGCCCACCGTCTGCCCGCGCCCGGCCACGATGTTGACCACGCCTTCTGGCAACTCTTCGGCCAAAATTCGCGCCATTTTCAGCGCGGTCAGCGGTGTCTGCTCAGATGGCTTGAACACCACCGTATTGCCGCCGCCCACCGCAGGCCCCAGTTTCCACGCCATCATCATCAGCGGATAGTTCCACGGCGCGATCGACGCGATTACCCCCACCGGATCGCGGCGGATCATGCTGGTATGCCCGGCCAGATATTCCCCTGCCACTGCGCCGTGCTGGCAGCGCACGGCACCCGCAAAGAACCGATAGCAATCTACAATCGCCGGGATCTCATCGTTGCGCGCCGCGTTGATCGGCTTGCCGCAGTTCAGCGCCTCGAGCGCGGCAAAGCTGTCGGCCTCAGCCTCTATCCGATCTGCGATCCGCAGCAGGGCCGCCGACCGTTCGCCGGGCGTGGTGCGGGACCATGTCTCAAACGCCTTGCGCGCGGCGGCAACGGCCCGGTCTACTTGCGCGGTAGAGGCTTCGGGCACCTCAAGGATCAGGCCCCCGGTGCGCGGGTTCAAGATCTGCTCTCGCGTTTCCTGCCCGGCCTCGAATGTCGATCCGATCAGAAGCTGCGTATCGATGGTCATGTGGACGCTGTCCATGGGAACCTCCCTGTTCATTTGCCCGTGCCGGCCGTCTCGGATCCGCCACGGGTCAGGTAAAAGGCGATAAGGATGGGAACGACGGTGGCCACGAAAACCACGATGGCGACGACGTTGGTCACCGGGCGTTGCCGGGGGCGGACCAGCTCCTGAAGCATCCAGATGGGCAGGGTGCTTTGCTGTCCCGCAGTGAAGGTGGTGACGATCACCTCATCAAACGACAGTGCAAAGGCCAGCATCCCGCCTGCCAGAAGCGCGGTGCCGAGGTTCGGCAGCAGCACATAACGGAAGGTCTGAAAGCTGTTGGCACCAAGGTCTGCCGAGGCTTCAAGGATACCCCCCGACAGGCGGCGGAACCGGGCAACCGCGTTGTTATAGACGATCACGATGCAGAACGTGGCGTGGCCCAGGATGATGGTCCAGGTCGAAAACGGAATGTCCATGATCGAAAAGGCCGACCGCAGCGACATGCCGGTGATCACGCCGGGCAGGGCGATGGGCAGGATGATCAGTAGGCTGATCTGTTCGCGGCCAAAGAACGACGCCCGCGCCATCGCGGCAGAAACCAGCGTGCCAAGGATCATGGCAAGGAAGGTGGCAATGGTAGCGACCCAGAGCGACAGGTACAGCGGGGGCCAGATATCCTCACGGTTCCAGGCCACGCCGAACCATTCTGTCGTCAGGCCGGGGGGCGGGAATTGATAGGATTTGTCCTCGGTGGTGAAGGCGTACAGGAAAATCAGCAGGATCGGCAGGTGCAGGAACAGCAGCCCGCCCACGGCAGCGATCTTCAATCCCCATGAGGCGCGGTCAGAGTGCATCGAACGCCCCCTTCCGTTTGGCGATGGTCAGATAGATCAGCATGATGACAATCGGCACCACGGCAAAGGCGGCGGCCAGCGGGATGTTCCCCGCCGTTCCCTGCAACTGATAGACGGCCAGCCCGATGAAGCGGGCCGAGGTGCCGACGATCTGCGGAATGATGTAATCCCCCATCGTCAGCGAGAAAGTGAAGATCGACCCCGCAATCACCCCCGGCATGGCCAAGGGCAGGATCACGGTGCGGAACGTCTGCGCCTTTGATGCGCCCAGGTCTGCCGATGCCTCCAGCATCGAATTCGGCACCCGCTCCAGAGATGCCTGCATCGGCAGGATCATGTAGGGCAGCCAGACATAGACGAAGACGATGAAGGTTCCCAACGGGCTGGTGGAAAGGGAATTCCCGCCAATGCCGGGAATGGCCAGAATGGCGTTCAAGACCATCGAAAGTCCCACGCCGTCAGCCGCCCATGTGATGATCCCTTCCTTCGCCAGGATCAGCTTCCACGCATAGACCTTGACGAGGTAGGACGACCACAAGGGAAGCATCACCCCCAGATAGAACACCGCCTTCCATTTCCCCCGCGCGAAGCGGGCGGCGAAATAGGCAATCGGAAAGGCGATGATCGCGCAGCCGATGGTAACGGCAGCCGACATCAGCAGCGTGCGCAGGATGATATCCATGTTCTGCGCGCGGAACAGTTCGGCATAGGTTTTCAGAGTGAATTCTTCCTTCACCACCCCCGAAAACTCATCAATCGAATAGAAGCTTTGCAAAAGCAGCGCGAACAGCGATCCCAGATAGACCACGCCCAGCCATAGCAAAGGCGGCGTCAGCAGCACCGCCAGCAGCACCCGAGGATGGCGCCAGAACAACGCGGTCAGCCTGTCGGCAAGGCCCCGTTCGGGCAGGATGGCGGGGGCGTCGCTCATGCCTGATCCATCACATGCAGGGCCGAGGGGTCAAAAGACAGGCCCACCGTCGCGCCGGGTTCCGGCAGGGGCTGGCCAGCAGGCAGAAGGGCGGCCACTTCCATTCCGTGCAGCAGCACCGAAATGCGGTTTCCCGCCCCCAGATACCGGATCGAGGTCACGGTCCCTGCAAGCGCCACCCCATCGGCAGCGGTCAGGCGAAGCGCCTCGGGCCGCAGCGAAGACCACTTCGCCGGCCCCCCGAAAGCACGCGTCACCTCGGGCGACAATACGTTGGAAGATCCCACGAAATCCGCGACAAAGCGGGTGCGAGGGCGGGCGTAAACCTCGGAAGGCGTGCCGATCTGGGCGATCTTGCCTTCGTTGAACACGGCAAGGCTGTCGGCCATGCTCAGCGCCTCGCCCTGATCATGGGTCACGAAGACAAAGGTGATGCCAAGCCGGGCTTGCAGCGCCTTCAATTCATCCTGCATCGCCTCGCGCAGCTTCAGGTCCAGCGCGCCAAGCGGTTCATCCAGCAGCAAGACCTTGGGTTCATTCACCAAGGCCCGCGCCAAGGCAACGCGCTGGCGTTGACCACCGGACAGTTGTGCAGGCTTGCGGTCGCCATAGCCATCCAGCTTGACCAGTGCCAGCATCTCTTCGGCCCGGCGTTCGCGGGTGCGGCGGTCAATGCCTTTGACCATCAGGCCATAGGCCACGTTGTCCCGCACGTTCATGTGCGGAAACAGCGCGTAATCCTGAAAGACGGTATTCACGTTGCGGCGATTGGGGGGGATGTCGCTGACATCCTGCCCAAAGATGCGGATCGTCCCGCCTGTGGGCTTTTCGAACCCCGATATCAGCCGCAGGCAGGTGGTCTTGCCCGAACCTGACGGGCCAAGCATGGCAAAAAACGACCCCTCCGCAATGGTCAGATCGACGCCATCCACGGCCTTGACGGGGGCGGAGGGCGGGCCGAAGTGGCGCGATACGTTCTGGAATTCGACGGCAGCGGTCATTCAAGGCACCGGACAGGGAAAAGAAATTGGCGGGTGCGCGCACAGGCGCGCACCCCATCTGTTGCGATGGAAACCGATCAGCGGCCGCCGATCACGCCGATATAGTCAGACACCCAGCGGTAATAGGGCACGCAGGTATCTTCGCCTTGCGAGCAATCGGCAACCGGGGTGGTCCAGAACCGGATGCGTTCGAAATCATCCAGACCGTTGGCGGTGCAGCCTTCTGCCGTTTGCATCCCGCGCCCATCGGTGCAGGCGGCGGGAACCGACGGGTTCGCCCCGAACCAGACCGACAGGTCGGATTGCAGGTTCGACGACAGCTGATGTTCGAACCACATATAGGCGCAGTTGGGATGTTCGCTGTCGACGTGCAGCATGGTCGTATCTGCCCAACCCGTTGCACCTTCCTGCGGGATGGTCGATGCCACAGGGGCACCGCCTGCCTTGAGCAGGTTCACCTGGAACGGCCATGAACCCGAGGCGACCACGCCTTCGTTCTTGAAATCGTCGATCTGAATGAAGGCGTCATGCCAATAGCGGCTGACAATCTCGCGCTGTCCGCGCAGCAGGTCCAGCGCGGCCTTGTACTGATCTTCGTTCAGCTCGTAGGGCGAGGTGATGCCCAGTTCCGGCTTGTGGAACATCAGGTATTGCGCAGCATCGGCCACGTGGATCGGGCCATCATAGGCCTGCACCCGGCCCTTGTTGGATTGGCCATCGGGCAGGGTCTGTTCTTCGAAAACGACGTTCCAGCTGGTCGGCGGTTCCTTGAACACCTCGGTGTTGTACATCAGCACGTTCGGCCCCCACATATAGGGCACCCCATAATGCTTGCCGTCCACGACATACCATGGCGCGTTCTGAAGACGCGGATCGACCGTACTCCAAGACGGGATGAGGGCGGTGTTGATTTCCTGCACGCGGTCGCCCGCAATCAGGCGCAGCGACGCATCGCCCGATGCGGTGACAAGGTCGAACCCGCCTTCGTTCATCAGGGCGACCATCTCGTCCGAGGTGTTGGCGGTTTTCACGCTGACCTTGCAGCCGGAGGATTCTTCGAACTTCGTGACCCAGTCGAAATTCGGATCGGTTTCGCCGCGTTCCACATAACCGGCCCAGGCGACGATGGACAGTTCGCCTTCGCCCGCGCCAACCTCGGTCATCTGGGCCAGGGCGGGGGTGACGGCGACGATCAGGCCAAGCGCCGTGGTGGCGGTCAGTTTGAGTGTCTTGAGTGTCATGCTGAAAAACTCCCTGTGAAAGTGCCGCATGCGTTGGACCGCAAGCGCGGACAGCCGGTTTACCGGTCATGGAAGCGAACGGTATTCACCTGATGGCAATTCGCAATATCAAAACGCTGATGGGTGAATTCGGTTTTTCCGATAGGTCAGCCGGGCAAAAGGCTGTGCAGCGCGCGGTGCAGACGGCTGTGCAGCAAATGGTATGCATGCGAACAGGGCGGTGCTGCGGGATTCTGGTAACCGAATGACAATGGTCTAGCGGTTCGGCACGTTGCTTTGTGCCGACCGGATGAAGTTCAGCGCGGGCGGGCTGAGCGGGGCGCCACGTCGCCAGGCAAGACCCACCTGCACCGTGGGAAGGTCGCCCGAGACATCGCGAATCTCGATCCGGTCGCCTTCCAGCGACCAGGGCCGGTAGACAAGGCTGGGCAGGATGGCAAGGCCCGCGCCAGTGGCGACAAGGGACCGGACCGCCTCGACCGACCGGGTCCGGAAGGCGACCTCTGGCTTTACCGGCAGGGCGGCGGTCAGACGGCGGGTGCTTTCCTCGATTTCATCCACCATCAGCTGGATCATCGGCTGGCCCGCCAGTTCCTCAAGCGCGATCGCCTCTTGCTGCGCCAATGGATGGCCCAGCGGCAGCCAGAGCCGATAGGGCGATACCAGCAACGTTTCCACATGCAACGCCATCCGGTCCTTGACGGAAGATGTCAGCAGAACGGCCACGTCCAGTTCACCCCCGATCAGCAGATGTTGCAGGTAGTCGCCATTATCCTCGATCACGTTCAGATCCACCTGAGGAAAGGCGCGGCGGAAGCGCGACAGGATGTCGGACAGCACATAGCCGGCCACCAGCGAGGTGACACCCAGCGACAGCCGCCCCGTTGCAGTTTCCGCCTCATCCCGAAACGCCGTGCGGGCGGTGGCGACATCGGCCAGTATCTGGCGGGCATGTCGCAGGAAGGCGCTGCCTTTATGCGTGATCAGCAACCCGCGTGCCTGCCGGTCGAACAGGGTGACGCCCAGATCATCCTCCAAAGCGCGGACGGCTTCAGTCACCGACGATTGCGAGATGGACAGGGCGCGGGCGGCACCTGACACGCTGCCTGCCTCGGCGGCGGCGACGAAGAACTGAAGCTGGCGGAGCGTGAAGGCCATGGCGTTCCGATTGTGGCAGGCAACGGGAGTTTCACACCCCGTCAGCCATTGGTTCTCGAACCGGGGGTGAACACAATGGCTAACCCCCGTGGGATGTTTGAACAGAGAAGAAAGCCGGATCGGCCAGAAGGGCGGGGCGGTGCATGGCAAGAAGGGCAGTATAGGCGACCAGTCGTTCCGGGGTGAAGTGGCCTGTTTCAGCCAGCAAATTGACGGTGCCGGGAACGGAGCCATCCGTTGCGATCACGGGCAAGTTTGCGGCGGACCCAAGGCCCATGGATGTGATCAGCGCGTGGTCGAAGAAAACGGTGGCGAATTCGGCGGGGGTATTGGCGACAAAGGGCTGCGCGCGGGTGATGCAGAGGTCATACCACGCATCCCGTGCCAGCGGTTTGGTGCCATGAGCCGGGTATTCCACCGGGTGGGAAGTATGGGCGCGGCGAAACAGGCCGTGGGAAAGATCATGGGTGGTGATTGTGAACAGCCGCGTGCCAAGGGCTGTGCAATCCTGTTGCAGGGTATGAAACACATCAGACATGGGCACATATCGCCCTGCGGTGGACCGGCTGTCTAGCCATCCCGAAGCCGCGCCGAAAGAAGGGCAATCAGATCGGATCGGGTGACAAGTCCGACCAATTGTTTGAACCGGATGATCGGGACAGCCTGTTGATGCCCGTCCGCCAGCACATCCATCAAGGCAGCGATCCCCGCATCGGGCGGCAGGGTGGCAACATCGGCGGCCAGATCGGCGGCGGCAAGGTCCGGATCGACAAGCCCAAGCAGGGCGGATTGGTCGATCAGGCCGACGTAAAGGCCATTGGCATCGGTCAGCGGCAGGGTTTTGAACCTGTGTCTGCGGAAGAGGGCGGCCAATTCAGTGAGTTCTGTGCCCGGCGACGCCGTTATGACATCGCGCGACATGATATCAGCAGCGGTCAGGCCACCCAGATGATGTGCCGCTGCCGCGGTTTCTGCAGCGCCAAGCACGCGGGCAAGGTCTTCTACACCGATATTGGGGGCCATGCGAAGCCTGTCGAGAAGATGGGCGAGTTCGGCAGCTGTTAGGCCAAGGCGGCGACCAGGCGCGCTGTCGCGCGTGGCGTGCTGGGGTGGCGCTGACTGCCGGAAAGGGTAGGTGCGACCGATGATGCGGTTCCAGACCATGCCCGCGCCGACCAGAACGACCGTACCGATCCCCACTGGCAGGAGGGCGAAGGACAGGCCGGGAAAATCGGGGCCGGGAGCGGCAAGGATCGTGGCGAGTGCCGTGGCACCTGCGGGGGGATGAAACGCACGCAACAGGGCCATCAGAAGAATAGCGAGCGCGACGGCAAGGGGGGCGGCAAAAAGCGGCTGATCGGTAAGGACCAGCACGGCCATTGCCGCCAGGGCCGAAACCGTGTTGCCCACGATGGCGGACCATGGTTGTGAAAGTGGGCTGTTGGGCAGGACGAATATCAGGAAGGCCGTGGCCCCGAAGGGTGCGACCAGCAACAGGTTTGACAGCGCGTTTCCGGGCGACAGCGCCAACAAAAGCAAATCGCAGGCCACAAGGCCGAAGGCCACACCCAAGGCCGCGAGCAGGGCATCGCGGGGTTTCGGTGCGGTCATCGCGGGGCCGAAGGAGCGCAGGCGCATCATGGGTTGGCCTTGGTTCTGTTCGCGGCAAGTCTGGCGCGGTCGCGGTTGCAGTGAAAGCCCGGAACGGACCTGTCACCCGCCGCAACCGACCTAGCCGCGCATCATGGCCAGCCGGATCAGGGCGCGTTCCATAACCGCCATGCCCGGCGCGCGGGATGACGAGCGCAGCGTCAGGTCGGTTTCCAGCAGATGGGCGATCGCCTCTTCTAGGCGCAGCATCGACCAGCTCTGCGCCTGGCGGATCAGCGCATCGCGGGATTTGAAAGGGATGCCGCGCATCCGCCCGATGGCCGACGCTGCGCCGCCGGGTTCGCTGACGGCCATATGAAGCGCCCGGAAATGGCGCATCGTCTGGATACACAGGGTGACGGGCAGGGTGCCCTGCCCCTCTAGGCGGCGCAGCAGTGGGCCGATCTCCTGTGCCTTGCGGTCGGCCACCACGGCGATCAGCTCGTCGACATCGGCCTCGATCGTGGCGGGGGCAAGGGCGGCAATCTCGGCCGGGGTCAGGGGGGTGGTGTCGCCATGTTTGTAGAGCGCGATCTTTTCCAGCGTCTGCCGGAAATCGCCGGGATCGAGCGCGCGTCCCAGCGACATCAGGTCGGTCAATGCCTCGCGGTCAATGGCGGCAAGACCTGCGCGTTTCAGCGCATCCTCGATTTCCTCACGCGAAGGCGGATCGTCATAGAGGCCGACGCAATAGGCGGCTGGGTGCTTTTCAAACAGCGTCTTCAGCGCGGATTTGCCCGTAAGGCCGCCTGCGGTGACGATGATCTGTGCATCCCCGGGCCTCCATTCCGCCAGCGCGGTGGTGATCGTGGGGGTCAGGCCATCGGCGGCCTCTTCGACAAAGGCCACGCGGGGGCCGGGGAAAAAGCCCTGCGATTTGATGGCATCCAAGAGCAGCGCGCCATCCTTGCGCAGATCGGCGGCGGGGATACGGGTCAGGCGCATTTCCGCCTCGCCGTCCGGGCCGATCAGCGCGGCGATCACCTCTTGCCGCTTTAGCGCCACGCGCATGGAATCCGCGCCAAAGATCAGCAGCCCCGCCTTGCCCGGATCGGGGCGCGAGAAGTAGCGCGTCGCTTCAACCCCCTTGAGGATCATTGCGCCAGCGTGGGCGCGGCGGCGAGCAGGCGGATCATCACCTGATCGGCCAGCATCACCGACAGACGGCGCGCGGCGTCATCCTCGGCGGCAAGACCTGCAACCGTGGTGCCAGTGGCGGACCATGAGGTGAAGCCGTTCACTTCACCCCCTGCGACGCGGGTGCCAGTGGCGCGGCTGGTCAGTGTCCACTTGGCCGTGCCGCGCAGGGTATAGCGGGTGGTTTCGTTGGCCGCCGTGATGCCGCCCGACTCGCGGGTTGCGGAAATTGAATAACCAAGGTCATAGGCGGCGGCCTCTGCCCGGCCAAGCCGCGTTTCCAGCCGGGCAACAAAATCGAATTCACCCTTGGTCACCGGGGCCTGCACCGCGACGCGCCCGCGCAGGGCGATTGCCCCGCCTTCGGGCCCATAGGCGGGCGTGAACCCGCAGGCTGCAAGCGGCAGGGCGGCAAGGCCCAACAGGAATTGGCGGCGGCCAGACAACGACTTTTGGTCAGACAACGACATTGATGATGCGCCCCGGGACGACGATGATCTTCTTCACCGGCTGCCCGGCAAGGAACTTGATCACAGCATCATCCGCCAGCGCGATCTTTTCAACCTCGGACGCGGGCATGTCTTTGGGAACGGTGATTTCCGCCCGCCGCTTGCCATTTATCTGGATGGGCAGCGTCACGGAATCGTCCACCAGCAGTGCCGGGTCGGCCTTGGGCCAAGCGGATTGCGTCACCAACCCCGTGCCGCCCAGCATCGACCAGACCTCTTCGGCCAGATGCGGCGTCATCGGCTGCATCAGCTGCGCCAGCGTGAGCATCGCGGCACGGCGCGCCGCAGATCCGGCCTGTGTGCGCTGCAGCGTGTTGGTGAATTCGTACAGCTTGGCGATGGCCTTGTTGAAGGCGAATCCTTCGATGCCCTTGGTCACTTCGTCGATGGCTTTGGCCGTGGCACGGGCGAGGGTCGTGTCTTCCTCCGGGTTCGCCGGGGCGCTGCCCTGTGCAATGTCATCGGCAATCCGCCACACCCGGTTCAGGTGCTTGTAAGCCGCCTCTGCCCCTGATGCCGTCCACTCCACATCGCGTTCGGGCGGGCTGTCGGACATCACGAACCAGCGCGCGGTATCTGCCCCGTAGGCCGCGATGATGTTCATCGGATCGACGACGTTCTTCTTGGATTTCGACATCTTGGCCGACGGGATCACCTCGACCGCCGTGCCATCCTTCAGCGTCGCGCCGGAGTCAGAGCGGATGATGTCTTCGGGCAGGTGATAGACCGGGCGACCATTGGCATCGCGCGTGAGATAGATCTCATGCGTCACCATGCCTTGCGTGAACAGCGCATTGAACGGTTCCACGGCCTTGGGCGGCAGATGGCCGGTCTTGTGCATCGCGCGGGCGAAGAAGCGAGAATAGAGCAGGTGCAGAATCGCGTGTTCGATGCCGCCGATATACTGATCGACGTTCATCCAGTAGGCCGCATCCTCGGCATCCGTCGGCGTCGCCGCATGCGGGCTGGTGAAGCGGGCATAATACCAGGACGAATCGACGAAAGTGTCCATCGTATCCGTCTCGCGCCGGGCCGCAGCACCGCATTTCGGGCAGGTGCAGCTGCGCCATGTGGGATGGCGGTCCAGCGGGTTGCCGGGGATATCAAAGGTCACGTCATCGGGCAGGGTGACGGGCAGGTTTTCCTTTTTCTCGGCCACCACACCGCAGGTGGCGCAATGGATCACCGGGATGGGGCAGCCCCAATAGCGCTGGCGTGAAATGCCCCAGTCGCGCAGGCGGAACTTGGTCACGCCTTTGCCATAACCGTTGGTTTCGGCATGGGCGATGGCGGCGGCGATGGCTTCTTCCCCGGTCTGCACGGTGGCACCGGAAAAGCCACGAACATAGCGGACACGTTCGGATTTCATGGGAACGAAGGCTTCGGTCAGCGCCGCGTCTTCCGTGCCCTCAGTCACAAAGACCGCGTCGATGGGCAGGCCGTATTTGGTGGCAAAGTCGAAATCGCGCTGGTCATGCGCGGGGCAGCCAAAGATGGCCCCGGTGCCGTAATCCATCAGAATGAAATTGGCGATCCAGACCGGCAGTTCCCAAGACGGGTTCAGCGGGTGCTTCACCCGGATGCCGGTGTCATAGCCGATCTTTTCCGCCGTCTCGATTTCCTCGGCCGAGGTGCCGCCGCGGCGACATTCGGCGACAAAGGCCGCGACCTTGGGATCATGCTCCAAGGCCTTGGCCAGCGGATGATCGGCCGAAATGGCGGCAAAACTTGCGCCCATCAGCGTGTCGGGGCGAGTGGTGTACACCTCCAGCCGGTCAAAACCGGCGGGCGCGCCAACCGTTTCAAACCCAAATTGCAGGCCGCGCGATTTGCCGATCCAGTTCGCCTGCATCAGGCGCACCTTTTCGGGCCAGTCGGTCAGGCCATCAAGCGCGTTCAGCAATTCTTCGGAATAGTCGGAAATCTTGAAGAACCACTGAGTCAACTCGCGCCGTTCCACCGCCGCACCGGACCGCCAGCCCTTGCCGTCGATGACTTGCTCGTTCGCCAGAACGGTCATGTCGACCGGATCCCAGTTCACCACGGCGTTCTTGCGGTAGATCAGGCCTGCTTCCATCATGTCGATGAACATGGCCTGCTGTTGGCCGTAATATTCCGGGTCGCAGGTGGCAAATTCGCGCGACCAGTCGATCGACAGACCCAGCGGCTTCATCTGTGCCTTCATGTCGGCGATGTTGCCATAGGTCCAGGTCTTGGGGTGGCCGCCACGTTCCATCGCGGCGTTTTCCGCAGGCATCCCAAAGGCATCCCAGCCCATCGGGTGCAGCACGGAATAGCCCGCCGCCGCCTTTTGCCGGGCCACCACATCGCCCATCGTGTAATTGCGCACATGGCCCATATGGATGCGCCCCGACGGATAGGGGAACATCTCAAGCACATAATATTTCGGCTTGGCCGGATCGCGCCGCGCCGTAAAGGCCCCGGCCTGATCCCAGGCGGTTTGCCATTTCGGTTCGGTCACAGCGGGTTCGTAGCGCGACATTCTTTGTCCCCAAGCGTTCGGATGCGCGCCGTTATACAAGCCGCGCGGCCAAGGTCCAGTGATCGCGGGTAAAAGCCCTTAGAGGTTGGCGTCCTGAATGCGCAGCTGCCGCGCGCGGGTCAGGATTGCATCCTCGATGGCGCGCACGGTGCCGGGGTCAACCGCGCCACCGCCCGAAGATTGCAGCGCCACCTTCAGGCTGCGGGCATCCAGCGCCGGGTCCTGCACATAGATCGTCGCGCGATAGGCGCGGCCACCGCCGGGCGGGGTGCCAAAGCCGGTGACAATCACGCCGGTGAACGGATCAACCGATTCGATGGGCAGGAAGTTCAGCACATCCTGCGCCGCGACCCAGAGGTACTTGTTCACCTCAACCGTCGTGTTCGGATCGGTTCCGTTGCGGAACAGGTCGAAGATGGAGGATTGGTTGGTCTGCTCGCCCGAGGCGCGCTCCAGCGCGGCGCGCTGGGCCAGCGCGCGTTCGCGCCGGTCTGCTGTCGCCTCTGACGGGACGGACGGCTCGGCGTTGCGGCGGAACAATCCGCTGTCGCCGCTGGCGATCCCGGTCCCGCAGGCCGATACAGAGATGAGCATGCCGCCAATCAGCGCGACCTGTGCCAAGCGATGCAGGTTCATCCAGTCCCCCGTTAGCCTTTGATCGCTGTCTAGCCCACCGTTTCCGGCGTGCCAAGGCTTTTCCCCCATCCGTCCCCGCACTGCGCGCCCCTGCGTGGTGCTTGGGGGCAAAGTAGCCCCTTCACACAGTATTCCGGCACCGCCTTGGGCCTTGCGCGGCGGGCAAATGTGACTGTGGCAAGACTGCACCACGGATTTGAGGTTTAAGTTTCGTTAATGCTCCATCGTTGCAATCTGGGGCCGTAAGATTGATTAACAGTCCATCCCCACCCCGGATTCCCCTGGGTTGGGTTCCTTAAGATAACGAGGGAAAACGATGAAAAAGATTCTTCTTGCAACGACGATGCTCGTTGGTGGCGCATCGATCGCCGCAGCCGAAGTGAGCGTATCGGGTACCGCCCGTATGGGCCTCGTTTCGGGCTTCTCGGACGGCAACGCTCTGAACGGCGACGAAAGCGATGTGGTTTTCAACTCGCGCGTTCGTGTGATCTTCAGCCTGTCCAACGAAACGGAC
>CALRMS020000003.1:0-129004 GCA_943369275.1 Rhodobacter maris | reverse complement strand
TCCCAGATCGACACCGCCCTGTCCGACATCACCACCCTCGCCAATCAAGTCGCTCTGTTCGGCGACCGGATTGAGGCGCTGACACAAGCCTTGGCCAAGGTGTCGCGCGCCGTCGGCGATATCGACGCAATTGCCCGCACCACCAACCTTCTCGCCCTCAACGCCTCGATCGAGGCGACCCGCGCCGGCGACGCCGGCCGCGGCTTCATGGTGGTCGCGCAAGAGGTGAAACACCTCTCCGCCCGCACCCAGGAAGCCACCCGCCAGATTTCGGCCAACCTCGGCGATCTCACCCGCGAAATTGGCACTATTGCGGAAACCGGCCGCATCGCTGCCGAAAATGCAGCCCATGTCCGGGGCGAAGCGGGTTGTGTCTCCCGCGTGATGGCCGAAATCGACAAGGCGGTGCTCACCATTGCCGAACGACAGGACCAGATCACCGGATCAACCACGACCGCCGCTGATCTTGTAACCGCCACCGAAACCGGCATCCACGGCATCGGGGTCGGTGTCACGCAGTCGGCCAACCGGCTCAGCGCCGCCCGCGATGGCCTGTCCGGCCTTGTCGATGCCAGCGAAAGGCTGGTCTCCTCAACCGCCCGCCTTGGCGTGGAAACGGTCGACACGCCCTATATCCACGCCGTCCGGCATGCAGCCGCCGCCATTTCCGCCGCTCTCACCGCCACAGTGGAAGAAGGCCGCGCCACCCTCCCCGCCCTGTTCGACCGCAGCTATCGCCCGATCCCCGGCACTGACCCACAGCAATACGTGGCAGCCTTCTGTCCGGTGACCGACCGGCTGCTCCCCCCGATCCAGGACCCCTTGCTGGCGCTTACGCCTGCCGTGGTCTTTTGTGCTGCCGTTGATGTGAACGGCTACCTGCCCACCCATAACCACCAGTTCTCGCAACCGCAGCGCCGGGGTGATCCGGTCTGGAACGCAGCCCATTGCCGCAACCGCCGCATCTTCGATGATCGCGTCGGCCTTGCCGCCGGGCGCAGCACGCGGCCCTTCCTGCTGCAATCCTATCGCCGCGACATGGGCGGCGGGAATTTCGCGCTGATGAAGGATGTCTCGGCCCCGATCTTCGTCCAGGGCCGCCATTGGGGCGGGCTGCGCCTCGCCTATCGGGTGTGACCTGGTCAAAGACGCTGGGCCAGAGGGAACACCGCTTTGCGCCTTCGCCGTCTTGCCCCCTTTGGTCAAATCGTGCCATCCCACCCGCATGAAGCTGCACCAATCCCCCGCCATGCGCCGCATCCTCTATGCCACCAGCTTCGAGGCAGGCGGCATCCTTCTGTCCGCTGCCCTCCTTCTGTTGATGGCCAAAACCACGGTGGGCGGGTCGCTCGCCTTTTCCGTCATTGCCTCCACGGTGGCCATGCTCTGGAACCTCACCTTCAACGCGATGTTCGAGGCGTGGGAGGCGCGCCAATCCATCCGCGGCCGCAGCCTCAAGCGCCGCGCCGCCCATGCCCTGCTGTTCGAGGCCGGGCTTGTCCTCGCCCTTCTGCCCCTCACCGCCTGGTGGTTTTCCGTCTCGCTCCTGCAGGCACTGGCCTATGAGGCGGTGCTGATCGCAGCCTTCCTGATCTATACCTACCTCTTCACCTTCGCCTTCGACCGCCTCTTCGGCCTGCCCGCCTCCGCGCGCTAGGGCGTTTTCTGACACAGAAAACGCAGCGAAATCTGATGCAGATTTCGGGTCCCTCCGGCAGCTCCCACAAAATTCTGCGTCAGAATTTTCCGCGATTTCTGCGTCAGAAATCGCCCTGCGGCCCGAACCGCGCCAAACCATACCCGCCCTTGCACTCCGGCCGCCTTTCTGTATAAGGCCACATCCTTTCCGCACTCACGTGAACCGGCGCAGCCTCTCGTGGACGGGCCGCGGAAAGGCGAAATGCCCGTCCTATGAAATGCGCCTTGCAAAGAACTGGAGTGAACATGGCTCTTTACGAGCATGTCTTCATTGCGCGTCAGGATCTTTCCAACACGCAAGCCGAAGGTCTCATCGAACATTTCTCCACGGTCCTCGCGGACAACGGCGGCAAGGTCGTTGAATTCGAATACTGGGGCGTCAAGACGATGGCCTACAAGATCAACAAGAACCGCAAGGGCCACTACGCCTTTCTGAAATCGGATGCCCCCTCGGCCGCCGTGCAGGAAATGGAACGCCTGATGCGCCTGCATGACGATGTGATGCGCGTCCTGACCATCAAGGTCGATGCACATGGCGAAGGCCCGTCCGTCCAGATGCAAAAGCGCGATGAGCGTGAACGCGGCGACCGTCCCGAAGGCGGGTTCGGTGGTGGTGAACGCCGCGAGCGCAGCTTCGGCGACCGTCCCGATCGTGGTGCTGACCGTGGCGGCGACCGCGGTGGTGACCGCGGCGGCTTCCGTCGTTGATCCCGGCTTAGGAAAGGACCATAAATCATGGCAAACAAACCGTTTTTCCGCCGCCGCAAGGTCTGCCCCTTCTCGGGCGACAACGCGCCTGCGATCGACTACAAGGACGTCCGTCTCCTGCAGCGCTACGTGTCCGAGCGCGGCAAGATCGTCCCCTCGCGCATCACCGCAGTCTCGGCCAAGAAGCAGCGTGAACTGGCGCAAGCCATCAAGCGCGCCCGCTTCCTCGCCCTGCTCCCCTACGCCGTGAAATAAGGAAGACAGATATGCAAGTCATCCTCCTTCAGCGCGTGGCCAAGCTTGGCCAGATGGGTGAAGTCGTCAACGTCAAGGACGGCTACGCCCGCAACTTCCTCCTGCCGCAGGGCAAGGCGCTCCGCGCCAATGAGGCCAACATCAAGTCCTTCGAAGTCAAGAAAGCGCAGCTTGAACTGCAAAACCTTGAAACGAAGAAAGAGGCCGAAGTCGTCGGTGCCAAGCTTGATGGTCAGACCTTCGTGGTGATTCGTTCGGCATCCGACGCCGGCGCGCTCTATGGCTCCGTCACCACCCGTGACGCGGCTGAGGCCGCGACAGATGCCGGGTTCACCGTGAACCGCGCTCAGGTCGTGCTCGATCGCCCGATCAAGGATCTGGGTCTGCACTCGGTCTCCGTCGTGCTGCACCCCGAAGTATCGGTCCGCATCACCCTGAACGTCGCCCGTTCGCCGGAAGAAGCCGAACTGCAAGCGGCAGGCAAGTCCATCCAGGAACTCGCCGCCGAGGCCGAAGCCGCTGCCGATTTCGAAATCGCCGAACTGTTCGACGACATGGGCGGCGCAGCGACCGAAGACGCGTAAGCGCATCCTTCGGGACAAGGATCACAGGCCGCGCCGGGCAACCGGCGCGGTCTTTTCTTTGGCAATTCCACCGCCCTTTGTGCACCACAAAATCAAGTCGTGATGCCATGGCCTGCGCCCCCACAACCGCGCCGCCACCTTCGCCGACCTCGACCTCCTGCGCGCGCTCCGGGAAAAAGAAACGTCCCCACATCTGCGCAGGCCGTTCCAAGAAAAACCGGGCAATCGCGCAGGCCGCCATGCCCTATCCGCTCCGGGACAGCGGCCCGCAACGCGCGCATGTGTGAACTGCCGCCCTCCTCGCCGCGCTATAGACGACACCGCGATGTCGTCCCTGCGGCTGCATCGCCCCTGACGCCGCCCTAGCCTCCGCTTGGCTAGAACCGGAGAGCCGCATGCCAGCCACCCCCCTCGCCCTGCCCCGCGAAAGCGCCCGTGGCGTTGCCCTGCTGGTGGCGGGGATTGCGGTCTTTTCCGTTCAGGACCTCATCCTCAAACTCCTGTCCGGCGCTTATCCACTGCATCAGGCGATGGTGCTGCGCTCGCTCACGGCGCTTCCGCTGCTTCTGCTGCTCGTCCATCGCGAAGGCGGCATGGGCACCCTCCTCACACCCGGCACCCGCGCCATGATCCTGCGTGGCGTGGTGATGTTTCTGGCCTATACCTCCTACTACCTCGCCCTTGCTGCCCTGCCGATGGCCACCACCGTCGCGCTTTATTTCTCCGCCCCGCTGTTCATCACCATCCTCTCAGTGGTGATCCTGAAAGAAACCGTCGGTCCACGCCGCTGGGTCGCGCTTTTTGCGGGCTTTGCAGGCGTCCTGATCATGGTCCGCCCCGGTGGCGACCTGTTCGACTGGGCCGCCCTCCTGCCCGTCATCGCAGGCCTCACCTATGCCATCTCCATGATCTCCGCCCGCCGCCTCGGCAGCACGGAAACCGCCCCGGCGCTGGCCTTCTGGGGCAATGCCGTCTTTCTGTTGGCCGCCATCGCCATGTCGGCCGTCCTCGGCTCCGGCGCGTGGCAAAGCGACGCCCACCCCTCACTGGCTTTCCTTTTGCGCGGCTGGGTCATGCCAACGGCATTTGACCTGATGTTGATGATGGCCTGCGGCGTGATCGCTGCTATCGGCCTCACGCTGCTGACCCAAGCCTATCGTGTGGCCGAATCCTCGGTCGTGACACCATTCGAATATACGGGCCTCGTCTGGTCGGTGATCTATGGCTGGCTGTTCTGGCGCGATTGGCCCGTGCTGACCGACTGGATCGGCATCGCCATCATCACCGGGGCGGGGCTTTACATTCTCTGGCGCGAATCCCGCCAGACGCGCACATGAAAAAGGGGCCGAAGGCATCGCCTCCGGCCCCGAATTCCCGCCCGCAACCGGGCGACGCGCTTACATCTCGTCCAGCGCCTCGATGGCCTTCTGAAGCTCGTCCTTGCTGACGTCCTTCTCGGTCACCTTGGCACCTGCCATGATGTGATCCACGACCTTGTCTTCAAAGATCGGCGCGCGCAGCTGCTGCTGCACCTGCTGGTTCTTTTGGACGAACTCGAAATAGGCGCGCTCCTGCCCCGGATAGTTGCGCGCCTGCGCCAGCACGGCCTGCGTCATCTCGGCATCCGTGACCGTCACTTCGGCCTTGCGGCCCACTTCGGCCAGCACGAGGCCAAGGCGAACCCGGCGCTCGGCCAGCGCCTTGTGCTCATCCGTGGGATCAATGGAACCATGGTTATGACCATGCTCTTCCGGATGCTCTTCATGCCACAGCTGATGCGCAATCTGCGATGCCTCAGCTTCCACCAGACGCGCCGGCAGATCGAACTTCACCATCGCATCCAGCTGATCCAGCAGCGCCCGCTTCAACACAGCGCGCGACGCGCCCTTGTATTCGGATTCCAGACGCTCCGCGATCTGGCCCTTCAGCGCGGCCAGATCCTCGGCCCCGTATTTCTTGGCCAGCTCATCATCAACCTCGGCCGGCTTTGCTTCCTTCACCGCCTTGATGGTGCAGGCAAACACGGCGGCTTTCCCGGCCAGATGCTTGGCACCGTATTCCTCGGGGAAGCTCACATTGACCGCCACCTCGTCGCCCACCTTGGCGCCGATCAGCTGCTCTTCAAAGCCGGGGATAAAGGACTTGGATCCCAGCACCAGCGCGTAGTCATCGGCCGAGCCGCCATCGAACAGCTCGCCATCGACCGAACCCTTGAAGTCGATCACGACCTGATCGCCATCCTTGGCCTTGGCACCCTTCTTGCGGTCCTCGAAATTCTGCGCGGTCGCGGCAAGGTTCTTCAACGCCTCATCCACATCCGCATCCGCCGCCTTCACGACCAGCTTTTCCAGCTTGATCTTGCTTGCATCCACGTCCGGGATCGGCGGCAGCGTCTCATAGGACATCTCGACGACGACATCCTGACCCTCGGCCCAGGTCTCGCCCTCGACCATCTTCACCTCGGGCTGCAGCGCGGGGCGGTCACCGGTCTTGTCAAAGTGATCCTTCATCGCGCCGTCGATGGCGTCCTGCATCGCGTCGCCCAGCAGGCGCTGACCGAACTGCTTGCGCAGGATCGCCAGCGGCACCTTGCCCTTGCGGAAACCCTTCATCTCGATCTCGGGCTGCGCCTCGACCAGCTTTTCCTGAACCTTTGCTTCCAGTTCGGCAGCGGTCACCGTGATGGTGTAGCCGCGCTTCAGACCGTCGTTCAGGGTCTCGGTGACCTGCATTGTTTCGTCCTTCTCATCACATCCCTGGTGCGGGTAGAGGGACTTGAACCCCCACGCCTTGCGGCGCCAGAACCTAAATCTGGTGCGTCTACCAGTTTCGCCACACCCGCAAATTGACCAAAACGCACACGTCCGCCCCGCCAAGGGGCAGGCCCGCGCGCGCCTTGAAATTCCGCGCCCTTCTAGCAAAGCCCCACGGGGGATGCGAGAGGAAAATCAGGGCGAAATCTGACGCAGATTTCGCGCCGTTTCCTGACGCAGGAAACGATGCGGGCGTCCCGCCCGCAAACCGGAATTTGCGTCAAATTCCGTCGCGATTTTTGCGTCAAAAATCGCCCCCTCACACCCCCAACCGCCGAAACACCGCAGGCAGCAGCTCGGGCAAATCCTCGGCAATCAGCCCCGGCCCGAACTCCCGCGCACACTCCACATGCAGCCAAGCCCCCGTGCAGGCCGCGTCAAAAGCCGAAAACCCCCGCGCCATCAGCCCCGCGATAAACCCCGCCAGCACATCTCCGGAACCGGCCGTCGCCAGCCAAGGCGCCGCCCGCTCGTAATGCGCTGAATTGACCGCACAGCGTCCATCGGGCGCCGCAATCACCGTATCCGCTCCCTTGAACAGCACCACGCACCCTGCCCGCGCGGCCGCCTCTCGCGTTGCATCCACTTTGGAATAGGCCGGCCCCGTAACCGCAGGCGCCTCCAGCTTCGCCGCAATATCCGGAAACAGCCGCGCGAACTCCCCGCCATGCGGCGTCAGCACGCAGTCGTCATGCAGCGCCCCGAACAACTCCGCCTCCCGCGACAGGATCGTCAGCGCATCGGCATCCAACACCATAGACAAAGGCCGCTCCGACTGAACCACGCCCAAAGCCGCCGCCACCAGCCCGGCCTCCCGCGCCCCCGTCCCCAGCCCCGGCCCGAGGCAAACCACCCCGATCCGCTCATCCTCCAGCAAGGCTTCCAAGGCCGCCGCATCCTCCACCACCCGCAACATCACCGCATCCAGCCGCGCCGCGTTCTCAGGGATCGCGTCGGGCGGACACCCCACCGTCACCACCCCCGCCCCGATCCGCAGCGCCCCCCGCGCCGCCAGCCGCGCCGCACCGCCGCGACCCGAGGGGCCGGAGAGGATGAGGGCGTGGCCGTGGGAGTATTTGTGCCCTGTGCGCCCCCAAAGCGAACTGGACGGACCAGTTCTGTGAACGGAATCGCCCAGCCCGGCGTCCTCCAAGATCGCGCCTAAGTCATCTTCGTCCAGTTCCGGCAACCCGATGCCAATAATGACGAGCCGACCAGAAAACCGCTCCCCATTCTCGAGATGATGGCCCAGCTTCGCGCTGTGAAAAGCGACAGTCAGATTAGCGCCGATCACTTTGGGAATTCGGCTGTCCTCTTGCGGGGCCAGAACCTTGCCACTATCGGCACATAGCCCGGACGGAAGGTCCACCGAGACCCATTTCACCCCATGGGAAAACGTCCAGCGCAGGTCGAAAAGCGGCTTCATGCCAATCAGATCACGGGCCAATCCCGTCCCGAAAAGTGCGTCAATAACGACACCAGATGTTTCGTCACGGCGCCGAGCAAGTTTCGAGACACATTCCCAAACAGCTTCAAATGGTTCTGCACGAACGACGGGGAAACCAAGCCCCCTCACCTCCCCCATCCCCACCCATCGCTCATAATTCACCCGCGCCTCCGGCGGCATCCGCTCGGGGTCGCCGTAGAGGAAGACCTCCACCTCCCACCCCCATTCCTTCAACAACCGAGCCACCACGAACCCGTCGCCGCCATTGTTGCCCGGCCCGCACAGCACCACCGCCCGGTGCGAGGTCGCGCGCAACTCCGGCCATTCGGCAAAGATCGCCTCCACCACGCCCCGCCCGGCGCGCTCCATCAACTCCAGCCCGGTCACAGCACCGCTCGCAATCGCGGCGGCCTCGATGGCGCGCATTTGGGCAGCGGTCAGCAATTCGGTCATGGTATCGCCCAATCCTTTCGCAAACCGCCCATCATGCAGGCGTTTTGCACATTCTTTAATCACTCATCACGGAAACCCGCCGCAGACCGCCCCGCCCGCCCGCTCACCGATTGTGGCCCCCAATCAGAAATGATCAGACCTCCAAAGACAAGCCACCTGGGGGGAGAGTCGGCCCATGAAGAAGATCGAGGCGATCATCAAACCGTTCAAGCTGGACGAGGTGAAGGAAGCCCTTCAGGAAGCCGGCATTCAGGGTCTCTCAGTCACCGAAGTCAAAGGCTTCGGTCGCCAGAAAGGCCATACCGAGCTTTACCGTGGCGCCGAATACGTGGTCGACTTCCTGCCCAAGGTGAAGATCGAGGTTGTCCTCACCGATGACATGGTCGACAGCGCCATCGCGGCGATCGTTTCTGCCGCCCGCACCGACAAGATCGGCGACGGCAAGATTTTCGTCACCCCCATCGAACAGGCCATCCGCATCCGCACCGGCGAAACCGGCGACGACGCGGTCTGACCTTTCCGAACTCCCGCCCGCGCCCTCTTGCGCGGCGGCATCTGCAACACCCAACCGAAAGGCATCATGATGAGCGCAGTTAAGAATGCTCTGAAGCTGATGAAGGACGAGGAAGTCGAATATGTCGACATCCGCTTCACCGACCCAAAGGGCAAGCTTCAGCACGTCACCCTGGTAGCGGACCTCGTGGATGAAGACTTCTTCGAAGAAGGCTTCATGTTCGATGGCTCCTCCATCGCTGGCTGGAAATCGATCGACCAGTCCGACATGAAGCTCATCCCAGATGCGTCTTCGGTCTATATCGATCCGTTCTATGCCGAAAAGACGATGTGCGTGCATTGCAACGTCGTCGAACCCGACACGGGCGAGGCTTACAGCCGCGACCCGCGCGGCACCGCCTTCAAGGCCGAAGCCTATCTCAAGGCGTCTGGCGTCGGCGACACGGCCTATTTCGGGCCCGAGGCAGAATTCTTCATCTTCGACGACGTCCGCTATTCGGTTGCACCTAACAAGGTGTCCTACCAGATCGACGCCGAGGCCGCCGCCTGGAACATGGACACCGTGATGGAAGGTGGCAACCTCGCCCACCGCGCCAACTACAAGGGCGGCTACTTCCCGGTGAACCCGATCGACGAAGCGCAGGACCTGCGCGGCGAGATGCTCTCCACCATGAAGCGGATGGGCATCAAGGTCGACAAGCACCACCACGAAGTGGCGACCTGCCAGCACGAACTGGGCATGATCTTTGGCGGTCTGGTCGAACAGGCCGACAACATCCAGAAATACAAATACGTCATCCACAACGTCGCGGCCGCCTATGGCAAGACCGTGACCTTCATGCCCAAGCCCATGAAGGGCGACAACGGCTCGGGGATGCACGTGAACATGTCGATCTGGAAGGACGGCAAGCCGCTCTTCGCAGGCGACAAGTATGCCGACCTGTCGCAGGAAGCGCTGTATTTCATCGGCGGCATCCTGAAGCATGCCAAGGCGCTGAACGCGATCACCAACCCGTCCACCAACAGCTACAAGCGCCTGATCCCCGGCTTCGAAGCCCCGGTTCTGCGCGCGTATTCCGCCCGCAACCGGTCGGGCTGCGTTCGTATTCCGTGGACGGAATCGCCGAAAGCCAAGCGTGTCGAGGCCCGTTTCCCCGATCCGTCGGCGAACCCCTACCTCGCCTTCTCGGCCCTGCTGATGGCTGGCCTGGACGGCATCAAGAACAAGATCGACCCCGGCCCGGCTTCGGACAAGGATCTCTATGATCTGCCGCCCGAAGAACTGGCATCCATCCCCACCGTCTGCGGCTCGCTCCGCGAGGCGCTGGAAGAGCTGGAAAAAGACCACGACTTCCTGCTGGCAGGCGACGTGTTCACCAAAGACCAGCTCGAAGGCTACATCGCGCTGAAGTGGGAAGAGGTCTACGCCTTTGAACACACCCCGCATCCGGTGGAATACCTGATGTATTACTCCTGCTGATCCCCGGATCAGACCGACATTGCAAAAGGGCCGCCTCAATTGGGCGGCCCTTTTCGCATTGCCGCCACAGGTTTCCGGCGCTCATCGGGCAGGGGCAGGAAAACCCAAAAAGGATATCATCAGGATTTGAAGGGAATTCCCCAAACCCCGCCACAGAAAGCGCCAATTCTCGTCACGATTGGGTGGTTCGGTTAACAAAACCTAAGGAGATGCCGCCATGCTGGATAGTGACGCCTCTTTCTTCCTTGTCCCCGAATTCCAATCCTCTCGCGGGGCGCGCCGAACCCTCGGCGCACCCTTGTCAAACCTCCGGTTCGACGTCGCACCCGACGCCGATCTGTGCATCTCTCTGGCGCCCGATCCCGGCACCTTTGGCGTGACGGCAAAAGCCGACATCACCGCCACAGGTGCAAATGCCGTGCCAGCCGACATGGATACCCCTGATTTTCTTGCGCTTCCCGCCGACGACCACCCCGATTGCCGCGCCGATCTCTTCCGCGTTGATGCTGCAGATTTCTTCTCCTTTGATGAAGACAGGGCCGATCTCTTCACCCAAGACGAGACGCCTGACGATGCAGCACTTGCCACCGACATTCAGGATATCCGCTCTATCACCCCACGCCGCCCGATGCGTTTTACCTTCGCACGCGGCACGGTGGAACACAGCCGCCTGATTCTCCCCATCCCGAATCTGTTCGAAAACACCTTCGAGGATGACACGCTCACCGGCCCCGACGTCGACCCCCGGCTTCAGCGCAGCCGCGCCCGTGCCCGCGCCCGCCTCACCGCGCATGAGGCCACCCTTCCCCCCGAGGCGCGCAACCTCTGGTGTGACGACGGCAGCGATGCCGCCATGGTCACGGATACGGAAGAAGGCGCCGATACCACCCCGGACTCGGCCAGCATCACCATGACCGAAACCACCGCCTCGGATGGCAGTGATGGCCTTGCCCCGCGCCGCGCCGTTCGGCATCTGTCGGTCACCCGCCGCACACCAAAGCCGCGCCTCACCCAATCGGAAATCCACGATCCGCTGCAGGACCATCTCCATCAGGTCCGCGACGCGCTTTATGCCGCCGACCTGGAAGATACGCCCGCGCCAGCCGCCCCCCGGCAGCAGGCCCTGCCCCTGCGCCTGCTGGCGGCAATGGTGACCTTGGCCCTTGTGCTGGTGCAGCTCATCGCCCCGCTGCGCGCCCTGTTCGCCGATCAGGCCCGCCTTCTGCGCGACATGGCGTCCAGCAGCACCACCCGCCTGCCTTACCGCGCCGTCGCCATAACCGGCCTTGTTCTTGCCTTGGCCCAGACCATCCCACCCAATCTGATGTAACAGCTCCGCCGCGGCACCCCGGTCAGCGCACAACCGCAGGCAAGATAAGCACATTCCTTACTTGTTCACGTTCCGTCGACAACCGCAGAAGATTAGGCGGGTTTCCGCGCAAAAGAACCAAATCGGGCAACAATCGGGCAAAAAAACCGCCAAATTCATCCCTCCACCGCAAACCCACCCGAAATTAGGCTTAATTAACCTGCAACCTCTGGTTCAACGATAAAAAAAGCAGGAGGGCATTCAGATGGCATTCGACGACAGTACGATCGCCCAGTTTGTCTTTGACCGCGACCCCGCGCTGAACCTCTCCGTCCTCGTGCGCGAACTTGACGATGCGCTTGGCCGCTCCGGCGCCGGCGACCGTCGCATCGCCTGGGATTGCGAAGACCTCGTTTTCGTCGATCTGCACGGCGTGCGCTTCACCTTGTCCTATACGGGCGAGCCAGCCCTCGGCCTGCCCAGCAGCCTGATGATCTCGGTCGGCCCCGGACCCGACAGCCGCCCCGGCAGCTTCGCCGATCCCACCGACCGCCGCCGCTACGAAGATCTCTGCCACCTGATTGCCGATCGCCTGCGCGCCCGCTTCGCCCCGCGCGAAACGCTCTGGCATCAGGTCGTCGGTCCCGTCACGGCGGATTTGGTGGATAATCTCTTCGACCGGCTTCCCGATTTCTCCGCCGCGGCCGCAGCGCGCCCGCTTGCCCGCCGCTCCCAACCGGCCGAGGCGATCCGCGCCTTCCCGGAAACCGATGGCGGAATGCCCGTGTCCTTTGTCGAAAAGGCCTTGGCCATCAAGGCCGCCAAGGCCGAACGCGCCCGCGCCACCATGACGCGCCTGTCCAACGCCGCCGTGGTCCCCGTCACCTCGGCCAACAGCCAGCCCGATCTGCCGCGCCGCCCGTCCGGAGATCTCGATCAGGTCCGCAACGCGCTTTATTCCGAAGAGCCGGAAACCAAAGGCCAGAATGTGCGGATGCGCCTCGCCGCCTCCACGCTCGACGTCACGCTGATGGTGGTCTACCTGCCCATGGGTGCCGCAATGCTTACCTGCTCGCTCCTGCGCGGCGGCGACGTACATGCCTCGGGCCGCGTGATGGCCATGACCTGCACGCTTCTGGCGCTTGGCCATGTTGCCGGGCTGAACCCGATGATGTCCCTGCTGTAAGCCAGGCTACAAACCGGCCGCCACCATCGCCGCCCGTTCGGCCTCAGAGAACCGCGCCATTGGCACCAGATGGGTGTGGATGGAAAACACCACCGCACCCGTCCCGGGCAGGCGCAGGATGCATTGCCGCTCGGATCGCATGTAAAGCCGCTCCACAGCATAGGGCCGGGTGTCAAATTCCTGACGCGGATTGTGCAGAGCCGGGTCGTCATAGACCAACGCATTGTACCGCTCCAGCGGTTGCCCCACCCGCACCAGATCAAACAGCCGCTGCACCCGCCGCGCCACATCCTTATCATAATGGCGCACAGGCCGATGGATCCCCGTCATCGGACGCCCGATCTTCTGCCCCAGCGTCCAGCTTGCCGGAAAGCACAGGATCGCCCCGGTCAGCACCGACTCGTCCCCCTGCTTTTCCATCAGGCACAGGTCTTCCTGCACCAGCCGCCCCAGCGTAATCAGGGGGAAAGCCGGATCCAGCCGCACCTCCACCCCATCCGGTCGCCGCACCCGATCCTCCCCCACCACGTAACCATCCCGCCGGGTCAGCAGGTCCAGCACCGCCGCATACAACTCCGCCGCCGCCGCCCGCCCCTCAGGGAGCAACGCATGCACCAAAGGCTGCCGTGTGGCGATCAGCCAGTCCCGCTCGGCCATCTGTCCGGAAAAGGCCTCATCCGCACGGATCCAGTCCTCCGCCCCGCAAGGCAGCATCCCCGGCAGCCGCCACGCGCGCGGGTCGGCCCATGGCTGATGGGGCAAGTTGTCCTGAAAAACCGGCTCTCTCATCGCTCTTGCCTACATTCCCGCCCCGCGACCATCAACCCCATCCAAATCCGACTCCCCCGCGTCGCGCAGCGGCAACCCGCATGCCCCCGGCTGCCCGACCATCCCTGTGCCATCAGGGGGGCCCAGCATGAACCAGCACTACGCCGACCGCCGCAAGATCGACCCAAGCCGCGGCTCTACGCTGGGCGACGGCTCCCCCAATGACAATGACCGCGTCGAAATCGGCCCCACCCAGCTTGCCTTCGCAGAATGGCAGGCGGCCGGACTCATCCCCCCCAACCTTGCCCGGATGCGCGAATACCGTTGGGACCGTCTGGTCAAGGCCCTGCAGGCACGCGATTACGGCGGTCTACTGATGTTCGATCCGCTCAACATCCGCTACGCGACCGACACCACGAACATGCAGCTGTGGAACACCCACAACCCCTTCCGCGCCTGCCTCCTTATGGCCGATGGCCATATGGTGATGTGGGAATACAAGAACTCCCCCTTCCTCGTGACCTTCAACCCGCTGGTCAAGGAACTCCGCTCGGGTGCCACCTTCTTCTACAACTCCACCGGCGACCGCGGCGCCGTTGCCGCCCGCGCCTTTGCCCAGCAGGTCGATGATCTGATGCGCGAACATGTGGGCACCAACCGCCGCCTCGCAGTGGACAAGATCATGGTCCACGGCCTGCGCGCGCTGGAATCCATCGGCTTTCAGGTGATGGAAGGCGAAGAGGTCACCGAACGCACCCGCGCCATCAAAGGCCCCGATGACATGCTGGCGATGCGCTGCGCGGCGCATGCCTGCGAAACGGCGGTGGCCGCGATGGAGACCTTCACCCGCGAAAACGTCCCGAAGGGCAACGTGTCCGAGGATGACATCTGGTCCGTCCTGCATGCGGAAAACATCCGCCGCGGCGGCGAATGGATCGAAACCCGCCTCCTCGCCTCCGGCCCCCGCACCAACCCGTGGTTTCAGGAATGCGGTCCCCGCATCGTGCAGAACAACGAAATCGTGGCATTCGACACCGACCTGATCGGCGCCTACGGCTTCTGCATCGACATCTCCCGCAGCTGGTGGGTGGGCGACCAGCGCCCGACAAATGCGATGATCTCCGCCTATGCCCATGCGCTCGATCACATCCGCGACCACCAATCCCGCCTGAAACCCGGCGTGTCGATCCGCGACCTTACCTTCGGCGGGCATCAACTGGACGCGCAATACTGGCAGCAGAAGTATTCCTGCAAGATGCACGGCGTCGGTCTTTGCGATGAATGGCCCTATGTCACCTACCCTGACGGGTGGATGGAAGGCGCTTTCGACGCCGTCCTCGAACCCGGCATGACAATCTGTGTCGAGGCACTGGTCAGCCCCGAAGGCGGCGATTTCTCGATCAAGCTGGAAGATCAGGTGCTGATTACCGAAACCGGCTGCGAAAACCTGACCCGCTATCCCTTTGACGCTGCGCTGATGGGCCTGGCCTAGAAAACGATTTTTCATGCGAAAAATCAGGGGGCTATCCGCCCCCTCTTGGCGCTGTGCGCCAATTCACCCCCGAGGATACTTGGGCAGAGAAGAATAAAAGAGGCTCTTTCGGGCTCTTCTGTGCTCAAATATCCTCGGGGGTGAGGCGCGGCACGCGCCGAGGGGGCGGAAGGCCCCCTTCCTTTCAGAATTTTCGCAGAAAATTCGTGCCCTCACTCCCGTCCCTTCGCCTTGCCTCGCAGCCCGTCCCGGCGTAAGCCCACCGCGTCCCATCCTTGACACGAGGCCTGCCATGATCCCCCGCTATTCCCGCCCCGACATGGTCGCCCTCTGGGAACCCCAAACCCGCTTCCGCATCTGGTTCGAGATCGAGGCCTATGCCTGCGACGCACAGGCCATCCTCGGCGTGATCCCCAAGGCCAATGCCGACGCTGTCTGGAAAGCCAAGGACGCCACATTCGATGTGGCCCGGATCGATGAGATCGAGGCCGTCACCAAACACGACGTCATCGCCTTCCTCACCCATCTCGCCGAAATCATCGGCAATGACACCGCGCGCTTCGTCCATCAGGGGATGACCTCATCGGATGTGCTCGACACCACTCTGAACATCCAACTCACCCGCGCCGCCGATCTGCTTCTCGCAGGCCTCGACCGCGTCCTCGCCGCGCTGAAAACCCGCGCTTTTGAGCATAAGGACACCGTCCGCATCGGCCGCAGCCACGGCATCCATGCCGAACCCACCACCATGGGCCTGACCTTTGCCCGCTTCTACGCCGAAATGGCCCGCAACCGCGCCCGCCTGATCAACGCTCGCGCGGAAATCGCCACCGGTGCCATCTCCGGCGCCGTCGGCACCTTTGCCAATATCGACCCCTTTGTCGAAGAGCACGTCTGCGCTCAACTGGGTCTCACTCCAGAACCCATCTCCACCCAGGTCATCCCCCGCGACCGCCACGCCATGTTCTTCGCCACCCTGGGCGTCATCGCCTCCAGCATCGAAAACATCGCGATCGAGATTCGCCACATGCAGCGCACCGAAGTGCTGGAGGCCGAGGAATTCTTCTCCCCCGGCCAGAAAGGCAGCTCTGCCATGCCGCACAAGCGCAACCCGGTCCTCACGGAAAACCTCACCGGCCTTGCCCGCCTCGTGCGGATGTCGGTGATCCCCGCGCTCGAAAACGTGGCGCTCTGGCATGAACGCGACATCAGCCATTCCTCGGTGGAACGCGCCATTGGCCCCGACACCACCATCACGCTCGATTTCGCCCTGCACCGCCTTGCGGGTGTCGTTGAAAAGCTGGTGATCTACCCGGAAAACATGCTGAAAAACATGAACAAGTTCAAAGGCCTGGTCATGTCGCAGCGCGTGCTTCTTGCCCTTACCCAGGCAGGCGTCAGCCGCGAAGACAGCTACCGTCTGGTCCAGCGCAACGCGATGAAGGTCTGGGAACAGGGTGCCGATTTCCAGACCGAACTTCTGGCCGACCCAGAGGTCACCGCGGCCCTGTCCCCGGCTGAGATCGCCGAAAAATTCGACTTGGGCTATCACACCAAACACGTCGACACGATCTTCCGCCGCGTTTTTGGCTGATCTCACGAAAGCGTGAGGCGGGTATGACGCGGGGGCGGAATTTTCCGCCCTTGAAACGCGCAATTCCATGCTAGCCTCATACTCACGTACCGGATGCGGATTTTCCGACCGCCGGTCGCCCTGCTGACAGTCACATGCCAACACAAGGACGACCTATGAAAATCAAGACCACATTCATTGCGCTGACCCTCTCCCTTGCGCCCACCTTCGCCCTCGCCGGTGGTGGCTGCGACTCCGACAAGATGAACATCACCGCCTCGACCTGCGTCGAAGGCACGGTGCTGGATGCCGCAACTGGCACCTGCATCCCGCAAACCACCTCGTAATCGAGGCTCTGGTAAGGGCCGGTTAACCCGGCCCGCCTAACCTTCCCGAAGCACCCTTCGGGAAGGACCATGATGCAGGACGAAAGCCCCGTCGCGCTCGCGCGCATCACCCCAGTCTCCGCCGCCGGTCTTGTGCCGCGCAGCACCACACCCAGCGAAAAAGCCGCCATCATCGTGCGTCTTATGCTGGCCGAGGGGGAGCCGCTCCCCCTGTCGAACCTGCCCGAACAGCATCAGACCCGCCTCGCCGAACTGATGGCACGCATGGGGCTGGTGGACCGCGCCACCCTCGCCGCCGTGGTCGACGATTTCCTCACCGCGCTCGATGCCACCGGCCTTGTCTTCCCCGACGGGATCGATGGCGCCCTGTCGCTTGTCGATGGCCATATCTCGCCCAATGCCGCCAGCCGTCTGCGCCGCATGGCCGCCAGCACCGCCCGCAGTGATCCTTGGGAAAGGATCGCCGCCCTTCCGCCCGAAGACCTGCTTCCCCTCATCGCGGATGAGGCGGCGGAAACCGCCGCAGTCGCCCTGTCCAAGCTGCCCGTCGCCCGCGCAGCGGACATTCTCGCCAAGATGCCCGGGGATCGCGCCCGTCGTGTGGCGCTGGCCATGTCGCGCACCGCCGCGACGGCACCGGAAACCCTGCGCCGCATCGGCCTCGCCCTTGTGGCGCAACTGGATGCCCGCCCGCCCCGCGCCTTTGCCGCTGGCCCGGTTGACCGGATCGGCGCCATCCTCAACGTCTCGCCCTCTGCCACACGCGATGATGTGCTTGCCGGGCTGGATGAGGCGGATGCCGCCTTTGCCGAACAGGTCCGCCGCGCGATCTTCACATTCGCCCATATCCCCGACCGTATCGCCCCGCGCGACCTGCCACGCATCTTGCGCGCCGTCGATGCCCCCACAATCACCACCGCCTTCACCGCCGCCAGCGCCGACCCCGCGCTGGCGACTGTCGTCGACGCCGTCTTCGCCGCGATTTCCCCCCGCATGGTGCAGCAGATGCGCGATGACATGGCGGCGCGCGGCAAGGTCACGCCAAAGGATGCCGATGCCGCCTTCAACGCCATCGTCTCGGCCATCCGCGGGCTAGAGGCGTCTGGCGAACTCACCCTCAAACAAGATGAGGAGGAGTGACCTCACCCCTCCGCCACCAGACGAAACAGTCCCGCCAGAGGGTGCAGCACAACGACCTGCAAACCCCGCCCCGATCCATCCATCCAAATCCGGCGGCGGATTCCGCCCCCGTATTATCGCCTGGCGGCCCTTCATCTTGGCCACAAATACCCGCAGGGGGTGAATGGCGGCGCGGCACGCGCCGCCAGAGGGGGCGGCACGCCCCTTCAAACCCGAGCCAAGCGCGAAGGCGCGCAGGCGACACAAAAGCGATGCGGCGGCACGCGGCTCCATCAGATCACCGCTCCGGCACCTTGCCCCTGCCCGCCACCCCGCCTAGGGTCCGGGCAAGCCAAGGAACCCGCAATGCAGCAGCCGACCGAAGCCTCCACCCGTCAGGGCATCCTCCTGATGCTGCTCTCGCTTCTGATGTTCACGGCGATGGACGCGCTGGCCAAGGGTCTGGTGCAGCGCTACCCCACACCGCAGGTCGTCTGGGCCCGCTTTGCCGGCCAGTTGTTCTTGGTCCTGCTGATCATGAACATCCGCCTCGGCCCCGCCCTGCGCACCAAACACCCGCGCCTGCACGCCCTGCGCTCGCTCACGCAACTGGGGGCGACCGGGTTCTTCTTTGCCTCCCTCACCCATATCGGCTTGGCCGAGGCGACGGCGCTTGCCGACATCAACCCCGTCCTCATCACGCTCGGAGCCGCCCTCTTCCTCGGCGAAAAGCTGGGCCCCCGCCGCATCGCGGGCGTCGTTGCCGCGATGATCGGCGCGCTCATCATCATCCGCCCCGGCGCGGATGTCTTTACCCCCGCCGCTCTGCTGCCGCTCGCTTGCGCGGTCTGCTATGCCGCCTCTGCCCTGCTCACCCGCAAGGTGGGCATGACGGAAAGCCCATGGACGGCCATGTTCTACGGCGCGCTCCTTGGCACTCTGGTCACCAGCGCCATGATGCCCGCCGTCTGGCAACCCATCGCCCCCTCCGACCTCTGGCTGTTCGCGATCGTGGGCTGCCTTGGCACCGCCGCGCAGATCTGCCTGATCCGCGCCTTTTCCGTGGCCGAAGCCGGGGCCATCGCCCCTTTTGGCTATGGCGGCATCCTGCTTGCCACGCTTTGGGGCGTGCTGTTCTATGACGAATGGCCCGACGCGCTCACCTTTCTGGGCGCTTTCATCATCGTGGCGTCGGGCACCTATATCTGGCACCGCGAAACCCGCGCCAAACGCGGCTGATCCAGACGCGGCTGAGTCTATTCCAGCCGCGCCGCCGCCAGCACCGCCGCCGGGCCGGGCTCCTGCACGATCACCACCACGGGCGCATCGCCGGGTGCCGCCGCCTCGATCTCCAGCGGCGCCAGCCCCGGCCAATCAGCCACCTTCGTCCATTCCGTCACGATGTTGCGATAGGTCACCAACCGTCCCGCATTCTCGCCCCGCTCGATGGCCACCTCGGCCGCCGGAGTATAGCGCACCAGTTGCACCTCGACGGCACCGGTCAGGGGTGGCTCGGCAACGGCGCGGATGATCACACGCTCACCCTGCCGCTCGATCGTCACATGCACCGTGCGCTCCACGGCCAGATGCTTGCCGATCAGGTTCACCACCGCATCGGGCGTATTCCCCTCGACGCGGTCCACCCCTCCGATCACCATCTGCGGGGTGTAGATCAGCCTGCTCTTCACCGCGCGGGCATACATCTTCTGCCGCTCGGTAAAGGCGGCCTGGGCAAAGCTGTCTTCCCAGCCGATGTAATCCCAATAATCCACATGCAACGCGAGCGGGATAACCTCCTCATGCGTCGCCAGCTCTGCCAGAAAGTCATCCGCGGGCGGGCAGGACGCACAGCCCTGGCTCGTGTACAGCTCCACCACCACGCCCTCGGTCGATTGCGCCATCACGGGCGCAGCCAGGCCCACACCAAGCCACAGGGCCACCCCGAAGGTGGCGCTGACGATATGTCGCATCTGGTCCTTCCTGATCTTTCGATCCGCTCTTCCGGCCTGTCCCCGCCGTATCCCCGTGTAACAAAAAGCCCGTCCCCGCCGCCAATCAAGGTTTTGCGATTGGCCCACCCCCATTTTTCACGTCCCTGCGTGACCTGTAACACGCACCCCTTGTCGTGCGAATGCCGCAAATTCTCTGTATTCTCTTTGCGCGGCAGGGCTGGATTTTCGGCATACAATGGCATACAAAGCCAAGGACACCCTTGCCCGACAGGATTCTTTCGGGCATCCGGAATGTTGAACCCGCCCTGCCCCATGGGCAGTCCGTGAACGCCAGCCACAGCCAGGAGGCAAGCATGACCGTCACCGTCGGACATGACAGCGCAAAGACCCGCCAAACCCTCACCGCAGGCGGCAAGACCGTCGCCTATTACTCCATCCCCGCGGCGCAGGCCGCAGGCCTCGGCGATTTCGCCCGCCTGCCCGCCGCGCTCAAGGTGGTGCTGGAAAACATGCTGCGGTTCGAAGATGGCAAGACCGTCTCGCTCGATGATATCCGCGCCTTTGCCGACTGGGCAAAGATGGGTGGCAAGAACCCCCGCGAAATCGCCTACCGCCCCGCCCGCGTGCTCATGCAGGATTTCACCGGCGTCCCCGCCGTGGTGGACCTCGCCGCGATGCGCGACGGCATCCTCGGCCTTGGCGGCAACGCCCAGCAGATCAACCCCCTCGCGCCCGTCGATCTGGTGATCGACCACTCCGTGATGATCGATGAATTCGGCACCCCCCGCGCGTTTCAGGCCAATGTCGACCGCGAATATGAACGCAACATGGAACGTTATGTGTTCCTGAAATGGGGCCAGAACGCCTTCAACAACTTCCGCGTCGTCCCCCCGGGCACCGGCATCTGCCATCAGGTCAACCTCGAATACCTCGCGCAAACCGTCTGGACCGACAAGGATCAGCACGGCAATGAAGTGGCCTACCCCGACACCCTCGTCGGCACTGACAGCCACACCACCATGGTCAACGGCCTTGCTGTCCTCGGCTGGGGCGTCGGCGGGATCGAGGCCGAGGCCGCGATGCTGGGCCAGCCCGTCTCCATGCTGATCCCCGAAGTTGTAGGCTTCAAGCTCACCGGTCAGATGATGGAAGGCACCACTGCCACCGATCTGGTGCTGAAAGTGGTGCAGATGCTGCGCAAGCACGGCGTGGTGAACAAGTTCGTCGAATTCTACGGCGACGGCCTTGATCGCCTGCCGCTCGCCGACCGCGCCACCATCGCCAACATGGCCCCCGAATACGGCGCCACCTGCGGCTTCTTCCCGATCGATGACGAAACCCTGCGCTACCTGCACATGACAGGCCGCGATGAGGCGCGTATCGCGCTGGTCGAGGCTTATGCCAAGGCCAACGGCATGTGGCGCGGCCCGGATTACGATCCGGTCTACACCTCCACCCTGCATCTCGATATGGGCACCATTGTCCCCGCCATCTCCGGCCCCAAGCGCCCGCAGGATTTCCTGCCGCTCGACACGGCCAAGCAGGCCTTTGGTGATTACATCCGCACCACCCGCAAACTGCCCACCGTGTCAGACGACCAAAAGGCAGAACTGGTGGGCGAAGGCGGCCATTCCGCCCCCGCCGATCTTCCCGGCAATTTCGACGGCTTCTCCTCCGCTGCCGTTGCGGGCACCGATTACAAACTGCGTGACGGCTCGGTGGTGATCGCCTCGATCACCTCCTGCACCAACACCTCCAACCCCTATGTGATGATTGGTGCCGGTCTCGTGGCCCGCAAGGCGCGCGCGCTTGGCCTGAACCGCAAGCCTTGGGTGAAAACCTCGCTCGCACCGGGATCGCAGGTCGTGTCCGAATACCTCAACGCCGCAGGCCTGCAGGAAGATCTTGATGCCATCGGCTTCAACCTCGTGGGCTATGGCTGCACCACCTGCATCGGCAACTCCGGCCCGCTGCAGCCCGAAATCTCGGCCGCGATCAACGAAGGCGACCTCGTCGCCACGGCCGTCCTGTCGGGCAACCGCAACTTTGAAGGCCGCATTTCGCCCGACGTTCGCGCCAACTACCTCGCCTCGCCACCGCTTGTGGTGGCCTATGCGCTGGCAGGCGACATGAACATCGACCTGACCACCGAACCGCTGGGCATGGGCACCAATGGCCCGGTCTACCTGCGCGATGTCTGGCCCACGAACAAGGAAATCGCCGACCTTGTCCACGCCACCGTCACCCGCGCGGCCTTCCAGAAGAAATACGCCGATGTCTTCAAGGGCGATGAGAAATGGCAGGCGGTCAAGGTGACCGAGGCGGAAACCTACGACTGGCCGCCCACCTCCACCTACATCCAGAACCCGCCCTACTTCAAAGGCATGGCCAAGACGCCGGGGACCATCAAGAACATCTCCGGCGCCCGCGTCCTCGCTCTTCTGGGTGACATGATCACGACCGACCACATCTCCCCCGCTGGCAGCTTCAAGCCCACCACGCCCGCCGGGAAATACCTCGTGGAACGTCAGGTCCCGGTGTCCGAGTTCAACTCCTACGGTGCCCGTCGCGGCAACCATGAGGTGATGATGCGCGGCACCTTCGCCAATATCCGCATCAAGAACGAGATGCTCGATGGGGTCGAAGGCGGTTACACCAAAGGCCCCGATGGCGCACAAACCTCGATTTTCGACGCCTCCATGGCCCATCAGGCCGCAGGCACGCCGCTGGTGATCTTCGGCGGGATCGAATACGGCGCGGGCTCCAGCCGTGACTGGGCCGCCAAGGGCACCGCCCTTCTCGGCGTCAAGGCTGTCATTGCCGAATCGTTTGAGCGTATCCACCGCTCAAACCTCGTCGGGATGGGCGTCATCCCGTTCGAATTCACCGAAGGCATGACGCGCAAGTCACTGGGCCTCACCGGCGACGAGCTGGTCAGCATCGAAGGGCTGGAAGGCGATCTGAAGCCGCTCTCCCTCGTGCCGTGCCACATCACCTATGCCGATGGCACGACAAAGACGATTCAGATCAAGTGCCGCATCGATACCGAGATCGAGATCGAATACGTGGAACATGGCGGCGTGCTGCACTATGTGCTGCGCAACCTCGCCGCCGTCTGATCCCGGCACAGGATTTGCAGATCAAAACGCCCCGCGGCCGAAATGCCGCGGGGCGTCCGCGTTTTCGCCCCAAAGCCGCCGCATTCCCCGGTAAAACAACGCATATTCGCGCTGTCCGGGCTATGCCCCACGGCGCGTCGTTCCTATGTGCTGCGCCTGTGTGGAAACCCATTGTTTCCATCAAACCGGGCTGCGCACGCTGTGCAATCCGCCTATGATGATCTTAACGCGTGTGAATGGTTCACACGCCGGGAACGTCACATGATCGACTTCACTCCTCCCCGTGCTGCAAGCCGATCCGTCCTTTCCGGCGCTTATCTTCCCCTGGGGGAAGGGCTGTTTCTCATTGCTCTGCTGTTGATTGTTCAGACCGGTTTCTAGGACTGCATGACAAACAAGATCCGATGCCTGCTTACCCTTGGGCAGACATCGAAAGGGGGGGCCCGCTCAGCCCCCCCTTTTCAGTTTCCCGCAGCAGGCACGCGCTTCAACTGCCCGTATTCTCCGCCAGCGCCGCCTCCAGTGCCGGTATGAAACGCGCCTCGTAATCTGTCCCCACCAGCGGCCCGATAAAGCGGAAAGCCACGGTCCCGTCGCCTCGGATGATGAACGTCTCCGGCGGCGCGGTGACACCCCACTCCACCCTGTCTCTCCCGCGCGGATCGAACCCTACGGCAAAGAACGGATTGCCCTCCTCCTCCAGATAGGCCACCGCCGCGCCCTCATCATCCATCATGTTCACACCCGCAACCCGGATGCCCTGCGCAGCCATCTCCAGCAGCACCGGATGCTCGGCCCGGCAAGGCGGGCACCAGCTCGCCCAGAAGTTCACCACCGTCACCTCGCCCGTCCGCAGATCCGCCGCTGTCAGCCCCGGTATCCCCGGCAAGGCCAGCAGCGGCACCGCAGGCGCCTCACGGTCGATGAACACCGATGGCAGGTCATCGGGGTTCTCCCGCTGCATCCCCACATAGAACGTCCCCGCCAGCCCCAGAAACAGCACCGGCGGCAGCACCATCAACCATCTAGCCATCATCACGCTCCTGCCGCAGTTCCACCTCGCGCAACTGCCCCTTCACCCGCGCGCCGCGCCACATGGTCAGCCCCACGATCCCCGCCAGCAACAGCAGCGACGCGCCATAGGATGCCAGCACCTCGAACGCATATCTCCCCAGATCCGGCATCATGCCAGCCGCTCCCGCGCCAGAAGCGCCTGCAACCGCCGCGCCCGGATCTCGGTCCGCGTCCGCATCAGCACCAGCGCCACGAACAGCAGCACGAACCCCGCAATGCACACCAAGAGCGGGAACCAGAACACATCCGCCACATTCTCCTCCTTGTCCAAAGACAACGACGCCCCCTGATGCAGCCCCTGATTCCAGAACAGCACCGCATAGCGCGACAACAGCGCGAACACCGATCCTACCAGACACAGCACCGCCGTCAGGTCCGCCGCCGTGTCCGGGTCCTCGATCGCCTGCCACAGCGCGATATAGCCCAGATAGAACAGCGTCAGGATAAGGAACGACGTCAGCCGCGGGTCCCATGCCCACCACGTGCCCCACATCGGCTGCCCCCAAAGGGCGCCCGTCACCAGCGCGATCACCGTGAAGGTCAGCCCCACAGGCGCCGCCGCCTTGGCCGCCAAGGCGCTCACATGATGCCGCCGGATCAGCCAGATCAGGCTGGTCACCAGCATCATCACCCAGGCATTGATCGCCATCATCGCGCTTGGCACATGCAGATAGATGATCTTGACGGTCGACCCCTGCCGGAAATCATCCGGCGTGAAGAAAAACCCCCAGATCAGCCCCGCCACCAGACAGGCCACCGCAAGCCCGGTCACCCAGGGCAAGACCCAGGCCGAGCTTTGCATGAATTTCTTCGGATTGGCATATTCCCAGATCGACATGCAGGCTCCTTACGTCCTCCGGCTCAAAGCCTCAATTCACTATCACGCGCGCGCCCTAGCGCAGGTTGATACGGATTGCCGCAGCCGCCGCAAAAGGCAGCAGCGCCGCCCCCGCCAGCGTGATTCCGGCCAAAAGCAGCACCGGAACCGATACAGCCTGCCCCGCCGCCCCGCGCTTCACCACCTCGGCCCCGAATATCAGCGTCGGCACATAAAGCGGCAAGACCAGCAGGCTCAACAAAAGCCCCCCCCGCTTCACCCCTACCACCAGCGACGCACCAAAAGCCCCGATGACAGACAACGCCGGCGTCCCCACCAGCAGCGACAGCACCAGCCAGCCATAGCCCGCCACCGGCAGGTTCAACAGCACCCCCAATACCGGCGCCACGATCGTCAGCGGCAACCCCGTCACAATCCAATGCGCCAAGGCCTTCACCGCCACCACCCCCTCTAACGGGATCGGCGCGGTTGCAAGCAGGTCCAGCGACCCATCCTCGAAATCCAGCGCAAAGATCCGGTCCAGGCTCAGCAGACAGGCCAGCAGCGCCCCCACCCACAGGATGCCGGGTGCAATCCTGCCCAGAACCTCACCCTCCGGCCCCACACCCAAGGGCACCAGCACCGCCACCAGCAGGAAAAACGCCAGCCCCAGCCCAAAGCCGCCCCCCGCCCGCATCGCCAGCCGCAAATCCCGGATCAGCAGCGCCCCCATGCCGCCCCCCCTACGATCCCGCCAGCGACAGGCGAACGCAACACGCTGCCCCTATCTTCTCTGTTAAAATATCCTCGGGGGTCCGGGGGCAGACAGCCCCCGGTCCGCACGACCCTAAAGCGCCACGCCCCACTCATCCGAACGCCTCGTCAAACGCACCCACCCGGCCCCCAGCTGCAGGCATCCGCGCCTTGAACGGGCTCAGGTCCAGCACCTCCGCCTCCGCCAGCCCCAGATCGATATGCGTGGCCATCAGCGCCGATCCCCCCGCCGCCAGATGCGCCCGCACCACAGCCGCAAACAGCGCGACCGATGCCGCATCCAGCGAAACCGTCGGCTCGTCCAGCACCCAGATCGGTCGCCCCGTCACTAGAATCCGCGCCAACCCCAGCCGCCGCTTTTGCCCCGCCGACAGGTTCGCCGCCCGACGATCCCGCAGCGCGGTCAGGTTCATCGCCACCATTGCTGCCTCGGCCCCATCCGTGCCGTTCACCGCCGCCCAGAACGCCAGATTCTCCTCCACCGTCAGCACGGCCTTCAGCCCATCCGCATGGGCCGCATAGGCCAGGCTCTCGGGCGGCACCGACATCTCGCCCGCCACCGCAGGCTGCAACCCCGCCAGCGTCCGCAGCAGCGTGGTCTTGCCAATCCCGTTCGGGCCCCGCAGCACCAGCGCCCGCCCCGCCGCCAACCGAAAGGACACGCCCTCCAGAACGGGGATGCCCCCCCGGGCGACGGTAAGATTGGAAACAGTCAGATCGGCAAGGCTCAGATCCATCCGCGCGATCCCTCGCTCCCGGGGCGAAAAACCTCACTGCGAAGGTTTCTCGACAAAAGTTTTCGCAGAAAACTTTCCCCCCCCACCTCCGCGGTCACGGCCCGCCCACCACAGGCTCTACGGGCAACAGCGCCGCAGCGATGCGGCGGCCCTCGCTCAACAGCACGTTATAGGTCCGGCAGGCGGCGGGGGATGACATCACCTCCACCCCGATCCCGGCCGCATCCAGCGCGGCGACGAAATCCTTCGGCGCATGGGCGATATCGCCCCCCATGCCCACGAACAGCACATCTATCCGCCCGGCCATCGCCAGCGGCGTTTCAGTATCCGCAAACCCGCCCCACAGCCCCGCATCCCAGGGCGTAATCAGGCAGGCCCCGCGCAGCACATGGCCGCCCACCCGGAAAAACCCCGGCCCATAGCCCTCAATCGGCTGGGCCGTGCCATAGCTGATTTCGGTCAGGCGCATCTGCCCCCCCTCTGCCTGCACAGGCACGAAACCGTATCAGGCATCCACATTCGCGAAATCATCCGGCGTGCCCCGGTTCTTCGGCTTTTCACTGCGGTCCAACCCGATGAACAGCACAATGTTCTTCGCCACATAGACCGAGGAATAGGTGCCCAACACCACGCCCACGAAAATCGAAAAACAGAAGCCCCGGATCACATCGCCGCCAAAGATCATCATGGCCCCCACCGCGATCAGCGTGGTCACCGATGTCATCAGCGTCCGGCTCAACGTCTCGTTCACCGACAGGTTCATCACATCGCGCAGCGGCATCTGCTTGTATTTCTGCAGGTTTTCCCGCAGCCGGTCGAACACCACCACCGTATCATTGATCGAATAACCCAGAATCGTCAGCAGCCCTGCGATGATGGTCAGGTCGAACTTGATCTGGAAAAGCGCGAATATCCCGATGGTGATGAACACATCATGCAGCAGCGCCAGCACGCCACCCAAGGCAAACTGCCATTCGAACCGCACCCAGATATAGGCCAGCACCCCAAGCGATGTCAGCGTCACCGCCAGAATAGACCCCCAGACCAACTCGCCCGAAACCTTCGGCCCCACGCTTTCAACGCTGGGAAAAGTCATGTTCGGGTCTATCGTCCGCAGGGCGGCCTCAACCGCCGCGATTTCTTCGGGTGTCACCGAAGCCGTGGCATCCAGTGCCGCAATCCGCACCATCGCCACGTTCTGCTCCGGCCCGAAACTGGGATCGAACACCTCGGTGATCGCGACATCGCCCAGCGGCAGCGTCTCCAGAGCGGCACGATATGCGCCAACGTCCACCGGTTGCGCGCTTTCCGTGCGGATCGTCGTGCCACCCTTGAAGTCGATCCCGAAGTTAAGCCCCATCACCCCCCAGGCGACAAAGGCCAGCACCATCAGCAACATCGACCCGCCAAAGGTCACCGCCTGCCAACGGAAAAAGTCGAAATTGGTGGTTTCCGGCGCAAGCCGCAGACGCCAAGCCATGCCCGACCCTCCTTAAACGACAACGGTTTTGGGACGGCGGACACCGTACCAGATCTCGACCATCTGCCGCGTCACATAAAGCGCGGTAAAGACCGACGTGATGATTCCGATCCCCAGCGTCACGGCAAAGCCGCGCACTGGCCCCGCCCCCATGGTGAACAGCACCGCCGACGTGATCAATGTGGTCAGGTTGGCATCGACAATCGCCGAAAGTGCCCGCTCATACCCGATCTCGATCGCCCGCGCTGGCGATTTGGCAAGTTTCAACTCTTCCCGGATGCGCTCGAACACCAGCACATTCGCATCCACCGCCATCCCGATGATCAGCACGATCCCCGCGATCCCCGGCAGTGTCAGCGTGCCCCCGATCATCGACAGGATGCCAAAGATCATCGCCATGTTCAGCGCCAGCGACGCAACCGCAAACACCCCGAACAACCCATAAGATGCGATCATGAACAGGCTCACCGCCACCATCCCGATGATGGCCGCCACCTTGCCGGCATCGATGCTGTCCTGCCCAAGTTCCGGCCCGATGGTCCGCTCCTCAAGGAAGGTCATGCTCGCCGGCAACGCCCCGGCAGACAGCAGCACCGCCAGCCGGTTCGCCTCTTCCACCGTGAAATTCCCGGTGATGATCCCCGACCCGCCCGGAATATGGCTCTGGATCACAGGGGCCGAAATCACCTCGCCGTCCAGCACGATGGCAAAGGGCGCCCCGATATTCTGCGCCGTGTAATCGCCAAAGGCCCGCGCGCCGCGCACGTCGAACTGGAACGCCACCGCAGGGCGGCCGTTCTGGTCAAAGTCACCCTTGGCATTGGTCAGGTCCTCGCCCGAAACCACGGGCACTTCCTCAACCGTATACCAGACACCTTCCTCATCCATCGACGGCAGGCTGATATTGCCCGGCCCCGGTGTCTGATCCTCGGCCGTGCCGCGCCGCACAACCGGGTTGAAGCTCAGCTTCGCCGTCGTCCCGATCAGCGCCTTCAATTCCGTGGCCGACCCGATGCCCGGCACCTGAATCAGGATGCGGTCCGCGCCCTGCCGCTGGATCGTGGGCTCCCGCGTCCCGGCCGTATCCACCCGCGTGCGGATGATCTCAAGCGATTGCTGCAGCGTGCGCAGATCCAGCGCCTCGCGCTCCGGCTCCGACAATTGCACGATCAGCACATTGCCCTCGGCCGTCACGTCGATATCGGTCTGGCCAACGCCGGTCAGCGTCACCACATTCGATGCCAGCGCCCGCACGGCCGCCACCGCCGCCGCCATCCCGGCTTCATTCTCGATCTCCACGCGCAGCTCATAGGGCACCTGCCCCGGCTGCCGGCGCACGCTGCCCACCTGATCGCGGGTCTCGCGCAGCGCGTCGCGGACGGTCGGCCACCAGCCATCCATCCGCGCCTTGTAGACGTCATCCACCTGCACTTCGGCCAGAAGATGCGCACCGCCCCGCAGGTCAAGGCCCAGGTTCACGATGCCCGAAGGCATCCAACCCGGCCACTGATCCAGTGCAGCCTGTTGCTCGACGGTGGCAAAACCCGCCGCCTCAACCGCCTTTGCGGCGTCATTATGCCCCTCGACCTGCGAGTAGAACAGGTTCGGGGACGCCAGCATCACACCAAGCGCAACCGTCGCCCAGATCAGGATGCGCTTCCAAAGCGGGGTCTGCAACATGGCTCAGCTCCGGCTCAGGCCGCAGCCGGTTCGGTCTTGTTCATGACCTGCGCGATAGTGCCCTTCAGAACCTTGACCTTCACGTTCTCGGCGATTTCCACCTCGACCATGCCGTCTTCCTGAACCTTGGTCACCTTGCCCACGATGCCACCCTGGGTGACAACCTGATCGCCGCGCCGCAGCGCCTCGATCATGGCCTTGTGTTCCTTCAGCTTCTTCTGCTGCGGACGGATCAGCAGGAAATACATGATCGCAAAGATCAGGATCAGGGGAATGAACGAAGCAAAGGCGGAACCGGCACCGGCTCCGGCGGCCTGTGCATAGGCGGGGGTAGCGAACATGGGCGTCCTCTCACTGTCTCTGTCGGGCCGGGATTGCCCCGGCGAATTGGCGCGCACCCTATAATCGGGGGCATGGGAAGGCAAGGCACGCCCTCAGCGCCCGATATATGAACGTCCGCAGGCTTTACCAGCCCACATCCGCACCAACTGCGACAGCCATGTGAAGAATCAAAGCTCCAACCGCCCCTGCCGCGACCCGTCCTCCTCGCGCGCCGCCGCCCGGAACGTGTCGCCCCGCCGCAGCGGCACCCGGATGGCGCGGTCGCGCAACCGCATCGCATCCTCGATGGTCACGATCTGCACGCGCAACGCGGCTATCCCGTCCATCTCCAGCTGCCCCGCGCTCGCCGTGCCAGATCGCGGGCCAACATAGGGCGGCACCGCCAAGACGGGCGAAAAACGCCCGTTCCCCTTCTAACCACAATATGGCGTTATAGCACGACACCTGCCGCTATCGGTTGACGCCGCGCCGCTTTGCCCGGATCAAAGCCGCCGCGGCTCGCGCCTGCGCCGGGTCAGCCTGTCCAGCACCCGCCGCTTCAGGCTGCTCGGCTCCAGCAATTCCCGGTCCAGCACAAAGCTGATGCCGTTCAGGCTGCGGTCATGCCACAAGGCCAGCCGCGCCCCCCAAACCGCGGCCTCCCGCGCGGGCAGCCCTCCCGGAACCCCCATCCGCGTGTCCAGAACACCGGGCATCCATTCGCTGATCACAATGCCGGGAAACCGGTCACCAATATCGGCAACCAGCGCCCGGGTCAGAATGCGCCCCGCCCCCTTTGAAACGGCATATCCCGCACTGGCGGGCAAAGGTTTCACATCGGCAAAGGTCGACACGTTCACAATGCGGCCGAACCCCGTCTCGACCATGCCCATCAGGGCCGCATGGGTGCAGGCCACAACCCCACCCAGATTGATCGCGACGGTCGCCATGAAGTCGACAGTGCCTTCCTCCAGAAAGTCACGCCGCGGATAGATGGCCGCATTGTTTATCAACAGCGTCACAGGCCCCAGATCGCGGGCGATCCCTGCAAAAGCCTGCGGCACGGCGGCTGTGTCTTTCAGGTCCAGCACCACCGGATGCACACGCCCGCCAGCCGCCTGCGCCGCCACCGCGCGCAGGCCAGCCTCATCGCGCCCGATCGCGGCCACCGTGACCCCCTGCTCCGCCAGTTCCAGCGCAAGCGCCTCCCCCAGCCCCCGGTTCGCGCCCGTCACCACGGCCACACCCTGCCGCAACCGCTCGGAAACACGTGCGTCAGTCATGCCGCCCCTCCCCCATCGCCCGCACAATGGCTGCTGCCACCCGCAATGCATTCGCCGCGATGGTCAGACTCGGGTTCACCCCCATCGACGTGGGCATGAACGACCCGTCCGCGACGTAAAGATTGGCAATTCCATGCGCGCGGCAATCGCTGTCCAGCACACTGGTCGCCGGATCATGGCCAAAGCGCAGCGTTCCGGTCGGGTGCCCGAAATTCAGCTCCGGCCACCGCGTCAGGAACAGATGCCGCTGCCCCTTCAGCGACCGCCCGATCACCCGGCGAAACATCTTGCGCCGGGCCAACACCTCGGGATGGAATGCATAGTCCAGCCGAATGGTATCCCCATCCCCGGGCGACCAGGTCACCCGATTTTCCGCATAAGGCAAATCCTCCAGCAGCCCCACGAAGATCTGCGCCTCGCCCAGAAACCGCGCCGCGATCTCCGCCGGAAAACGCACAAGTCCCTGCAAACCGCGTACCCGCCCGAACCGCGACCGCGCCAGCATCTGCCGCAGGAAATGCACGATCACCCCGCTGCTCGCCGTCACACCCATGGCCTGCACCATGCCAAAGCGTTCACCATTCACATGATACAGGTCACGAAAGCCGATCGCCTTGGTCGGCCCGTCAAAGGCCGGCGCGCCCCGCTCGGGCCAGATCGCCAGCATCTCGTTCAGATGGAACATCAGGTTGCGCCCCACCTGCCCGCTGCTATTGGCACAGCCCTGCGGCCAGGCCTCACTGGCCGATGCCAGCAGCAACCGCGGCGAGGCCAGCGCCCCCCCCGCAAGCACATAGGCCCGCGCCTTCAGGGTGATCGCCTGCCCGTTATGGCGCGCCTCCAGATGCGTGACCGCACCGCCATCACCGCAGATGCGCGTCACCTCACATCTGTCCAACAGCGCCGCCCGCCCCGTGGCCAGCGCCGGTTCCACCCCCGCCGACCGACCATCCATCTTGCAGGGGCGCGGGCACTTATGGCCAAGGCAACTCAGGCACCCCTCCACATTCCGAAGCGCCGAGTGCAATCGATACGGGTTCAACCCCGCCTTCCGCATCCGCCCCATCATCGCCACTTCACCGGCATCCAGCGGCGGCGGCGCGCACAGGCTATCCGCCCCCGCGCCGCTGTGCGGATCCGGCTCGCCGCAGACCAGGAACATCTCTTCCGCCCGCGACAGCCAAGGTGCCATCTCCGCATGGCGCACCGGCCACCCGCCCACGGGATGCGGACGCCCGGGCATGTCGTCCAGATCGTGCGGCTCCGGCCGTTCCAGTGTCGCCGCATAAAAGACCGACGATCCCCCCACCCCGCTGCCGATGGGCGCAAAGAACTCGCTCTGCGTGCCATCGATCCGGGCCGCCACCGGCCCCGGCCAACACCCCCGCATCTGCCGCGCCACCGGATCGGGGCTTTCAGACAAAAGCTGATTCTGCTCCGCCCGATACCCCGCCGGCCCCTTCTCGACGAACAGCACCGACAGACCGGCCTCGGCCATGGCCCGCCCCGCGCTCCCACCGCCCATCCCCGTACCGATGACGATCACATCCCAGGTTTTCCCCGTCACCGCATCCCGCGCAGCCGTGGTTGTCCCCACCCCCGTCATGCGCCCTGCCCCGTCAATGCTGGCAACAACAGGTCGCGCATCAGCCGCGCGCCGCCATTGGTCAGGTGGTTGGTGTCGAAATAGACCGGCGCGCCCCCCTGCATCACGCTGCAGGTTTCGGCGTCACACAGCCTGTCCCAACCGTCGATCAGCGCGATCCGTCCCTCTGCCTCCAGCGCGCGCAGCATCCCGTCCGCCCGTGCCGCCCGCGCCTCGGCCTCGGCGCGTGGCACGTTCAGCATTGCAGGCACCGTCTCGGCCCGCCCATGCGCCATAGCCCGCGCCGCCAGCAGCGATGTATAGCCCGGCATCTCCGGCACCTGCCGCAGCACCGTCACAGGACCAAGCACCGAAAGTGTATCCACCGTCCGCGCCAACGCCGCTGCCATCAGGTCCGGCGCAGCCTCCAGCCCACTTCCCGGTGCTGGATCCAGACGGATCTTGTTGTGCACATCCAACCCGTACCCCTGCCCCTCTGCGTAATAGCTCCACCGCGCCATCACCAGAACCCGCTTCACAGTGGAAAGCGCGGGCAAGGCTGCTTCCAGCTGGCGGTTGATCTCCGGGCAGGCCCGGTTCGCTGCAGCGGTCGAGGCGGTCTCCTCCTTGGTCACACCGAACAGCGGCGGGCACCCTGCCGTCCAGAGGATGATACCCGGTACATCCGCCTCCATCGCGGCCAGCGCCACGCCGTCCATCATGGCCCGCAAATGGCTGTCCCCCCAGACCAGAACCTCGGGCGGGCTGCCATCCTCCGGCCCGATCCGGCAAATGTACAACCCGGACAGCGGCCCTTCGGCCTCCACCGCACAGCGGCGCTCATCCTGCAGGAAATCCTGCGTCGCGGCGATATGGGCGCGCGTTTCCGCATCAAACCGCTGCGCCACGCCATCACGCAAAAAGACAAAGGCCGCAAAGCCCAGCGTGACCGCCGACGCCAGCGCCATCCCGCCAAACACCGGCCGCCACGATGCCGCGCCGCTGGCTTGTTCCCCCCGCGCGCCCCAGGATGGCCCCCGACGAAACGGCCGCTCGACAAAGCGCCAGCTCACCACCGCCAGACCCAGCGACAGCGCGATCCAGAACGCCACCTCCGCCGGGCCTGCATAACCGCCCCGCCACGTCATCGACAGGCTGAAAACCGGCCAATGCCAAAGATACAGGGAATAGGAAATCAACCCCACGAAGACCGGCCCGCGCATCGCCAGCACACGGTTCACCACATTGACCTGCCCCGTTCCCGCCAGGATCAGCACCGTGCCCAGCACCGGAAACACCGCCTGCCACCCCGGAAAGCCCGACCCCGCCTGCACCAGAACCACCGATCCCAGCACCAGCCCCAAACCCAGAACCGACACGCCCGCCTGCACAGGGTCCGGCAGCCGCCGCCCCTGCAAATGCGCAATCGCCAGCAGCACACCCGCCAGCATTTCCCAGGCCCGGAAATGAAACAGATAGAACGCCGCCTCCGGCATCCGCGGCGTCAGCAGCAGGCTCGCTGCGAGCGATCCGGCAAAGCCCAGCCACAACACCAGATGCAGCGCGCGCGCATGATGCCGCAGCAACAGGATCGCAATCGGCAAGACAACATAGAACTGTTCTTCCACCGAAAGCGACCACGTGTGCAAAAGAACCTTTTCCTCTGCCCCAAAGTCGAAATATCCCGCATCCCGCCAGAACTGCACATTCGCCAGATAGACCGTCGCCGCGATCAGTGATTTCGCGAATTCCCGATAGTCCACCGGCAAAAGCACGAACCATCCCACCACCGAAACAGCCGCCGCCATCGCGAAAAACGCAGGCGCCAGCCGCCGGAACCGCCGGATATAGAACCGCACCAGCGACACCCGGCCTGTCTGTGTCAGCTCGGCCCACAGGATGCCCCCGATCAGATATCCCGAGATGACAAAAAAGACATCGACCCCGACAAACCCGCCGTCGAGGCCAGAAATCCCGAAATGATACAGCACGACAGACAGAACCGCGACCGCGCGCAAACCGTCAATTTCAGGCCGATAGGCAATGGCGACCATGGTCTTCTTTTTCACAGGGCAAGGGATCAGGCAGATCTGATCAGGGCGCGGCAGAGGCTAGTCGAGAAAACCCGCCCATGCCACGGAAAGTTAGCGATTATTAACTGCCCTTTTGCCGCATTGGGCGCAACCCGCGGCCCGGTCATTCCCTCCCGGCCTGTGTTCGCCATGCCGCAAGCCACAGCCCCTTTCGCAAGGCCCCGGTTACACCAGCGCCCACAATGGCGCATAAGGCACCAAGCACCGATTCACCGACCCCGAGGTTTGCCATGCATGACATCCGCGCCATCCGCGAAAACCCCGCCGCCTTCGACGAAGGCCTGCGCCGTCGTGGCCTGCCCCCCGCCTCGCCCGAAATCCTCGCCCTCGATAAAGACCGCCGTCTTGCAATCCAACAGGCCGAGGAAGGTCAAGCGCAACTGAACGGTCTGAGCAAGCAGGCAGGACAAGCTAAAGCTGCGGGCAATAATGACGTTTTCGAAACACTCCGGTCAGGTATTGCGAAGAGAAAGGAGCTCATCTCTGAGCAGGAGTCTTTGGCCAAGGATCTCGACATTCGCCTGCGCGACATGCTGATGCGCATCCCCAACCTCCCCCTCGCCGAGGTGCCCGAAGGCAAGGACGAAGACGACAACGTCGAACTGCGCCGCTGGGGCACCCCCCGCGCCTTCGATTTCAAACCGCTGGAACATTTCGATATCCCCGGTGTCAAACCCGGCATGGACTTTGAAACCGCCGCCAAACTCTCCGGCGCGCGCTTTGTCGTCCTGCGCGGCGCGGTGATCCGCGTCCACCGTGCGCTAGCGCAGATGATGCTCGATACCCACATCACGGACCACGGCCTGACCGAGACATGGACCCCGGTTCTGGTCAAGGAAGAGGCGATGTATGGCACCAACCAACTTCCCAAATTCGCCGAAGACAGCTACCAGACCACCAATGGCTGGTGGCTCGTCCCCACGTCCGAGGTCACCCTGACCAACACCGTCGCAGGCGACGTCCTTGATGAAGCCCAGCTTCCCATCCGCATGACCGCCCACACCCAATGCTTCCGCTCCGAGGCAGGATCGGCAGGCAAGGACACAACGGGGATGCTGCGCCAGCACCAGTTCGAAAAGGTGGAAATGGTGTCGATCACCACCCCCGATACCTCGCTCTCCGAACATGACCGCATGACCCGCTGCGCCGAGGCCATCCTTGAAAAGCTGGGCCTGCCCTACCGCACCATCGTGCTTTGCACCGGCGACATGGGCTTTGGCGCGCAAAAAACCCATGATCTGGAGGTTTGGCTTCCCGGCCAGAACCGCTACCGCGAAATCTCCTCCGTCTCCGTCTGCGGCGATTTTCAGGCCCGCCGCATGAACGCCCGCTTCCGCCCCGCTGGCGGGGGCAAGCCGGAATTCGTCCACACGCTGAACGGCTCCGGCCTTGCCGTGGGCCGCTGCCTGATCGCCGTGCTGGAAAACGGCCAGCAGGCCGATGGCTCGGTCGACCTGCCCGCCGCCCTGCACCCCTATCTCGGCGGAAAAACCCGCATCGCCCCCGATGGGACGCTCGCCTGAACCCGAAAACAGGTCCAATTCCGGGGCCGGAACGTAGAAAAGATATGAAAATCCGCGCCCTTCTCCTCCTGATCGTGACCGCAGCCTTCGGCGCGGCCCCGTTCCTCACGCCGCCCTTCACTGGCTATGATCCGGCCCTCTTCCCGGTGCAGATCGCCCGCCCCTCGATCCAGCCTGCAGGCTATGCCTTCTCGATCTGGGGCCTGATCTATCTCTGGCTCTTCGTCCACGCGATCCTCAGCGTCTGGAAACACGGGGCAAACCCCGCCTGGGACCGCCCGCGCCTGCCGCTGATCGCGGCCATCGCCCTTGGCTCCATCTGGCTCTCCATCGCCCCGGTCGCGCCGATTCTGGCAACGGTCGTCATCTGGATCATGGCCGCCACGGCGATCACGGCCTTCCTGCGCGCGGATACCGAAACCGACCGCTGGCTTTTGTCGGCCCCCATCGCCATCCTCGCTGGCTGGCTCTCCGCCGCCGCTGCCGTGTCAACCGGCGTGGTGATCGCGGGCTATGGCTGGCTGTCGGATACCACCACCGCCGCCCTGATGATTGCCATCACGCTGGCGCTCGCCACCTGGACGCAGCGGCAAAAACCCCGCATGCCCGTCTATGGCCTGACTGTGATCTGGGCATTGATCGGCATCACCGTCGTCAATGCCGGGCTGAACCCGACCATCGCCATTCTCGCTGGGATCGGCATCGCGCTCATGGCCCTGACCCTGCGCGCCACAAGATTGGGATAACAGGCGCAGGCTTCACCCCAGCCCTGCCGCTTCATCTTGGCAAAAATACCCAAATCCAACGGCAGCCACATCCGCTCCCGGCCACCGAATGGCCCCTTGGCTCAGGACAGGGACAGCAGAGCGCGATCCCCCGGACGTCAGTCCTTCCGGCCTTCCTTGTGCTTGCGCAGGCGGGACGGCGTGTGGAACTTGCGGTCCTTGAACGGGTTCTTGTCGCCCTGTGACCGGAACATGATCCGGATCGGCACGCCCGGCATCTCGAAATGGTCGCGCAACCCGTTCACCAGATAGCGCTTATAGCTTTCGGGCATCTCGTCCGGCCGCGAACACATGATCACAAACCCCGGCGGGCGGGCCTTCACCTGCGTCATGTAGCGCAGCTTGATGCGGTGGCCGCCCGGCGCGGGCGGCGGATGCGCCTCGGTCATCGCGCCCAGCCATGTGTTCAGCCGCGCTGTGGTGATCCGCTTGTTCCAGATGTCATGCGTCCGCCGGATCGCGTCATGCAACCGGTCCAGCCCGCGCCCGGTCTTGGCCGAAACCGTCACCAAGGGCGCCCCGCGCAGCTGCGGCAGCAGGCGTTCGAACATCTCTTTCAGTTCGGCCAGCTTTTCCTGCTTTTCGTCTTCCAGATCCCATTTGTTGACGGCGATCACCACCGCACGCCCCTCGGTTTCCGCATAATCCGCGATCCGCAGATCCTGCACCTCGAACGGGATCTCCACATCCAGCAGAACGACCACCACTTCGGCAAAGCGCACCGCCCGCAGGCCATCCGCCACCGACAGCTTTTCCAGCTTCTCGGTCACCCGCGCCTTCTTGCGCATCCCCGCCGTGTCAAAGATCCGGATCGGCGTGCCCATCCAGTCCGACCGGACCGAAATCGCATCCCGCGTGATCCCCGCCTCGGGGCCCGTCAGCAACCGATCCTCACCAATGATCTTGTTGATCAGCGTCGATTTCCCGGCATTGGGCCGCCCGATCACCGCAATCTGCAACGGCTTCTTCGCCGTTGGGCGATGCGCCGTCTCGTCGGGTTCCTCATCGCCCATCTCCTCGGTCAGGTCGACCTCGGTTTCGGGCGTGTTCAACGCCTCGCGTTCGGCAAATTCCTCGCGGAAAGGCAGCAGGATGCGGTAAAGGTCATCCATCCCCTCGCCATGCTCCGCCGACAGGCGGATCGGCTCGCCCAGACCCAGCGACCAGGCCTCCAGCGCGCCGCTGTCGCCCGCCGCACCCTCGGCCTTGTTCACGCCCAGGATCACACGCGCATTCTTCTTGCGCAGGATATCGGCAAACACCTCATCCGTGGGCATCACGCCCATCCGGCCGTCGATCAGGAACAGGCACACATCCGCCAGTTCCACCGCCCGTTCGGTCAGCCGCCGCATGCGGCCCTGCAGGCTGTCATCGGTCACTTCTTCCAGTCCGGCGGTGTCGATCACGGTGAACCGCAGATCAAACAGCCGCGCATCCCCCTCGCGCAGGTCGCGCGTCACGCCGGGCTGGTCATCGACCAGCGCCAGCTTCCGCCCGACCAGACGGTTGAACAGCGTGGATTTCCCCACATTGGGGCGACCCACGATCGCAAGGGTGAAGCTCATCTTCCACTCCGGAATTCCGAAAGAGGAACCCCTTACACGGGGAACCCGTCAACGGAAAGCGTGAAGTTGTCCATTCCCGCTGACAACATACAGCGTGCCACCCGCCAGCGCCGGCGGGGCCGAGGCACCGCCGGGAATTTCCGCGCCGCCCACAAGCGACCCATCCTCCGGGTTGAACAGCCGCAGCTGCCCGTCGCCCGACACCACCGCCAACCGCCCGCCCGCCAGCACGGGGCCGAAATGCGGCACGATGGCCTTGCGCCGTTTCGGCTTGTCCTTCGTGAAATAGGGCATGTCCACCGCCCAGATCGGCGCACCTGTGGCCGCATCCAGCCGCACCAGACGGTTCTCGTCATTCACGACAAACACCGATCCCCCCACCACCAGCGGCGGGTTCAGCGCACCTTCCACAGCCGTCCAGATCCGTTCGCCCGACGATGTATCCAACGCTGCCGTCCGGCCCGATGCCGTGCCAACATAGGTCACATCACCCATAACCACCGCGTCGCCCGTGATATCCGTCACGCCCGCATAGGCCCGGCCCACGCGCTGCCCCGTCACCGGGGCCTGCCAGACCTGCACACCCGATACTTTCAGCGCCGCCGTGACAGACCCGTTGGTGAACGGAAACAGCACCACATTGTCGCCAACCGAAGGCCCTGCCGCCCCGATCATGCCGGTCGATCCCACCGCACCCGGCACGGTCCAGCGCACACGCCCCGTATCGGCGTCAATCGCCCAACCAGATCCATCCCGGCCCGACACGAACACAGTCCCGCCCGAAACCGTCGGCGCACCCGTCACGGCCGAATCCAGCCGCTGCCGCCACACCACGCCGCCACTGGCCGCATCCAGCGCTACCAGCTCGCCATAGGCCGTCGCTGCGTAAACGCGTCCCGGCCCTGCAGCCAGCCCGCCGCCCGACACACCGCCGCCCCGGTCAAACTCTGCCGTCAGGTCCGATTGCCACAGCACCGCGCCATTCGTGCCTGTCGCCTGCACTACCGCCGCCGCATCCATCGTATAGACCCGGCCATCCGCCACCACAGGGGCCGCGCTCACGCGGTTCTTGCGGCTGTTGCCCTTGCCTGCATTTACCGTCCACACCCGCTGCGGCGCAGCGGAAAGCGAGCCATGCGGCTGGGCATGGTTCGCCGCCCCCCCGCGCTGCGACCAATCAGCATTGGCCACCGCCGCAGGCAGCGAAATCGGCACAGACTGGTTTTCCGCCCGGATCGATGCGGCCACTGGCGCGGGCTGGCCTTCGACAGGGATCGAAGCCTCCAGCGGTTCGCGCACCGAAAAGCGCTCGCCCGGCAGGATCAGTTCCCGTTCGCATCCGGCAAGGGCCGTCGCCATGGCGAGCCCCGAGATCGTCACCCAAAACCTGCGCTTCACCGTCCCGGCCCCCATGTTGCCCCGAATGTAGCCATGCGTCCGCTTTCCGTCCCGGCCAACAGGCCCTGCTGCATCAGCCCGCATCATCTGCGCCCGCCTCCGGTGCCAATGTCGGTTCCGGCGCAGCCGGTGCCACCTCGCCACCCAAGGCAATAATCATTTCCTGCGCCCGCGACCGTACGCCCCCGGGCGCTTCCTGATCGGTCAACAGCGCGGTCAGCGCCGCAATCGCCTCATCCGTCCGGTTTTCTTCCACCAGCAGATAGGCCATCTGCTCCAGGGCCATCGTCCGATAGGGCCGCCCCGGCGCCGCGATCGGGTCCAGTGCCGCGCGCCGCTCGGTCAACGGTAGGTCAGCCCCCGCCACCACCACCCGCCGAAGCACCGCCAGATCGCGATAGCTTGCAGGCTGCGTTGCATCATTGGCCAGCGCCTCCAGCGCGGTCAGCGTCCCCGCCCTGTCACCAACGGGATCCGATGCCAGCAGCAGTTGCAACACCGCTGCCTGCGACCCATCGGTGGGAATCGCCCCCAGCGCCGCCACCCGGTCTTCGGGCGCGCCCAGATCCAGCGCATCCAGCACCGCATCGCCAAAGGCCTCGGCCTTCGCTTCAGCCTGTGCGCGCTGCCATTCGGTCCAGCCCGCGCCGCCGACAATGCCCAGCACCACGACAACCCCGATCCAGCCATATTTGCGGAACAGCGCAAACAGCCGGTCGCGGCGGACCTCCTCGGTCACCTCTTCGATAAAGCTGTCAGGATTGCTCACGGGCCTCTCCAGTCCTTTTTCACCGTCTTACACGCAAGCGGGAACCCTTGCCAAGCCCCGCGCCCGTTCCGGCCCCTTTCCCGCGCAGACGGGAACCCGCCGCAGCCTCACCCGGTTTCGGTCCAATTTTCTCCACATCTTGCTGTCATGGTGCAAAGATGTGTTTTGTAACCAGTATCGGATCGCGTGAATGGGTATCGAGTTTTTGATGTGGCCGCTCCTGCTGCTGGGGCTGGTGGGCTATGATGTCCTCTCCGCTGCGGATGATGACACGTCCCCCGTCGCAACGCCCCCCACGGATCCCGATGCAGGCTACATCCCCGGTGCTGATACGGGCGGCGCGAAAAGCCAGACCGGCGATCCGGACATGCGGTCGCTGTTCGATACCAGCGATTACGCGGACACCCAGACCGGCTCTGCCAATGACGACGCGCTGACGCCTGCACCCGGCGCAACCGACCTCGCCTTCTTCGGCGGCGCCGGCAATGACAGGATCACCGGCAGCACCGACGACGATTGGGCCCAGGGCGGAAGCGGCAATGACAGCCTCTCCATGGGCAGCGGCGACGATTTCGGCTTCGGGGGCGAGGGCAACGATACCCTCATCGGTGACAGCGGGTCTGATTTCCTGCATGGCGGCCTGAACGATGACAGCCTCTCCGGCGGCACCGGGGCAGACAGCCTGCATGGCGGCGCGGGCAACGACCAGCTGACCGCCGATGCCGGCGACGACCACCTCTATGGCGGCAACGGCAATGACAGCCTCGATGGCGGGGCCGACAATGACACGCTTGCAGGCGGCACGGGCAATGACAGCATGATCGGCGGCACCGGCAATGACAGCCTGAATGGCGATGCCGGGAACGACCTCATCCTCGGCGGCCTTGGCAATGACACCGTCATCGGTGGCGATGGGGCCGATACCGTGCAGGGCGACGACGGCAACGATCTGCTCGGCGGCGCGGATGGCGATGACAACATGACTGGCGGCATCGGCAATGACAGCCTCTTCGGCGGCAATGATGACGACCGGCTCTCTGGCGATCTGGGCAACGATTCCCTCGGCGGCGGCACAGGCACCGACACGCTGACAGGGGGTGAAGGCAACGACACGCTGACCGGTGATGGCGGCGATGACCGGCTCGATGGCGGCGCAGGCAATGACAGCCTGTCAGGCGGAGACGAGGATGACACCCTGATCGGCGGCACCGGCAATGACACCCTCACCGGCGGCACCGGTGCGGATGCTTTCATCGTTGAAACCGCAAGCGCCCCCGAAGGCGTCACCACCGTCACCGATTTCGCGGCCGAGGATCGGCTCGTCGTCGAATGGTCCGGCACCACCGCCCCGGTGATCACCGTCACCGCCGACACGGCAAATGCCCGCTCGTCCGTCTTTATCGATGGCGTCCTGTCGGCCCATGTGCAGGGCACCACCACCCTGACCGCGGCACAGGTCACGCTGACCCGCATCCCCTGATGGGCAGCAACCGCTGGCGGTTCACTCCGCCGCCAGCGTCTCTTCCTCTTCCGACGATTGCCGCGCCCACATGGCGGCATAGCGCCCGCCATGCGTCAGCAACTCCTCATGCGTGCCGCGCTCGACGATCTCGCCCGCCTCCAGCACCACGATCTGATCAGCATCCGCGATGGTCGAAAGGCGGTGCGCGATGGTAATCACCGTCCGCCCCTGCCCCATCTCGCGCAGACTGTCCTGGATATCCCGCTCCGTCTGCGTGTCCAGCGCGCTCGTCGCCTCGTCCAGAATCAGGATCGGCGGGTTCTTCAGTAGCGTCCGCGCAATACCCACACGCTGCTTCTCGCCGCCCGAAAGCTTCAGCCCGCGCTCACCCACGGTGGTTTCATACCCCTCCGGCAGCGACATGATGAAATCATGGATCCGGGCCGCCTTCGCTGCCACCACGATTTCTTCCTCGGTCGCATCCGCGCGGCCATAGGCGATGTTATAGCGCACTGTATCGTTGAATAGCACCGTATCCTGCGGCACCACCCCGATCTGGGCGTGGATACTGCTCTGCGTCACATCCCGCAGATCCTGCCCATCAATCCGGATCGCCCCGCCATTCACATCATAGAACCGGAACATCAACCGCCCGATGGTCGACTTGCCCGAACCCGAAGGCCCCACCAACGCCACCTTGTTCCCCGCTGGCACCGTCAGGCTGATCCCCTTCAGGATCACCCGCGTCTCCTCATAGCCGAACGCCACCCGGTCAAACTCGATCATCCCCCCGGTCACCGCCAGCGCCTTCGCCCCCGGCTTGTCCACCACTTCCGCAGGCTGGCCCAACAGACCGAACATCTCACCCATATCCACCAGCGCCTGCCGGATCTCGCGGTAAACCGTGCCAAGGAAATTCAGCGGCATGGTGATCTGGATCATGTAGGCGTTGACCATCACGAAATCGCCCACCGTCAACTCACCCCGCTGCACCCCCAGCGCCGCCATCGACATCACGATGACCAGCCCCGAAGTGATCAGAAACGCCTGCCCCCCGTTCAGAAACGAAAGGCTCTGCCCGGTCTTGACCGCCGCCACCTCATACTGCTGCATCGCCCGGTCATAGCGCCCCGCCTCGCGCGCTTCGGCGTTGAAATACTTGACCGTCTCATAGTTCAGCAGGCTGTCGATGGCCTTCTGGTTGGCATCCGTATCCTGATCGTTCATCTCGCGGCGCAGCTTCACCCGCCATTCCGTCACCTTCAGCGTAAAGACGACGTACAGCGTGATCACCACCACCACGACCGCCATGTAGGAAAACCCGAACAGCGTCGCAAAGATCACCGCCACCATCGCCAGTTCCAGGATCAGCGGCCCTATGGAAAACAGCATGAATCGCAGCAGGAAATCCACGCCCTTCACGCCGCGTTCGATGATCCGGCTCAGACCCCCGGTCTTGCGCGTGATGTGATAGCGCAGCGACAGGCGGTGAATATGGGTGAATGTCTCCAGCGCCAGCTTGCGCAGCGCCCGCTGCCCAACCCGCACGAACACCGCATCGCGCAATTCCTGAAACGCCACAGTCCCCAGCCGCGCGATGCCATAGGCCACCGTCAGCCCCACCGCCGTCAGCCCCAGCAGCGTGCCGGTATCCGGCGTCTCGCCCGCCAGCGCGTCCACCGCCTGCTTGTACAGGAACGGCGTCGACACCGACACGATCTTCGCCATCACCAGCAACAGCAGCGCCGCCACAACCCGCCGCTTCACCCATCCCTCGCCGGGCGGCCACAGATAGGGCAGCACCCGCTTGATGGTCGCCCAGCCATTGGATGGGCGATTGATGTCTTCGGAAGGTTTGCTCTGGCGCATAAGTCGGTCCTCTTCCGGCCCTACCTATGCCCCTTGCCGCCAAAGCACCAGTGCGCCCGACGCAGCCCCGCCTGTGCATTCCTGCATCGTCTACTCGGCCTCGGGGATGGTAAAGACCTGACCGGGATAGATCAGGTCCGGATCGCGGATCTGGTCCTTGTTGGCCTCGAACACCTGCACATAGCGCGGCCCGGCCCCCAATTGCTCACTGGCGATCTGCCACAGGGTAAAGCCCGGCTGAACCGTCACAGTCACCGGCGCCACCACAGCCGCAGCCGGTTCCGCCCCAGCCCCCGCTTCTGCCCCAGTCTCTGCCGCCCCCTCGGCCACGACCTCACCAGCAGTTTCCGCCCCCGCCTCGGCCTCTCCCGCCGACGCGGCTGCCAGCGCCTCGACAGTCTCGCGCTTGAAGGGCGTCTCGAACCGGCTGGTCACGGCCCCCGCCGCATCCAACTGATCGGCGCGCAGGGTATAAATGCCCGCCGCCACATCGGGCAGCGTCACCGCCCAATCGCCCGCCGTCGAAATCACAACCTCGCTCAGCGGCGCATTGTCCAGATACAGCCGCACCACCCGCTCCGGCGTGCCACGCCCGGCCAATTGCACCGCGCCCTCGGGCGTATAGGTGATGGTGTCGACGGTCACATTGGCCACCAGCTCCGGCGGCATGTCCTGTGCCGCCTGCAGCACCTTCGCCCCCTCATCCGTCACCAGCAACGCCGCAGGCGCGGCAGGCGCGACCTCGGCCTCGGCTTCGGGCGCGGGCGCAGCCTCGGATGTTTCCACCTCTGCCATGGCCTCTTCCCTCGGCTCCTCTGCCGGGGCCTCCGCCACCACTACAGGGGCCACCGTCGGCGCGATGACAACAGACCCCTCCGCCGCCACCTCCGTCCCGTCCGGCAATTGCATCACCAGCGACAAGACGCGCGGCGCAACGCTGGGGGCAAGGTTGAACATCGCAACGAACTTGCCCTGCCCATCCGCAGGAACGCTGACAATCTCTTCACCCGTCACCCGCAAGGACAGTATCGCCTCCGGCTGTGCCGCCCCGGCCACAAGGGCCGATCCATCCTTCTCCACTCGCACCAGATCAAAAGACGGCGGCGCGATCACCACTTCGGGCACCACTTCGGGCGCAACTTCGGGCACCACCTCCGCCACTGCATCCGGCGCCGGCTCTGCCGCGTCCGCAGGCTCCGCCACAGCCTCGGCAACCGCTTCGGCCTCAGCCCCCGCCTCAGCCTCAGCCGCCGCCACAGCCTCTGCCCCTGTGGCCTCAGCCCCTGTCGCCTCCGCCCCGGCTTGCGCGTCCCCTGCACCTGTCTCGGGCGCTGCCTCCGCGACCTCCGCCTCGGTCGTTCCAGCATCCGCCGCCGCGTCCGCGACATCAGCCGCAGCTTCCCCCGCTGCAGGCGCAGCCTCACCCTCGGCAGGCGCAGCCTCACCCGTGCCGGTGACCACCCCCGCCGGTTCCACAGGCGGGCGGCTCACGCTCCACGCCCCGTAAAACAGCGCGGCAATCACCGCCGCCAACCCGCCGATAACGCCACCGCGTCCGGCAACCGACATTTCTGCCCAAGGCTTCATTGCATTACCCCATATCCCTGCGGCCATCCCGCGCGGAAAACGATTGCCGCCGGTTGGCAGGGCCTGTTCCCGGCCCCTTCTTCCCTTAGATAGAAAAGCCCGATAACACAGGTTCAGGCAACCTCCCAATCCCCGAAAGTGCCCTGTATGACCCCGCTTCGTTCCGTCTGTGTCTTCTGTGGCTCACGTTCCGGCCTTCGCCCTGCATATGCGCAGGCCGCGCGCAGCTTTGGCGGGGCCATCGCCACCGAAGGCTGGCGTCTGGTCTATGGGGCGGGCGACGTGGGCCTGATGGGCGAAGTGGCCCGCGCGGCACAAGAGGCGGGGGCCGCCACCATGGGCGTGATCCCCACCCATCTGATGGCCCGCGAACGCGGCCGCCGCGACCTGTCGCAACTCGTCATCACCGAAGACATGCATGAACGCAAAAAGGTGATGTTCATGAATTCCGACGCCATCGTCGTCCTGCCCGGCGGCGCGGGCAGCCTTGACGAATTCTTCGAGGTGCTCACCTGGCGCCAGATCGGCCTGCACCGCAAACCCATCTTCCTGCTGGATACCGAAGGTTACTGGCAGCCCCTCGTTGCCCTCACCCGCCACGTCATCGACGAAGCCTTCGCCGAGGAAACCATGCAGGATTACTTCACCACCGTCCCCGACGTACCCAGCCTCGTCCTCCGCCTGCGCGAGGCGCTGGCCTGATCTGCACGGCCGCAATGCCCGGCAAACCATTGCGAAAAGCAACCCAAGGGTGCAACCTACCCCAATAGTGCAATCATGGGGTAATCGAAGTGACAGATGAACAACTCAACCGCGCCCTGCGGTCAACCGGCATGGGCTGCTTCGTCACCCATCTCGCCCTGTTCTGCGACGATCGGCGCAGTACGGCAGACATCGCCGCCGAACTCGGCCACCTCTACACGCCCAAGGCCGCAATATCGCGCACCTCCCATGCGCGCCGGATCATCGCCGCAGGCCGGGTAGGCGACGCGTTGCATCGGGTTGCGGCCTCCGACCGCATCTCTTCCCCCCTCCGCCAGGCAGCAAAACAAGCGCTGCACGACAAAGGAAACTGACATCCCCGCGCGCCGCCCCACAACCAGCCCCGCCAAGCCACTCGCGCTCACCGTCAGACCAACTGACCGTCGCTCCCCCCACCCATATCTTCTCTGCCAAAATATCCTCTGGGGGTCAGCCTTCGGTGCGCCATCGGTCCGAGCACCGATGGCTGACGGGGGCGAAGCGCCCCCGGGGCTGCCGCAAAGAGCAACAGTCAAAGCTATAAGAGCCCCGCAGAACTAGGCCCAAAAGAAAAAGCCCGCCGCAGTCCCCTGCGACGGGCCTTTATCTCGAACGGTTCGTCGAAAGCCTTACAGCTTCGCCGCCACCGCTTCCCAGTTCACCAGCTTGTCCAGGAAGTTGGTCAGGTAAGCCGGGCGCTTGTTGCGGAAGTCGATGTAATAGGAATGCTCCCACACATCGCAACCCAGCAGCGCGGTCTGGCCAAAGCACAGCGGGTTCACGCCGTTCTCGGTCTTGGTCACCTTCAGCGCGCCGTCCTTGTCCTTCACCAGCCAGGCCCAGCCCGACCCGAACTGTCCGGCCCCGGCAGCGGCGAAGTCTTCCTTGAACTTGGCCACCGACCCAAAGCTTTCCGCCAGCGCCAGCTCCAGCTCACCGGGCATCTTCTTGTTCTCGCCAGGCCCCATGATCTCCCAGAACAAGGCGTGGTTCCAGTGCTGCGAGGCGTTGTTGAACAGACCGCTCTGCGCCACTGCGCCGGCCTGATACGTGCTGGTGATGATATCCTCGAGGCTCATCGCCTCATATTCCGACGCGGCCAGCAGCTTGTTGCCATTGTCGACATAGGCCTTGTGGTGAATGTCGTGGTGATATTCGAAGGTTTCCTTCGACATGCCCAGCGATGCCAGCGCGTCATGGGCATAGGGAAGATCGGGAAGCGTGAAAGCCATGGGAGAGTCCTCTCGGTTCGCGTGTCACGGGATGGCGCAGATAAGGGTCCTCCCGCCTGGAAGGTCAAGGGCCAAAGCATCCATTCGGTTCCATCCCGCCACTGCGGCGGCAAAGATTACCCTCGCAAGCGGCCCCGGTTCCAGCGGGCGTCAGGCCCCCCTTACTCGGCATCTACGCGGCGCAGCACGGCAAGGTTGCGCGCCTCATCCGCCACCACCACGTCGAACAGATCGCCAAATCCCGCGCGCTCTTCCGTGTCAAACGCCGCCATGCCGTACCAGTCGGCCAGCCACCTGATCTGCGGATTCTCCACGACATAGGTGTAGAAATGCCCCTCGGTCAGCAAAGCCTGCAGCGCCTTGGGGTTCACCTTGCCATCCAGATTGATCGTGCGATCATGCCAGAACCCCAGCGTTCCGGTCTGCACCGCCGATACCCAATCCTCGTCCGGCACGTTTTCCTGCACCCAGTCCACCACCTGGAAATGCCCTTGGTCATGGTGCCCCGGCAACAGCAGCCGCGCCGTGGTCACCACCCCCAGCAGGATTGCGCCCGCAACCGCCATCTCGGCCAGACGCGGCGCGCGCAACCGCGCGCCCAGCCAGGCCGCCTGCGCCACTGCCGCCGTCACCAGCAAGGGGCTCAGCGGGAAAAGATACCGCGACAGGAAATGCGGCGCGCCGAAAAAGGTGCCGTAATAGACGCATTGCAGCACCCCGAACAGCGAATAGCCCAGCACCGCCAGCCGCATGGGATGCCCTTCGCGCACGAGCCGCCACACAAAGCTGACCCAGATGACCAGCACGATCACCCACAACACCACCTGCACCGGAATAAGGCTCTCGATGGATCCCGGGATCGGCAGCATCGGGAACATCGTCTCGAACAGCTTGCCGGGCAGGATGTCAAAGTTGCCCCCGATCGGCGCCGCAAAAGATTGCGATGTGCCGCTGATTGGCACGAAAGACCCGAAATAGATCTTGTTATGCAGCAGCCAGGGCAGACCGATCACCAGCGACACCACGCCCGGCACCGCGCCTTCCCAGACCGCGCGCACAAACCCCACCTCGGGCAGCCGCAGGGCAAAGACAAAGCGCACGAACAGCAGCGCGGCAATCAGGAATACCGCATCATTTCGCGCCCAGAAGGCCAGCCCCGCCAGCCCGCCCAGCGTCAGCATCTCGCCCATCGTCAACCGCCGCGCCTGCACCGCAATGCGTCCAAAGACCAGCACAAAGACCACGACGACAAGCACATAAAGCCCGGTCTCCAGCGCATTCATGCTGTGGCGCGCCGACAAGGGCCCCGATGCCCAAAGCGCGGCCACAGCCCATGGCAGGATCACCGCCTCCGGCCCCATCAGGGCCGCCGCGAACCGTTTCACGGCCAGCACAGACACCACCCAGAACAGCAGCATCCACACCAGAACGATCGCCACCCCGCCCAGCTTGTCGCCGTCAACCAGCCAGAACCCCGCCGAATACAGCAGCGTCGCCAACGGCTGCACCCCATTTGATGCGATGGTCCCCTCCGACACGCTCAACCCCAGCCCGATGGCCAGATTCCGCGCCAGTGTCAGCATCAGATAACCGTCCTCGGTCACGAAGAACTCCGTGATCCACTCCTCCCCCAAAGCCAGCGGAAAGACCCGGAACAAGAATCCGAAGATCAAGGCAAATGCGGCAACAGCCCCCAGAACCCCGAAACGCGCCATCTGACACCCTCAAAAAGCAAAACTTAATCTACGTTAAGGGCTTGAGGCTTCCTCTTGGCAACCCGGGACTTGGGCAAGCAGCCCGCCGCGCCCTCACACAGTGCTGCGGCACAAGACAATGTTGCGCTGCAGCAACGCTTTTTGTGGCCCGCGCTGCAGAACCCGCCCCGGCGCGCGGCCTGTCGCCTTGGCCCAAATCCGCATGGAAACAAGGGAATCCTCCCCCCCGGTTGCAAACCGCGCTTGCGTCTCTCCCGCATGTGACAGAAGCGGCAACAGTGGGGTCACACCCGCCCCTGCCCGGCAAAAGCAAAGGGCCGGCCCCGCAGGAGTCGGCCCGATCCTTCCCACTGCACCGCAGGCCCAATGCAAGCCCAGTGCTGGCTTAATGCAGTTCCGACCCCGGCTTCGCCCCGGATGCCAGCAGATCAAACACATAGCGGGCCACCGACCGGAAACAGACGACGGTAAACCCGTCCCCTTCGCGCCACAGCGCCGCCGCCACCTGCGCCGCCCGCGTCCGGCGCAACTCGCCCGGCTCCAGTCTGGCGAAATCGACGGGCGACAGCTTGGCCAGCACCTGATCGGACTTTGCGCCCTCCACCCGGAACACCGCCCGCGCATCCGACACATCCACCGCCAAATGATGCGCGCCCGCCATGGCCTTGCCGATGGCCTCCAGCGCGCCCGCCACCGCCGCATAGGGCATGACCAGCAGATACTCGTCCGGGCTCATCCAGCCGCAGGCCCGGTCCCCCTCGGTCACGATCTGCCGCACGCCGGGCAGGCCCGTCCCCACGGCGGCCTTCACCGCCTTGGCCAGCCCCGCCGCATCCGGCTTGGCGCGCAGGGTAATCATCCCCACCGGCCCGATCTCGCGGACAGAGGCAAAGCCCGCCGCCACCGCCCCGCCCAATGCGCTTTTGGGTTCAGACATTCGGCTTCTCCCCTTCCTTGTCGTAGAACACCGCATCGACGACCCGCGCCTTCACGGTGCCGCCCTTGACGGTGTTGAACTCCACCACCTCGCCCATCCGCGCAGGCCCACGATGCAACAGCCCCATCGCGATGCCCTTCTTCAACGTGGGCGAATAATAGGTCGACGTCACCCGCCCTTGCGTATTCCCCTGCCCGTTCGCATTCACGCCGGGTGCCACGATATAGGCCCCGTCCGGGATCACCGATCCGTCCAGCGTCTCGAACCCCACCAGCTTCCAGCGTTCCGCACTGGCAAGGAAATTCCGCGCCTGCCCGCGCTTGCCCAGATAATCCGCCTTCTTCTTCGAAATCGCCCAGTCAAGGCCAAGGTCCTGCGGGATCACCGTGCCATCGGTTTCATCCCCGATCATGATGAAGCCCTTCTCGGCCCGCATGATATGCAGCGCCTCGGTGCCATAGGCCATCGCCCCAAACTCCGCGCCCGCCGCGTGCAGCGCGTCCCAGAAGGCCGCGCCATGGCTCGCGGGCACCGCGATCTCATAGGACAACTCACCCGAGAAACTGATGCGGTAAACCCGGCAGCCGAACCCGCCCAGCTTGCCATCCGCCCATTGCATGAACGGCAGCGCCTCCTTGGACACATCCATCCCGCCCAGGCGTTCCAGCACCTTGCGCGCATTCGGCCCCACAACGGCGATCTGCGCATATTGCTCGGTCACATTGGCGGTATAGACCTGCCAGTCCCACCACTCGCATTGCAGCCAGTCCTCCATCCAGGCGTGGATCCGGTCCGCCCCGCCTGATGTGGTGTGGCAAAGCCACGTCTCCTCATCGATCCGCGCCACCACGCCGTCATCCGACAGGAACCCCTGCTCGTTGCACATCAGGCCATAGCGGCACTTGCCCACGGGCAGCGTGCTCATCACGCCGGTATAAAGCATGTCCAGAAACTTGCCCGCATCCGGCCCCTTCACGATGATCTTGCCAAGGGTCGATGCGTCCAGCAGCCCCAGCGCATTGCGGGTATTGAGCACCTCGCGATGCACCGCCTGTTCATGCGTCTCCCCCGCACGGGGGAAGCAATAGGGACGCCGCCACAATCCCACGGGTTCGAAATAGGCCCCGTTCTTCTCATGCCATTCATGCATCGGTGTGCGACGCAGCGGCTGGAAAATCTCGTCCCGCGCCTCACCCGCCAACGCGCCCAGCGTCACAGGCGTATAGGGCGGCCGGAACGTCGTCGTCCCCACCTGCGGAATATCGGCATTCAACGCGCCCGCCAGAACGGCCAAGCCGTTGATGTTGGACAGCTTGCCCTGATCCGTCGCCATCCCCAGCGTGGTGTAACGCTTGGTATGCTCAACCGATTCATACCCCTCGCGCGCCGCCAACTGCACGTCGGACACTTTCACATCGTTCTGATAATCCAGCCACATCTTCGACTTCAGGTCGATGGATGCCCCCTGCGGCATGATCCAGACGGCCTCCATCGGCCCCTCGACCACCGCATCCGCCACAGGAGCCTTCGCCTTCTTGGCCTTCACCCCCAGCGCCACCAGCACAGCCTCGGCCTGCGCGGTCGCATCCGCCAGCCCCGCCGCAGCACTCATCGCGCCATTGGCAGCCCCAGCCGCATAGACCATCGCCCCGCCATCATGATTCAGCGGCGCGCGGCCCGGATCCGGCCGGAAATGCGCGTTGCCTGCATCCCATGTCAGCTTGCCGCCGCAATGGCTCCACAGATGCACCACAGGCGACCAGCCGCCCGACATGGCGACCGCATCACAGGCGATCTCCTCGATCACCGCGCCTTCGCCCGCCTGCAGGCAAATGGCGACAGACGTCACCCGCTTGCCCCCCTTCACCTTGGCAATCCCGCGCCCGGCTTCGATCCGCAGGCCCAAAGCCCGCGCCTTGTCGATCAGCGCCCCCGCTGGCGCAGACCGCGCGTCCACAATCGCAGGCACCGCCAACCCCGCCTCGCGCAGCGCAATCGCCGTGCGATAGCCGTCATCATTGTTCGTCACCACGACCGTGCGATCCCCCGGCGACACTGCCCAGTTCACCACATAATCGCGCACCGCCGCCGCCAGCATCACGCCCGGAATGTCATTCCCGGCAAAGCTCAAAGGCCGCTCAATCGCCCCCGTCGCCGTCAGGATCTTCCCCGCCCGGATGCGCCACAGCCGATGCTTGGGCCGCCCGTCGCCGGGCGTGTGATCCGCCACCTTCTCATCGGCCAGCACATAGCCGTGGTCATAGACCCCTGCAGCCATGCAGCGCGTCCGCAGGGTGACGTTCTCCATCCCCTCCAGCGCCGCCACCGCCGCATCGACCCACGCGCCCGCAGGCTGACCGTCGATCACATCGCCATCCACCGGCGCGCGCCCGCCCCAATGGGCATTCTGTTCCAGAAGCAGAACCCGCGCACCCGCACGCCCCGCCACCAGCGCCGCTTGCAACCCGGCAATCCCGCCACCCACAACCAGCAGGTCGCAAAACGCATAGGCCTGCTCATAGCGATCGGCATCCCGGTCCTTCGGCGCTTTGCCAAGGCCCGCCGACTGCCGGATGATCGGCTCGAACACATGTTTCCAGAACGGGCGCGGATGGATGAAGGTCTTGTAATAGAACCCGGCAGGAAGGAACCGCGCAGCGTGGTTGTTCAACACGCCCACATCATATTCCAGGCTCGGCCAATGGTTCTGGCTCGTGGCCTCCAGCCCGTCGAACAATTCCGTCACCGTTGTCCGCTGGTTCGGCTCCAGCCGCGCGCCAGAGCCCAGATTGACCAGCGCATTGGGCTCCTCCGCCCCCGCCGCCACGATGCCCCTCGGGCGGTGATACTTGAACGACCGTCCCACCAGCATCTGGTCATTGGCCAGCAGCGCCGCCGACAGCGTGTCGCCGCGAAACCCCTTCATCCGCTTGCCGTTGAAGCTGAACTCAAGCGCCGCAGACCGGTCGATCAACCGGCCCCCTTTTGCAAGACGGGTGCTCATTTGTAACCCTTCCACTCCGGCCTGCGGGCCTTGATCTTCTCGATGATGTCAGCAGGCGGCTCACCCACCTGTGCGGGATAGGTGCCAAACACCTCCAGCGTCGCCGTGCATCGCGCGGCCAGAAACCACTTGCCGCAGCCATAGGCATGCCGCCACCGCTCGAAATGCACCCCCTTGGGGTTCTTGCGGGCAAACATATAGGCCTCGAATTCCTCATCCGAGGAACCGGGACCGAACCGCTTCAGATGCGCCTCATATCCCGGCGAAAGCTCGGTCTCCTCGGCGGCAACGCCGCAATAGGGGCAGGTCAGGGTCAGCACGGGCAATCTCCAGACATGCAAACGGCGGGCACAGCACTGTGCCCGCCGCTGGCGGTGATCAGAAAGGAATGTGTTAGATCAAGGCGTTGCGGGCGCTGCCGGGGCAGGCGCAGGCGCGACGGGTTCGGCAGGTGCAGGCTCGGCAGGTGCCGCAGGCTCCGGCGCAGGTGCGGCCGGCTCGGCGGGCGCAGGCGCAGTCGTGTTGTTCTCGATGGTGACAGCGGGCGCTCCGTCATCTCCATCCGACGCGAAACCGCCGGTAAGGATATAGGCGACCACCCCCACAGCGACGACAAGGCCGCCGACGATGAAGATAAGCCCATTGTTGGATTTCTGCGGCGGGGTTGTTTGGCGGGAATCAGACATGGATCGCTCTCCGGTAAAGCTGTGTTCACCGACCCAACGCCAAAGCCCCCGCTCCAGTTCCCCATCATCCCCGCGCAGCCCATCAATGCGCCACCCCGGCGGCCACGGATTCGTCGATGAACCGCCCTTCCTTGAACCGCCACATGTCGAACTCGGCCGCCAGCGCCCCGGGTTCGCCCTTGGCCATCAACTCCGCCATCGCCCAGCCGGAACCCGGAATCGCCTTGAAGCCCCCGGTCCCCCAGCCACAGTTGATGAAGCAATTCCCCAAGGGCGTCTTCGAGATGATCGGCGATCGATCCCCCGTCATATCCACGATCCCGCCCCACTGCCGCAGCATCTTCAGCCGGGAAATAATCGGGAACGTCTCGATCAGCGCGCGCAGCGTTTCCTCGATGTGGTGGAATGACCCACGCTGGGTATAGTTGTTGAACCCATCCGTCCCGCCGCCGATCACCATCTCGCCCTTGTCGGACTGGCTCATGTACCCATGCACCGTGTTGGCCATCACCACGATGTCCATGCAGGGCTTGATCGGCTCGCTCACCAACGCCTGCAGCGCCACTGCTTCCACCGGCAGCCGGAACCCGGCCATCTCGGCCACCTGCCCCGAATGGCCCGCCACCACGATGCCCAGCTTTTTGGTCCCGATATAGCCCTTGGTCGTCTCCACGCCCACAACCTTGCCGCCCTCGGACCGGACCCCCGTGACCTCACATTGCTGGATGATGTCCATCCCCATGTCGGAGCACGCCCGCGCATAACCCCAGGCCACCGCATCATGCCGCCCCGTGCCGCCCCGCGCCTGCCACAGCGCGCCCAGCACCGGATAGCGCGGCCCGTCAATGTTCAGGATCGGGCACAACTCTTTCACCCGCTGCGGCGTGATGAACTCCGTCTGCACGCCCTGCAACGCATTGGCATGCGCCGTGCGCAGATAGCCCCGCACCTCATGATGCGTCTGCGCCAGCATCATCACGCCGCGCGGGGAAAACATCACGTTGTAGTTCAGATCCTGGCTCAGCGTCTCATACAACGACCGCGACTTCTCATAGATCGCTGCACTGCTGTCCTGCAGGTAATTCGACCGGATGATCGTCGTGTTCCGGCCCGTATTGCCACCGCCAAGCCAGCCTTTCTCAAGGATCGCCACATTGGTGATGCCGTAATTCTTGCCCAGGTAATAGGCCGTCGCCAATCCATGGCCCCCGGCCCCCACGATGATCGCATCATAGGCGGCCTTGGGCGCCGGGCTTTTCCAGGCTCGCTCCCACCCCGTGTGGTGACGCAGCGCCTCGCGGGCAATCGCAAAGACCGAATAGCGTTTCATGGCCAAACCCCCGTGACGCGCGGCACAGCGCTGTGCCGCCCTTCTCTTCTGTCCCGCAGATAATCCCCCACCCACAAGCGGCACAATCGGGAAATTTGCGACAGATCCACCCTGCGACAGCGTCGCAGCCGTCACTTTCGCGTTTCCGCCTTCCGCCAGCCCCGCCAAAGCATTACATCGCGCCCAACGGGAAACCATGAACGGGCAGGAAGACATGGAGATGATCGCCTTCTGGATCGCCGCAGGCGGCATGGGCCTTGCCATTCTGGCGCTGTTCCTCCTCGCCCTGATCCGCGCCCGGGCGGAAATCGCCTCCGCCGCCGAATACGACCTCAAGGTCTATCGCGACCAGCTGGCCGAAATCGACCGCGACCTCGCCCGTGGCACCCTCCCCGCAGATGAGGCCGACCGCCAGCGCACCGAAGTATCGCGCCGCCTGCTCGAGGCCGACCGCGCACGTCAGACCGGCGACACCACCGCCAGCACGCGCGGCATCCTCGTGGCGGGCGTCCTGATCCTTGCCCTGATCGGCAGCAGCTACTGGGTCTATGCCCGCCTCGGCGCGCCGGGCTATCCCGACCTTCCCCTCGCCACCCGCCTTGCCATGTCGGATGAGTTGCGCGCCAACCGCGCCCCGCAGGCCGAGATGGAGGCGCAGGCCGCCGCCGCCCGCCCCGCCCCCGCCGAACCCGATGCCGATTTCGCCCAGCTGATGGACCAGCTCCGCGCCGCCGTGGCCGACCGCCCCGATGACCAGCGCGGCCTGGAACTCCTCGCCACAAACGAGGCCCGCCTTGGCAACCTGCCCGAAGCCCGCATCGCCCAGGAACAGCTGATCCGCCTCAAGGGCGACAGCGCCACCGCCGAAGATCACGCCGCCCTGGCAGAATTGATGATCATGGCCGCAGGCGGCCTTGTCTCCGCCGAGGCCGAGGATGAACTTGCCCGGGCCCTCACCCTTGATGCCAGCAACGGCACCGCCCGCTACTACTACGGCCTGATGGCCGCGCAGGTGGGCCGCTTTGACCGCACCTTCGGCCTGTGGGAACCACTCCTGCGCGACAGCCCCCCAGACGCGCCCTGGATCGCCCCGATCCGCGCCCAGATCGCCGATGTCGCTGCCCGCGCCGGGGTGGAATACACCGCGCCCACCGCCCTGCCCGGCCCCGATGCCGATGCCCTGACCGCCGCAGGCGAAATGTCTGAAGAAGATCGTCAGGCCATGGTCGAAGGCATGGTCGCCCAGCTTGGCGAACGCCTCGCCACCGAGGGCGGCACGGTCGAGGAATGGGCCCGCCTGATCTCTTCCCTCGCCGTTCTGAACCGCATGGACGAGGCGGCGGAAATCTATGCCGAGGCGCTGGAAGTCTTCGACGGCTCCCCCTCACAGCGCAGTTTCCTGCGCGAAGCAGCGCTGAACGCAGGCCTAACCCCGTGATCTGCGACAGCTTCGAGGCTTTCGCCGCCACCCTCCCCCCCAACCGCGCCATCGCGGGGCTGGATTTCGGCGACAAGACCATCGGCATTGCCATCTCCGACCTGCGCCGCATGGTGGCGACCCCGGTGGAAACCTTGCGCCGGGTGAAATTCACCGAAGACGCGACCCGCCTTCTGGCCCTTCTCACCACCCGGGGCGCGCATGGCATCGTGCTTGGCCTGCCCCTGAACATGGACGGCTCCACCGGCCCCCGCGTGCAGGCCACACAGGCCTTTGCCCGCAATCTGGCCCGGATGACCGACCTTCCCATCACCTTCTGGGATGAACGCCTCTCCACCGTTGCGGCAGAAAGGGCACTGCTCGAGGCGGATACGTCGCGAAAGCGTCGGAAAGAGGTGATCGATGCCGTCGCCGCAGGCTATATCCTGCAAGGCGCCCTTGATCGCATGGGGCATATGGGAAACGGGGTGCAGACGTGAAGGATGATGTCTGGCAGCGGGATGAGGTGCAGTCGCCCTGCGTCAAGCTCTGCACGATCCACCCCGCGGAACGCATCTGCGTTGGCTGCTTTCGCACCATTGACGAAATCTCCTCTTGGTCGCGCCTGACACATGAAGACCGCCGCGCCATCATGGCCGACCTTCCCACCCGCGCGCCCCGCCTCGCCAAACGCCGCGGCGGCCGCATGGGCCGTTTGCAGGACTGACTGTGCAGGACTGAGCGCAAGGTTTTTCCGGCGGCATGGGGGCCGCCCGTCGGCTCTGACCCGGGGTTCTGACCTTCGCGGATCACCGCATGAGGTGACCGTCGCAAGATGGGTATTTTTGCCAAGATGAATGGGCAAGCGCAGCGCCCGTGCCTGACCATCGCAGCTTTCCTTACCCTGACCTTCCGCTTCATCTTGGCCCAAATACCCAAGCGGGGGTGAATGGCGGCGCGCCTGCGCCGACAGAGGGGGCGGCAGGCCCCCTGAACACCGAGCCAAGCGCGAAGGCGCGCAGGCGAGACAAAAGGAATGCGCGGCCCCCCCGGGGCTGCGCTCCGATCCATTCCCCGCGACTCAGGCCTCGGCGCGTTAACCTTAATGCTTCCTGACCGTTCGCTGCGTGCATACACCCGTCTGCACCGCCATCTGCACCGCGCGCGGCACTGGCAATTGACACAGAGTCCGAAGGTTAAACCTACGTTCGCAACGGCTTAGCCGTCATCCCGCAACCAGTCGGCCACGGATGGCAACAACGGCCGGAAATAGGCCACCATCCGTCCCGGCGCCGCAGCACTCGCACCCGCCGCCCAGGGGGCAACGCCATGGATCATGTGCCGGTGCAGAATGACCGCCTCGCCGGGTTGACCCGGAAGCTCCACCCGTGGGCAGCTGTCAAAGGCCCGCTTGCGCGCCGCCTGATAAGCCTCTGTGATATCGAAATTTTCCAGATCTCCCGTGCGCCCCGCAAAGGCCGCGCGAAGCGCCGCCCCCATGACGATATGGCTGCCTTCCCACACCACCAGAGGCGATGCCCCCGCATCCGCCCGGTTCAGCGGCAGCCCCAGAATCCAGGCATGCGGTTCCTGCACCATCCGCCGCTTCTGTGCCCCCACCGGCAGCAGCCCATCCAGATGCGCTGCATCGCGCAAATTTCTGAACTCAAACGCTTTTTCACTCTCGCCCTCATCGCGCCTCGGATACCCCGCCCGCGTGACCGAAACCTGCGCCGGATGCAGAGGAACGCGCGGCAAACCTATGTCATTCCACGGCAATTCTACATCTGCGACGGCGCCATCTGCCCCACTGGGCAGGGCATCCAGCCCCACGAACCACGTCCCCCCGCAGCGCCAGGGTTCGCGGCTCTCTGTCACGATCCGCCGCGCGACCGGCTCTGCCGCCGCCGCCCATTGCGCGATCGCCACCGACCGCACCCTTCGCCATCCCCGATCCGTCACAGCAAGACCTCAAGTTTCAAATCCAAGCCCATGATTTCAAAACAATTCACGGCCAGATCACCCAAAGAATCCGCTCACTCTGGACCCGCCCTGCGAAAAGGCGTATCCCGCTCTCTTCATTTCAGCCACAGGCCTTTTCATGTCTGATCGCATCCTGCGTCCCGCTCTCATCCTTGGGCTTCTCTCCTGCATCGGCCCCTTCGCCATCGACATGTATCTTCCCGCCCTGCCCGATATCGGCGCGGCGCTGGGAACCACCGTACCCGCGATGCAGACCACGATCACTGCCTATTTCATCGCCTTTGGCCTGGCGCAGCTGATCTACGGCCCTTGGGCCGATCAGGCCGGGCGCAAGCCGCCGCTTTATGCCGGCATCGGGATTTTCCTCGTGGGATCCGTGATTTGTACCTTTGCCCCCAATGTGGAATGGTTGATCGCCGGGCGTTTTGTGCAGGGGCTGGGCGGGGCGGCGATGATGGTGGTGCCCCGCGCCATCATCCGCGACATGTATACCGGCCATGCCGCCACGCGCCTGATGGCGGCGGTCATGCTGGTGATCTCGGTCTCGCCCATGCTTGCCCCGCTGGTGGGCTCCGGCCTCATGGCCGTTACCGGATGGCGCGGGATCTTTGCCACATTGGTACTGGCGGGGCTGGCCAGCCTTGTCATTCTGATCTTCGCCCAGCAGGAAACACTCCGCCCCGAGGACCGCCAACCCTTTGACATGGCATCCACATTGCGCGGCGCGCGCCGCTTGCTGACCGACCGGGTCTTCATGGGCCTCACCTTCCTTGGCGGCTTCGGCATGGCCAGCTTCTTCGTCTTCATCGCATCCGCCAGCTTTGTATATACCGAAAGTTTCGGGCTTACCCCCACCGGCTTTTCCATAGCCTTCGCCATCAACGCCATCGGCTTCTTCGCCGCGTCTCAGGCGGCTGGCCCACTCGGCCTGCGGCTTGGCGCGCGCAGGGTGATGGGCTGGGCAACCCTCGGTTTTGCCATCACCACGGCCGCGCTCCTCGGCCTTGCTTTAATGGGCGTCGCCAGCCTGATCGTCTGCGTCGCGGGGCTGTTTCTGGCCAATGCCTTCCTCGGCCTGATCATCCCGACCACGATGGTCATGGCACTGGAAGATCACGGCGACAGCGCGGGTCTGGCCTCGTCACTCGGCGGCACCTTGCAGATGCTCGCCGGTGGCCTGATGATCGCCGCCACAGGCCCGTTCTTTGATGGCACCGCCACACCGATGCTGGCCGCAATCGCGCTCTGCGGAGTGCTGGCGCTGTTGCTGTCGCGCCTCGCCCTTGCCCGGCCTCAGCCCAAGGCCGCCTGACCGGCGGGCTGCCCCGTCACTTCGGCCAGCGCCGCCTCCAGCACCTCCAGCCCCGCACCGGGGCGCGAGGCGCCTTCCGACAACGCCCGCCGCCAGCCCCGCGCGCCGGGGCGGGCGTGGAACAGGCCCAGCATATGCCGCGTGATCTGATGCAACCGCCCGCCCTGCGCCAGATGATCCGCGATGTAGGGCCGCATCGCCTCTACCACGCCCACCGCATCAAGCCCCGTCCCTTCGCCCCACAGCGCATCCGCCCCGATCAGCACCGCGCCGGGGTCGTGATAAGCGGCGCGCCCGATCATCACCCCGTCCAGCCCCGCCGCAAGCAAGGCACCCGCCTGATCCAGCGTGGTGACACCGCCATTGATGCTGATCGTCAGATGCGGAAACTGCTCCTTCATCTGTTCAACCAAAGCATAATCAAGCGGCGGTATCTCACGGTTTTCCTTGGGAGAAAGCCCCTTCAACCATGCCTTCCTTGCATGGATCACGAAATGCCGCACCCCTGCCGCTGACACGCGTTCCAGAAAATCCGGCAGCACCTCTTCCGGCTTCTGGTCATCCACCCCGATCCGGCATTTCACCGTCACCGGCACCGGGCTGGCCTCCTGCATCGCCGCCACGCAATCGGCCACAAGCTGCGGGCGCTCCATCAGCACCGCCCCGAAACAGCCCGATTGCACCCGGTCCGACGGGCAGCCAACATTCAGGTTGATCTCGTCATAGCCAAAGGGCGCGGCAAGCCGCACCGCCGCGCGCAACTCCCCGGGGTCCGACCCGCCCAGTTGCAGCGCAACCGGATGTTCCGCCCGGTGATACCCCAAAAGCCGCTCCCGATCGCCATGCACGACGGCGGGCGCGGTCACCATCTCGGTATACAGCATCGCCCGCCGCGTCATCAGGCGGTGGAAGTAACGGCAATGCCGATCCGTCCAGTCCATCATCGGTGCAACCGACAGACGGAAGGCATTGGAATTATTATCTTTTTCTGCCTTATCAGTTGGTTGCACTTTGTCGTTTCCGTTCCGTTCTAATCAGTCTGAATCCGTTCTTGCGCGTTCTTTCGGGTTGAGGCCTACAATGTAGGCCCGATTCCGAGGTCTGTAGCACCGATGGCGACCATCAACCCACGCGTCCGAAAAGATGGCTCAACAGCCTACACCGCGCAGATCAAGATCAAGCGCAATGGGCGGGTGATCTACACCACAGCGCAGACCTTCGACAAGGAAAAGGACGCGCGCTCATGGGCCAAGCGGAAAGAGGCTGAACTGGCCCTCCCCGGCGCGCTGGACGCGGCACTCCACCCATCGGGGACGCTTGACGACGCCATCGACAAATACCTGAAGGCCAGCCGCAAAGAGATCGGCCGCACCAAGGCCCAGGTTCTCGACGCTATCCGGCGCGACAGCATCGCAGGGATGGACTGCGAACAGATTACCAGCCGCGAGATCGTCGCCTATGCCAGCCGCCTTGGGGCCGAGCGCAAGCCGCAGACGGTGATGAACTACCTGTCCCACCTGTCAGCCGTGTTCCGGGTTGCCAATACAGCGTGGGGCATGCGCCTTGAGCCTGCCGAAATGGCGAAGGCTATGGACGCCCTCAAGCGCCTCGGTGCGGTGTCGAAATCCGGCAAGCGCGACCGACGCCCGACCGTCGATGAAATGAACCGCCTGATGGATGCCTTTGTCACGCGGTCACGCCGCCGCAACGCTCTGCCCATGCACATGGTCGCCGGGTTCGCGATGTTCTCAACCCGCCGACTGGACGAATGCCTGCGCATCACATGGGCCGATCTGGAACCGGGCCGCGTACTCGTCCGCGACATGAAGCACCCCGGCGAAAAGGCGGGCAACGACGTGTGGGTCGATCTACCCCCTGAGGCCGAGCGCATCGCCCGCGCCATGCCCAAGACAGACCCAAGGATATTCCCCTACTCGACCGACGCCGTCAGCGCCGCATTTACCCGCGCCTGCAAGGTGCTCGGCATCGAGGATCTACACTTCCACGATCTGCGCCATGAAGGCGTGTCCCGCCTGTTCGAGATGGGCAGGACGATCCCGCAAGCCGCCAGTGTCTCCGGCCACCGCAGCTGGTCCAGCCTGCAACGCTATGCCCACCTCAGGGCGACGGGCGATAAGTGGGCTGGATGGGAGTGGGTGGATAAGCTGGCACCGCCGAAAGCAGACGAGGCTGGCTCTTGATTGCCGGGCTTGCTTCGGCCCGGATTACCGCCACGGCTTACGATCCGCCTTCGGGTTCCGGTTTAGTCTGCCAGTCCTGCCGCTGCTTCCCACGCACCTCGTGCTGTGTCAGGTCTCGGCGCGGCCCTGTTCCTTGCAGGCTGGATATCACGACCCCAGAACGCAAAAAAGCCCCCCCGGCGCGAGCCGAGGGGGCAAAAATCACGGCGTTAAACCGCGATTTAATTTTTCCGTTGTGGCGCGTCAGCCGCCGCAGCCTGCGTCCAGCAGCCGGATCAGCCGCGCGCCCGTGACCACGGACGCATCACCGCCATCCGCCGCCAGTGCCGACGCATGGGCCGTGCGCGCAGCCGCCGAGCCATCACAGATCGCGGCCTGATTTGGCGCGGTCACGCAGCCAGCCACGAACAGCAGAGGCGTCAGTTTCAGAAGGTGTCGCATCCATCCGCTTCCTTGTTTCGATGTAGGTTTTGCCAGCCTGAACGCGGGCTTTCTGAACGCCATCGCGCCGCCCGGCAGTCCAGACCCCGAAAAGCGCCAACAGCCCTGCCAGCGCCCCGGCCAGCCACAGCTTGAGCCGGATCACTTCCGCCCCCAGCCACGCACCACGGCCAGCGCCGCGACGATGTTGCCGGTGCCAGCGACCGCAAAGCCTGCCAGCGCCTTCACATCGATCGGCGGCGGGTCGAACAGCCCGGTCGCATGGTCATAGGTTCCCCAGCCGAAAGCGGCGGCAAGGGTGGCAGCAATGCCGAGAAAGCCCGCCAGATAGGCGGTCAGGCGCAGTTTCCACATGGGTCAATTCTCCCTGAACATTTGCTTGATTGCTTCGATGATGGTGGCGAAAATTCCCGGCCGCGGGGTGGTGCTCTGTGCGTCCACTTTCGGCGGTTCGGCCCTTGTTTCATTGGCCGCAGGGACGGTGCTCTGTGCAGGCGCGTCATGGCGCTCCGTCTTGACCGCCCGCACCGCTGCAAGGAACGGCCCCACGTCCACGAGCGCCTTGTTCAGCCCGTCACCGTCATAGAACGAGCGCCCTTTCTTTCTGCCCGACACAACAGGCAGGGACGCCCATTCGCGCGCGAGGTTGTTGGCAAAGGCTTCGGCGGTGATCTTGCCGCTGAGATACAGATCCAGCCCACGACCGCGCATCAGATGCACGGCGAGGCGGTCCTGCGTGGCGGCGTCGTAGAGGTCCGTCAGCTTCACACCAGCCGCGACATGGGCCACACGCAGCGTGTCCTCCATGATCTGATACCGCCCCGACGCTTCGGATTGGTAGATCGGATCGATGCTGTCCTGCCACGCCAGAACCTCCGCAACCGTCATGGTGCGCAGGGGCTTCGGCGGGCGGTGCTGGGGCTTGATGCCGCCCCACACCACGTCATAGGCGCTGATCTTGAGCCGCCGTGCCGTGCTTTCGCTTTCGTGGGCGGCGATGAAATCCAGAAGGGGTTTTACCTGCATGGGTGGCCTCACATGATTTTCGGGAGGAACAGAAAGAGAAGGGCGGCAATGACGCCGCCCCACCTGATCGTGTGCCAGAAGTCTTCGCAGGGGCGTTGCTTTGCCCTGCGGACTGACGGCCAGCGCCGCTTAAACCGATGGTCCATTGGGCTGATCCTCCGCTTCGGTGCGCGTGATGAAACGCTCGACAAGCGCCACGCTGATCAGGCCGACCAAGAAGGCCGAGGCGCAGAGAACCCCGAGGGTCGAACCCAAGCCCTCCGGCAGATCGCCGATCAGGAAGCGCAGGACGTAGGGCGACAGGGTGCCAAGCCCGAAGGCCGTGATCATGCCGACGACGATCACGCGGATCGTCTCGCGCCAACTCACCCGCAGCACGAGGGCGCGGACGAGGCCGCCAAGGCCGCCGAAGAAGGCCAGCGCAGCGGCCAATGGGGAAAAGACCTCACGCAGGAGGTTAGGGTCGTTCTGGTCCAATTGGGGAGGCCTCCTATCGGCTGTCTTTGCCCGCGCCGCCTTGAGGCTGCGAAAGCTGAATGTCTGTGGTGAAGCCGGATCGGCTGTAGCTGTGCGATACCGAGGCGATGCGATAGGTGCCGTCGATGCCGGGGCGCGTCCCGGTCACGAGGCACAGGCCGTCAGGCACGGCCCCGGTGTCGCCCTCGATGGTGACGCTCCCCTCGCCCGCCGATTGCTTGACCGTCTCGGCGCGGGCCTCTGCGCGCCGCTGCGCCTCGTCTTTTGTGGCGCTGGTTTCGCGCAGGGTCAGGACAGCGGTGGATTCAAGGCCCGTCTCAACCTCGACCGCCTCCCACTTCGCCGCCTTTTTGTCATACCAAGGGGCTTTGACCTTGCCGTAGAGGTCGCGGGATGAGGTGGGGCGGATATCCCACGTGTGGAGATTGCCGCCCCACGACGCCATGACGACGGGCGCATAGGTCGCCCCGCGCTTGGACATGACGGCCCGCTCACCCTCCACCCTGAAATGACCGCCGACCTCCTTAGCCAGTCGCCGCCCCATGTTGAGGAAGCTTTCGTCAATCATGGCGAAGTAATCGATCACCTTGTCGGCCAGAGCAGGGTCAACCGAAACCGCCTCGATCCCCGCGTCCTTGGCCGCGTCCTGCAGGATGGTCTTGACCGTCTTGTCGTCCCAATGCCTGCGCTGCTGGCCCTTCGCCGCGCCTGTGGCGTCGAAACCTTTGGCGCTGATGTTGAGGATCCTGCCAGACCGCCCTCCCGAGGACCGCACTTCATCAACCGTCCCGGCGAACACGGGCCGGATGCCCCCAGGTTGCCAGCCCAAGAGGACGGCAATGGGACGGCCGAGTTTCGGAAGGATCACCGCGCCATCGGTATCGTCGATGGTCAATGTCGCGCTGCTGGCCTGCCCGTCTGCCGGGAGCGTAACGCTGACCGAGATAAGCCGACTGCCGAGGGCGGATATGATGCTGGCCCCGGCAATGAGGATATCGCACTTCGCTTGCATGGCGGACCTCAGAACAGCCGGATCGCATCAAGCTGCGGCGTGTCATTTTCTTCTTGGGGGATGGGCAGGCGCACGACAGTCCCGATAGGCAGGATCGGGCCGAGGCTGGACAGGCCGGGGTTGGCGTCAAGCGTGGCCTCGGCAAGCCCCGGCACCGCGCGCCGGAAGCGCCGCCAGATCAGACGCGACAGCGTAATGCCGTCCCCTGAGACGGTGATTTCTTCGGTGGCGATGATCTGCATGGCACCCTCAGAACAGGCCAGCCGCGAGGGACTGGATCGCGGAGAAATAGCGGGTCGCGTTCGGTTTGGAGGCGCGGCGCAGGGTGATATCCACCTCGACCACGCGCCCCCTGCCCTGCCTGTCCAGATACGAGGATCGTTCTCGCACATCGGATATCACGACCCACCCCATGAGCCGGCCATCGCCGCGCATCATGTATTGGGGCTTGCCGGAGGCGCGCAGGGCTTGCAGGGAGGATAGGTTTGCCTCGCCCCCGAACCGCTCCGGGAACAGGTTGGCGCGGACGTTCCATGTCTCCCCACCCTCGCCCACGAATTCCAGCGGAGGGCGGGTGCCGACCACTGGCTTTTCGGCGAAGTCGGACGTGTGGCTGTGCGATACCTCCGTCGCGTTGAACGGCGCGATCTGGAAGCGCAGCGGGCCGATCATCATCAGCATGGCGGTGGTGTCCTTGAAGATGGATGGGCGGGGCCGCGCGATGCGGCCCGCGCCTATCAGGATGCGGGGAGGTCGGACATGGTGCCGCGCAGGACGTTTCCGAGGTCTTGCGAGAGGCGGCGGCTGAACCGTTGGAACAGTTCTTCGGCGTCCGCAGCCGACACACCGTTGAAGTGCATCGAGGTGTTGACAGTGACGCCTCCGATGGACGCGCCGCCACCGCCCGACCCGTTGGGGTGGACGTAGCCTGATCGTGTGGGGGTAACGAGTTCCGGCCCCTGCTCTCCCACCAGATACGTCCTGCCGGGGGACATAGGCCCGCCCTTGGCGTTGGCGCCTGCCAGCCCGGAGAACTCGCCAGCCGGGTTGTCAGCCGCCGTGACGGTGCCACCGGGGAGATAGGACTTGATCGTCTCACCCATCGCTTTGAATGGCGCAAGGATTTCGGACGCCTTGTTGCCGACCCACGCCAGCAGATCGGCCATCACCTGCTTCATGCCGTTCCAAAGGTTCATCACGAAGTCGTAGCCGGATTGCTTGGCCTGCGCCTTCTGGTCTTCGGACAGGACCTCCTTGGCGAAGATCGATCCGAGCCACTCGCCTACCCGCCCGATCACCTCCCCGGCCCTCTCCCAGCCCGCCGCGATGGCGTCACCCAAGGGCGCGAACCAATCCAGCACAGGCCGGATCGCCTCGAAAGCAGGCGCAAGGATTTCACCGATGGCCTGCCCGACGCCGGAAAGAGTTGCGGTGATCCGGTCCCAATACTTGTAGATCGCCACGCCAGCGGCTGCGACGGCCACGGCTATTGCGGCGAACAAGCCCCACACCGGGGCGCTGATCGTGGCGATGGCCGCGCCTATTGCTGATAGGGCCGAGCCAAGCGCCCCCATGCCGGGGACAGCCATGACGGCGGCCTTAAGCCCGATGCCAAGCTTCGACAGGATGCCGAGAGTCTGCCCGCCCGCCATAGCGCCAAGAGCAGTCTGCAAGGCGATGGCCGAACGCGCAGCGCCCCCAAGGCGTGAAGCCGCCGCGCCAACCGTGTTCATGCCGCCTGCCAGAAGCGAAAGCGCCCCACCCCGGCCCATGAGGCCTACGAAGGACAGCGCGGAAAGAGCGACCCGCAGACCGATCAAAGACGCCGTAACCGCAACAACCGCACCCACGATCTGCGGATGCTCCCCCGCCCAATTTGTGAAAGCGGTCAGCACGGGCGTCAGGATTCGCTCCAACTCAAGGATTACGGGCAAAAGCGCGGAGCCGATGGCGGTCCCCATATTCTGCATTGCGATCCTCGCGCGCTTGACGCGCTGCTCAGTCGTCTGCATTGCCCGGTTGAAGTCGGCCTCATTCGTGCCCGCCCCCGCCATCGCTTCCGCCCGGATGGCGCGGAATTCCTCCATGCGCTGGATCATCGACCGGACCCCGGCCTGCGCCTGCGCGTCCTCGAACAAGAAGCCGATCTTGGACAGATCACCGTCCAGCGCCTTGTTCGCGATCTCAGCTATTGCCTCGATGGGCGTAAGGCCGCGCTTTGCTGCCGCTTCCATTTCAACAAAGATATCAACGCCTTTTTCGCCAAACTTCTTGACCGTTGCGGGCGCATAGATCTTCTGCAGGACGTTTTGCAGGTTCGTCGCGGCGCTGGACGCATCGCCCGTATCAGCGCGCATGACCTGCATTGCGGCGGCAAGATCGGCCACCGAACCGGTGCCGGATTGACCAAGGGCCTGATAAGCCGCGCCAACCTGGGGCATGTATTGCGCCATGTCCTTGAGTTCGAACCCGCCGCGCTTCCCGGCCATCGCCATGGCGTCTAGCGCAGTTCCAACTTGATCGGCGGGAACCTTCAGGTTGGCGATGGCGGCGTAACCGGCTTGCGAGAGTTCACCGATCTGACCCTTTGTGGCAGTGGCGGCCATGCCGATGGTGCCGACCGCCTTCATTGCGTCCTCTGCCGACATGCCCATGCCAGTAAGGTAATCAACGGCGGCGAGCATATCGGTTGTGGTCTGGTTGGCGTCCGCTCCGGCTTGACGCGCAGCAACGCCCATTGCGCCCAACTGCTCGGCGCTCAGGCCTGTCTTGGAACCGATGGCGGAAAGGGCGGCCTCTATCTCGATTGCGGACGCAACGGGGGCGGTGAACGCGGCCTTAAGCGCGAACCCCGCCGCCACCGCGTCGAACATGCGCCCGCGCGCCGCATCGAGGGCTGCATTGTTCTGCTCAATGGCCGCGGTAAGGCGGTCAGAGAAACCAGCAGCGCCAGCGTTCGGGCGCATTGCATCCTGAATTCCGAGGATGCTCCGGCTGATGGAGCGGGCCGGGGCCGTCACTTGGTCGATCAGACGGACGATCAGCGATGAAGTGAGGTTGTTGGCCACGGCCCTGCTCCTTGTTCTATCCCCGCGCCTTTGACAGGCGCAGGGCTTCGACGTGCCAGAGGGCGACCTCTGACCAGTCCATTTCCATCAGCGCGGGGATGGGGGTGTTCAGGACGTGCGCGACGTCCGCGATCACTCCCCGCCAGCGGGCGCGCGGGGCTTCGCCAAAAAATCGGGGACGCGCTCCGACAGGGTCGTGATGTCTTCGCTGTCCATTTCGCGGATCGCGTCGAGGGGCAGATCGGTCAGGCATGAAAGCGTGACCATCCCGGCTGCAAAGTCCTTGCCTGCCGCCTCCATCCGCTCAAGGTCGCGGCCCTTGGCGCGGCGCATCGTGACTTCGCTGATCACCTTGCCCTCGAAATCGAAGGGGAAGGCCAGCGGGAACGTGTTCACTCTAACGGCTGTCATGTTTCTACCCCTCAAAACCCAAGGATCGCGCGTTCGTCGGCGTTTTGCTCAACGCCATCGATCCGCCAGTCGCCGGAGAAGAAGTCCCAATAGACCTTCTCCTGGCCGTCCATGTGCAGCTCGTAATGCACGATGCCGCCGATGGCGTAATCATGGTGCTGCAGCTCGCCGCGCTTGTAGGCCTCGGCCTCGACCTTGCCGAGGCGGCCTTGGACAACCGCCATCAGCTTCTTGGCCTCGCCGCTGCGCTGGTCGCGCAGGACGCTGTAGGCGGTGAACTTCTTGAGGGCGGTCGCGCCGAGGCCGAACATCCCCAGGACAGCCGGATCGTGGCCGACGAGCTTGAAGCTGGATTCCAGCTTTTCGATGCCGACCGGGATTTCGATCTTCACCTTGCTGCCGCCCGCGTGATGGTCCGCGAACATTTCCTGCAGGTTCGGCAGCATCATTTCCGAGAGCGTCAGATGCTTCGACGCCGTGGGGTCGTGATCCCCGCAGAACAGGTTCACGGCTTCCATGATGAGCATGGTTCATTCCTCCGAATGAAAAGGATGGAGGCGGGGCATTGCTGCCCCTGCCGGGGATCAGACGGTGGCGAGGTCAGCGATCAGCGCCTCGACGGCGGGCCGATAGCGGGCGCTCTGGATGCCGATGTGGCGCAGGACCGGGGCTTCTTCGGCCTCGAAGGTCACGACCAGCTTCCCGGCGCGCAGGTTCTCCGGGGAGTTGCGGTCCGGCTGGAACGACACGCGATAGCCGAGGATATCCCCCGCCGATTTCAGGTCGCGCAGGATCGTGTCCATCGTGTTGAGGATCGCCTGAACGGTCTGTTGCGTGATGTTGAATCGACCGAGGTAGGTCCGCACGGTCTTGATCATCGCAAGGTGGATGAAGTCCCGGCCACGAGTGACGTTATAGAACCGCCAGAGGTCGTCGTTCCCGGCGTTGTCCGTGCCGATGAAAACAAACCCGCCGTCGGCCAGCGCGCCATCAGAGCCGCGTTCCGAGCGGATCAGGATGCCGACGTTCGCGGCCAGCAGCGATTGGCCCTCGGTGTTGCCGTCCGTCAGCGAGAAGCGGATCGGGCGGGACGGGCCGAGGATGCCGTAGACAGGCTGGTTCGCCCACGAATGGAACGGACGGCCACCCTTTTCATGGTCACGCCGCACCGCGATGCCGAGGATAGCGGGCGACAGGGGCTGCACGACGGTCAAGCCGCTTTCCAGCACACGCACAGCCGGATCGACGGGGATCAGCCGCTCGGAAGCGATGGTTTCGCGCCAATCCAGCGCGGCCTGCATCGTGGTGGCGGGGCCGTCCACGACGGCATGGGCCAGCAGCTTCGCACAGATCGCCGGGAGGGCCGCGCATACCGCGTTGGCATCCGACCCGGTGCGCTGCGAGGTGAACCCCGGAGCGGCCAGCAGGCGTGGCGTGTAGCCAAGGAGTTCGCCCGCATCGAGGAAGGCCGACAGGCCTGTGCTGATGCCGTCGCCCACGATGTTGGCGATGGTGGCGGTGGCGTTCACGCCTTCGGCCACACGCACGACAATCACGCGCGCCGAGGCTTGGAATTCGCCCATCTGCGCGTTGACCAGCGCGATAGCATCGCCGAGCGTCCCTGTTCCGCCAAGGGCCGTCAGCGCCGTCGGGTCATCCGAGAAGAACATGACCGGGGTGTTGAGCGGGAAAGGCTCATCCACGCCGCCCGTCAGGAACACAGGCGCGGCCATTCCAGCCACGACGCTTGCCCCTGTGCTCCCCGCCGCATTGGCGACTGCCACAAGGGCGTTGGCCGGGGCGCTGGCTGCGATGGCCGTGGCGACTTGGGTGGCGGTGGTGGTGACGACGCCAGCCGTGGCCCCCGTTGCCAGGTTGACCACGATATCGTTGCCCGTGACGACAACGGCCAGAGCAGCATTGGCGCCTGCCGGGGCGACGAAGCGCACGTCGATGGCGTTGCCGAGAACTCCCACCAGCTTGGAGGTGAAGGTCAGCGCCGCGTTGCCCGTGCCGATGGTGGCCCGCGCCTTGGTGTCAGCGGCTGCGGCGGGCGCGGTGCCGATGATCCCAAGGACCGACATATCGGACCAGACGGGGGTGCGGGGTTCGTTGTCGATCCGGGTGATCGAAAGTCCAAAGGTGGGATCGGCCATTGCCGTTGCTCCTCTTGGGTAAAAATGAAAAGGGCCGCCCCTTCGGACGGCCCCTGCGATGGTGTTTCGAGTGTCTAGGTCAGGCGGCCAGAACCCCCGCCAGCGCCGCCTGCAGGGCGGCCACTGCGGCTTCTGCTTCTGCGGGCGTGGTAGCGGCCCCGATGGATGCGGTTGCGGTCATGCGCGCGGCTTCGATCTGGGCGGCCACGGCCCGCCACTGGCCCGCCATGCTGATCCAGAGCGCGGCGAGTGCAGCGGGGGTGGCGGCGGTCAGGCCGACCTCTGCGGAGAGGAACGGGTAGTCTGCAAGGTCCGGCGCAGTGGCGGCCAAGCATGCGCGGGCCTCGGCTTCCTTGGCGAGGTAGATCATCTCTTGACCGGGCAGGTCCGTCACGAAGGCGCGGCGGATGGTGGACACTGCGGCCTCGGCCTGTGCGCTGGCGGTGGCCTTGGCGGCGGTCAGCAGGGCGGCGGGTGTCGGGGCCGGGGGGTAGACCGCGATGGGGGTGCCGTTGGCGTCGGGCTGGATCGTCGCGCCTTGGGACTGTGCGTCAAGCAGCGCAGCGTGGGCCTCGGCGGTCAGCGCCACGGCATCTGTCGGAATTGCGTCACCGTGGATTGCGGCGTCGTAGAAGCCGCGAGTCATCGCAGAATAAAGCATGGAAGCCCCCCTCAATAGCCTACGGCGATCCAGTTCGCCACCCAGCTAGATTGCTGGATACCGGCGTCGTTAAAAATCCTTAGAATCGTTCCCGACGCAGTTCGCGCTCCCGAATTTTCTATGACCATCGCCCCAGCACTTCCTGCATGAATAGCTGTAATGGACTGGCACCCTGTCGGAAACGCGATAGGGAATGTGACTTGCGCCGAGAGTCCCGCGCCTTGCGTCACCGTCCCCCACTGCATGATCAGCCCGCTTGGCAGTCGCTGCCAGCCGTTTGAGGCAAGAGAAGCGGCCATTCCGCCATCGTGGACCAAGCTATTCCGCAGATGCCAAGCCCCCGGCACCTTAACCACAGAGAAAGTGGAAGATACAAAAGGCATTGCAAAGGCGTTTTGCGCAACAATGCCGGAATGAATAAGCTGTCCGGCCTGCGCAGCTAGTGTCCAAGCCGCAAGGCCATCGTTTCTGAAATGGAAGGATGCGCCGTCGGGAACGGAAGCCAATGCAGGCAATGTAACGGTCACTGCGCCGTTGACTTGCACCTGACAGCCAGCATCCGAAGCCAGCAATGTAGCGTTGACCACAATAGACTTGTAGCCCGCCATATTCCCCAACGCCCGCTGCACAAACGCGGTATTCGCCAAGAGCGTGCTGTCGTTGAACTGCGCCGGGGTTGGGGCGGTTGGTGCACCTGTGAACTGTGGCGAAGCCAGAGGAGCCATTAGAGCGGTGGCGTTGGTGAATGCCAGCGCAGTGCTTCCGACTGTGATCGTATCGCCTTCGCCCCCCGACGACAGCGACCACAGCGTTTCCGCCTGCGTCGTCCCAGCCGTCACGGCGACGATGGTGCCGGGAACGATATCCGAACCTTGGTCGAAGTCCGTGGCCCGCGCCCACGCCCCGGAGGCCGCGACATAGACCCCGTTCTGCGCAGGCGCCGTCTGGTTTTTGACCAAAACGCGGCGGCCCGCCGTGACGCTCACGCCGTCGATGGTCTGCAAGCCCGACAGCGCTATGTTGGCGGTCGTGGCGACCAGCACAGGGGCGACAACAGGGCGCGAGGTGTTCAGCTGAGTCAACTGCGCCAGCAGCGCGTCAACCTGCCCCTGCAAGGCCAGCGCATAGTCCCGCAGCCAAAGCGTCCGCCGTGCAAGCTGGACGTGCGGGATGTTCGTCATGCCGCCGCCCGTCGACTCATTCGGAGCGCCGCCGAGCACAGGGTCAGTCGTTTCGATCTGGTAAATCCCAGACGGCCAGACCGAAGTTTCGGGAAGGTTCGCCATGTCAGACTGCTCCGTAGGTGAATGAGCCGTCGTGCAGGATCGCCCCGTTTTCGAGGTTCGGCACGTCGGTGAAATCCAAGGTCTTGAGGTGGCACCGCACGGGGGCCGATGCCTCGATGATGCGGCGGGCCATCTGGCCTTGCGCGATGCTCAGGGGGCGCGTCAGCACCACGCGATACTCGGCCCAATGGTCAGGCTCGGAGTGATCTGTCGCCCCGTTGTGCGTGAGCGACCCGTCATAGAACTTCCGCCCCGCCCGCTCGATCAGCGTGGCGTCACCAAGCCCTGCCACTGCCAGCGCCCGCTTGATCGATCCGACTGTCCCCTTGCGCCGATGCACCTCAACCGACGCCGCGACCACCGCGCGCTTGGTCGCCTCGGTCCAAGTGTCGTCCCATTCGTCCACCGACAGCGCCCACGCCAGCCACGGCAGCAGCGCGGCGGGACAGGTTGCCGGGTTCCAGAGGTGGGCGTTTGGGATATCGAAGGCGAAGGCGCTGATAACCCCCTGCGCCAATGCCTTTTCGGCCCGCCCCGCTCCCGCTGGCAGGTGGCCGTCCTCGTCTATCGTTGCCATGAAAGCCCCTTACGCCGCCGTGACCGACAGCGATGTGCAGAAGGCGGATTGCGTGGCCGTGGGGACGATATCGGCCACAGGTGAAAGCAGCGTCACCTGCGACACCCCAGGGCGATGCACCGCCGCGTGGATCCCCGATATCCGCACCGGGCGGCCGATCTTGCGGCAATCGGCGACGTAGGCGTTCAGGGCGGCCTGCGCCGCCGCGACGATCACCGAAGGATCGGGCCCATCGAAGAACTCAAGCTGCGCATTGACCGCGTAGCTGATGATCGTCGCGGATTGCACCGAGACGCTGTCACAGAGCGGGCGAACGTCTTCAGCATTGAGCGCGCCCGACACCGCAGCAAGAAGCGCGGGGGACGCGGTGCCGTCGCCGCTGCGCGACAGGACCGTTACCAGCACATCACCCGGCGCGGGGCTGGCCACGGCTGCATCCAGCACGTCGCCATCCGCAGACAGGGCATGAAACAGATAGGCCCCGCGCGGCCCCGCGACAGTGAATCCCTCCGGCGCAAGCTGGACCCGCGCCCGCAGGGCTGCGTCCGTTTCCATCGTCGGGGCGACAGGCGGCACCGCAGAGGGGTCGCCGGGGTCTGTGACCAGCCGCTGCACCCCATAGAGCGCCGCCAGATGCTCAAGGTTCCCGCCCGTTGCATAGGCCAGCATCACAGCCCGCGCCGCGTCGTTGACCCGCGCCCGCGTCAGCATGACAAAGTATGCGCAGACCTCGATGATCTTGACCGCAGGCTCCGAAGGCGTCGAAAGAACCGGGGCCATCTCCGGCATCACGGCAATGACGGCGGCCTTTATGTCAGCGACGATCTGCTCATAGCTGACCGTCTCAAGCACATTGGGCGCGGGCAGCTGCGAAAGGTCAATCTGTGTCGCCATGCTATGCCACCGTAATGCTGTTCTCGCCCAGCGAGAGGTTGAGCCGCTTGTCGCCTTCCTCGGTCATATCCCCGAGAAGGGCGCGGGGCCGATATCGCCCCAAGATGTTCAGCGTGAGCCGCCCTGCCCTGATCTCGCCGCCGATCTGGACTTCCTGAACCACGAAACGCGGCTCCCACTGTTCCAGCGCCGAAGTGATCGAAGCGATGACCGGGACCAATTCTCGCCGCGTGATGTTCCGGCCCAAGGCCTCAAGGACCAGAGAGCCATACCATTCCCGCATCAGCCGCTCGCCAAAGCGCGTGAGGAAGATATCGCGGATGCTTTGGGCGACGTGGGGCCAGCCCTCGATCCGCGCGCCTGTGTCGGCGTTGATGCCGACCGATGGATTGACCGCCGCCATTCTCGCCGCCTCCAAATTGGAAAAGGCCGGATCGCGTGTGCGGCCCGACCTCATGTCTTGCGTCCAAGTCAGGACGGATACCTTAACACCCCAGCCGCCTCGACAATCAGCGCGGGCAGCTTGTCGCGCGGGATCACCGCCACCAGCTTGCCGCCGACCCAGATGCCGACGCCGCCCTCATGGCGCGCGAAGGTGGTTACTGGCCCCATTTCCGCCGCGCCCTCGGATAGACGTAGACCGCCAGCGACAGGACCGTCACGCCGATGCCGATCAGCCCCTCGACGGCGTTCGGCACCAGTTTGATTTCCGGCCGGAACGCCACTTCGGACAGCGAAACCAGCGGGAGCGCCGCGCCAAGGCCAAAAAAGTAGGTGTCCCTCACGCTATCCGCGCCGTTCCATCCTTGCCGCCAGTATTCGATGATCAGCGCATAGCCGCCTGTGACAGCGCACCAAGTCGGGATTTTGTAGGGCATTTCGCCGTAGGTGATTGCCCAGACCAAACAGATTGTAATCACGGCTATCCCGCCCATGATCCAGTGCACGGCCTGATTCATGCCGCCCTCATAGGGCTTGTCATGAAAATCGTCGGGCGTATTCAGTTCGCCCCAGAAAGCGCGCCAGACCTCAATCATCCAGCGTCTCGGTGTCTCGGCGCAACTGGTCAGCCCGGATTAACGCCCCAATTCCCATGATCAGATCCATCAGGCTTGTCGTGCCTTCAACCGGCTCGCCTGTGTCCAAGTCAATCAACCCGATGCGTGTCTCGACCGATCCGGGCGAGACGATAAGGGTGTGCTTGACCGCGACTTCACTGAGCGAGTGCACCTTGCGGTCGCTATCGACCATGGCCCGCTCCTCGTCATAGCTGATCGAAGGCGGGACATTGGGCGAGTAATCCGCCGTGATACGACGGATGCGGACGAAAGGCAGGCCGTTGGTGGTGTCGTAGTTCCTCACCTTAAATCTCCATGGTTAAGGCGCAGTGTATCCCTGCACGTTCAAGCGCACCGTGCCGGCCGCCGAAAGGTTGGCGTTGAGCGCGGTGGCGGCAGTCAAGGTCAAGCTTGACGGAAAACTAAACGACACAGGCGCGTTGACCGGCAACGGCAGACGCCAGCGTTCGGTCACGCCATCGAGCAGGATCAGATCGATCACAGCCGCGCCCGTGTTGACCGCCTGAAGCGCGGTGATGTGGCGTTTCAGGCCCGCGCCACCGGCAGTTTGCAGCGCCGCCGCCGTGGTTGTGGTCAGGGCCAAAGACGCGGACCATTCGGCCTCCGGCACTGCGAACGGTTTGACGACTTGCACACCGCCAGTCGTCATCGTGTGGTCCGCAGCATCGCCAGCGACGAACGTCGTCGGATGCGAGGTGCGAACACGCCCGCCAACACGCACAGCGTTGCCTGCTGTGGCTGCGTCTTCCGCGCCCTGACCAGCCACGGTAACAGTGCCGACAGCCGCCGTGCCCGCAGCAAGCGCCACGGCGTTCTGCACCACAACAGGCGACGCGCCGGCAACATCTCCCGCAGGGCGGGACAACGTTTCAACCCGCAGGCGCTCAAAGTCGAAAACGCGCACGAAACTCACGCGCAGATCGGTGCGCTTGAGAACCCCGCCGCCGCAGTTGACGGAGGCCAAGGTAGCGGGGATCACCGTCCCGCCAATGGGCTCCAGCACCAGGTTGGTCGTGGCGGTATCTCGGACCCGGTAAACGCCATCGACCCCTACGGACGCGCCAGTGGCGTTGTCGCGGCACCCGTAAAGGTTCACATAGTCCCCGATCACAAAGCCAGCCCATGTCGTGCTGCCCACCAGCGTCAGAATGCTGTTGGCGATCACGGCAGACTGGACGGCCTGCGCGACAGCGCCTTGCTGCACTTGGCCGCCGTTTACGCGGGACACATAGCCGCCGAATGTCGTCGCCGTGACCGCTGCGCCCCAAACAACTGTGAAGGTGGTGGCGTTCACAACAGAGGCAACCGACGTTGCGGCGGAGAGCGCGGGGAAGTTGGTCACGTCCCGCGCGCCGAAGATGTTGATTTGATCGCCAGTGGTCAGACCATGCGGGGACGCCGTGACTACCGTCACCGTGGTGGTGCCGGTTTTCACCGCCGACACAATATCGGAGACCGGCACGGTGAGCGACCGGAGGTTTTCAGCCCGGATCCGCACTCTGTAACGCTGAGACGGATCGGGCGCGACCTGCGAGATCGTAGCGCGCGCCGAGGCTTGCGCTACCGTGTCAACGGGGGCGTCCTGCCACTGAACTCGATCCGCCATCAGCGCCAGACGATATTCAGAGGTCGGGCGGAATGCGTAGGTCAGCGCGGCGCTGATCGCCTGCACCGACGCCGTGGACGCAATGGTGACGGAATGGTTGCCCGCCGCAGTGCCGCCGATTGGGCTGGAATCCCCGTTCTCGGACTTCACGTAGAACGAGGCGTTCGTCGCGGTAGCGTTCTCAAACAACAGCGTCGTTCCATTCCGCGCACCATTCATGACGGTGCGGACGGCCACGAAGCCCGCCGTGAACGGCCCCGCCGTGACCGACGGGATGGTCCCCGCAGGCCCCGCAGTCACCGTGAACGTGGTAGGCGTCGGCGTCGTGGCGATAACCAGCGCCGTATAGTTCAGGCGACTGTCCGGCAACCCATGTATGCTGATCCGCGCGCCGGGCCGCAGGTTATGCGGCGTGGCGGTCGTGACACTCAGTGTCGTAGTGGCCTGAGAAATTGAAGCGATGGCCACATCGGCGGGGGCGGGGGCGGGCGTCTCTGCCGAGACAACCTCCAACGCGAATTGCTGCCCCAATGTGCGCTGGCTTATGTGCGCGCCAAACGCGGCCTCGATGGGCATCCCGAAGTCAGCCACGCCCTCCACGATGGTTTGCGTGTTTACCGAGAAGGGCGACTTGGAAATTGCCAGATACGATGCGCCTACCGCGTTTCCGTCCACAAGAACCAGATCGCCAGCGTCGGCAGTGACTATCCATTTTTCAGGCAGAATGTTTTCAAAAGCATCGCGGAACTTCGTCGTGATGTTCCGCGTGGATACGTCCGTCTTGAGCGTAAAGGTGCCGTCCCCGTTGTCGACGGCGAGAAGGTTGTTCAATTGGCGCAGAGGCACGTCCATGGCTATTCTCGCATGTTTCTGGGTTTCGCGGCTCAACGTGCCGCTCTCAACGGCGGAGGGGGCCTTAAGCCGCCGCCTCAATCGCCGCGATGATGTCAGCCTTGGTCGCCCGATCCTCGACCGGCAGGTCCATGTCGTCGGCCAAAGAGCGCAGTTCCTTCGCCGTCAGCTTAGTAAGGTCGATATCGCCTTCCTCGCTCACTTTCCCACCGAGCGTGGTGTCGTCGGCCGCGTCGGTGCTGCCAGAACCCGCGCCATCGTCGGTGTTGCCAACACCGCCGAGCGTGGTGTCGTCGCCATCAAGGCCGGCGTCCTCGGCCCCGGTCACGCCGTCGTTTGCTTCGGTGATGGCGTCAGTATCGGAGGCGGCCTCTTTGCCAACCTCGACCAGCGCGCCGAGCCGCACATCATGCTGAGCCTCACGCCGCGACAGCAGAAGGGGCGTCCCGACCCCGGTGTTGTTTCGACCAGCAACAAAGCGGCCCGCTTTTTCAGTGATGCGGAAGTAGGCGAAGGGGGATTCCATGATCCAATTCTCCTTGATTTGCGCGGACGTCAGCCGCCCGCAAACACGTTGCCGGACCCGGCGATGATCGCCCCGGCGTCTATGGCATCGCCCACCCGGGCGAGGCTGATTCCATCGGCAAAGACCGTCCCCGATCCACCGCTGATGCTGGTGCTGTGAGGGACGCAGGCATCCCCCACCAGAATGTCATGCACGGCCCCCGGATCACCCCGGCGAGACGCAGGAATGCCGTTCACGAAAACCGAACCGGACCCGCCAGCTATGGTGCTGACACCATCGCAAGCGTGACCTGTGGCGAACGCATCGCCAATCCGCGCAACTGCTGGCATGGTCAGTTCAAGTCAATGCGCGGCGCGGTCATCTGGATGCCACCCGCAGTGATTTCGATGCTGCTGCCGCCAACCTCGATGGTCAGAGCCGAACCTGTCATGGTCACCGTCACCGCCCCAAAGGTAAGGACGTTCTGATCACCCGCCCCGGAGGGCGAAGGGTTCGCATCGGACCAGCCAAGTGACATGGCGATGCCTTGCGACATGTCGCCCGCAGGCGCCATCACCGTCATCTGCTGGCCCACCGTTGGCGGTGCGTGGACCTTCAAGGCCCCGCCCGTCTGCGCGTAACGGACCCACGGGGACAAGGCAGGCCCGCCGCCTGTGGCATCGCCCAGGTTCAGCCGCACCAGCCCCTTTGCGGGGTCAACAGCATGCACTGTCCCGCTCAGATGGCCCGCTGATGCACGGCGCTCAAGTTCAGCAATCCGGGCGACAAGATCGGCTATCTCCTTCATATGCCGCTCCTGATCGTCACCGAGATATCGGGGCTGCCTTCCGACAGCACCGCAGCCGGATCGTCAGGCAGGCCGCCAAGGCCAAGCGCCGCAGCGTCAGCCTCTTGCAGGCCGAGCGTCCGCGCCGCCGCCTCAAGCGGGGTCAAGGGCTGACCCGCCAGCGCCGCCTGCAAGGTGGGCAGAATTGGCGCAAGCGCAGGGTCGGCACCAACTACTGCCATGAACCGCCCCCATGCGCTGTCAGGGCTGACTACAGCCCCCGGCAGAGGGTCGATCAGAAGATCGCAAGTGATGACTAACTGACGCGCGGCGTATCGCACAGCGCCAGCCTCCGACATGGCCCGCCGCGAAATGATCCCCCCGAACGAAACCGCGAAGGTCTTGAAAAGGTCGGGCCACACGCCCTGCCCCGCAGTCAGCGCCAGCATAATCTGGCGCTCCAACAGATCGAGCAGCAACTCCTGACCCGCATCCGCTTCGGCAACCTCGGCCACGACGGACCCATCCGTTTCAGTTGCAACCCCGGTGATCGCCATTTCAATGACCAGATCGCAGCCCGTCTGCCCTCGGCCCAGATCAGCGCGGCCCATAGGCGTTTCGCGTTGCTCGTCTGTGTAGACGATCAGGACGGGAACCCGTTCGTCGGCGAGAAGCTGGTCAAGGGTAGCGCCGCTGTCATAGACCGCCTGCTTTGCCAGCGTAGCCCCGCGAAGGGCGCGGACAGCAGACATGCGAAGGCACAACCGGGCGAGGCTCATGGTTTCACCGCGTTCAGTGACAATTCGATATCGCCCAAGTCCGTCGGATCAGACGCGACGACCTCAAAGGCGAGGTTTGGCCGGCACGGGAATGTCACCCGGTCGCCCTTGCGAATTCGATAAGGGAGAGCCGCAAGAGTGGCAGCTGCAATCCACAGCGTGGCGGACTGACCAACCGCCCGCGTTTGCCCTTGAAACGTACCTCGCGCGTCCGAGGCTATGCGTCCTTCCAGCGGGCCAGAGGAGAACACCCCTTTAACCGTTCGCTCGGGCCGCGCAGTATCCTCACCAGAGCCGAATTCCCCGCTGATGCGGGGGGAGATAACCGCCACCTCTCCGAAGGCGTCACCCACTACGCCAGAAAGTGCCGCGTCAAGAGCAGCGAACGGATTGGACATGCGGTTATCTCCTGAAAGCATGACGCGCCCCGAAGGGCGCGCCGTCATGGTCACGGGGTCGCGTCAACCTTGCCGCGCATCAGCACTTTCGGACGGGTGCAGATGTTCAGCGCGTTGGTCTGCGATTCCAGATGGCGGCCCTTGCCGTTCTGCATCGGCCACTGCTTCGTGTAGCGAGGCAGGCCCATCGTGTTGACGGTCTCCTCGTAGTCAGCGGGGCCGTAGAACGTCTTGAACAGTTCCGGGACGCCGACAGGGAAGAAGTGCGCTTCGTCCGCCGTCACAGAAACGCCGAGGGTGGTCGACCCCCGGTATTCCTCGAAGGTGATGTTGCCAATGGTGACGGTTTTGTAGGCCATCGGTTCCAAAAGCTTCAGCGCCATCTGCTGGTTGGCCAGATGAATTTCCCGGATTTCCGGATGCTTCAGCAGCGACTTGAAGAAGTCTTTACCCACCAGCGCATGAATGCGCTCGTAAGGAAGGCCACCAAGCGCCTCGGCCATCTCGCGATCGATATCGTCGCAGAAGTTCCGCAGATCACCCATCGACGGGTTGGCGTTCAGCAGATCGAAGTCGAGGAACGCCGGGTTGGACATGTCGAAGAACTGGAACAGGTTCAGCGTCGAGCCATCGGCGTAAACGACGATCCCTTTGACCGCGCCGAGGCGGGCCAGTTCTTCCGTCAGCGCGAGGCTGCGGACGTGACGGCCCTGCTTGGTCACGACCTTGCCGATCACCGTTTCCAGCACCGTCTCGGAACCAAAGGCGCGAACCCCCTGGACCTCATCCGCCATGACGGAGTCGTCAATTTGGAAGTGCGGAATGTTGATCGAGCGCAAGTCGCGCTTGGTGCCCTCCATGGTCACACCGGGGCCACCGCGCGGGGTGGGCGGAACCACGATCAGGGCGTCACCGTCGCGCTCGATGGCAACGGACAGTGTGTTCACGCTTTCCGGCATGAACAGCCCGAGCTGCGTCACGCGGCCCGGCGCATAGCGCAGTTCGTTGATCGCCGTGGTCAGGCGCGTCACCGAAAAGGCGTCGTTGTCGAAGATATTCAGCATATTCCGCTGTCCTCTCTTTGCCGCGATCAGCGGACGATGATGCCAACGTCCGCCAGTTGCGCGGCCTTGGCAGCGCGCTCCGGGGCGGTGTCGACGGTGGAGTGATAGGTCAGGGCCGAACCCCGCACCTCGGCGTCACGGACAAGCGCCGCGACCGACAGATCAGCCGAGGTCGCATCGCCGCCGTAGATCGCGATGGCCACCGCGTTCTGCGATCCGTCCGTTGCAGTCATGGACGACGGAACGAGCTTTCCGGAGCCAGCGGCTACCGTGACGGTCACGTTGATGATGTCACCCGCCGCATGGTCCGTAGCACCATCGGCTACTGTGAAGCGGATCGGGCCGACAAAGGGGGTGCCGACCACACCGCTGCCAATCGTGTTGCCGTCCGGATCCTCAACCGTGAAGTTGCCAAGGTTCGCGACGGGCTCCACGATGATCACGCGGTAGATACCCGCTTTCACGTCGGGGCCGAATGCGGGGGTCGCAAGGGTCAGCGCGCCCTTGCCAGCGCCCGAGGCGCCAGCAACCACCGCAACCGCGCCCGAAATGATGCGGCCAAGCACGGTCATCGGCGCGATCACGCCAGACCCGGCAGTGATCACCACGTTGTCGCGGCTGCGCTGGCCATTGGCCTCGGAAAGGATGCCCTCGGCGGGCTTCCGGCCTTCGGTAAAGACAGTCATGTCTGCTTTCTCCTTTTGGCGACCGATCAGACGGGCGCGTTGAGTTTCTTGATCGCCTTCGCGTAGCCCGCGTCAGCCTCGGCCCCTGCGGCGGGCTTCTGGCCCGTGCCAGCGCCGAACTCGGCCAGACCTTCGGCGCGCTGCTCAATGGTCTTGAGGCCCGACGTAGCGGCGACGGCAGACGCCTTGTCCTGCGCCTTGAGGATCGCGGCGGCGGCGTCGACGGACATGTCCGATTCCAGCGCCAGCGAAGCGGCCAGCTTTTCGCGGCCATCGGCTTCGGCGTGGGTCATGATGCCCTTGATGCGCGTCCGCTCAGCCGTTGCGCCCTCGGTGCGGGCTGCGGCCAAGGCGGCGGTGTGCTGCGCCTGCGGCACAGCGTTGTCGTTCTCACCCGACATGGGCGAACTCCTCTTGCTTTGGGCCGTGGCCCGTTTCGTGGAAAGGTCGGCCAGCACCGCGTCCAGCGATGCGACCCGGTCGGCGAGGCCGCGATCAACGGCCTCCTGCCCGAGAAAAACCCGCGCCTCGGTGGCGCGCGCCTTGTCGGCCGGAAGCTTTTCGCCACGGCCTTCCCCGACCAGCGACGTGAACTGGTCGTAGAACTTCATCACCTCGACCTGCAGATCGGCCCGCACGGCATCGGACAGAGGGCCGAAGGGGTTGCCGTCGACCTTGTGCGCCCCGGCATAGATCAGCGTCGGCTTAATGCCCCGCTTCTCCATGTCGCCAGATCGATCCATGTGGGTCATCACAACCCCGATTGACCCGACGACTGAGGTAGGTGAGACAAGAATCTCCCGCGCCGCCGAAGCCAGCCCGTAGGCCGCCGAAGCCGCCATATCGTTAACAAAGGCAACCACCGGCTTGACCTTGTCGATCTCCGCGATCAGCTGCGCCGTCGCGAACATCCCGGTCGCCTCGCCGCCGGGGCTGTCAATATCCAGCAGGATCGACTTGACCTCGGTGTCGTCGCGTGCGGCACGAAGCTGCGCCGCGATGCCCTCGTAGCTGACCAGACCCGAGTCCGTGCCGATCCATGCGCCACGGTTCACAAGGCTCCCTTCAATCGTGATGATCGCAGTGGAACCGGAGACCCGATACATGCCCCGGCCCTTACCCTCTTTGGGGGGGGTTCCGAGGAAGCGATTGGCCCCCGGCGATAGGGGGGCAAGGCTGCCATTCATCGGCAACCGCCCCTCCAGCACATGGAGCAGCACTTCGGCCTTGGTTGGATGCAGCAGCAGCGGACGGTTAAGAACCCGCGAGGCGATCTGAATCAGCGTTGGCCCTGCCCCCGCTGGCGTGATCAGGTCATTCGGATCGTCCATCAGATACCTCCGCCGCGCAGCGCGAACCGGGGCGGCCTGCGCCCCTGCGCCACCGCGCATTTCGCCTCGTATTCACGGATCAGCCGCAGAAGCGCGGCGGCATCCGCCTCGTGATAGGTGACGGCCCGCTCCACCCCCTGCGTCCCGGCCTTGAAGGTGATCGTCTCAGCCTTCTCGCCTGCGACGATGGAAGCGTAGGCGGCGCGCAACTGCGCCACCGCCCCGCACGGGTCAGCCTCATTGATCGCCAGCGCCATCGCCGTCGTCCCTTTCCTCGTCGGGGTTGTCCTCGGGATTGACCGGGGCGATAGGAGCGCCGCCCTGTGCCCCCATCACTGCCGGCTCAGGCAGATTGCGCTCACGCCGCATTTCGCGCTCACGAACCTGCTGGTCATAGACGTCCTCGATATCCACGCCCATGTCGTCGGCGATCATCTGGTCCGTCACGACGCCTAGGCGCTTCAACGCCTCCCATGCCTTCGCCGCCTTGAGCGTGTCGGCCTGCGGCTTCGGCGTCCCCCGCCATGCCGCCCGACAGGCCGCTGTGCGGTTCCTGAGAAAAGCCTGATATCCACCGGGGAACGTGACTTCTCCGATCTCGATCTGCTCCTCAAGCCAAGCCTCGTAGACCGTTTGGCAGAATGGCGCGACGATGTTGGCCCGCCGCGTCTGGACCACCTTCCACTCGTCGTCATTCGACTTGCCGAGCGTGTAGTAGGTCGATCCGGCGTAATCCCCCGTCGCAGAGGAATAGGACAGCCCCAGGGGGCGGCTCATTTCCCGCAACAGGTGCCGCGCGAATGCCTCGAAATCCGTCCCGGGATGGTTGGTTGAGTGGAACTCCATTTCGTCGCCGGGGAACAGATGCGACAGCCGCCCGTTGATACCGACGTTGAGGGTCGAGCCGTCATAGTAGCCTGAGTGAGCCTCCAAGTAGGCCTCGAATGGGCTGCCGCCCTCCCGCTTCATCTGTGCCTGCTCCTGCGGCGTCAGAAGCCCCTCAAGCACTTCCTCCGTGGGCGCTTCCGACTTGATCGTGACCGCGAACAAGGTCTGAACGATTGCCGCCGTAAGGGTTGCATCGGAAAGCTGGTCGAACTGGCGGGCCACCTGCAATGCGGGTGCAAGCGGCGAGATACCGCGGTTCGTCTCGGGCAGGCCGTCGAAGATATGAACAATCCGCTGCCGCCCGTAAGCGTCAAAGGCGGCCACATCATAGTCAAACTCGCCGAGGATCGGGTCTTTCTTGCGCGCCCTGTAGCCAACCGGCAGGCCGTCGGCGTCCCGGTAAACCCCGTTCACCAGCCGCAGCATGTTGTTGTTGTCGCGGTTGATGCGGTGGGGCGACATGACCCGCACCTTGGTCAGGGTCTTGGAAAACCCGCGACGACGCACAGGCAGTTCCGCCAGCACCTCCCCGGTGGGGAAATACATGCGGTAGGCCGCGCCCTGCATCTGGCCGAAGGTCCGAAGGCCTTCGATATCGCATTCGCGCTTGTCGCCCGCCCACAGTTCGAACTTGGCCTCGACCATGCGCGCCCATGCCTGCGCATCTGCGTCAGGCATTCCGAACAGCTTGTTCTCCGGCTGCACTTTGAGGCGCAGCCCCGTGCCGACCGTGTTTGCAACGGCCTGATCTATCGCCCCCGCCAGCCAGCCGGAGTTGACGATCACCTCCATCGCGCGCGCGGCGGCGATTTCCCACGCCTCGCCAATGGCGTCCTGATGATCGCGCAGCGCGGGCCGCCAACCACCAAAGACAACGCCACGGTTGCCCCGCATGTAGCCCGATGCGCGGGGAGCCGGCGGCGCAATAGCTTCCGCCTCCCCTCCCCGGCTGAGGAAGGAGAGGGCTTTCGACATAAGCGACATGCGTCACCTCACCTTTTGGTTGGCTTTCTGCCCGAAGCGCGCAAACCGCGATTTCAGGTTGTCTTTCGGCTGGCCGGATGGCTCCGGCAGGGGTTTGCGCGGCAACCCGGCCCGCTTCGGTTCGGGCGGCGGCGGGCTTGCTTCAACTGGATCGCCCTCGGCCTCAGCACTTTCGCGCCGCGACAGTTCCGGATTCCGCTGGACGTTGAGCGTGTAGCCCATCGCCTCACAGATTGCTTCGCAGTCCAGCCAGTGGTTGTTCTTAGAAGTCGCCACCCACTTTGGCTTGCCCGCCTCGATCACCCGCGCCTCGGAAGTGAGGTGCTTGCAGTAATCCTCCTCGGTCTCAGCATGGGGATAGAACGCACCCATTGAACCGGGGGGCAGAGACAGGCGCGCCGTGAACAGACTCTTGAAAAAGTCTGTCGATAGCCACGCCAGCTTGATCGAATAGGCCCGCCTCTTACCGTCGGGTTTCACTTCGATCTGGCTGACTTTGTAGGGCGGGTTCTGCACGTCACGGCCCTTAGTCGGAACAACCCACTTCGGCCATTTCCGCGCGAACTCATAAACCTTGTGCTCAGGCACAGCCTCCGGCTTACCCGGGCGGAAGCCCGAGTCCACCCCGACTAACTCCACCATCATCCCGCCGAAGGGCTGAAGCATCAAGTCGGCTAGGTCGTCCCACACTGCGTCCTGATCGGTCGGCCCGAACAACTGGCCATGATCGACGTTCCAGCTGGTACCGCGCGGGCCAAAGGCCCGGACAGTCCAGTAGAGCGACATGCGCTGCACGTCGACGCCCATGACCAGATTGCCCGCCTCAGCAGGGATTTCCCCCGCCCGATACGGGTTCGTTTTCGCCCGCGCCTTCACCGCCTCCCATGTCGGCCTGTCCTCGGCATTCACCAGACTGTGCAACTCGCCGAAGTTGGCGTTCACCACGGTCTGGATTTTGTCAGGCTCCCCCGTCGCCATTGCGTCCAGAAGCTTCTGCGCCCGCTGGCCAAAGGTAACGAAGGGGCTGCATAGCCCGGAAGTCCAGCACGACCAGGTGGTAACGTCAGGCTCATTCTCGCAGGCACGGGCCTGTTCGATGGTCTGTCCCGGCGCGATCTGGACGCCGCCAGCGATCATCGCTGGCTTGTGGTGATCCTCGATCACGCCCCCGCAGGATGGGCATTCTACATAGGCCGTCCGCAGCGCCAGCGCCGGGGAAGACCCCTTTTCCCATTTCAGATGCTTGCGCATCGGAACGAAGAACTCGTCGCAATGCGGGCATGGCCACGCGAAATGATGCCGCGTCCCCTGCTGAAAGAGCCGCCAGATCGGGCTTTCAATCTGCTGCGGGTCGCCAACCTTCCAGAACTCCAGCCCGGAAACAGGATCAACCTCGGTTTCGACGAGGCCTCGCGAAGGCGTCGAGGTGACCGCGATCACGAAGTCGGCGAAGGTTTCGCCCCGCGCATCGGCCAGACCAAGCGGGTCGCCCTGCCCTTTCACGTTGGCGGTCATTTCGTCATACTCGTCCACCAAGCCGAGGCTGAAACTGTCAGATTTCAGGCTGGTCGAGGATCCGGCATAGCCGAGACGCACCTTGACCCCGGCGATCCACTTCTGCGTCTTCTTCGATGCCTTGCCCCGCGCCACCTTGGCGGCAAGCGTGGGGGCCTCGTCCAAAAGCCCCATCAGGCGAGGCTCGAACTGGTCTGTGACGAAATCCTGCGACGGCCCAACGTAAAGGATCGGCGCGGGCCGCTGATCGAGCCGTGCACCCATCACGTCTAGGAAAGTCTCGGTCTTGCCGGACTGCGCAGCCGTGACCGCAACCACCCGCTTGTATCGGCCCTCATGGATCGCCCGCCCGAAGGGGATCAGATAGCCCGTGATGTTCGGGTCACGTTTCCCCGGCCAGCCAGTTGTTGGCGGATAGGTCCGGTTCGCCGCGCCCCATAGGTCAGGAAAGACCTTTTGTGAGGGTTTCAGGAGGATCGCCGCCGTCCCGCACAAAGCCCGAAAGTTTTCCGAGCGCTGCGGCGATGTTTTCTTGCGCTTGGTCAAGGTTCTTCTCGATCTGCTTGCGAAGCCCCATGTCGCGCGTGATTTGCGCGGGCAGGCCCTGGAACTGCTGCGCGACGAATGTCGACAGCATCATCATGGCCTGCATTGCCTCCTCTTGCGGGATCAGCTCGCGCTCCTCCCGGGCGAGGCGCATTTCGATCTCCCGCGCCCGCGCGTCACGCACCCGGTTCTCGGCCGCATTCTGTGTGCGGTCACTGGCCTTCTCTTTCAGGAAGCGGATGTATCCGCGCACCGCCGAAACCAGCGTCGTATGGCCGTATCGCGTCTTCTCGATGTAGCCCTCTTTGATCAGTTGCCGGATGCGCTCCGCTGTCAGGTCCAGCAGCCGCCCCGCCTGCTCAATAGTGATTTCGCCCTGCTTCTGCTCGGCAGTTTCTTTGCCTTCGGCCATGTTCTCGCACCACGTGGAGTTGGAAGCCAATCCGAGAGGGATTAGACCAAGTAAAAGGTCGATAGGTGTCTGGATGGAAACGAAAATCTCAAAACTGAGAACCGCAGCCGCATCATGCGATTGGACCCTCGCGCTTCGCATTGCGGCCCGCTTTCCTGACTTGGGAGAGCATGCCGCCATCATCGTCCGCGCCCATGAGGCAGGCCATAACCCTCGCTTCTATCGGAGCCTCGGCAAAGACCCTGACGCGCTGATTGCTGCCGGGATCGATGCCCTGAAAGCCCGCTACAAGATCGCCTGATTGGCGGCGCGGTAAGAACCCCACCGCGCCAGCCTGCTTCATTCTTCTTCAATCATCGGGCCAGCTTCGACCGTGCCGACTGCCGCGGTCGCCGCCCGCGCATCGCCCTTGACAAACACCAACACGTTCTGGTGCGTCTTGCCGATCTTCCGCCCCACGTCGAACTGCTTCCCCGCCCGGATCGGGAGCGACCCTGCGGCCGTCACAAGGATCGCCTCGTTGTAGAACGCAAGGCCAGCGCGCCGGAACGCCTCGACCGTGTCAGGCACAAAGCCGTAATATCCCCCATCCTTGCCCCTGACCTCGCCCACCACGAAGCAGGCGAACCGATCCGGCAGCAGAAGCTTTGCCGCCTCGGTCACGATCTCGAAATAGGCCTCGCGGAACGCCGCATAGGGCAGCGTTGAAAGGTCTGCCGGGTCGTCACTGTAAACTTCAAGGTCAGCATAAGGCGGGCACGAGAACAGGAAGTCTGCCTGAGAACCAACCGCCAAAGCCCCAATGTTCCGGCTATCCCCAACAATCCACTCCGGGCGAGGATCCTCGCAGATTGCTGCGGCCTGCAATCGGTTCGCTTCGATCTGCTCCGGCCGAAGGTCAACGCCAAGGTAGCGCCGCCTCAGTTTGGAAGCCACGATCCCCCGAACCGACCCACCGGCGAACGGATCGAGCACCAATCCGCTCGGCGGGCAGAACCAGCGATAGGCCAGTTCGCACAGCACAGGGTCGAAGATCGAAGTGCCGCTGATCGCCCGCCCTGCGCCGTCGAAGCTTTCCATCGCCCCGAAGGTCAGTCCTGCAGAAAGGTTTTCAGCCCGTCTCCGCGCCGCTTCTTCGTTAAACTTTGCCCAACCGCCGCCACCGCCGCCCGCCGGCTCGGCATTTGCGCGGCGCCTGCGGCCCTGTTGCTGGATAGCTGTTAGGCCGGACTGGTTGTCGAATGTCGTTCCTTTCTTCCGGGCCATTGCTCAGAGCTCCCGCCCACGGCCATCGCCGCGCGCCTTGGTCTGCCCATAGTTCGTCGCTGGTCGCGGGCTTCCCCCTGGGGAGGCCTTTGCCGCCCGCATCCTGTCGAGGGGGCGCGCTGCTCCGCCCGGTGCCGCCTCGTTAATCGAACCCTCGCCCCGGCCCAACTCCGACATGATGCCAAGCCGCAACCATGCGCGCTTCCTGTCCTGCCACCAGCCATCGCGGGCAGACAGCACGGAGAAAGGCGGCACCCCGAAGCGGTCGGCGAGGCTGACCCGCAAGGGGTCCGGATCAGCCTGTGGTTCCGACACGGCTTCGCCGTCAAGTGATGCCAACACGGCAGCGAGCGCTTGATCATCGAACCCGGTCAGTTCCATGTCGAAGCCCTGATCGGCAAGCCAGCCGAGTTCCAGCTTCAGCATGTCGCCGTCCCACTCAGACTCGATAGTCGTCTGATTGTCGGCGATCACATAGGCGCGCCGCTGCGCCTCGGTCCAACCGGTTACGTCGATCACGGGGACGGTGCCCTCAGGCAGCACATGCCCTCCGGGAAGTCGAATCGTGCCACCATCGGCGTAGATCGACAGTGCCGCCAGCCGTCGCTTGTGGCCTGCTACAATGCCCTGCCCGTCCACCAAGATCGGCGACGTCCAGCCCATTTCGCCGATGATCCCCACCAGCCGGGCAACCACCTCAGGACTGTGAACCCGGGTGTTCCGCTCATAAGGAACAAGCTCTGCAACCCGGCGCAGCGCAACCGTCACAACCGCATCCGAATGCGGCTCAGAATTGTGTTTCGTCATTTTGGAGAATCGCCCCATAAGGCCGCCACCCATCGCGATGGGAGGGAGCGACCAGAAGCGACTGCATGGTCGGCGGGAATGCCTCGAAAACATGCCCCGTGCGAAAGGCCGTTTGCGCGGCCCGACGCCTCCCGACATGGGAAGCGCACCGCTCCGAAATGACCCCGGAGAGCCAAGTCAAAGCCGGATTTAGAATTATTCAAAAACGGGCAAAAGCTGGGAAGGTCCCGACCCGCTACGCTCCGGCCCTGTCCCGGTCCCTAAAGGGGGCGGGGCCTCGGCCTCTTGCCCCTGCCTGCCCCCTGCGCTTTGCCCCTGCCCTGCCTCTTTGCTGTGCTGGTGCGCCTGCCCTGCCACTGGTTGCTACTGCCCCGCACGTTGCGCGATGCGCTGACCTGTGATTGGCGATGTGCTGCACCCTTGTGGTGGGGGGGGAGGGGCAAGCCCTCCCTTCTGGTGTCTCTCTCTCCCCCTCTATGGATATCCACTCACGTTGGTTGTGCCGCCTTGTATTGGCATCGCTTTGGTGAGGTGGTTGGTCAGGCGTTGAGGAGGCGGGAAAGTTCATGCATCGTGCGTTCCGGCAGCTTGGTGCGGACCAGTTCTTCAAACGCGACTGCGCTGGCGCCTCTGATCAATTCGGCGGGGACAGATGGGCCGTTCTCGCGGCGGACGGGGAAGCGGGCTTTGCCTACCCGCGTCATGACGTGGCCCTTGAAGGCCAGCTTGCCTGAGTTCCACCGCCCCCCGTGGATGAAGGAGCCTTCGTATCGCTGCCACTGGCCCCACGCCTTGACACGGACGCCCCATTTGAACTGGACCGGCTTGAACTCGCGAAGGGAGACGGGGCGACCGTTGGCGATGATATGACCCTCTATCGGGCCTGAGCTCTTTTGGGTCGGCTTGATGACCTTGATACTCTGCAGGACGATCTTCCTTGGGATGCCGGACTGACGGACGATCTCGCGGACGGCACGGGTCTTGACCATGTCGGTGACGCGGGAGACGGCGCGCACCATACCAACGCGGGCCTGCTTGTTGCCGAGCGCCCCAACCATATTCTCGAAGCGGCGCAGCTCGTCGTCTGCGAAGCGGACATGGAGGTGCATTGGTGATGCCGCCTTACGTTCTGATTAGCCGATTTTGTCGAGGTGACAGCCAGCCGCTCTGCATGGGGAACTAGGAATCCGTAGCCAGAGAGATTGGAGGCCTATCCTATGGCGCAGAAATCAAGCGCAGCACTCGCCGCAACCCTGTCTCTCGTTGCTCTTGCCGGATGCAAGATTGAGGTGGCGCAGGACGTATACCTGTCCGACGTCGCAACCGTGAGGGAGAACGGCGCGCCATTGCCCGCCGATGCGATTATCTCCATTGAGGTGCCGAGCGAAGAAAAATGCCAGGAAGCATCGAGCACCCTAACTCCGACGCTTTCAGCCCACTTCACCGCAGCTACGTATACAGGCTGTCGCAAGGTGGAGTTCACAAGCTTTGCCGACTTTTCCGTTGAGACAGAGATCGTAGAGGAGACTAAGAACAAACTCTCCGACAGCAAGTTCCCCATCTACCTCGGCGTAACCGAAATCGAGGCTGGTGCTGAGATTGCGGTCTTCCGCAACAATGACTCCATGCGGGCCATGATGGACGCCATCAAGGAGCAGACCAACGCACCAGTCAGCGATATTGAATTCGCTGTTGCTGTGCGGATCGTGAACGATACTTCAGGTGCGGTCCCAATCTCCTTGCTGAACGTTTTCTTGGGGTCGGAGCCGGTGCCATTCCGGAAGGAGCATATCTTGGACCGTCGCGACGAGATCGTTGTGCGCGCATCCGACGTGGCCAATAGCGGCTTCGGCCAAGGCGCTTGGGTGGTGCTGGCAACGGTCTCTGGTCAAGCGACCGCCGAGTGACTGGAAAGAAACGGGGCGGGCAGCGATCACCACCGCTACCCGCCCCGGCTCACCCACCGCAGCGGCGGGGAGACATCGCTGTCATGGATACTCCCGACGGGATCACAGCCTTTCGGCGATCCACCGTTGCCCCGGAAAGCACAAGGGCGGGTGTTGCCCCGCCCTCAACCCACAATTTCTGCGATGATTCGGCTATTCCATAGGTTTCCGACTCTCGCAACATCAATCGGTGGGCAAGTCTAGTCGACCTCGATCTGGCCAAAGTGCGCGGGGACGCGGAACCCGCGCGCATCCCACGCATCCGCCACCGCGTCGAGCACTTCCGCCAGGTTGGCCGCAAGGGCTTTGCGCTGTCGGTCAGGGACTACCATCTGCCCGTTCCGCTCCACGATCCACTCGTGAGACACAGCCAGCGCGGTGAGCGTCCATGCGAAGATGCAGACAGAGTCCATGATCTCGATTGCCGGGATTGGGGCGTGACGACCGACGCGCTTATCACCACGGGCGGGGCCGACCGGGTAGGTGAAGGCGGCGAGGCGCTGCACGGCCTTGCGGGCGGAGGACACCATGCGCAGCATCTCGATCTGGCGCTCAGTCACGCCCCCTGCCCCGGCGCTGCCGCCGTCCACGTGCTCGCGCAGGAATTCGGAGCCTCCCGCAATGGTGACAGTTTCGGCATACGCCCCGTAGCACTGGCCCACGGCGCGCTGGTACGGCGTCAGCTTCAGCTTGGGGGAAAGGAGGGTGGAGACGCCGGTGACCTCCCCCCGCGCTGTCTCGCGCTCCCGCTTGCCCCCGATGAGCCGGGAGAAAACCTCCCCTTTGGTCTTGGCCCGAATGGCGGTCTGCCCGCCTTGAGCGAGGAAGCGCCGGAGCTGCGCCGCCTTCTCGTCCTCGGCCTTACGGGCGGCGCGTTCCTGCTCGCGTCGTTCCATCAGGTAGCGCTTGGCGGCATCGTGCCAGTCATCAGAAGCCATCGCGCTCCCCATACATGTCATCCGCCCATGCCTGCATTTGCTCCCGCAGGCTGTCGGGCAGTTCGGACGGGCGGCAGGCGATGACACCCCGGCGTTGCCAAAGAGCGCGGCAAAGCTTCCACATGCCTACGGCACTCAACTGGCGCGGGCCGCTGCGGGGGTTGATCTTGCGCTTCTCCACGGTGAAAGAGACAGGCTTACGCATTACTTCACCTCAATTTTGGCAATGCCCGCAGGCGTGATTTCAAAGACTTTGTCGTGACCGCCTTCGATCTTGACGGAAAGAAGGCCCGCATCGACCAGAGCCGACAGGCGGTAGCCCAGTGGGCGAGCTTCGATGCCAATCCGATGCCCGGCATCTCGCACCGTGAGCGGGACGAAGCACTCCCGCGCCTTGTGCCAGAAGGTCGAGAGGATCTCGGTGTCGGATTTCATGCTGCGTCCTATTGGAATTTGCCGACCTCGTTGCCGAAGCAATCAAAGCCTTCGCGCTCTTGGCGGCTGAACAGGTCGATGGCCTGCACATGCGGGGCCATGCGGCGGGCGTGGCTGTAGGCCATTTCTGGCTTGCGGCTATGCTCGCGCGCCGGGGCATCAAATCCACTCGGGATGCCACGGTCTTGGATTTTCGGGTTGCCAATGCGGCCGATCAGGTATGGCTCGTTGGTCGAGCGGAGCCAGTATCCCGGCCCGAAGCGCATTTTGCCGCTTTCCGTCCGCTTGGACCACGATCCGGCGGAAACGAAGGTGAAGCCCCACGCCCGCATCGTTTCCAGAGCTTGGGGCAGCATCGGGTTCACGCCCCAAAGCCAAAGCAGGCAGTCAGGGGCAGCGATATGGGCCACAGGAAGCGCCTGAATATCCGACAGGGACATGCAGGCGTATTGGCTGGACGGGTTCTTCTTCTCGCCCTTCTTGCTGTAGTTCCGAAACGACCACGGGGGATCGGCGACGATCAGGCCGTAGCGGAGCCGCGGTATCTGGTGAAAATGGGTGTAAATCACGGCTGCACCCCATCACCGACGGAACCGCCATTGCCCCAATCCCAGTCAACGAGGCCATAGAAGCAAACCAGCCAGTAACAGCCGCGCCACGTAGCCTTATGCCAGACGCGACCCGAGCGGTTGCAGCGCAGCCACCACTTCTTGCGCTGCCCGCCCAGGATACGAAGAACTTCATCAAGGCTGATGCCGCACATGGACGCTACATCTTCAGCTTCAAAAGCGTCCGCCATGCTGCGCACCTTCCGCGCCATGTGGTCGCCGGAGAGGCTATTTGTGAATGGTGCTTTCATGTTCTCAACAGAGCCTTTCCGCGCTGACCACAGTTCCGGCAGCGCCATTGGATTTCGGTTTGATAGGGGAACAGCGACACGCAGGGCCTGTCGGCCTTCACGCGGTTTCGGCTGCATTCTGGACAGAACGTTTTGCGGGAGCCCTCCTTTGGGGCCGGAAGGCCCGCCCGGAGGATCGCGTCGAGGTGTTGGTCCGTTAGCGGCGCATCCATGGTCAGAAATCCATCGCGCCTTGGGTGTCGGAGAGGGACCACACCCTGTTCAGCGCCATATTGACGCCAAGCTTTTTCTCGCCAACCCCGCCGAAGCGGGCCTTTGCTAGAATGACGTCCATTTGCTCCGAGCAAGAGCGCAGCTGCGCCTCGTGGTCGGCCATCTTCTCATGATCGACTTTGCCGTCCTTGCCGCGTGGCGCGCCCATCCGTTCAAGCCAGTAATGCTCACGGTGGCAGAACAGGATCATGTCCGCGTCCTGCTCGATCTGACCTGACTCGCGAAGATCAGAAAGGCGCGGGCGCTTGTCGTCGCGCTCGCCAACCATCTTTGAGTTGACCTGAGCGAGGGCGACAACGGGCACCTCCAACTGCTTCGCCAGCGCCTTGAGGCCCATCGACACCTCCGCCACCATCTGGAAGCGGTCCTTGGCTGGGGTGCGGACCAGTTGGAGGTAGTCCACGACGATCAAGCGAAGGCCGCTGAACCTGTCGTTGACCTGACCAGCCCAACGCTTCTGGACCCGCTTGGCCGTGGCGAAGATCGCGCCGACGTCGCGGATGTGAGCGCCAGAAATCTCGATTGGCAGAGCCTGGACCTTCTTCGCGGCCTCGATGTAGCGCCGCCCTTCGTCCTCGGTCAAATTGCCCGTTCTGAGGTCACGGTAGGGAATGCCGCACTCGGGCGAGATAACGCGCTGAGCGATATCCGCGTCCCCCATTTCGAGGGAGAAGAACATGACGCCGGCACCTTGCGTTGCAACGCCTTTGGCGATCTCCACGGCCAGCGCGGTCTTGCCCATAGAAGGGGCCGCGCCGACGATGATCAGGTCTGGCGAGAACAGGCCACCGGTCAATTCATCCAGATCGCGAATGCCGGTCTTCAAGCCGCCGCCCTCGCCCTGATAGGCCGCAAAGGTGCGATTGACGGCCGAGGTGGTGGCGGCGAGGAAGGATGTGCTTGGCTTCTTCACCTCTACCAGCGCAAGGGTGGCGCCTGCGGCTTCTATCACCCCTTGGACATCCGCCATATCACTGCCTGATCGCAGCTTTCCCTCAGCGTCCTTTATCGCCACTAGCATTACCCGTCGCTGGTGGACGTCGAGGATCGTCAGTGCGTAGTCCCGGGCACCTTGAGGCGATATCGCCGCTCCGGCGAGACGGGCGAGGTATGCAGGCCCGCCGAGTTCCCGAAGGCCTTCATCGCCTTCAAGGGCGTTCTTGAGCGTGACAGGGCTGGCAAGGTGATCAGCTTTGATCCGGATAGCGCAGTGCTGCCAGATGCGCTTGTGGACCGGGTCGAAGAACATGTCGTCAGCCAGAACGTCCGAGACGCGGTGAAAAACCTCGTTGTGAAGCAAGATGCAGCCAAGAAGCTGCTGCTCTGCCTCGATGTTGTGAGGAGCGGCTTCGGGTTCCGGGCTGAGCGTGGAAATCGCGTTCATTGCAGTCACCACATCGGGTTCAGGCTGGCCGCAGCCCGCATTTCAGCCAGATCGCGCTGGACCTGAAGGCGCATTTTTTCGCTGATCTGCGGTTTCGGCGCAGGCGGTTCCTTGCCGTAATTCTGCTTGCCGACCTCGACTGCGGCGCGGTGACGCTCAGCCTCCTCGGCAGCGGCGCGACGGCGGGCCTCGCTCATGTCCGATGGCTTACTCCGAGGATCGTCAAGCTTCCGGCGGACCCAGTTTCTCCACGTGGCCAGCCAGTCCAGCTTGACGCCGTCCTTGCCTGCCTTTGCGATCCAGTAATCCCGGAACCGATCAGCTTCGGATGCAATGAGATGGTCAGAAGCGCCCATCTCTTTCGCCGATTCCCGGTATTCCTCCGGAATGGTCCAGCCGCTCGGAAGCCTTGAACCTCGATCAGCTTTTTTGGAAGAAGCGATAGCTTCTTCTTTTTCTATCCTCTCCTCTTCTCTATTCTTCTCTATTCTGCTTGAAGCATTAGCTTGATCTGCGCCTAATAAATTCAGTTGGTTAGACGCCGCTTCGCTATCAGTTGGTGATTGGTTCGTCACCACTTCGACCCCTGAACTGTCCGCGAAATGGTCACGAACACTCTGCGAACCGGTGTCGAACTGCTCACCAACTGCCTGCTTTTCTGCCCGTGCCTTGCCGCCTTTTGCGCCTCGTTCCGCCGCCGATGCACTGGCCATACCGCGCTGTGTGAGGTCGGCTTTGGCCCGCTCGTTCCAGATTTCACCGTTTGCGATGGTTAGCTTCTCAGCCACCACAAGCGCCTCGATCAGTGACCGCGCCTTCCGTGTAGAGACCCGGAACAGGCCAGCCAGCACCCGATCATTGTCCGGTACCGGGGCATCGTGCTTGTGGATCGCGTTGACGATCCGGAGATAGGCTGCCTCTTCCTCAAGGCTTAGGGAGGCGGTCCCGAAATCCCATTTCGCAGGGAACATCTTGTAGAAGTCGCTCATTTAAGGGCTGCCCCTTTGCAGAGTTTCTTGACGCTGCTATTTTTGCTTTCAGCCATTCGCGTAATCTCCGTCGTGCGCGTCAGGTCAGGCCCGGAGCGGTGTTGCGTCACCGCCCGGGCTGCTCTGTTTCTGGTTTTTCTTCTGGAAAAGGCCGGGGGCTGTGGTGAGCAGGTGCTCTTTGCGTTCCTGCCCGCAGGCGTAGTCCCACAGGGCGGCCGCGTCTGAGGCATCAAGCCCCTGCACGTCCCAACCCAAAGCACGGCAACGGGCGAAAACGATGCCCTTGATCGCCTTCTTGGCCGCCTTCTGGTCGAGGTGCGGGAAGTCCTTGGCTGTCATGTGCTTGCCGATGAAGTGCTTGCGGACCGACTGGACCGGATAGGCCACCGTCTGGATGCCCAAGTCCTTCGCCTGCGCCCGCAGACAGGCCACCATACCGATCAGCAAGGCGCTGGCATCGTGACCGCCGATGGCCGATTCAACGACCAGAAGATCGGGTTTCAGCCGCGAATGCATGTGCCGCATCCAGCGAAGGACTTGGGACAGTCGAAGGTCGTAATCCTTCCACTGGCCAAAGTCCACCGTCCAGGTGGTGGGCTTTTCGCAGGGGCGGCCAAATGCCACCCCTGAAAATGTGGCTAGGTCCACGGCGAGGATCTTCATTCCCCGTCGGCCTCGCCAAAGGGGACCGGGGGAGTGCCGAAGATTGCGTCGGCCTCGGCGCCGAAGTCGGCGGCTTCCCCCTCGATCTCCGGATCACCATCCTCACCGTCCTCGTCGTCGTCGCCTTGGGCTTCCTCTGCCTCGCCCTCAGCGTCATCGTCGGTCGTATCCTGTTCGGCTTTGGCGGGCCGAATGGGAACAACCTTTTCCGATTGCTGGACGGCCTCTGCCGGCGGGTCGAAGGTCATGCTTTCCTGCACCCCGACCTGTGCCTCAATCACCGGCAAGAGCGCCTTCATTGAGCGCAGCCAGTCCTGCTGGTCCGTGACCTTCTTCATCCGCAGGACGCCGCGCGAAATGCTGAACACCCGCTTGTTGATCCCGGTCTCTTTGAGGAACGTGCCAATTTCGCTGCGATCGGTTCCAGCGTCGGAGGCGCGCTCTGTGTCGCGTTGGTTAAAGTCGAGCATCCGCTCGACCAGCTCGTCTTTGTCGAAGGACAGCGCGGCGGATTGCTGCTGTTCCTTCGCCTTCTTCTTTGGTCGTGCCATGGGGCAACTCCTTCTGGGTTAAGATCGATGCCGCCCGGTCAGGGGCGGCTGTTGGAAGCTTGGTGATGCGGCGTGGGCCTCGATCACTCGCCGCTGTCGAGATTGGCCAGCGTTGCGGCGAGGCGCTGCATGGAGAGCGCGGCCTCTTGCAGTTCCCGCTTGGCGACAGCGATACAGCCCGTCCCCATGCCCACGGCCATAGCGGCGGAGATGGCCTCGCCATGCTCTCGGGCGGCTTCGGCTACGACAGTCATGATGTTGCGGGCCTCAGCGATCTCAGGAACACCGCCCGCGATCCAGCGGCTCACGCAGGGGTTCCCAAGTGCGCGCTCAAGGGCGAGGATTTCGGAGAGCGGCCATTCCAGTTGGCCAGCCATGCGCTTCGAGATGCTGCCCTTGGAAACATCTTTGCCAGTGGCGGCGGCAATCAGTGCAGCAGCGGGCTCAACGCCCCCTGCTTGGTCGATAAGTCGCACCATGAAGGCACGGATCATGTTGCTGTCGTGGGTCATTTTTGCCCCGGTGATCTGGTGGTGATTTTGGAGGGGTCGTGACGGAAACTTTGTTTCCGTGACAACGGGTTACGCCGCGCGCAGGGTGGTGACATGCGAAGGAAACTGGAGCGATGGGATGGAATGCTTTCAAAAGCGATACCGGGCGTCACGACGCCGCTCCGCCATCAGGAACCCACGCGCTCGGCGGGACCGAACCACCCGTCGCACGCTCGATAGCCACTGCGACCACAAGGGATGGAGTCTTCGTGCCGCCGACCAGCTCGCTCATGTAGGCGCGCGAGACGCCAATGGTCGTTGCCAGTGCCTGCTGCGATGTGCTGGTTCTGTCTAAGTAGGATTTCAGGTGCGTCATGCGCTAAAGTTCGCATGAAGCTAACATTATGGCAAGACCCAATCTCGCTTATTGCGATTAGGCATTCTGCCCGGAAAGTGGCATCAAGCAATCATGGGCTATCGCATCAAGGAACTACGCAAAGAACGGAACTGGACGCAGGAGCACCTTGCGGCTCTGATTGGTTGCAGCAAGGGCCATGTGTCCGAGATGGAGGCCGGAAAGAAGAACCCCAGCAACCCGCTAATGGCGGCGCTGTCTGAAGCCTTCGGCGTTCCCGTGTCTATGCTCTTCGATGAGCAGTCTAACGTTCTGCGCGAGACGGCGATGCACACGTTTGCGCGGTTATCTCTTGACGCTCAAAAGAACGCGATTGCCTATCTTGAATTTCTTGCGTCTCAAGAAGCTTCATCCTCTGAATAATCTGCACGACAGCCGCGTCGGTGCATTCTGCCAGTAGTCTGGCAAACCTTTCTTGCGTCACCTGCACCCCCATCCGCTACATTCTGACGGATACCAGAACAAAAAAAGAACGCAACGCCACAACCCTTGGTAGCCGTTCGCGGCGCCTCGGGCGCATGTTCGTGCAGCAGCTAGTCATAGATTGGAATCGGGGAGTCTTGCACTAAGCATCAAGACTAACCCCAACCTCCGAGGCGACCGTCAGGCGGATCAAGCAGACACTTCTCGCATGGAATCGCGCCACCTGGAGGAAAACATGCGACCATCAAGATTGGCTCTAGTTGCCTTTTCACTATCGCTCATCTGCGCACCAATGCAGGTTACCAGCGGCGAACACATGCAAAGACTACGCACGCTCACCGCCAAAACCCCGGTCACCCAAGCCTACTGCTGCCGAATTTGCAGTAAAGGTAAAGCTTGCGGCGATAGCTGCATCGCTCAAAACAAGCGGTGCAGCAAGAGCACGGGTTGCGCCTGCGACGGCTGACAGATTTCAACTAGCACAAACACTTGAAGGCCACGCCATAGCGCGGGGCTTTTTCGTACGTTCGAGCTCTATTTTGAGCGATTCGCCGACAAGCCCGCTTTGGCGGTCACAATTATTCGCACCAGGCTAACTTTTTCGCTTGCAGCTTTGTTAGCTTCATGCGAACTTCCTCCCATCACCAAGGAGGACGCAATGCCCCGCGACATCCGATCTGCCCGCGCCATCGCAGCGATTGAACTGAAAAACGCAGGCCGCCTTCGCCGTGACGCGGCGGCAGGCAACCTGCCCCGCGCAGCTGCAATCAGCGCGATCCGTGACTGCCTGCGCCACGCCCGCCACTGCAACGCCCTTGCGGCGCTACTGGCGAACTGAGGGCGCACTCATGACCCTCTACAACCCCGACGACTTCTGCCGGACCTGCCACGGCAAGGGCCACTACCGGGAACCATCAGCGCATAGCTGGACCGGATGGACCTCAGCCCCCTGCGATGCCTGCAACGGCTCCGGCTGGCGTCCCGGCGCGCAACTGGACCCGAACACGATGGAGGCGGTGAAGTGACGTTCCCATTCAGAAAACCGCAGCCGGAGCCGATCAAGCGCGCAGACCGTGCGCTGTTCATCAGCCCTTCGACAGCCGAACTGATGCTCACCGAAGCCCTCGGCGCTTTCCGCGCAGAGCAGCTGCCGGAGGTGCTGGCAAGCATCCTGACCTCGCGCTTTGGCGCGGTGCAGGCGGAACGGATCGGGGAGCGCATCGGCACCCTCGGCCACATGAAGGGGCGGCGCTGATGCTGGCTCTTTGTGAAGCGGACCTCCGGGCAAAACTGCCGAAGATCACCGATCCCGACGAACTCGACGGAATCCTGATCCACCACGCGGGCAATCCGGGCCTGACCCTGACGGTCCGCAACATGATCGAACTGCGCCGCGCCGAACTGGCCCGGCGACCGAAGTAGGGCGGCACCTCCTCCCGCCGCCCAACCGCTCCATCCGGGCTTTCCTCCTCCCGGCCCGGATGGAGCATCCACTCAAGGAGAGAACGATGAAGGACCATGAAGCCATGCTTCAGCGGGTGATGGCGCTTATCCATCGCAGCATCCCGACCGTGCTTGTTGTCCGCGACGAGGACGAAGCCGACAGGGCATTTCTCGGCCTGATCGCCATGCGGTCGCCTGACGCCTCAATGACCTTCCCGCGCCTGCTGGTCTATCCGAGCGCCCGCGTGAAGATCCACACTCAGGCATCCGACGCGATCTGGATGAGCACGGTCCATGGGGCGATTGTCTGCGCTGACGACCTCGACCCGACCGAGAACGTTCGGGAAACCATCGCATATGCGCGGCAGCTGAACCTTCGCTTTGGGATCGACCCCAACGGGCGCCTGCTGCCGCTGCCACAGGCTGGCATCGAAAACATCGCGCACCATGAACTAGCGCAGCGGACGAATGGTCTGCGGGCCGGTTTGGAAGGCGGTGCCGCATGATGCCCGCCATTTCCGAGCGCACCCCCGACTGGCGCGCAGCTTTGCGGATGGACGCAGAATGTCTTCGCAGCCTTTGGGCCGCAGTTGCAATGACCGCGGTAAACGATGCCGCCCATGAATTGCGCCGCGCGCGCAGAGCCCGGGACGCCGAGCTGGCTGAGAAAGCCATCGCCAGCTTTCGGTTTTGGGCGAACTCCCGAGACGGGCGAGAGGTTCTGGCACTGGCGGGATACAGCCACGACTCTCTGGTTGTTGATCGCTTGGTGGATTGCGTGATGAGGGGCGACACCAGCCCCCGCCTAAAGCGCGCAAAGCAGGCGGAGCATGAGTATGCGTGAGCATTTCCTCGCCCTGGCCATCTGCGCTGCCCTTAGCCCTTTCATTGGCGTGATGGCCGAGGCGGCTTGGACAAACTCCATCCAGCTTTCTCTCTCGGAGCAATGACATGAAAGCCATCAAGGGCTTCGACGCCCAACTGAAATGCCGCAACTTCCAGTTTGAAGTTGGCCAGACCTACAAGCACGAGGGCAAGGTCAAGGCCTGCCGCTCCGGCTTCCATGCGGTGCCTGACGATCTGCACCCGCTGACCGTGTTTCAGTTCTACCCGCCTGCCGGATCGCGCTTCTGCGTCGTCGAGGTGGACGGGGATACGGATCGCGAGGAAGACAAGATCGCGGCGGAAATCCTGACGGTCCAGAGGGAGATCGGTCTGCACGATTTGGCGGCTGAGGCGGTCAAATGGGTGATGGACCGGGCCACGCTTGAGGGGCCGGTTGCGGTGAAAGACAACGGTCTGGCCACCGCCTCCGGGTATCAGGGCGCGGCCACCGCCTCCGGGGATCAGGGCGCGGCCATGGCGACAGGCTGGAAGGGAACCGTTCAAGGCACCGACGGCAACGCCTTGTTCGCCATCGAGCGCGACGACTATGGCAACATCCTGTCCGTCGTTTGCGGCATCGTCGGCAAGGACGGGATCAAGGCCGGGGTTTGGTATCGCTGCGAGGGCGGGAAGCTGGCGGAGGTGGCGCAATGATCCGCACCCTCTCCGATGGCGAGAAGATTAGCCAGCCCGGTCTGTATCGCATCCCTTTGTCGCAGCATCACAGCCAGCCCTGCGAGGGGTTCAGCGTGACTTCGGGTGTGCTGCGAACGATGGAATTGGCGACTGCTGCTGATGTTTGGGCGTTCCACAAGCTGAACCCCCACCGCTTTGAAAAGCGGGAAACAGATGCTTTGCGCCTTGGCGTAGCGATGGCCCTCTATGTCGAAGGCGGCCCAATGCGGGTGCTTGAAGGGTTCAGCGTCCACGACGAGGACAAACCCCGCAAGCCCACCAAGGCGCAGATCGCAGCCTATGATCGCGGCACCGCCTCTGATGCTGCCATCGCATCGGTCGAGTACTGGCAGCGCGTCGAAGCCGAGGAAGGTCATTGGCTGACCAAGGAGGAATTCGACGAAATCTGCGTCATGGGCGCGGTCCTCGAGCAGGACGTCGGTGCATCGGCAGTCCTTAAGGGCCTGCCAGAAGTCACGCTGGCTTGGCAGGACGAGCGCACCGGGATCTGGGTTCTGTCTCGCCCCGACGTGATCAGCCTTTCGACCAGCGTGATCGACTACAAGCGCATGGCCGCACGGGGCAATCCGTTCAACGCCGCCTTGGTGGACCGGAATATCGACAAGGGCGGCTATGACATGCAGATCGCCCTTGGAGACGAAGGGCTTGAACGCCTTTTTGGCGAGCGCGCCAGCGTGACGGGGATTGTCGCGCAATGCTCCGAACCGCCGCACCACCCCATCCTTCGCTACATCGACCCCGAGGAACTGGCCATCGCCCGGTTCCGCAATCGGCGCGCGCTGGATCGCATCGCCGAGTGCCTGAAATCCAATCACTGGCCCGGCCCCGGCGAACACGTCGGGGCCTACCACCGCCGCAAAGAGGACCGTGAGCGGCTCCTCGAAGAAATGAACGCCGCCTGCCAAGCACCGTGAGGAACATATGAACGATCTATCCCCAAACAAGCAAGAAATCCTGCTTCCCGACCTCTCCCCGGCCATCGCCGCCCTGCATGACGACAAAGCCCTCGCCGCCATGCTGGACGCCCTCGAAAAGGAGGTGCTGGCCGAGCATCTGACTGTCGCTGACCAGAAGGGCCGCGACCGCGTAAAGTCGCTGGCCTACAAGGTCGCCCGCACCAAGACGACGTGGGACGATGCCGGTGCCGATCTGGTGGCCGACCAGAAGCGGGCCATCGCGGCTGTGGACAAGCGCCGCAAGACGATGCGCGACCGAATGGACGACCTGAAAGAGAAGGTCCGCAAGCCCCTGACCGATTGGGAGGCCAAGGACGCCGCCCGGGTCAAAGCCCACAAGGATCGCATCGCGGCCCTGTTCTCGCCCCCGACCGTTCCCGCGGACTCTGCCGCCCTCAAGGCCTTACGCGAGGAAACCATCGCCATCGAAATCGGCGAGGAGTGGGAGGAGTTTGTCGAGGGCGCCACCAAGCAAAAGGACTACTTTCTTCGCTTCCTGACGCAGAAGATCGAGGACGCCGAGGCGGCTGAAAAGCATGCGCAGGAACAGGCCAACGAGCAGGCCCGCAGGGATGCGGAACTGGAAGAACTGCGCCGGAAGGTGGCGGCAATGCAGGCCGAGAAGGCTGCGGCCCCCGCCGTGGCTGAGCCGGCGACCCCAGTTGCCGCCGCGCAGGACGCCCCAGCCGCCCCTGTGACGCCCGTTACGGTGGCCCCTGCCCCGGTCACGCCCGTCGAGGCTGCGCCGCCCGCTGACACCCCAGAACTTGCCGCCAAGCGCCGCCTGTTCGTCGCGCTGCGCGGGTTCGACCTGTCGAAGGAGCAGGCTGCCGCCCTGACCAACGGCATCGCGTCCGGCCAAATCCCCCACGTCAAATTCACGGTGCAAGCATGAACCAGCAGAACCTAACCATCGAAGAACGGATCGCAGCGCGGACGGACCTCGCTGTCGCAGGAGGGACGCAGATTTCACCGCAGGTTGGCGGGCTGTCCTTCGCAGACATGGGCCAGGTGATGGAGTTCTCCAAACTGATGGCTGTCGCTGGACAGGCGGTGCCAAAGCACCTTCGCGGCCAGCCGGGAGCGTGTCTGGCGGTTTCCCTGCAAGCCTTGAACTGGCGCATGGACCCCTTTGCCGTGGCGAACAAATCCTACTCGGTCAATGACCGGATCGCCTACGAGGCGCAGCTGATCCACGCGGTGATCGAGCAGCGCGCCCCGATCAAGGGGCGGGTCAAGGGCAAGGTGGAAGGTGAAGGGGCCAAGCGCAAATGGCGACTGTGGTGCGACACGACCGACGGCGACCGCATCGAATATGAAGGCCCCGAGATCGGGACTATCACGACGAAGAACTCGCCGCTCTGGAAGGCAGACCCTGACCAACAACTTTGGTTCTATTCGGTCCGCGCGATGTGCCGCCGCCACTTCCCCGACGTGATCCTTGGTGTCTACGAAAAAGGAGAAATTGAGACGAGCGTTGGCATGCGGGACGTGACCCCGCAGGAGACCCGCGCGAACCCGATGGCCGCGCTTGCCGCCAAGGCGCGCGAGGAGGCCCCGCAAGCGACAGATCAGGCCGCCGAGGGGCAGGCCGAGGACCAAGCTTCCGAGGGCCACTGGACCGATGACATTAGCACCGAAGACGGCGCGCCCGGATCGGCCGCATGGGATGAGGGGGTGGCTGCGGCGCACAATGGCCAGCAGCGCACGGCATGCCCTTACGCTGCCGATCCGAGCCTCGCAGGTGATTGGCTGACGGCTTACGACCTCACGCGGAGGGCGATGGAATGACCCTGCCGCGCGTTATCCAGATCGACCGTTGGGCGCGCCGGGAGGAAGGCGCTTACGTCGTGATAGCCGAATGGGGTGGGCAAGCGCCCATCGTGATGGAAGCTGAGGGCTGCGACACGTCCATGGCCTCCTGCTTGGAGCGGGTGAAGCGCATACAGGGTCAGCAGGGCCATGTGCGCTGGTGCATCGCCCGCCTGATCCCCATCGACGGCAACGAGCTGCTGGCGCTGGACCTTGAGCGGCTCCAAGCCTTCACCAAGAAGGAGGGCGAGGAATGACCGCCCGCCTCTCATCCCAAGCCGCTCTGACCGTGCTGGAAAACGCCTTCTGCTGCGCCTTTGAGGTCGGCCCCGATCAGGTTTCCGCCACGGTGATCGGCATGGACGCCAGCCAAGCGCAGGCGGTTGCCGCAAGCGCCATCAGGGCGGCGGGTGGTGATGTGGCCAGCGTCACTGCCACCCCTGACGATACGGATGACGGCTGGCCCACTTGCTGCGTCGTCACTGTGCTGACGGAGGGCTGACTGTGGAGGTCCTGAATCCAGCGCTTCTTCCAAAGGTCCGCTCCGAAGCCATCATGCAAGCGATGCGCGGGTATCCCTGCGCCCTGCGGGTGTCCACGCTCTATCCCGGCCACCGCTGCGCTGACCGAGCGACCGTGGTGGGATGCCATGTCCCGACCATCGGTAAAGGCATGGGGTCCAAAGTATCCGACCTGTTCGTGGCGGCAGGGTGCCTGCACTGCCATGCCATCATCGACGGGGTGGATAACAAGCGCCGGGAGTACATCCTGCAGAACTATCCCGCCGCCTATGGCGCGCGGCTGCTGGACGGCCTCGCAGAGACGCAATCCCGGCTGGTGGCCGACGGCATCATCCAGGTTCCCTCGGGCGAGGTGACGCGATGAACGCGCACAGCACCGAAATCGCGACCCTCCGCAGCCTCCCCGATGTTGTTGCCGAGTATGACGCCAAGGTCGCGGCGATTCCTGACGCGCTGGCCGCTTTCGAACGGGCTGCGGGAGACCTCAAAGTCGCTGCCTGTGTTGGCGGGGAGTGGGGCGGAGAAACCATCGACACGGGGCGCGGCAACAGCGCAAAGACCTTGGAGGTCAGTCTGCGCCGCTCCGCATGGAAGCATGTTTGGAACGGCCTCAATCTGACCGAGATCGCCAGCGCAAAGGACAAGAAGCTGTGGGAGCAATCCATGGCCGCGCCGCCGCCCTTCACTCTGGACAACCTGCGCGCCACATTCGCCCCATATCTTGAGAACCCGCGAGCCACGATCCTGCGCGGGCTGGCCGAGGTCTTTGCCGACCTCGATCCGGCATACAAGAGCCACGAGAAGGTCAAGATCGGGGTCAAGGGCCTGCCGAAGCGGGTGATCCTTTCCTACTACAACTCCATCCACGGCCATGGCCACGACAAGCTGCGCGATATCCTAAATGCTCTGTCGGCCTATCAGGGCAAGCCCATCCTGACTCACGCCGAACTTTCCGTTCTGAACAAGAACGGGGACGCCATGCGCGACGGCGGCGAGTTTCCCGACCCTTTCCAGAGCAAGTGGGACAAGGAGCCAAGGACGATCAAGGTTCTCGGTCGCGGTATCTGGCTCAAGCGGTTTCAGAACGGCAACGCCCACCTGTTCTTCGGCGACGAGGCCCTGCGGGATATCAACCGGGCGCTGGCCGAGTTCTATGGCGACGTTCTCCCCGACTGTCCGGGCGCCGATGAGGATCGGCCTGCCCCGCGCGCATCGACGGAGGTGTCCAAGGATCTCCAATTCTACCCGACGCCCAAGGCCGTGATCGACCGCGTCCTCGCCGATATCGATGGGCTGCGCTGGAAGCGGGTGATGGAGCCGTCATGCGGTGACGGGCGTATCATGGATGCCCTTCGCGCCAAGGGGGCTGATGCTTGGGGAGTTGAGGTTGATCCAGCGCGGGCGGCGGCGACAAGAGCAAAAGGCCACAGGTTCTTCTGCGCCAACTTCCTTGAGACAGGAGGTCCTGCCCGGCCCGATCTTGCTTTTGATTTGGTGGTGATGAACCCGCCCTTCTATGGCCGGCACTACCACAAGCACGTCACCCACGCCTGCCGGTTCCTGAAACCGGGCGGCCAGCTTGTCGCCATCCTACCGATCACCGCGCGCACCGACCACGGGTTGCTTGGCGAGGATTGGGCGCGGGCGAACCGCATGAAGATCAGCACCTATCACGGGCGCGACGGGTTCCGCGACCTCCCCGTCGGCTCCTTCGCCGAGAGCGGGACCAACATCAACACCACCGTTTTCACCGCATGGAAGGAAACCTGATCCATGACAGACGTCATTGAACACGGCCCCGCCGCCCGCATCCGCGTCATCGACTTCGAGACGACGGGAACGCAGGACGATCCTGCCGCTGAAGTGATCGAACTCGGCCGCATCGACTATGTGCTGGAAACCGCGACCATCGAAAACCCGTGGACAGCGCTTGCCCGCCCCGTCGCGGGGGTGATCCCGCCAGACGCCAAGGCAGTGCATCATCTGACCGAGGCGATGCTGATTGACGAGCAGCCTGTCGACGCTCTGTGGCTAACGTTCTGGGATGGCCTCGGCCTCGATGACGTGGTGGCGGCGCACAATGCCTCGTTCGAACAGCACTTCCACGGGGGCCACGGGCAGCGCTGGATATGCACCATGAAATGCGCCCGGGTTGTATGGCCAGATGCCCCCAGTTTCGGCAATCAGGTGCTGCGCTACTGGCTGGGCATCGATGACCATGCTTCTTTCCAGTTCGACCCCCAGCGGGCCGATCCGCCGCACCGCGCCCTGCCCGATGCATATGTGACGGCGCATATCCTCGGCTGCCTCCTCTGGGAAAAGACCGTCGAGGAACTGGTCGAGATATCGAAGTGGCCCGCGCTCCACACGCGGTTCAACTTCGGCAAGCACAAGGGCAAGCGGTTCGACGAGGTTCCCGAGGATTACCTTGTGTGGATCCGCGACAAGTCTGAGCTGGACGAAGACACCAAGTTTTCGGCCCGCTACTGGCTCCGCAAGATGGCGAGGGGCTGACGATGATCCGCCGTCTCAAGATCGCGGGCCTTGTCCTGCTGGCCCTGTGCCTTCTGCCCATCGGCGGCCTGTTCGATCTGGCCGCCCGGCATACCCGCTCCATCGCCCTGCGCTCTATCGCCGATGATTTCGGCGCAGCGCACGACCGAATTCTCTCCACAATCGAAGGACTCTTGGAATGAATCCGACCCCCGCAATTCGGTTGCTGGCTGAAAAGGCCGCATCGCTCCGCGCCAGCGCCGGAAACGCCGAAATTCAGGTAAGCCGCGACGAGAAGACTCTGGCCGATAGCCGCGCGAAACTCGCAGGTTACCTTGCCGCCGCAGAGAACTGCGAACGCTCCATTGAAACGCTGCGCGAGGCCGAGCGCCGCCGCATGCTGACGGGGGGCTGATATGCGTGACCCCATCCACCCCATCACCACCGTCCAGATCAGCCCCTACATCGCGGCACAAGGCCCGACCGTGCAGCCCTGCGACCCGCGCCGCCCTGACGCTCTGCCCACCGACATGCACGGCAAGCTGGCTGTGCGGACGGGCGAGACGACGGTTGCCGTGGGTGTGCCGGTGAAGGGGGTGTGGCATGGCTGAGAACTCCCTGATCGAGTGGACAGACCACACCTTCAACCACTGGACCGGCTGCACCAAGGTCAGCCCCGGCTGCGACCACTGCTATGCCGAGGGCTGGTCAAAGCGCAGCGGGCATGTCGAATGGGGGCCGCATGGTGATCGCCGCCGCACGTCGCCTGCGAACTGGGCCAAGCCAATCAAATGGAATGCGGAGGCGGCTGCGTCAGGCAAGCGGGCCAAGGTGTTCTGCGCTTCGCTGGCCGATGTGTTCGACAACCACGCATCGATCCTGCCGGAATGGCGGGCCGAACTCTGGCAACTGATCGCTGCGACCCCGCATCTGGATTGGCTGCTGTTGACAAAGCGCCCACAGAACATCGCGCGGTTCATGCCGAACTATCTGCACACTCAGCGTGAGTGGCCGAATGTTTGGCTGGGAACGACCGTCGAGAACCAGACCGAGGCAGACCGGCGCATCCCTCACTTGCTGGCTGCACCGGCCAAGGTCCGCTTCCTGTCATGCGAGCCGCTGCTAGGCCCGGTGAATTTGTCTCACATGGACATCGAGGGGCACGTCGCTGCCCACCAGCTAGGCCGGATTGGTGGATACTGTATCAACGCGTTGACGGGCAAAAACGACGATATGGGCAGACCATGCCCAGACGTTCCCCGCATCGATTGGGTGATCTGCGGCGGCGAATCCGGCCCCGGCGCGCGTCCGATGCAGATCGAATGGGCGCGGTCCCTGCGCGACCAGTGCCACGCGGCTGGGGTGGCCTTCTTCATGAAGCAGATGGGCGGTGTGCGGAAGCCTTTCGCGCCCATCCCCGATGACCTGATGATCCGGGAGTTTCCCAATGGCTGACCTTCCCATCCCCTTCTCTGCCCCGATGGTCCGCGCCCTGCTTGACGGGCGCAAGACGCAGACGCGCCGGGTGTTGAAACCGCAGCCCGATGCCAGAGCCACGTTTCAAGGCCTTGAACGCGACGGCAAAGCCCTTTTCACCATCGGTTGCATCTACGGGAAACGCCGCCTGCCCTACGCCCCCGGCGACCGCCTCTATGTGCGGGAGGCGTGGCGGTGCGAGGCGCGATATGACGACCTAGCGCCGCGCGACATTCCCTCGTCAGCGCCGATCTACTATGCCGCCGATCCTGACCCACGCGACAGTGAGCCGGGGTGCGCCGGCCGCTACCGCCACGCCCGCTTCATGCCCCGCTGGGCCTCGCGCCTGACCCTGACCGTGACCGATGTGCGGGTGCAGCGCCTCGCGGACCTGACAGACGAAGATGCAATTGCCGAGGGTGTGACCCGCTGCGCATGGGCAGAGGATATGGCGGGCGATGGCAGGCATGAGTGGCATGTCCCTGAGCATAAGCCGGGTGAATACCCGGGCCTGACCAATGCATACCCCAGCCCGGTGGCCGCGTTCTGGGAACTCTGGAACAGTCTCCACGGCGAAGGCGCATGGGAGCGCAACGATTGGGTCGCCGCCTACACCTTCACCGTCCAGCACGGCAACATCGACCAGATCGGGGGTGGGAAATGAACGCCCGCGCATCTGACATTCACCTCCCCATGATCATCGACAGCTTCGCCGGGGGTGGCGGCGCATCGACGGGCATCGAACTCGCCCTTGGCAGGTCGCCCGATGTGGCGATCAACCACAACCCCGACGCCTTGGCCCTTCATGCCGCCAATCATCCGGGCACCCTGCATCTGGATTCGAATATCTGGGATGTCGAACCGCGTGCAGTGACCAAGGGGCGTCCGGTCGGGCTTCTCTGGGCATCGCCCGATTGCTTCCCCGCCGGAACCATGATCCTGACTGATCGCGGGTATCGCCCCATCGAGGAGATTGCTGAAGGGGACCATGTCCTGACCCACTCCGGTCGCTACCGGCGAGTCTATGCCACTATGCGCACGGTTCGCCCGGTCAGAACCATCGACATCCAGGGCGTCCCATCCATTACTGTCAGCAGCGAACACCCGTTCTACGCGCGCCGAATGACGAACGTGTGGGATAATCAAAGTCGCAGATACGCGAGAACGTTGGAGGCCGCAGCTTGGGTGCGGGCCAAAGACCTTCGGACCGGACCTGCCCCTATGAACGCGGCAGGCGGCGACCGTCACTTCTGCGCAAGCCCATGCTCTTTTGAGGAACTGCCAATCCCCCAAGTCGGCGGACGCGGCATTTCGATAGACGAACGGCTGATGTGGCTTGCGGGACGCTATGTCGGAGACGGCTGGACCAGACTGACCGAAGATCGGGCTGAATTGGTCATCACCTGCAGCAAGGTCAAAGCTGACGAGCTGGCTAAGAGCCTCGACGTTTGGCCCCGCACAGGGCAGCGATCATCTGCAAACGAGCTTGCATGGCATCGAAGGGACACCGGCACCGCGCACCAGTTCACCACAAGCCATCGTGGCCTTGTTGATTGGTTGCGCGCTGAATTTGGGCACGGAGGCGAGCGGAAGAGCTTCCCTGCTTGGGCGCTGTCTGCATCAGAGCAGATGCGTATGGCGCTGCTGGCTGGATACGTGTCCGCCGACGGAAGCACCCTTCATCGGAAGGCCGGCGCTCTAATCGAGACGATCACCATTTCAAAGGCACTTGCCCTGTCAACCAAGGCTCTCGTTGAAAGCTTGGGCTACACAGCGACGGTCTCGCAGCCACGCGCAAATTCGTCCGAAATCGAAGGGCGCACCGTGGATGCAAAGCCGACTTATCTGGTGCGCTGGCGTGATAACCCGCAGCGGCTGCAAACCATGCGTGACGGATTGCACAACTGGTCGCGGGTTCAAGCGGTATCCGAAGAGATCGAGACCAAAGAACTCTTCAACATTTCGGTCGAGGAGGATGAAACCTACGTCGCCGACGGGATCGTTGTTCATAACTGCAAGCACTTCTCCAAGGCCAAGGGCGGCGCACCGAAAGACCGCAACATCCGCGATCTGGCATGGGTCGTGGTTCGGTGGGCAGAGGACGTGAAGCCCGATGTCATCTGCATGGAGAACGTCGAGGAGTTCCAGACCTGGGGGCCGATCGACAACGACGGCCAGCCGATCAAGGAGTTCGCGGGCCAGACCTACGAGTTGTGGCTGAAACGCCTGCGCAAGGCGGGTTACAAGGTCCAGTGGCGTGAACTGCGGGCCTGCGATTACGGTGCGCCCACGATCCGAAACCGTTATTTCCTCATCGCCCGGCGCGACGGCCGCCCGATCCGCTGGCCGAAGCCGACGCATGGCGACCCGAAATCTGATGCGGTGAAGCGGGGCAAGCTGAAGGCGTGGCGCACCGCGGCTGAGTGCATCGACTGGTCAATCCCATGCCCCTCGATCTTCGACACCTCGGAGACGATCAAGGCGAAGCTTGGCCTCAATTCCAAGCGCCCACTGGCCGACAACACGCTGGCCCGGATTGCGCGCGGGATGAAGCGGTATGTCATCGACGCCGACCGGCCCTTCCTCGTAAATCTCACCCATGGCGGGCGCACCGAGGACGTCGCCGATCCGTTCCGCACGATCACCGGAGCGCATCGCGGCGAGAAGGCCGTGGTCGCCCCGTCGATCACCCGGTTCAACGGCGGGTCCACCGGCTGCGCCATGGACGAGCCGATGCCGACGGTGACCGCGAATTCGTGGATCAAGAAGCCGGGCGGTGCGGCCCCTCTTGGCCTTCTCGCCCCGCAGCTGGTGAGCGTCGCCCATGGGGATAGCGGGGGGCGGCGTGAGTATCCGGTCACCGACCCCTATGGCGTGGTGACTGCGGGCGGGATCAGCCATGCAGTCGTCGCCCCGTCGCTGCTCTCGCTCAAGGGGACCGACCGCCGCGACATGCCCGTCGCCGCTCCGCATCCGACCGTGCTGGCCGGGGGCGGGCATAGCGCCTTGATCGCCCCGCATCTGGCCACGATGCGGAACAGCATGAAGCCGTGGCAGGGGGCAGACGAGCCGACCCACACCATCACGGCGGGCGGTGCCGGGCTGACCCTGTGCGCGCCCGTCCTGACCTATGCACAGCATGGCGGATCAACCCGCGACCCTCTGGCCCCGATGCACACCGTGACGGCAAGCCCGAAGGATCAGAACGCGGTAATCTGCCCGACGCTTGTGCAGACCGGCTACGGCGAGGCGCCGGGGCAGGTTCCCCGCGCGCTGGATATCGGTGCGCCCCTCGGCACCGTCGTCGCGGGCGGGGTCAAGCATGCTCTGGTTGCCACCACCATCGTCGGCTGCGGGGGCAGGGCGGCACAGAGCCGCCCGCGCGGGATCGATGAGCCGGCGGCGACCGTCACCGCAAAGGCTGACGCCTGCGTCGCTTCGGCCTTCTTGGCGCAGCACAACACGGGCGTCACCGGCCATGACCTCCGCGAACCCGTGTCCACGATCACCGGGGCAGGATCACACCAGCAGCCTGTGGCGGCTTTCATTGCGCGCCATTTCTGGGCCAGCATTGGTCATGGGGCCGATGAGCCGACAGGCACGGTCACGGCTGGTGGTGGCGGCAAGAGCAGCCCAGTTGCCGCCTTCTTCGCCAAATACTACGGCACCGGCGATGGGGCCCGACACGACGATCCGCTTCACACCATCACGACGAAGGACCGCTTCTGCCATGCCGAGGCCGCGCTGGTTGCGCCTCCGTTCACCGCAGACCACGAGGCTCGCGCTCGGGAGGTTGCTGACTTCCTGCGCGCCCACGGCGCATGGGATGGCGGCGAGTTCGTCACCCTGACCATCGCCGGAGCGACATTCGTCGTGGTCGATATCGGCATGAGGATGCTGACCCCGCGTGAGTTGTTCAATGCCCAAGGCTTCCCGTCTGACTATGTGATCGACGGGGTTTGGGCTGGCAACGATTTCCGGCCCTTTGCCAAGGACGTCCAGGTGTCGTGCTGCGGCAACTCGGTCTGCCCCGATGTGGCCCGCGCAATCATCGCCGAGAACTGCCAGCACCTTGCGGTGGCCAGCAGGGAGGCCGCCCATGCCTAAGCTGACCTACGTCCCGCTCTACGAAGGCTCGGACATTGAATCCGTCATGCTTGGCGGAATCGAGGTGGGCCGCATTTCACGGCGCGGCCGATCCGGGAAAGCCGATGGCAAGGCGGCGTGGATCATCTGGCTCCCCGGCCCCAAAGGGCGCAGCTACAGCGATTGGCGCGAGGAAAAGTCCTACCTCGCCGCCCGCAACGCCATGCTCGGCATGGTGGGCGCGTGGATCGACGTCGCAGGCCTTGAACAGCCCGCAGCCGGGACAACCCCGCCCGATACCCATGAACACCCCGCTGGCGGCCCGCCTATGGCGCCTGCGACCCAAGCTGACCTTTTCGGAGTGACCCATGCCTGACCCGATCCGTAACTTCTTCGACCGCGACGTCCAGACGGACGGCCCGCGCGTGATCTTCACCTTCGGCAATCACGGCGAGGCCATCGGTGCGCTGAACGCGGCGCGGGCGGTGATAGACCGCAACATGGCAACAGCGCTCCATGACGCCGCCAACACGCTTCTCACGGGAAGTTTCCTCCTGCCAGACGAGGCCCTGCACATCCTGCGCCGTGGGTATTTCGAGAAAGGGCTTGCACGGGTTATTGAGATTTTGGCGCGGGAACGAACGTCCATCCCCAGAGAGCGGGCCGATGATGAACTCGTGCAAAAAATGCACAAGTCTGCCGCCGCCGCGCCCGCACGGGAGGGGGCGCGGAAAGGGGCGGCGCAACTCCTGCACGACATGCTGCACATGGAGAACGGCGCGCACGAGGGCTTGAGCCGCGAAGATGTGCATAAGCTGTGGGACGCTGCGAAAGAGGAGCAGGGCTTTGCCGCCGTGGAGGCCTTCCTGAGTGCTGTGATCGGGAAGCCGCGCACATGACCGCCGCACCCCCCTACGCGCCGATCACCAAAGTCAGGAAAGTGATCCAAATCGCCTGTCTGGTGTGGGTGATCTACACATCGTTAGCGGCGGCGATGCTGCCGTTCATCGCAATCGAAGACTACCTGCAATCCAGAGATTGCCGTGTTGCTCACGGGGTTGACGCCTGCAGGGTTATCTACGTTCCAGCGGGAGAAGCCCCATGACCCAAACCATGTTCCTCCTGATGGCGCAGCATGAGGGCCGCGCCGTAGTCCCGCTGGATGAGGTTGCCAAGGTCCACTTCGCGCTGACCGAGCCTGTCCTGTGGCGCAAGATCAGGCGCGGCGAAATCAAGCTGCCCGTGATCGAAATGGAGGCCAGCCAGAAGGGCGCGAAAGGGGTTCACCTCGGCGACCTCGCGGCCTACATTGATCAGCGCAGGGTGGTGGCGCAGAAGATCGCCAGCTAGGGCTGGACCGACTTCGGGGCTACGGTTGGGCTACAGAAAAAGCAGGGGGCCGTAAGTGGTTACCCTGCTTTCATTTTTCCGAAAACGCGGGACAGTCCATCATCGGCGCGACAGACAGCTTATGCGGTTGGTCCATCGTCATTCTTGCAGCATCTTCCGTCCGTTGGTCCCGCGCGCATCCCGATGTCGTGCAGAGCCTAGACACAGGCCCCGTCCGGGCCAGCGCGCTGATCGATCAGCGGCATCCAACCCGCAGATGGCCCCAACGCACACGGCATGGCTTCGGTGAATTCACCGCCCCTATAGCCGATATCGCGGCGATAGGGAAACCACCCCGGAACAGAACGAATACCGCGCCCGATGCCCGCGGACGCCGAAGGTCACAAACCGCCCGGGCCAAATTCTCCAATGACAAACCGGCCCAGCCCCTTACCCCTGCGCCGCCAGAAAAGCCCGCCAGCCGCCCAGATGGGTAATCTCCTGCGCGCCCTCCACCCCCGCGGCTTCAGCCAGAAAGCCGACGGCCAGCCTGCCATCCGCCAACTCGACTTTCCCAAGCCCAAGCGGCGCCGGGATCAACGCCAGAAACGCCCCCACCTGCGCCAATGGCAACGCCCAGACCTCCACGTCGATCGCGGCCCCACCGTCGGCCCGGATCATGCCCGGCCGTGCCGGGGGCGGCCCCGGCAGCCGGAACATCCGATACCCCGGCGCTGTCGACGTCCGCTGCAGAAACCGCCCACCCAACCCGGTGATCTGCGCGTTCAGCGGCAACCCGGTCATATGCGCGCCCACCAGCACCACGGCCATCTCTCCGGGCAGCGCTTCCGCCAGCGGCGGGGGCGCGGCGGGGATGCTCCATCCCGTGGCCCCCAGTTCTCCCCCCGCCCCCGACTGGATCGCCGCGCCCAGCGCCGCGACTTTCGCATCCTCCCCCGCCCGCGCCAGCAAGGTCACGCTGCCCGGTCGCCCGTCACCGCGCGGCCCGGTCGGCACGGCGATGCCGCACATGTCCAGCAGGTTCACGAAATTCGTATAAGTCCCCAGCCGACTGTTCGGCCCGATGGGATCGGCCTCCAGATCGGCGCAGGTGTAAAAGGTCGGAATCGTCGGCACCGCCAGCAGGTCCAGCCCCGCCATCGCCGCCATCGCCTGCCGCTTCAGCGCTGCCAGCCTATAAATACCCCGAAACGCATCCGCCGCCGACAGCCGGTCCGCCCCCCCGATGATCTGTGCCGTCACCGGATGAAAGGCCTCCGGCTGCGCCCGGAACAGCGGCTCCACCGCCGCCATCCGTTCGGCCACCCAAGCCCCTTCATAAAGCATCTTCGCCACGTCGTAGAAGGGCGCGAAATCCATCTCCACCACATGGCATCCCAGGGCCCGAAGCGCCTCCACCCCCCGCTCGAAAGCGGCCGCCTGCACCGCATCGCCAAAGAATTCGATGCTCGCCGCATCCGGCACGCCCAGCCGCATCCCTTCCGGCACCGCCGCCAATCCCGGCGCAGGCATCACCCGCGACCAGGGATCTGCACCATCAAAGGCACAGGCCACCCGATAGGCCGCCCAGGCATCCGCCACCGTCAGCCCAAAGATGGAAATCGTGTCCAGCGTCCGGCAGGCTGGCACCATCCCCGTCCCCGACAGCGCGCCGAGCGAAGGTTTCAACCCTACGATGTTGTTCAGCGCGGCGGGCACCCGCCCCGATCCCGCCGTATCCGTCCCAAGCGAGAAGGACACCAAACCCCGCGCCACCGATACCGCCGATCCGCTGGATGATCCGCCCGGCACGATCTCGGGGTCCAGCGCATTGCGCGGCACGCCATAGGGCGACCGCACCCCCACCAGCCCCGTCGCGAACTGGTCAAGGTTGGTCTTGCCGATCCACACCGCCCCCGCCATGCGCAGCCGCGCCACCACATAGGCATCTTCCCCCGGCTCATAGGCAAAGGCCGGGCAGCCCGCCGTCGTCGGCACGCCGCCTATGTCGATATTGTCCTTCACCGCAAAGGGAACACCCCAAAGCGGATGAGCCACCGGATCAAAGGGCGGCAACCCGGCCACCTCGGCCAGCGTGTCATACCGGTCGCGCAGATGCAGGAAGATGGCCGGGTCCTCCGCCGCCGCGATGCGGGCAAAGACCTCCTCCATCACCGCCACGGGCGACAGGCCCGCAGCATAGGCCGCATGCAGCCGTGCAATGTCGAACGGCAGGTCGGAAAGCGGTGTCTGGCTCATCATCATTCTCTGGTCACGAATTCCACAGGCAGGTTCCACTGGATCAACACCGTGCAGCCCGTCTCGGACCACACCGAATGTTCCGTCCCCTCGGGGTTGAGGATCAGCGATCCGGCGGGATAATTCCCCCGCTCGTCGCTCTGCACCCCCTCCAGCACAAGGATCGTTTCCAGCGCCGGGTGCCGATGGCGTGGCACTCCCGCCCCCGGCGCATAGCGCAGCAGCGCCACCCCCGGCGCCCCGTCGCGCAGGACCGAAATCTCGACCCCGTCGCGAAAGGGCAAAAACACACGCGCCTGCCAGTTCTGCAACAGCGCGCCAAAGGCCAACGGATCATCCATGCAGCGCCTCGACAATCTCGGCGGTGCTTGCCGTCCAGCCGATGATGGCCCCCTGCGCCCGGATCATGGCGATGGCCGCCGCCTTGAACTCAGGGAAGTAACTCTCCGTCGAATCCTCGGCCAGCAGGCACAGAAACCCGCGATCATTGGCCTCGCGCATCGTGGTCTGCACGCAGACCTCGGTTGTCACCCCGGCAAAGATCAACGTCGTCACCCCCATCCGCGCCAGATGGGCCGACAGGTCGGTGGCGTAGAACGCACCCTTCCCCGGCTTGTCGATCACCAACTCCCCCGGCAGCGGATACAGCGCGGGCACGATATCCGCCCCCGGCTCCCCGGCGATCAGGATGCGCCCCATCGGCCCTTCATCCCCGATCCGCAGGCGCGGATTGCCCCTGTCCCGCTTGGCAGGTGGCAGGTCGGACAGATCGGCACGATGACATTCCCGCGTATGGATCACCGGCACCCGCGCGGCCCGCGCCCCGCCAATCAGCGCGGCAACCGTGGGAACAATCGCCTGCAACCGCGTCACGTCATTGCCCAGCGTCTCGCCAAATCCGCCCGGCTCCACGAAATCGCGCTGCATGTCGATCACGATCACCGCCGTCGTCGCCCGGTCAAAGGCAAAGGGGAAAGGCTGCGCCGCCGCGATCACCCGCACCCCGCTCATGCCGCGTGCCCGCCCATATGATGGCCGATCTGCGCAATCTTCGCCTCGGCGGCGGGCACCTCATAGGTGATCCGCCCCTCTGACATGACCAGCACCCGGTCCGACAGTTCCATCACCTCGTCCAGATCCTCGCTCATCAGCAGAACCGCCGCCCCGGCATTGCGCGCCGCCACAATCCGCGCGCGGATCTCGGACACGGCGGCAAAGTCCAGCCCGAAACAGGGGTTGGAAATGACCAGAAGCTTCACCTCCCCCGTCAATTCCCGCGCCAGCACTGCGCGCTGCACATTGCCCCCCGACAGCGCCGCGATGGGCCCGTCGGGATCGGCCACCTTCACCTTGAACGCCCCGATCAGATCGCGCGCCGCCGCCCGCATCTGGTTGGCCGAAAGCCAGAACCGCCGCCCCGCGCCATCCCGGTCGAAACTGCGAAAGGCGATGTTCTCGACCACGCTCATCTTTGGCGCGCAGGCGTTGCGCAACGGCTCTTCCGGCAGATACCGCACCGCATGGGCCTGCGCCTCGGCCCGCGTCGCGCCATAGGGCTCGCCCTGCACCCGGATCTCTCCCGCCCGGGGGGCGCGCTGTCCGGTCAGCACTTCCATCAACTCCATCTGCCCGTTGCCCGAAATCCCGGCGATCCCCACGATTTCCCCTGCATGCACGGTCAGGCTCTCGATGGCGATCTCCTTCAACCCCGACCGATCCGCCGCCGTCACCCCCCGCACCTCCAGCACGGGCGCGCCGCGCGTGCCGCTGCGGGCTATCGGTCGCTGCTCCTTTTCCGCGCCAATCATCATCGCGGCCATCTGGGCATGGCTCAGATCGGCCACATGCCCCTGTCCCACCAGCCGCCCGCGCCGCAGCACCGATACCTCATCGGCAAAGGCCGTCACCTCGCGGAACTTGTGGGTGATCATCAGCACCGAAATCTGCCCCGCCTCACACAGCCCGCGCACATGGCCCAGCACCTCATCCGCCTCATCCGGCGTCAGAACCGATGTGGGTTCGTCCAGGATCAGGAACCGGCTGCCCAGATAAAGCTGCTTCAGGATCTCCAGCTTCTGCTTCTCGCCCGCCGCCAGCCGCGCCACCGGCTGATCCAGAGGCACGCGAAAGGGCATGGCGTCCATGAACGCCTCCAGCCCCGCCCGTTCTTTCGCCCAGTCGATCACCACCGGCGCATCCGCGCGCGCGATGACAAGGTTCTCGGCCACGCTCAGCGAAGGGACCAGCGTGAAATGCTGATAGACCATCCCCAATCCCAGCGCGCGCGCATCGCGCGGATCTGCGATCTCCGCCTCACGCCGCCCCACCATCAGCTGCCCCGATGTCGCGTGGTAAAAGCCCATGATGCACTTCACCAACGTGGACTTGCCCGCCCCGTTCTCGCCCAGCAGGGCATGAAAGGTGCCGGGGGCCACCCGGATCGACACATCCTCCAGCGCGGTAAAGGCACCGAACCGCATGGTCATTCCCACCGTCTCCACCTCCAGCGCGCCGGGGGGCAGCGGATCGGCCCCGATGGCCGTGACGGGCGGCCTCATGGCAGCGCCCCGATCAGGGTGGCGCTGTCGCTCACCGCGCCGAACACGCCGCCCTGCATGGTGACCATCTTCAACGCCGCCGCATGGTTGCCCGCATCCGTCGCCCCGCAGCAATCCGCCAGCACCAGGCATTCGAACCCCCGGTCATTCGCCTCGCGCATGGTGGTCGATACGCAGACATCCGTCGTGATGCCCGTCAGGATCAGGTTGTCGATCCCCCGCGTCCGCAGGATCAGTTCAAGATCCGTCGCGCAGAAGGATCCCTTCCCCGGCTTGTCGATGATCGCTTCGCCGGGCAGCGGGTATAGCTCGGGGATGATGTCCCACCCCGGCTCCCCCCGGATCAGGATCTTGCCGCAAGGCCCCGGATCGCCGATCCCTGCGCCGATCTGCTGGCTGCGCCAGCGCTTGTTGGGTGGCAGGTCGGCCAAATCCGGCCTGTGCCCCTCGCGCGTGTGGATGATGTGATATCCCTTCGCCCGCATCGCCCCCAGCACCGCCTTGATCGGCGCGATGGGCGCCTGCGTCATCGACAGGTCATACCCCATCATGTCCACATAACCGCCCGCGCCGCAGAAATCGGTCTGCATGTCGATGATGACCAGCGCGGTATTCTGTGGCCGCAGATCGCCGTTCCACGGCCAGGCATAGGGATTGGCGTTGATCGTGGTCATCGTGCCCCTCATTTCGTGATGGCCCTCATTTCGTAATTGAAAGTTCGCCCGGCGCCCCCGCCAGCGCCCGGTTCGGCTGCGATGTGGCGATCAGCACGCCTAGCGTCAGGACATAGGGGGCGGCGTAGAACAGGTAGTATCCCTCCGTCACGCCCACCGATTGCAGCGCCGGGCCAAGCGCCCCCGCCCCCCCGAACAGCAGTGCCGCCCAGAAACAGTTGATCGGCTGCCAGCGCGCAAAGATCACCAGCGCCACCGCCATCAGGCCCTGCCCGCTTGAAATCCCCTCGTTCCAACTGCCGGGATAGAACAGCGACAGATAGGCCCCGCCCACCCCCGCAAAAGCCCCACCCAGCGCAGTCGCCAGCGTCCGGATCACCGCAGGCCGCAGCCCCATCGCACGCGCCGCATCGGTGCTGTCGCCCACCACCCGCAGGATCAGCCCCGGCTTGGTGGACCGCAGCCCCCAATGCAGCACCAGCGCCGCCGCGATGCCCACCAGAAACAGCACATTCACATTCAGCGCCGCCTGCACCTGCGGCACATCCGACCACCAGCCAAAGGGGATCGACGGCAGATCCGGCGCCACTGGCTGGATGAAGGCCTTGCCGAAATAGAAGGCCAGCCCCGTTCCCAAAAGCATCATCGCGATGCCGATGGCGATGTCGTTCACCCTGGCCATCGAACAGATCAACCCATGCACCAACCCGAACACCGCCCCGGCCAGTGCCGCCAGCACCACCCCGGCCCAGGGGTCGCCCGTCACGACAGCCGTCGCATAGCCCGCCATCGCCCCAAAAACGAGCGTGCCTTCAAGCCCCAGATTGATCCGCCCCGACCGTTCCGTCAGCATCTCGCCCAGCGACACGAACAGGATCGGTGTCGACACCCGGATCGCACCGCCCAGCACGGCGAGAGGCACCGCCCAAAGGCCAAGGTCAACCTCCATCGCCCTACCCCTTCGCCCGAAAGAATGGCAGCCGCCCATAGGCCGCATCCGACATCAGGATCGCCATGAAAACGATCCCCTGCAGCACCTGCATCGTGGCATCCGGCAGGTCCATCCGCCGCTGGATCAGCCCGGATGATGCATCGAACCCCGCCAGCAGCACCGCCACCGGGATGATCGCCATCCCGTTATGCCGGGCCAGAAAGGCGATCAGGATGCCCGTGTAACCATACCCCGCCGCCAATGACGCATTGGCCGACCCATGCACCGCCACCACCTCGAAAAATCCAGCCAGCCCCGCGCAGGCCCCACCCAGCGCCGTGAAACCCAGGATCAGCCGCCCCACAGGCAGGCCCTGCACCTCGGCCGCGCGCACGTTCCCGCCCGCGATCCGCGCGGCAAACCCCCACCGCGTCCGCTCCACCAGAACCCAGGCGATGACACAGGCGATGATGCCGAACACAAGGCCCCAATGCACATCCATCCCGGGGATCATGCCCACCCGCAGCGCCTCATCCAGCGGCGCGGTGGATGGCTTGTTCAGGCTTTCAGGATCACGCAGCGGCCCTTCGACCAGATGGTTCATTAGCGCAATGGCGATATAGGCCAGCAGCAGGCTCGAAATCGTTTCGTTCACCCCCCGGTAATGGCGCAGTGCCCCGGCCATCCCGATCCAGACCGCCCCCACCGCCATCGCCGCCCCCGCCATCAGCGGCAGGCCCACCACCGCAGGCACCCCCGCCAAAGGCAAGGCCACCGCCCCGGCCGCCAACCCGCCCAGAACAATCGCCCCCTCGCCGCCGATCACCACAAGGCCCAGCCGCGCAGGCAGCGCCACGCACAGCGCCGCCAGCAACAGCGGCGCCGCCCGCGACAGCGTATTCATCCAGGAAAAGGCAGACCCGAATGCCCCCTGCCAGACATAGCCGAAAAAGGCGATGGGCGACCGGCCCTGCGTCAGCAGGAACAGGGAAAAGACCGCCAGCCCCGCCAGCAGCGCCAGAGCGGGGATCACCACCGGTTCCGCCCGGCGCAGGGCCACCATGGCCCCGCCCCCTGTTCCCTGCGCCTCGACCACCGCCATCGCCCCGCCCCCTTACGACGTCGACCCAATGACACCCTCAACCAGATAGCCCATGCCCTCCAGCACCGGATCCGTCTCAAGGAAAGCCTCGCCCTCGGCGGCCACCACATTGCCCTGATTGTCCTTTAGCGGCCCCTTGATCGCGCTGAACCCACCCTTTTCGATCTCGGCCTTCACCGCCTCGAACTGGGCGCGCCCCGCCTCCGGCACCGCCGGACCCAGCGGCGACATCTTGATGAACCCGTCCGCCAGACCGCCGCGCACGAAATTCGGGATCGCCTCGCCCTTCAGCGTCGCCCCGACCATGTCGGTATAGACCTTGGCCCAGTTCCATTCCGCCCCGGTCAGGTATTTCTCGGGCGCCAGCGCCGTCTGGTCCGCGTGATAGCCGCAGACAAAGGCCCCGCGTCCCGCCGCCGTCTCCACCACGACCTTCGGCCCATCCACATGGCAGGTGATGACATCGCAGCCCGCATCGACCAGCGCATTGGTGGCCTCGGCTTCCTTCACCGCCAGCGACCATTCGCCGGTAAAGATCACCTGACAGGTGATCGAAGAGTCCACCGACCGCGCCCCCAGCAGAAAGGAATTGATGTTCAGCAGCACCTGCGGAATGGGCTTGGCTGCCACAAATCCGATCTTCTTCGACACCGACGCATGCCCCGCCGCGATGCCGTTCAGATACTGCCCCATCCCGATATAGCCGAAATAGCTGCCCACATTGGCCGGGTGCTTGTCCGCTGACCACAGGCCCCCGCAATGCTGAAAGCGCACATCCGGGTTGTTCGGCGCCAGCGTCAGGATATGGGGGTCGAAATAGCCGAAAGACGTCGGGAAAAGCAGTGTAGCCCCGTCCAGATTGATCATGGATTCCATGGACTTCTGTACGTCCTGCGTCTCGGGGACATTCTCCTCCTCGACCACCGTCACGCCTTCCATCGCCTTCACCGCCGCAGCCCCCACGGCATGCGACTGGTTATAGCCGAAATCGTCGCGCGGGCCGACATAGAGAAACCCCACCGTCAGCCCCGATTGCGCCCGCGCCGCACCGGGCAGCGCCGCAGACAGGGCGGCCATCCCGCCCAATGCGGCAGTGCCGCGCAACAGATCGCGCCGCGACAGCAGCGCAGGTGTGGCAAGATGCCGGGACGCAAGGCGGAAGTCGGTCATTCGCACTCTCCATGTTGGGGTTCCGGGGCGTGCTTTCCCGGCTGTCTTCCGCCGCGACTCGCCCTGTCGATTGTTTCTGCAATGCAGAATGCGGAATTGCACCGATGCCGTCTTGTGCTAAGTTTGCACTTAACCGCTGCAAGAAATGCATCACTCATGCGCAACCTCTCGCCCCATCAATTCATCGACGTGATCGCCCGCGCAGGCTCCATCCGGAAGGCGGCCGAGGCGCTGGCCATCACCTCCACCGCGCTCAACCGCCGCGTGCTCGCGCTGGAAGAGGAACTGGGCGTCCCCATCTTCGAACGCCTGCCGCGAGGCGTGCGCCTGTCAACGGCGGGCGAGCTTCTGGTCACGCATCTGCGCCATCAGGCCTCCGATTTCGAACGCCTGCGCAGCCAGCTTGCCGATCTCGCAGGCGCCCGGCGCGGCCATGTCTCCATCGCCTGTTCGCAGGCGCTCCTGCCCTTTTTCCTGCCCGAACAGATCGGCCGCTACCGGCGCGACCATCCCGGCGTCACCTTCGCGGTCCATCTGCGCGACCGCGCCGCCGCCGAGGCGGCCCTCGTCGCCCATGACGCCGACCTCGCGCTCATCTTCGAACCCATCCGCCTGTCCGAGGTGCAGATCCTCGCCTCCGTGCGCCAGCAGATCCACGCCGTCATGGCCACCGACCACCCCCTCGCCGCACGCGACACCGTCCGCCTGCGCGACTGCGCGGCCTTTCCGGTGGGCCTGCCCACGGCGCAATACGGCGTGCGCGCGCTGATTGACCTCGCCTTGGTGCGTTTTTCCATCCGTCTGCGCGCCATGCTGGAATCCGACAATTTCGATTTCCTGCGCCGCTACCCCGCGCAGGAACACCTGATCTCCTTCCAGATCCCCATAGGCCTGCCCGATGATGCCATGGCCGAAGGCGTCACCTCCCGCCCCGTCGATACCCGCGACATCCCCGAAGGTCGCCTCTATCTCTGCCAACTCCGGGGCCGCACCCTCCCCGTCGCCGCCGCCAAATTCGCGGCCCAGGTCGAAGGGTCCCTTCAACAGCGTTACGAAGGCTGACACAGCACCCGCCCCCGCGCGGGCCCCGCCGCATCGCGACCATTTATCGGTGCAACACCTCGGCCAGCAGCGGATTGGGAAACCGCCGCTCCTGCGTTACGGCAAAAAAGGTCTCGCTGATCCCGTCCAGCCGCGCCGCCTCGACCAGCACGCCCGTTTGCAACTCGTCGCGCACCACGATGGGCGGGATGATCGCAAGCCCCGCATCCGCCCGCGCCAGCAGACGGATCATCGCCATGTCATCCACCTCTGCCGCCAGAATCGGCGTCACCTCCAGCCGCGCCGCCAGCGCATCAAAGGCCGCGCGCAACCCCGTCTCGCGGGTCGGCGCGATCAGCGGCTGCGTCGCCAGCAAGTCCCGAAGGCCCGGCCGCCCCGGCCCCACCCGCGCCGGCGTTCCGATAAGGCTCACAGGCTGCTCGTCAATCCGGTGCACCAGCCACTGGCTCGCTGCATCCCGTGCCGGGGCAAGGTTCGTCAGCACCACATCCAGCGCCAGCCCCTCCAGCCCGCGCAGCAATTCATCCTGCGAACCCGACCGCAGCACCACTTCCACATCGCCCCGCCCGATCAAGGGCCGCAGAAACTGCATCTGGAAATTTCGCGACAGCGTCGCCAGCGCCCCCACCCGCAACGCCCGCCGCGCCCGCCCGGTTTCGCGCAAGGTCGCGGTCAGGTCATCCACCGTGCGAAAGATCGCCTCCGCATGGTCCAGCGCGATGCGCCCCGCCTCGGTCAGCACCAACCCCCGCCCCCGCCGCTCGAACAGATCCTGCCCCAGCGATGCCTCCAACGCGCGCAACTGCGTCGACAACGCCGATTGCGACAGGTTCAATCCCCGCGCCGCACCCGTCAGCGTGCCATCCCCGGCAATCGCCCGAAACAGGCGCAGATGATGCAGGTTCAACTGGCTCATTGTTCTATCCTGTGGAACGTTAAGCCATAATATATGTAATTTTATAAATATCTGGCAAGCGATAGATCAGGCGCCAAGATCCCTGATGCGGAGCCTGCCATGACATCCCTTCCCCTCACTTCGCTTGCCCCTCTCATCCTGCTTGCGGCCATGCTGCCCCTTATCGCCCGTCCGGGCCGCCGCCCCGGCCGCCTGCCCGCACTGGCCGAGGCCGCGACCCTCGCCGCCCTTGGCCTGTCGCTCGCCGGTCTGGCGCAGCTCTGGGCCGGCGGGGCGCAGGTCCTGGCCCTTGGCGATACCGCCCTCCTGCGGCTCGATGCGATCAGCGTCACCCTTGCCCTGCTCGTGTCCTTCGTCGGCTGGGTCGTGGTCCGCTATTCCCGCCGCTATCTTGATGGCGAGGCGCGCGAAGGCCGCTTCCACGGCCTGACGCTGGCCGCCATCGCCGCCGTCCTCACGCTCGTCACGTCGGCCAGCCTGCCGGTTCTTGTGGCAAGCTTTGCCGCCACCGGCCTCGTGCTGCGGCAACTACTGCTCTTCTACCCCGACCGAGCCGAAGCGCAGCGCGCCGCCGCCAAGTTCATCCGCGTCTGGGTGGCGGGCGATCTTGCCCTGATCCTGGCCTCGCTCCTGTTGTGGCACAGCTTTGGCACCCTCGACATCGCCGCACTCACCCAAATGGGCAGCCTGCCCGCCGCCGCCCAACTGGCCGTCGCCCTCCTTGTCCTCGCAGCCGTGCTGAAAACCGCCGCCTTCCCCCTCCACGGCTGGCTGACCGAGGTGATGGAGGCCCCCACCCCCGTCTCCGCCCTGCTCCATGCAGGCATCATCAACTCCGGCGGCGTCCTGCTCATCACCCTCGCCGGTCTGGTGCAGCACAGCCCGGGCGCCATGGCGGCGCTGGTCATGATCGGCGGCTTCACCGCCCTCTTCGGCGGTCTGGTCATGCTCACGCAGAGCGCCGTGAAAACGGCGCTCGCCTGGTCCACCGTGGCGCAGATGGGCTTCATGCTGCTGCAATGCGGCCTCGGCCTCTGGGCGCTGGCGCTGCTGCACATCGTGGCGCACTCGCTCTACAAGGCGCATGCCTTCCTGTCCTCGGGCGGCGCGGTGCAGGCGGTCAATGCCATCCGCAAACCGGGGCCGGTCGCCGTGCCGGGGCTCGCCGCAGTCGCGCGCTCATTCGCACTGGCGCTGGTGCTCTACGCGGCTGTGGCCACGGGCTTTACCCTGCTGGTGGGCGACAAGTCACCCCAGGCTCTGGCGCTCGGCGCGATGCTGATCTTCGGCGTGTCCTACCTGATCGCGCAGGGTCTGGCCGATGCCGCCCCCGCCGCCCTGACACAGCGCACCATGGCCGCCTCTGTTGCAACAGCACTGGCTTATTTCGGCTTTCAGGTCGTGGCGCAAACCATCTGGGGCGCGTCCCTGCCCGCCACTCCGGTCGCCGGGGCGCTGGAATGGGCGCTGATCGTGCTGGCAATCCTGACCTTCGGCCTCGTGGCCTTTGCGCAGGCGCTGTTCCCGCTCTGGGCGCATCACCCCTCCACGGCCGGGTTGCGGGTGCATCTCGCCAACGGCCTTTATCTCAACGCCCTTCTGGATCGCCTGATCGGCGGCTTCCAAACGGCCCGCAGATCCTGATCCCCATCGCTCTGATCCCAGAAACACCGATCAAGGAAACTCCTCCATGTTCCTCAAGCACAGCGCGATTGCCCCCTCTCTCGCCTCGCAGTTCCTCGCGGCGGCCGAAGCGGCGGCCCGCACCATCCCCCCGGCCTTTCCGCTCGATGCCACCGTGGCGGTGAACCCTTTCCTCGGCCAGACCCATACCGATCTGGCCACCGCCTCGGCGCGTCTGGCGCGGGTGTCGGGCGCGCCTCTCACCCTGCCGCGGGCCACCCTCACCGCGCGGGTCACCTCGGGCGAGATCACCGATGACGATCTGGCCGCCGCCCTGATCGCCTCGCCCTCGCCGGTCAAACCCCGCGATCTGGCCTTTCTCAAGGCCCGCATGCAGGTGCCCGCCACGCCACAAAGCGCCCTGCCCACCGTGGCCGATCTGGCCGCCCGCGCCACCGGCACCGATTGGCCCGCCATCCTTGCTCGCAGCTTTGGCCTCTGGGCGGCAGGCTATTTCGATCGCGGTCAGGCGCTCTGGACGCCCCGCTCTGGCCATGGTGCCTTTGCCGCCTGGCGGGAATGGGCCACCCATGACCTGACCCCCGAAATCGCCGGACTGTCGGGCTTCAGCGCCTTCGTGTCCGAGGCTCCCGACACGGCCGAACGCGCCGTCCTGCGCGCCACTGAACAACTGGGCATCACCCTGCCCGCAGCCGAGACCACCTTCCACCGCCTGCTCGCCGATCTGGGCGGCTGGCCCCAGCACGCCCGCTGGCTTCTGTGGCAGGCCGAGTTGAAAGGCGGCTCCGATGCAACGCTCACCGATCTTCTGGCCATCCGCCTGCTCTGGGACGAGGCGCTCCTCGCCCATACGCCCGCAGTGGCCGCCGATTGGGCCGCGACCGTCGCCGCCCATGCGGCAGAGGTGACCGCCACACCCGATCAGGCCGTCGATGCCATCCTGCAGGACGCAGCCGAACGGGCCCATCAACGCAGGCTGGCGACGCTTCTCTCTGGCCCGATCCTGCAAACAGGTCGCCCCGCCTTGCAGGCGGCCCTGTGCATCGACGTCCGCTCCGAAGTGCTGCGGCGGGCCTTTGAATCGCTCGATGGCGGCATCGAAACCATCGGTTTTGCGGGCTTCTTCGGCCTGCCCGTCGCCCACCGCCCCCAAGGCACGGATGAGGTGCAGGTCCATCTGCCCGCCCTCCTGAACCCCGCCCTCACCTCCACCAGCCACAACGACGCGGCCAGCGAATCCGCCACCCGCATCACCGCACGGGCCAAACGCGCCTGGGGCCGGTTCCGGCAGGCCGCCGTCTCCTCCTTCGCCTTTGTCGAGGCCGCTGGTCCGATTTACGGAGGCAAGCTCGTGCGCGATGCGCTGGGTCTTGGGGCCGACGGGTTGCCCCCCGGCCCCCTGCCCCGGATCGAAGGCGGCTTGACCGCCGATCAGAAGGCACAGACCGCCGCCGCCGTCCTGCGCGCCATGAGCCTGACCACAGGCCATGCGCGGCTTGTCCTGCTTGTGGGACATGGCGCCCAACTCACCAACAATCCGCATGAAAGCGCCTATCACTGCGGCGCCTGTTGCGGACAGACGGGCGAAGTATCGGCGCGGCTGCTGGCCTGCCTCCTCAACGATCCCGAAACCCGCGCAGGCCTGCCCGCACTGGGGCTGACCCTGCCCACAGACACGCTCTTCGTGGCCGGCCTGCATGATACGGTAACGGACAAGGTCACGCTCTACCGCGACACCCCCGCCCCCGATCACAGCGCCGATCTTGCCCGGGCCGAAACCTGGCTCGCCGCCGCCGGCCACCTTGCGCGGGCCGAACGCGCCCTGCGCCTGCCCGGTGCCACGGCGCAAGGCATCGCCAAGCGTGCGGCCGACTGGGCCGAGGTGCGGCCCGAATGGGGGCTGGCGGGCTGCGCCGCCTTCATCGCCGCCCCCC
>CALRMS020000002.1:0-148966 GCA_943369275.1 Rhodobacter maris | reverse complement strand
AGCCGCCATCGGCTTTCGCGGCGGGATCACCGCCCTGCCCGACGGCAGCTTCCTCACCCGCGCGCTGACAACGCTCACACTCGCGCTCACCATCCAGACTGCCACCCTGCTGATCTGGATGCTGCTGTTCGACCGCACCGCGCTGGCCGGATCGTTCCGCGTTTGGCGCTCATCACTCGCCGCAGGCTTCCTCGGCGCCTTCGCCTCGGCCTGCTGGTTCACCGGCTTTTCGCTCACCAGCGCCGCCAATGTCCGCACCTTGGCATTGATCGAGGTGCCGATGGCCCAACTCGTGTCATGGGTCCATTTCAAACAAAAGACCACCCCAAGGCAACTCCTCGGGATGGCCGTCATCCTCTCCGGCGTCGCCGCCCTGCTCTGGCAGCAGGGCTAGGCTCTACAGGCCGGGGACAAGGTTCAGCAGCCTTACCCCAGCAGCCCCTTCAGAACCGCCATCGCTGCCTGTCCATCGGCGTCATCCGCCCTCACAACGACAGCAACCTCGCCCACCATGCCCAGCTTCGCCACCATCCCCGGCCGAATTGTCAGGGTGAAGCCTTCCGCACCAAAGACCACGGCCTCCACCGCATCCTTCGCGGCAAAGATGTCGTCCGACACCTCCAGATACAGCCCCTTCCGGTCTCCCGGTCGGCCCTCAAAGATCACATAGCCATCTTCCGGGTCTTCACTGGCCGCAAAGCCCACGGCATGTTCGGCCCCCTCGACATCCGTCCAGAAGGCCCGCGCCCGTATCTCGATATCCGCCACGCCCTGCTCCCTTGTCATTCCGCAACCTGCCCGCGCGGGCAGATCACGTCCATTTCGCAATCGGCGGCAGGCTCATCAGCACGGCATTGGCATCATGCCCCGTCTCCAACCCGAACTTGGTGCCCCGGTCATAGACAAGGTTGTATTCCGCATAAAGCCCACGATGGATCAGCTGCGTCTCCCGGTCCGCGTCGGAATAGGGCGTGTCCACCCGCCGCTCGGTCACCGGCGCGAAGGCGGGCAGGAAATGCCGTCCCACATCCTGCGTAAAGGCGAAATCCGCCTCCCAGTCGCCGGTGTGCAGATCATCATAGAAAATCCCGCCCACACCCCGCGCCCGCCCGCGATGCGGCACAAAGAAATACTCATCCGCCCATGCCTTGAACTTCGGGTAGTAATCGGCGTGATGCAGGTCGCAGGCCGCCTGCATCTGCCCGTGGAAATGCGCGGTGTCGTCTGCATATTCAATCGCCGGGTTAAGATCTGACCCGCCCCCGAACCACGCTGCATGCGGCGTCCAGAACATCCGCGTATTCATGTGAACCGCAGGCGCATGCGGGTTCACCATATGCGCCACCAGCGAAATCCCCGATGCCCAGAACCGCGGATCGCTGTCCATGCCCGGCACACCGCGCGCCGCCATCGCCTTCTGCGCCCGTTCGCCCAATGTGCCATGCACCTCGGACACGTTGACACCCACCTTTTCGAACACGCGCCCGCCGCGCATCACGCTCATCAACCCACCGCCGCCATCGGCCCGTGTCGTGGGCGTCACCTCGAATCGGCCCGGCGTCCCCGTCCCATACCGGTCCTCCAGCCCCTCGAACGCCGCGACGATCTGATCCCGCAATTCGCGGAACCATGCGGCAGCACGGGCTTTACGGGTATCAAACGGGTCGCTCATCGGTGTCTCTCCAAGTTTACACCGCCATGCCTAGCACTGGAAAACCCCGCGCGCCAACATGGCATTTGGCACCATCCGCCCAAGCGCGTAAAATGCCCTCACATCAAAGGACATCCCCATGCGCCGCATCCTCCTGCCTGCCCTGCTGATCCTTGTCGCCTGCGGCACCCCGCAGGAACAATGCATCAACCGCAACACCCGCGATCTGCGGACGATGCAAAGCCTCGTCGATGAAACGCAAGCAAACCTCGCCCGCGGCTACGCGATCGAGGAATACACCGTCTGGGTCCCCGTCTGGCAAATCTGCGACGTTCAGCCCTCCACCGATCCGGCCCAGCCCGCCCCGCCCCCGCGCTATTGCTTTGATGACGAACCGCAGACGCAAACCCGGCCAAAAGCCATCGACCTGAACGCCGAACGGGCCAAGCTGGAAAGCCTGCTGCAACGCCGCGATGAACTGGCCCGCGCCGCGCAGCCCGTCATCGCCCAGTGCAAGGCGCAATATCCCGAGTGATCAAAACGTCGGCGCGGCCACCGCATCCAGCAGGCCGCGCCCACCATCCAGCGTCAATACCTGCCCGGTCATGAAGCCCGATGCATCGGATGCCAGGAAATGCGCCGCCTCGGCCACCTCATCGGCGCTGGCGATCCGCGCCAGCGGCGTTCCGGCCTCGATCATGTCGCGCCAATCGGGATGCTCGCGCAGCGCCCCCTGCAACGACGCACTCATCACCGAAGCAAAGGATACGGCATTCACCCTGATCCCCTTCGGCGCCAGCGCCACCGCCAGTGACCGCGTCATCTGCTCTACGGCCGCCGAACTGATGGAATAGCCCAAAAGCTGCGGCTGCGTCCGCACCGCCGCCAGCGACGACAGGTTGATGATCGACCCGATCATCCCCTCTACCCCGGTCTTTTCCGCCTTCTGGATCATCCGCTTGGCCGCCATCTGGCTCAGCCGCAGGCTGGTCAGCAGGTTTTGCTCCAGCAATTCCTCCACCGCGTCCTTTTCCGGGTCCAGCGCATCGGACAGCGCGCATTGGCGGCTGGCATTCACCAGAATGTCGATCCTGTCAAAGGCATCCACCGTGGCCGACAACAGGTTTGCCATCGTCAACTTCTGCCGCAGATCGCCCGCGAACATGCGCACCTGCCCCTCGGCCCGCGCCTCTTCGCCCACCTGATCTTCCAGCCGCACTTCATCCATGTCGGCGAACATCACATTCGCCCCCTTGTCCAGAAAGTGCCGCGCGATGGCCAGCCCGATGCCGTTTGCAGCACCCGTGACGATGGCTGTCTTGCCCGAAATGGAAAAGCTCATGGAATTCCCTGTCTACCGCGCCCGCAGCGGGTGCGAGGCCCGTATAACCCGAAACGCCGCGTCCCCGCCAATATCCTGTACATCCCGGAACAGCGCCGTCAGCGCGCGATCATAGGGCAGGTGCCGGTTTGCCACCAGCCACAGCACCCCCGGCGGCGACAGCATGCGCGCCGCCGCGCCGATAAAGGCGATCCCCAACCCCGGATCGGCATCCCGCCCCTGATGAAAAGGCGGGTTCATCACCACATGATCCATCACGCGCGGCAGCTTTACCGTGGTGGCATCGGCCCAATGAAACACCGCGCGCTCATCGGTCACATTGGTCCGCGCACAATCCAGCGCATCCGCCTCGGCCTCGACCAGATGACATTCCTTCACACCCGCGCGGCTCAGCACCGCCTGTGCAAGATAGCCCCAACCCGCCCCCAGATCCGCCACGCGCCCCTTCATCTCCGCCGGCAGGGCAGCCGCCAGCAGGGCCGACCCCCGGTCAATCCCATCGGCGGAAAACACCCCGGCCACCGTGCGGAACCCGGCCACATCCACCGCCACATCAGCCCAGTCGGCAAGCCCCGGCCCGGCCGGAAACACCGCCAGCTTGCCATGCGCCTTGGACAGGGCCTCCGACAGGCCCACGCGCCCGCGCAATTCCTTCAGCAGCGCATCGATGCCATCGGTCTTTTGCCCGTCCACCGCCACAGGCCCGCCCGGCACCACCATCGCCGCCGCCTGCGCCACCAACGCCCGCGCCTGCGCCTTGGCACGCGGCAGGCAGACCACAGCCGCCGCATAAGGCCCCGCCCCGTCGCGCAGCACGGACACCCCGCGCGCGGCAAACCAGTCGTAGTCCGGGCGGAACCCGGTGATCACCTCGACCCGGTCCTTGGGAAGATCGGCCAACTCATCCCCGATCCGGGGCCGGATCACCGCCACCTTGCCCTCGGAAGGCACCACGAACAGCCCGCCTTCCAGCGCCTGTGTCAATCGGGCAGATCGCATCATTCATCCTCTCGCAAAGCACCGTGCACCATAGGCGGCGAAGGCGCACAAGCCAACCCAAGGCGAAATCTGACGCAGATTTCGCGCCGTTTCCTGACGCAGGAAACGAAAAACCGCCCCAAGGGCGGTTTCACCGGAATTTGCGTCAAATTCCGCCGCGATTTCTGCGTCAGAAATCGCTCTGCACGACGGTGTGACCCGTCACTCCTTCTCCATCGTGCATTGCAGCGGGTGCTGATGGCGGCGCGCGAAATCCATCACCTGCGCCACCTTTGTTTCAGCCACCTCGAACGAAAACACCCCAACCACCGCCAGCCCCTTCTTGTGAACCGTCAGCATGATGTCAAAGGCCTGCGCATGGCTCAGCCCAAAGAACCGCTCCAGCACATGCACCACGAATTCCATCGGCGTGTAATCGTCGTTCAGCAGCATCACCTTGTACAAAGGCGGGCGCTGCGTCTTCGATTTGGTCTTGGTCAGCAGACCTGAGTCATTCCCCGGCCCCTCAGGGGTTCCAGACAGGATGATCGGGCTCAGGCTCACTGGCGGCTACTCCGGTCGGACAAGGGATTCGCAAACGTCTTCGATGACAGGAATATAATCCATTCCCGCGCCGCGAAAAGGGGGCCTTCTGTGCTGCGGCGTCAGGCTTGCGCCGGGCGCGGCCTCAGGGCATCACATGGCGGCGAACAGGGAACCCACGCCATGCCAGCCAACCGCCGCATCACCACCATCGGCTTTGATGCCGACGATACGCTCTGGCAGAACGAATCCTTCTTCCGTCTGACACAGGACCGTTTCACCGCGCTCCTTGCCGATTACGCCGACCCCGATCACCTGCATGACCGCCTGCTTGCCGCCGAGCGTCGCAACCTCGGCCATTACGGCTTTGGCGTCAAAGGCTTCACCCTGTCGATGATCGAAACCGCGATCGAGGTGACCGAAGGCCGCGTCCCCGCCGCCGTCATCGCCGATCTGATGGCCGCTGGGCGCGAGATGCTCGAACATCCCATCGAACTGCTCCCCCATGCCCGCGCCGCGGTCGAGGCGATGGCTGACACCCACCGCGTGCTGCTCATCACCAAGGGCGATCTGCTGGATCAGGAACGCAAACTCGCCCAATCCGGCCTGGGCGATCTGTTCCACGGCGTCGAGATTGTGTCGCACAAGACCGCCCCCGCCTATGCCACCATCTTCACCCGTCACGGCAACGGCCCGGACCGCGCGCTGATGGTTGGCAACTCGCTCAAATCCGATGTCATCCCCGTGATCGAGGCGGGTGGCTTCGGCGTCCACGTCCCCCACGGCCTGACCTGGGCGCTGGAACATGCCGATCCCCCCACCGATCACCCCCGTTTCGCCGCGCTGGCTCACCTCGGCCTTCTCCCCGATCTAGTGGCGAGCTTCGATTGATGCACAACACCTAGCGCGCCCAGACCACGCCTAGGCGGCTTTGCAACACACCTGCTTTGCCGTCAAAGTCATTGAAATTCAGGGGTTTTCTGCATGAAACCCATGTGCTAACCTTTCTAATAGCAGACAAGCCCCACAAAAAATCGGGGCATCCAGAGGCAGGAACAAGGAACCAGCGACGTGGAATCGCTCATTGGGCATTTCGCCCGCTTGCTTGCATTTACGACTCTCGCGGCCATCACGGCCCTACTCGCCGCGTCTCCGCTGCGTGCCGCCCCTTATGCCTCGATCGTGATCGATGCCCGCACCGGCGAGGTGCTCTATGCGGAAAACGCCGACACCCGCCTGCACCCCGCATCACTCACCAAGATGATGACGCTCTACATCGCGTTCGAGGAAATCCAGCGCGGCAACATCTCGCTTGATACGATGGTCACCATATCCAAACACGCGGCCGCCCAGCCCCCTTCGCGGCTCGGCCTACGGTCGGGGCAAAAGATTTCCCTGCGTAACCTGATCCGCGCCGCTGCCATCAAATCGGCCAACGACGCCGCCACCGCCATCGGCGAAGCGATCAGCGGCAACGAGGCCGATTTCGCCCGCCGCATGACCCGCACCGCCAAGGCGCTGGGCATGTCGAACACCACCTTCAAGAACGCCCACGGCCTTACCGCCTCGGGCCATATGTCCACCGCCCGCGACATGACGATCCTAGGTCGCCATCTGTTCTATGACTATCCGCAATACTACAATCTGTTCTCGCGCCGTTCGGTCGATGCGGGGCTGGCCACGGTGAACAACACCAACCGCCGCTTCCTGGATGCCTATGAAGGCGCCGATGGCATCAAGACGGGCTACACCGTCGCAGCAGGCTTCAACCTGACCGCATCCGCAGATCGCGGCGGCAAGCGTTTGATCGCCACGATCTTTGGCGGCAAATCCACCGCTGACCGCAACGCCAAGATGATGAAGCTGCTCGATGTCGGCTTCGGCAAGGCCCCGCGCAATGCGCCCGTCAACCCGCCCGACGCGCCCAGCTATCAGGGCGGTGAAGAGATGCTCGTCGCCGATACAGATCTTCCGATCACCGCCGATGGTGCTGGAAAAACCGTCCGCGCCTCCATGCAGATCACCACCTCGCTCCGTCCGCAGGCTCGCCCCGGCGCCGCCAGCGCCCCGCCTGAAACGGTCGTCGCCACCGCCGAAGCGGTGGATGCCATGCAATCCGGCATCGAAGGCGCGCTCGCCGCTGCCCTTGCTCCTGAAGACAGCCTTGAAGCACAGGCCGCCGATTTGGCACAGGCCGCCGCCCCCGCCGCCCTTGCGGTTGATGATGTCGAACTCGCCTCCGCAGGCACCAGCGCCACCGATGCCCTGCCGGATGCCGAAACACTTGCCGCCGCGATTGCGCCCCTTCCCGCAGGCACCGCCACGGCCGACACATTGGCCGCCGCCGCGCCGTCAGAGCCGGAGCCCGAAATCATCCCCTTCCAGGTCGTCTCTGCCGCGGGCGTTGTCGTCTCGCCCCGCCCGCAAAAGCGCAACGCGCCAATCTTTGACGACGTCAGCGCCCCCGCCACGACCGACCTTCCGGCAGAACCGGAGGTCATCCTGTCCATCTCCACCTCGGGCGACAGACATTGGGGCGTGAATGTCGGCCGCTTCGGGTCAAGCTTCGATGCAGAACGCGCCCTTCTGCGCACGCAACTGGCGGAAAGCGCCACGCTGAACGGATCCCTGCGCAAGGTGATGCCGCGCAGCGGTGGGTTTGACGCAACCTTCGTCGGGCTGACGCAGGATCAGGCAGATCTCGCCTGCCGCCGCCTGCAGGCGCGCGCGATCCAGTGCTTCACGATGGGGCCCTGAAGGCCCCGTCACCGGCAAGCAAAAATCCTGCAAGGATTTCCCGCGTTTTCTGCATCAGAAAACGGCGCGGAATTTGTGCCAAATTCCGCCCCCGCTCACGGCTTGGGGTGATCGTCCCATTCCTTGGTCAGGATCCGGTTCGCATCCCCTTCCGGGTCATCATATTGCTTGTTCCGCATCGCCCAGAAAAACGCGACCAGCCCAAGCCCGCCCAGAAACAGCGACATCGGGATCAATAGGCTCAAGATCGACATCGCACTTCCTTCACTTAAGCCGCAGCGCGTTCAACGACACGGTGATGGATGATAGGGACATCGCCGCTGCCGCAGCAAGCGGCGTGGCCAGACCCACAAGCGCAAGCGGCACCGCTATCACGTTATAGGCGGCAGATATCCCGAAATTCTCGACAATCCGCTTAGATGCCTGACGGCTGATCCGCAGCGCATCGCCGATGGGGGCCATATCCTGCCCCAGCAGCACGATATCCGATGCCACCCGCGCCGCATCCAGCGCACTCGCAGGCGAAACCGACACATGCGCCGCAGCCAGCGCCGCAGTGTCGTTCAACCCGTCGCCCACCATCAGCACCCGCCGTCCTTCACCCGTCAGCCGCGCCACCGTCGCGGCCTTCTCGGCGGGCAGTGCACCCGCCGTCCAGTCGGCAATCCCCAACCGTCCGGCCAGTTCCCCAACGGCCCCGGCCACATCGCCCGACACCAGCATCACCCGCAATCCCTGCGCCCGCAGCGATGCCACCGCCTCCGCCGCGCCGGGGCGCAGGCTGTCGGCAAAGGTGAAGGCCCGCGCCGCTCCCTCTCCGGTGCACAGATAAGTGGCCGTCACCTCCAGCGGATCGCTGCCGCACCACTCCGCCCGCCCCAGCCGCACCCGGCGGCCCTTCCAGACCCCTTCAACCCCGTAACCGGGAACCTCGCGCAACTCCTCAACGCGGGCAGGATGTATCCCCGCCGCCCGCGCCCCGGCCACCAAGGCCTGCGCCAGCGGATGCGACGATGCCGCCGCCAGCGCCGCCGCCACCTCCACCGCCGTATCGGGATGCTCGCCCAGGTTCATCACCTCCGGCGCGCCCATCGTCAGCGTCCCGGTCTTGTCGAATACCACCGTATCCACCTCGGCCAGCCGCTCCAGCGCCGTGCCATGCTTTATCAGCAACCCCTTGCGGAACAGCTTGCCGCTCGCCGCCGTCACCACCGCAGGCACGGCAAGGCCCAGCGCACAGGGGCAGGTGATGATCAGCACCGCGGCCGAGATATTCACCGCAAAGCGCAGATCGCCCCCGGTCTTCCACATCCAGAACCCGAACGCGCCGAACGACAGGATATGCACCAGCGGCGAATAAAGCCGCGCCGCCCGTTCCGCCAAACTCGTATACCGCGTCTTTGCACTCTCTGCGATCGCCACCAGATCGGCCATCCGGTGCAGGCTCGACGCCCGCCCCGCCGCCGTAACGCGCACCACCAACGGCCCGGTCAGGTTCACCTCGCCCGCCGAGACCACCACGCCCTCCCCGGCAAAGACAGGCAGGCTTTCCCCCGTCAGCAGCGAACGGTCCAGTTCCGACTGTCCCTCCACCACCACGCCATCCACCGGCATCCGCCCGCCCGGGCGCACCCGTACCAGATCGCCCACCGCCACTTCGGCAATAGGCAGCACCACCTCGGCTCCATCGCGCAGCACCGTCGCACGCGGCACTTCCAGCGCTGCCAACTCCTCGGCCGCCGACCGCGCCACCGCCCGCGTGCGATGGTCCAGATACCGCCCCGCCAGCAGAAAAAACGACAGCATCACTGCCGCGTCGAAATAGGCGTGATGGCCCGAATGCCATGTCTCAAACAGCGAAATCCCCGATGCCAGGATCAGCGCAAGGCTGATCGGCACATCCATCCCCAGCCGCCCCACGCGCAAACTGGCCCAAGCCGATTTGAAAAACGGCTGCCCCGCAAACACCACCGTGGGCAGCGCAATCGCCGCCGAAATCCAGTGAAACAGATCCCGTGTCGCATCCCCCGCACCCGACCAGACGGCGACAGACAGCAGCATGACATTCATCATGCTGAACCCCGCCACCCCCAGCCGCATCAGCAGGTCACGCCCCTGCCGATCCGTCTCCGTCGCGCTCAGCAGACCGGGGTCCAACTCATGCGCCTCATAGCCCACGCCCTTCAGAGCCGCGACCAGCGGCTCTGCCGTAACGCCCGCCTCGGCATCCACGCTCACGCGCCGCAGCGACAGGTTCACCCGCGCGCTGCGCACCCCCGGCACGGCTTGCAGCGCCTGCTCCACCGTCACCATACAGGCCGCGCAATGCGCGCCGGGCAGCGACAGCATCAATCGCGCGCCCTGCATCTCGGCCGCCATAGCGGCGATATTCGCGGCGCTGGGTGCGGCAATGCAGGCCGGGCAGGCCGCCGCCGATACATGTTCCGGCATGGGGCCAGATATGGGCGCGGAAACCGTCATCGCCCTACCCCTGCGCCTCATCCATCACGAACAACTCCAGCCGCTGCTTGAACTTCGTGCCATCCTGCGCCTCGGCCTCGACCACCAGCATCCACTTGCCCCGGGCCAGCGGCACATCCGCCTGCCAGACACCAGCCACCCGCACGAAATCGGGCCGCATGTCCTGTCGGCTTTCTGTCGTCCGCCCCACCAGCACGGCCATGGACTCCACCACCGCAGGCAGCCCTTCGGCGTCAGTCACCCGCAACGACAGCGTCCCGCCGGTGTAATCGGTGGCCACAGTCCAGCCCAGTGCCTCCTGCGCTTTTCGCTCGGCATCAAAGGTCTGGCTCGCGACATAGCCATTGGCCACTTCCAGACCCGGAAAAGTGCTGATCGCCTGATAGGCCATTATCAGATTAACCGCGATGATCACGCCAAAGAAGCTTACCGCAACCCCCAGCACGTGCTTGCCCTTCAGTTCCGCCATCTCACTGCCCCTTGCCATTGAATACGGTATCATGATGCACCCGCGCCGTCCCACGCGTATCGGCGATCCACAACCGCAGATCGGTCCGGTCCGTCACTGCCGCAGGCGATCCCGGCCCGGCCTCGATATACACCCGCTGCTGCAAGGTCTCATTCGCGGGAACCCGCACCAACGCATCCTCGCTGCCTTCCAGCCGCAGCACCAAACCCGCCTCCGATGTGACAGAGACTGAGAACAGCGCATCATCGCCGGTCTTGTTGCGCAACCGCAGGTCATAGGTGTTGCGGATCGTGCCATCCGACAGCGTCACAAAGGTCGGGTTTCGCACCGGCGACACGTTCACGTCGATGTCCGACCGCATGAAAAGCGCCACCACCAACCCAATGCCCACCGCCGCCCAAAGCACGGTGTAAAGCACTGTCCTGACACGGAACACATGGCTCCACACGGATTTCGGGGTTTGCCCAGCCTTCTCGCGCACCTCATCGGTCAGCGCCATATAGCCGATCAGGTCGCGCGGCTTGCCGATCTTGTCCATCGTGTCATTGCAGGCATCAATGCACAGCCCGCAGGTGATGCAGGCCAGTTGCTGCCCGTCCCGGATGTCGATTCCCATCGGACAGACATTCACGCAGGCCATGCAGTCAATGCAGTCCCCCTGGGCATCCGGCACCTCGCCCTTGTGCAGCTTGCCGCGCGGCTCGCCGCGCCATTCGCGATAGGCGATGGTCAGCGTATCCTCATCCATCATCGCCGCCTGAATGCGCGGCCAAGGGCAGGCATAGATGCACATCTGCTCCCGCGCGAACCCGCCGAAGGCAAAGGTCGTCAAGGTCAGGATCAGCATGGTCAGATAGGCAATCGGATGCGCGGTCCCCTGCACCAGATCAACCGCCAGCGTTGGCGCATCGGTAAAATAGAAGATCCACGCCCCGCCCGTCGCCAGCCCGATCAGCAACCAGATCGACCATTTCACCGCACGTTTGCGGATCTTTTCTCCGTCCCAGCCCTGCCTGTGCAGGCGGATCCGCGCATTCCGGTCCCCCTCCACCCAGCGCTCGACAAGGATATACAGGTCCGTCCACACCGTCTGCGGGCAGGCATAGCCGCACCAAACCCGCCCGGCCGCGCTGGTGAACAGGAACAACCCCAGCCCCGCCATGATCAGCAGACCGGCCACGAAATAGAATTCATGCGGCCAGATCTCGATCATGAAGAAGAAGAACCGCCGATGCGCCATGTCGATCAGCACCGCCTGATCCGGCAGGTTCGGCCCCCGATCCCAGCGAATCCACGGCGTCAGGTAATAGATCCCCAGCGTCACCGCCATGATCCACCATTTCATGGACCGAAACGCCCCCTTCACGCGGCGCGGAAAGATCGGCTCGCGCGCGGCATAGAGGCTTGGCGGTTCGACATCAGGGCTGGACACGGTACTCTCCCGGAATTCTGCTGCCCCCGGTATCCTTCACCGTGGCCCTGCGCACATTGACATGCATCAATCCGGCATCCGCGATGCACCTTTGTCGCATGTGGCACAAAGGACCAAAGCCAAGTTCCAAGAATTTTCCCGAAAATTCTTGGAACGCTCCTGCGAAAAATTTTCCGTGAAAAATTTTTCGCCCTGCTGCCCGAAAATTTTTGGAAAAAATTTTCGGGCCTTGGCGGATAAAACAGCCCTCCACAGCCCGGCGATCACCGTTGCGTGACCGCCAGAAACGCAAGCCCCGCGCGCGCGTATGGACAGGGTAACACGGGGGCAGGACGCGCCCTGTCCCCACCCTTATGGAAAGCACCGCCCTGATGCTGCAGCTCCTTCTTGCCTATGGCGCCGGACTTCTCACGCTGATCAACCCCTGCGTCCTGCCGGTTCTGCCCATCGTGCTGGCATCGGCCCTGTCCGCCGATCGCCGCGCGCCGCTGCGACTTGCCCTTGGCATGAGCCTGTCCTTCGTCGTGCTGGGGGTCGGCCTGTCCGCCGCGGGGTCCAGCCTCGGCCTCTCGCCCGAACGCGCGGCACAGGGGGCGGCGCTTCTGATGGCTGTCTTCGGCCTGTTCATGCTTGTGCCCAGCCTCTCGGCGGGCTTCGCCACCGTCACGGCCGGCCTCGCCGCACGCGCCGATCAATCCATCCGCACCGATTGGGCCGCCTCTCCCACAGGTCAAATCCTCGGTGGCCTGCTTATCGGCGCGGTCTGGAGCCCCTGCATCGGCCCCACCCTCGGCGCCGCCATCTCGCTGGCCGCCCAGCGCACCGATCTCTTGGGCGCGACGCTGGTCATGATTGCCTTCGCCGCAGGCGTTTCCACCCTGATCCTTGCGCTGGCCTATGGCGCGAAATCCCAGCTTCAAGCGCGCAAGGCGCTGCTCGCCCGCCTTGCCCCCAAGGCCAAGCCGATCCTCGGCGCGGCTTTCCTTGCCGTAGGCCTGTTCCTCTGGTTCGGCCTCAACCACCCGGTCGAGGCATGGCTCCTCGACACGCTCCCCCCGTGGCTGACTGATCTTTCGGTCGCCCTCTGATCCCTCCCACCTGAAAGGACCACCTCATGATCACCCGCCGCACCCTTCTTGCCTCTGGCGCCGCCCTGCTTGCCCTGCCCATGGCGGCCCAGGCCGAAATGCCCAAGCTGTTCTACACCCCCGGCCTTGCCGAAAAGGACATGGCCGATGGCCGTGTGATCCTGCTCGATTTCTGGGCCAACTGGTGCTCTACCTGCCGCGCGCAGGTCCGGGTGATGGATGAATTGCGGGCTGAAAATCCGGCCTATGATGCCGCGATCCGCTTCATTACCGTCGATTGGGATGAACATGGCGAAGGCGAATTGTCCAAAAGCCTGAACATCCCGCGTCGGTCCACGCTGGTTTTGCTCAAGGGGAAAACAGAACTCGGCCGCAGCGTCGCCGGCACCTCGCGCGCGGAAATCAAGGCCCTGCTCGATGCAGGTCTTGCCGCCGCCGGGGCCTGACGCCCACAAAAAAGAAAGGCGGGGTCAACCGACCCCGCCTTTCCCAAATTTTCACCGGATCAGATCACTGACCACCGCCGCGCGAATGGACATAGGCCGCCACCGCCCGGATCTCATCCTCGGTCAGCCGCCCGGTCCAACCCGGCATCACACCGAACCGCGCATAGAAGATCGTTTCCTTTATCTTCTCGCGGCTACCGCCATACAGCCAGATCGCATCGTTCAGGCGCGGCGCGCCTTGCGTCGGGTCACCTTCGCCTGCCTCCATGTGACAGGCGGCGCAGTTCTCGGCATAAAGGGTCGCCCCTTCGACAGCCAGCGTCGCATCATGCTCCTGCCCGGAAATGGCAAGCACATGTTCCACCACCGCGTCGATCTGCACAGGTTCCAGCACCTGATCCACGCCAAAGGCCGGCATCTGCGAATAACGTGCATCGGGGTCTGTGGTGTTGCGGATGCCGTGCGCGATGGTCAGGTGGATATCCTCGATGGTGCCCCCCCAAAGCCAATCGTCGTCCAGCAGGTTGGGGTAACCCTTGCCTTCCACACCCGCGGCACCCGACCCGTGGCAGGTCGAACAATTGGTGCGGAACACCGATGCCCCCGCCGGTTCGGCATAGGCCATCAGTGTGGTATCCGTCGGGATCGTCTCCAGTGGTGCTGCGATCAGCTTTGCCTTGATCTCGGCATTGGCCGCATCAAACCGCGCGATCTCCTGCACCACATCCGCCCGGGTTGATGCCCCCAGTACCCCCGGCGTCGCCCCGTTGATCAGGGGCCAGGCCGGATAGGCGATCATGTATCCTACCGCCCATACGATACAGGCATAGAAGGTCCACACCCACCAGCGCGGCATCGGGTTGTTCAACTCCTCGATGCCATCCCAGCTATGCCCAGTCGTGCCGACTGGTTCGTTGGGCTTCTTCGTCACTTGCTTGGCGCACATCTCTCACGCCTCCTTCTGGCTGCTGGCGGGGGCGCGATCTGCACCGCGCCCGGCCTCGCCCGCCGGTTTCGTCTCGTTTCGAAAGATCTGCATCGCGGCCTCGTCATGCACCGGGCGCGAACCGGGCCGGAAAGCCCAGATCACAACCCCGATGAAGATCAGCGTCAGCGCCAACAGCGCCCAGCTGTCCGCGAATTCCCTCAGAAAGCTGTAGGTTTCCATCTCGCCCCCTTACCGGCTCGCATCCGGGGTAAAGGTCGAAAAGTCGACCATCGTCCCCAGAACCTGCAGATAGGCGATCAGCGCGTCCATCTCGGTCAGTTGCGGTTGCCCGTCGAAATTCGACACATTCGTTTTGGCATAGCGTTCCTGCAGCCCGGCATAATCGCTGTTCGGGTCGCCCTGCGCCTTGAAATCCGCCACCGCGTTTTCCATCATCGCATCATCATAAGGCACGCCCACAAAACGATGCGTTTTCATGATCTGCGTGATATAGTGCCCGTCCAGCTCGGCATTCAAAAGGTAGCCATATTTCGGCATCACCGATTCCGGCACCACGCTTTGCGGGTCCGTCAGGTGATCCACATGCCACGCGTCCGAATACCGCCCGCCGACCCGCGCCAGATCCGGCCCGGTCCGCTTTGATCCCCACTGGAACGGATGGTCATACATCGATTCCGCCGCCAGGCTGTAATGCCCGTACCGCTCCACCTCATCGCGCATCGGACGGATCATCTGGCTGTGGCAGACATAGCAACCCTCACGGATGTATATGTCCCGCCCCGCCAGCTCCAGCGGCGTATAGGGGCGTACCCCTTCCACCTTCTCGATCGTGTTCTCCAGATAGAACAGCGGTACGATCTGCACGATCCCCCCGATGCTCACCACCAGAAGCGACAACACCAGAAGCAGGGTCGCGTGGGTCTCAATCGCTTTATGCTTGTCAAGAAAAGCCATCTCTCATGCCCCCCCTTACTCTGCCGGAACGAAGTTGTTGGCGTTGACGGGGGCCTTTGCAGGCTGCCCCCGCACCGTCATCCACAGATTGTAGGCCATGATCAGCGCGCCCGTCAGGAACATCGCCCCACCCAGGCCGCGCACCACGTACATCGGGAACTTCGCGGCCACCGTGTCGGCGAATGCGTTCACAAGGAACCCGTTCGCATCCACTTCGCGCCACATCAGCCCTTCCATGATGCCTGTCACCCACATCGACGATGCGTAAAGAACGATCCCGATGGTGGCCAACCAGAAGTGCCAGCTCACCAGCTTCAGGCTGTACAGCCCTTCGCGGTTCCACAGGCGCGGCGTCAGGAAATACAGCGCGCCAAAGGTGATCATCCCGTTCCAGCCCAGCGCACCGGAATGCACATGGCCGATGGTCCAGTCGGTGTAATGGCTCAGCGAGTTGACGGCCTTGATGCTCATCATCGGGCCTTCAAAGGTCGACATCCCGTAGAACCCGACCGACACCACCATCATCCGGATGATCGGATCGGTCCGCAGCTTGTCCCAGGCGCCTGACAGCGTCATCAGCCCGTTGATCATGCCACCCCAGCTTGGCATCCACAGCATGATCGAAAACGTCATGCCCAGCGTCGATGCCCAATCCGGCAGCGCCGTGTAATGCAGGTGGTGCGGACCGGCCCAGATATACAGGAAGATCAGCGCCCAGAAGTGGATGATCGACAGCTTGTAGGAAAACACCGGCCGCTCGGCCTGCTTGGGAATGAAATAGTACATCATCCCCAGGAAGCCTGCGGTCAGGAAAAAGCCCACCGCGTTATGGCCGTACCACCACTGGATCATCGCATCCTGCACGCCCGCCGTGACCTGCACGGATTGCGAAGAAAAGATCGACACCGGGATCGCCAGGTTGTTACCCACATGCAGCATCGCAATCGTCACGATGAAGGCCAGCAGGAACCAGTTCGCCACATAGATATGCGGCTCCTTGCGGTTGAACAGCGTGCCCATGAACACCGCCAGGAACGACAGCCAGACCACCACGATCCACCAGTCGATATACCAGACCGTTTCGGCATATTCCTTGGATTGCGTGCCGCCCAGAATATAGCTCGTCGCCGCCAGCACGATCATCAGCTGCCAGCCCCAGAACACGAACCACGCCAGATTTCCGCCCCACAGCCGCACCGCGCTGGTGCGCTGCACGATGTAGAAGGACGACATGATCAGCGCATTGCCACCAAAGGCAAAGATCACCGCGCTGGTGTGCAGCGGCCGCAACCGGCCAAAGTTCAGGATCCCCTGCGCCCATTCAAAGTTGAGTGCCGGAAAAGCCAGCTGAAAGGCGATCCAGACCCCCACCAGGAACCCCACCACGCCCCAGAAGGTCGTGGCAATCACCCCGGCGCGCACCACGCCATCCAGATATTCATTCGGCGTTGCCCGCTTCGGCTCGCCCATCGTGCGCAGCGTCCACAGGAATGTCAGCGCCGCCGCCAGCATAACCACCAGCGCGTTGACCTGATAGGCCAGGTCCCATGCATAATTGGTGGCAATCGCGGCAAAAACCGCAATTACCCCCAGCACGACCAGTTTCGTGTAATCCCACATTTCGCGTCCCTTCGTCTCGTGTCCCGGCCATGATCCTGAAAATCTGATCCAGCGGAGCCTCTTGCGACTGGAACGCTTTTGCAGCGCCCGGCCAATTGATGCCTTGATCCATATCAACACTCTGTGCGCCCCGGATTGACCTCTGTCAAAGCAATCCCCACCCCGCCGCGTTATGGCTGCTCCATCCAATGGAAGGAGGCATCCCATGGCCTACAAGACCCTGCTCACCGTCGCGACCCGCGCCGAACGCTGCGAACTTGCGATTACCGGCGCCGCAGCCCTCGCCACGGCCCATGACGCCCATCTCGACATCCTCGCCCTCGGTGTTGATGTCACGCAGATCGGCTATTCCTATGTCGGATCGGGGGCCGTCATCCTGCAGGCCACGCTCGACCGTGCCGAACAGGAAGCGAAAGAGATCGAAAAGGCCGCCCGCAAGGCGCTGGCCGAACAGGATCCAACCCTGCGCTACGCGCTTGAGGCCGCGATGACGCAGCTTGGCGCACTCACCGAACTGGTGGCCCAGCGCGCGCGCTTCGCCGATCTGGTCGTCCTGCCGCGCCCCTATGGCCCGGGCTTGGGCACCGAATCCGAGGCCGTCGTCGAAGCCGCCCTGTTCGAAGGTCACGCGCCGGTGCTGATTCTGCCCGACAGCGGCGCAGGCCATGCCGCCGCCCCCCGCCGCGTCGTGATCGCCTGGAACCAAAGCGCCGAGGCGATGGCCGCCGTCCGTCAGGCGCTGCCCATCCTCAAACAGGCTGATCTGGTCAGCATCACCGTGATCGACCCGCCCCAGACGGGCGTCGAACGCTCTGATCCGGGCGGGATGCTGTGCCAAATGCTCGTCCGCCACGGGGTGAAGGCCGAGGTCACGGTCCTGGCCCGCACCCTGCCACGCGTGTCCGATGTGCTGGCCCGCCATGTGCGCGACACCAATGCCGATCTCTTGGTGATGGGCGCTTACGGCCATTCCCGCTTCCGCGAGGCGATCCTCGGCGGTGCCACGCGCAACATGCTCGAACAGGCCGAAATCCCGGTCCTGATGGCCCGCTAAAGCAAAAGACCCCGCCCCGGATCACGTCCGGGGCGGGTTACCTATTGCTTAACGGCCTGCGGACGCAGGATGCGCACAAAAGAAACGTTCCTCTGACCACATGACGGAATCGCAGGCTATGCGCTCCACGCGCACCCGCCCAAACCCCATCCCGTGCAAAAATGCACCCTTAACCAAGAAAGGCCGCCGCTCTCTGATCAAATTTGTATGCACACTTGCTGCACAGGTTGCTGCACAAAAAGCTGCATCCTCCGGCACGCGAAAACATGCCGGAATATCGCGCTAAATCATAAGATTAGATCAATTCAGATAACCGCCGTCGCTGTCATCGCCGGTCTCTTCCATCAACCGGTCGAAATCCGGCACGATGATGTGGCGCTTGCCTTCCAACTCGATCACCCCGTCGCGCTTCAGCGCGCTCACCTGGCGGCTCACCGTCTCCAGTGTCAGGCCCAGGTAATCCGCCATCTCCTCCCGCGTCAGCGGCAGGTCGAACACGATGCCGCCCTTCGCCGTCTTGGGCTTCAGGCTGGCATCCCGCCGCGCGATGATCGCCAGCAGCGATGCGATCTTTTCCCGCGCCGTCTTGCGCCCCAACAGCAGCATCCATTCCCGCGCGGCATCCAATTCGTCCAGCGTCATCTCCAGCAGCCGCTGCGCCACATGCGGCGTGGATTGCATCAGTTCCTCAAACGGCTTCTTGCGGAAACAGCACATCACCAGATCGGTGGTCGCCGTCACGTCATAGGCAGCAGTCGACCGCCCCGGGCGCCCCACGAAATCCGACGGCAGCAACAGCCCCACCATCTGCCGCCGCCCATCCTCCATCGTCTGGGTCAGCGTGGCGATCCCGGTCACGACCGACGCGACGAAATCCATCCGATCTCCCGACCAGATCACCGTCTGCCCGGCCTGAAAGCTGCGGTAATACTTGATCTGCTCCAGCTTCGCCAACTCATCCGCTTCACAGCGCGAACAGACGGCACGATGCCGGATCGGACAATCGCCGCAATCATGCGAAGTGATCTGCAAATCATGATGGGCCATTTTCAGCCTTTCTTTCCCTGTATCCAGAGCTCACCGCGCAATGGTTTGATCTGAATCAAGGATTAACTTTCATTCACATGGAAGGCTAAGCCAATGACACATGAATCGCAACTCACCCGCCTTGGTCTTTTTGACGCGCGCGTTCCGCGGTACACCAGCTACCCCACCGCGCCGCACTTTGCGCCGGGTGTCGGCGAAAGCGAATTCATTCAGTGGATACAGGCGATCCCGGCCGGTTCGGCGATCTCTCTCTACCTTCATGTGCCCTTCTGCCGTCGCCTGTGCTGGTTCTGCGCCTGCCGCACGCAAGGCACCTCATCCGATATTCCCGTCCGCGCCTATGCCGCCACGCTCAAGGCGGAAATCGCGCTGCTCAAACGCCACCTCGCCCCCGGCATCACCCTGTCGCGCCTGCATTGGGGCGGCGGCACGCCCACCCTGCTGCCAGCCGATCTGATGCGCGATCTGGCCGATACCATTTTCGCCGCCGTCCCGATGGGCGACGGCGCGGAATTCTCGGTCGAGATTGATCCGAATGAAATCGACGAAGACCGCCTCGATGCGCTGGCCGCCGCCGGGATGAACCGCGCCTCCATCGGGGTGCAGGATTTCGACCCGGAAATCCAGAAAACCATCGGCCGCGAACAAAGCTATGAACTCACCCGCCACGTCGCCGACATGATCCGCGCTCGCGGTGTGCGCAGCCTGAACGCCGATATCCTTTATGGTCTGCCGCATCAGACGCGAACCCGCATAGCGGACTCCGTCCAGAAACTGCTGACCCTCACCCCCGACCGTGTGGCGCTTTACGGCTATGCGCATGTCCCGTGGATGAGCCGCCGCCAGCAGATGATTCCCTCCGACGCCATGCCCACCCCCGAAGAGCGCCTCGGCCTGTTCGAAACCGCCCGGCAGTTGTTCACTTGGGATGGCTATCAGGAAATCGGGATCGACCATTTCGCCCGCCCCGATGACAGCATGGCCATCGCCGCCCGCAACGGCACCCTGCGCCGCAACTTCCAGGGCTATACCGATGATACCGCCCCGGTCCTGATCGGCCTCGGCGCATCCTCCATCAGCCGCTTTCCGCAGGGCTACGCGCAAAACGTCTCTGGCACATCCGATTACACCAAAGCCGTCCGCGCCGGCCATTTCTCCACCCATCGCGGCCATGTCTTCGCGGGCGAAGACCTGCTCCGCGCCCGCATCATCGAAGCACTGATGTCCGATTTCCACGTCAGCCGCGCCGAACTGCTGCGCGATTATGCGACCACGCCCGAACGCGTGGATCATCTTCTCCGCGCCGCCAGCGATGCCTTCCCCGGCATGGTGGACCTCACCACTGATGGCCTGTCCATCCCGCCCAAGGCACGCCCCCTGACCCGGATGATCGCCCGCGCCTTTGATGCCTATGATCACAGCAAGGCGCAGCACTCCGCCGCAATCTGACGCTAGGGCGCGAAACTCTCCACATGGGCCACCATGCGCGGCAGGCACACGCTGCGCAGGTCATAGCGTTCCACCGCCGTCCGCCGCGCCGCCGCGCGCAGGGGCTGATATTGCGCGGGGTTCGCCAAAGCCTCGGTCAGCACCCGCGACCAGGCGGCAATGTCAAAGAAATCCACCAGCAGCCCGTTCTCGCCATGCCGGATCACCTCGCGCACCGGGGCGGTATCGGACCCGATCACCAAAGCCCCTGCCGCCATCGACTCGACCATCGACCAGGACAGCACGAAGGGATAGGTCAGATAGGCATGCGCCCGGCTGACCTGCAACAGGTTCAGAAACGTCGGGTATGGCACCTTGCCGATGAAATGTACCCGGCTCAGGTCCAGCCGATCCTTCACCTCATCCAGATAGATATCCTTCCACCGCCGCCCGTCCTTGGGGGCCGGGCCATAGCTTACCTCATCCCCGCCAACGATCACCACCTGTGCATCAGGCCGCGCTGCCAACACATCAGGCAGGGCACGCATGAAGGTATGATAGCCGCGATAAGGCTCCAGATTGCGGTTGACGAATGTCAGCACCTCGTCGCCTGCGCGCAGCACACGGCCCCCCGGCAGGGTCACGCTCGCCGCTGCATCGGGCCGGACGGCCTCGGTATCCACCCCGTCAAAGATCACCTCGATCATCCGCCGCAGCGCGGGCGGATAGGTCGATGCCTGCCACTGCGTAGGCGAAATGCCTGCATCGGCATGCAGCAGCGCCTGCCCCAGATGCGCCGTCCGCCCCTGCGCGATCAGCACCTGATCAAATCCCGCATCACCCGCCTCGGGGTCAAAGCCGACATCCGCCCCGGTCCCGCGATAATAGAACTCGGCATAGACGATCAGCTTCGCCTCGGGCCAGACTTCCTTCAGGAACAGCGTCTCGCCCCATCCGGAATGGCCGACGATCACATCCGGCACATAGCCCGTTTCCTTCCGCAGCCGCAGGCAGCAGCGCGCGACCGTCACCCCCCGGTCGCTTTGCGTGGTGTAATTCCGCCCCAGCCGCGACATTGCGGCATCCACCTTCGGCGCCTCATGCTTGTAGCGCAGGGTCTGGATCCGGGTCTCACGCTTGTTGACCGCATCGGTCAGCGCCATCACCTCATGCCCGCGCCGCGCCAATTCGGGGGCAAGGTGCAGGAACTGGCCGGGAAAATTCTGGTGAACCAGAAGTATCTTCACGCCGCCTGCCCCCCGAAGGCCGCAGCCATCAGGGCAATCGTATACGCATTCTGCGGTGATCCGAACACCGCCGCGCTGTCGCCCGCCTCAACCACATCACCAGACTTCATCACCATTACCCTGTGCGAAAGCGCCTTCACCACCCGCAGATCGTGGCTGATGAAGATATAGGCCAAACCCCATTTCCGCTGCAACGCGCGCAGCAGATCAACGATCTGCACCTGAACCGTCATGTCCAGCGCAGATGTCGGCTCATCCAGCACCACCAGCTTGGGCCGCAGGATCATCGCCCGTGCAATGGCGATGCGCTGCCGCTGCCCGCCCGAAAACTCATGCGGGTATCGCCCCATCCAGGCCGGGTCCAACCCGACCTCGGCCATGATCTCGGCCACCATCTCGCGCCGATCGCGGCCGGGGTCCACCCCATGCACGCCCAACCCTTCGGCAATGATCTGCTCCGCCGTCATGCGCGGTGACAGGCTGCCGAACGGATCCTGAAACACCACCTGCATGTCGCGCCGCACCGCGCGCAGATCGCGCCCGCTGGCCCCCCGCAAATCGCGCCCCATAAACACGACCGGCCCCTCGGATTGCGTCAGACGCAGGATGGCCAGCGCCAGCGTCGTCTTGCCCGATCCGCTTTCCCCCACAACCCCCAGCGTCTCGCCCGCCCGCACCGAAAGCGACGCGTCGTTGACCGCCTTCACATAACCCACCGTCTTGCGCAGCAGCCCGCTCTGGATCGGGAACCAGACCCGCAGGTTTTCCGTCCGCACCACCTCAGGCGCGTCTGCCGAAATCGGCTCGGGCATCCCCCTCGGCTCTGCCGCCAACAGCTTGCGGGTATAGGGGTGCTGCGGGTTGGCAAAAATCTCGGCCGCCGGCCCCTGTTCCACGATCTCGCCGCCCTGCATGACACAAACCCGGTCCGCGATCCGCCGAACGATCCCAAGGTCATGGGTGATGAACAGCAGGCTCAACCCTTCCCGCGCCTTCAGATCGGCCAGCAGGTCCAGGATCTGCGCCTGAATCGTCACATCCAGCGCCGTAGTCGGTTCATCCGCAACCAGAAGCTCCGGCCCGTTCGCCAACGCCATCGCGATCATCACCCGCTGCCGTTGCCCGCCTGACAATTGGTGGGGATAGGCCCCCAGCCGGCTTTCGCCATCCGCGATGCCGACCTTGTGCAGCAGGTCCACAATCCGCGCCCGCGCCGCATCGCCCGACAGACCCTGATGCAGGGCAAGGCTTTCACCCAACTGCCGTTCGATCGTGTGCAGGGGGTTCAGGCTCGTCATCGGTTCCTGAAAGATGAAACTGATGTCATTGCCCCGCACCCGCCGTAATTCCGGCTCGGCCGCCCCCACCATCTCGCGGCCAAGGTAACGGACAGATCCCTCCACTGCCGCGCTATCGGGCAACAGCGACACGGTCGAAAGCGCGGTCACGGATTTCCCCGATCCGCTTTCCCCCACCAGCGCAACCGTCTCACCCTTGCCCACGGTGAAACTCACCCCCTTCACCGCCTCGATCACCCGCCCGTCCTGACGGAAGCGCACGCTCAGCCCCTCAACCTCCAGCACCGTGGTCATCGGAAGGTCTTCCTCGGGTCAAAGGCATCGCGCACACCTTCAAAGATGAACACAAGCAGGCTCAGCATGATGGCAAAGGTGAAAAACGCGGTAAAGCCCAGCCACGGCGCCTGCAGGTTCTGCTTGGCCTGCTGCGTCAACTCACCAAGGCTCGGCGCGCTTTCCGGCAGGCCAAAGCCCAGGAAATCCAGCGTGGCAAGACTGCCAATGGTACCGGTGATGATAAAGGGCAGCATGGTCAGCGTCGCCACCATCGCATTGGGCAGCACGTGGCGGAACATGATCACCCCATCCGGCACGCCCAGTGCGCGGGCGGCGCGGACATATTCGAAATTCCGCGCCCGCAGGAATTCCGCCCGCACCACACCCACCAGCGCCGTCCAGCCAAACAGCACCATCAGCCCCACCAGCAACCAGAAATCCATCGTGAAAATCGCAGCCACGATGATGATGATATACAGGCTCGGCGTCGCGCCCCAGATCTCGATCACGCGCTGAAAGATCAGGTCGGTCAGGCCCCCGAAATAGCCCTGCACCGCCCCCGCTGTGATGCCCACCACCGATGTGATCAGCGTCACGATCAGGGCAAAGCTGACCGACAGCCGGAACCCATAGATTACCCGCGCCAGCACATCGCGCGCGGTGTCATCGGTGCCCAGCCAGTGGTTCGCATCCGGGGCCGAAGGGGCCGATCCTTCCAGATCGTTGATCGTGTTATAGCTATAGGGGATCGGCGGCCAGACGATCCAGCCCTGCACGAACTCCGGGTCTACGCCTGCGCGGCTGCCATCCTCCACCTGCGCGATCACGCCTTCCGGATCATCCCAGCAATCAAGGCTCCCCCCCGACTGGATAAGGCATTTCACCTCGATATCCGTGTATTTCGCCTCGGTCCGGAAATCCCCGCCAAAGGCAGTTTCGGGATAGAATTTCAGGAACGGCGTATGCAATTCGCCCCGATAACTCACCAGCAACGGGCGGTCATTGGCGATCACCTCGGCACAGAGCGTGATGCCATAAAGCACAAGGAATATCCAAAGCGACCAAAAGGCCCGGCGGTTGGCCGTAAAGTTGCGCCACCGGCGCTGGTTCAGCGGGGACAGCTTTAAGAACATGGGGGCCATCATGTCCTCCGCGTGCCAAAATCGATGCGCGGATCGATCCAGACATACATCAGGTCGGAAATGATCCCCATTACCAGCCCGATCAGACCGAAAAAGAACAGCGTGCCAAAGATCACCGGATAATCCCGCTCCACCGCCGCGCGGAACCCAAGCTGCCCCAGCCCATCCAGCGAAAAGATCGTCTCTATGATCAGGCTGCCGCCGAAAAACACCGAAACGAACAACGCCGGAAAGCCCGCGATCACGATCAGCATCGCATTGCGGAAAACATGGCCGTAAAGCACGCGGCTTTCGGTCAACCCCTTGGCGCGGGCGGTCATCACATACTGTTTCTTGATCTCGTCCAGAAAGCTGTTCTTGGTCAGCAAGGTCAACGTGGCAAAGCTGGAAATGGTCGAGGCGATCACCGGCAGGGTGATGTGCCACAGATAATCCAGCGCCTTGCCAACGGGGGAGAGCTGATCGAAATTGTCACTGATCAGCCCGCGAAGGGGGAAGATCTGATAGTAAGACCCCCCCGCAAACAGCACCAGCAGCAGGATGGCGAACAGAAAGCCGGGGATGGCATAGCCCACGATGATCGCGCCGCTGGTCCATGTGTCAAAGGCCGTGCCGTCGCGCACCGCCTTGCGGATGCCCAGCGGGATGGAAATCAGATAGGCGATCAGTGTGGACCACAGGCCCAGCGTGATGGACACCGGCATCTTTTCCAACACCAGATCAACCACTTCGATGGACCGGAAATAGCTTTCACCAAAGTCGAACCGCATGTAGTTCCACATCATGATGAAGAACCGTTCCATGGCCGGAATGATCTCTTTCTGGCACTCCGGCGCGGTCACCGATGGCTCACCGGTGAACCCGTCCTCACACACGATCCGCGCAAAGCCGAACTGCACCTCCAGCGCCGCCAGAAACTCCGGCGGCAGGCCCCGCGCGCCGATATAGCCGTCGTCGCGGCCCTGATCGATGCCCGCATCGCCCCCGCCCGACACGCTTTCTAGCGCGTCGCCATCGCCTTCCAGCCGCGCCGCGACCTGTTCGATCGGGCCGCCTGGGACGAATTGCGTCAGCGAAAAGTTGATCACCATGATCCCGATCAGCGTCGGGATGATCAGCAGAAGCCGCCTCAGGATATAGGCACCCATCAGCGCTGCCCGCCTTTCGTCATCGCGATGCTCACCGTCACTTCATCCGTCACTTCAGCGCGCCCGATGCCCGCAGCGCTTCGGCCTTGTCGGCGTTGTACCACCAGAAATCAAGCTCCCCCAGGGCATAGGGGGGCAGGTTCTCGGGGTGTTCGAAGATGTCGTAATAGGCGATGGTGTGGGTGGCCTTGTACCATTGCGGCACCCAGAACCGTTCGACGCGCAGCACCCGGTCAAGCGCCTTGGTCGCCACACGCAGGCTGTCATTCGACTCGGCCGCCATCACCACATCCACCAGCCGGTCCACCGCGGGCGACTTCAGACCCATCACGTTGAAGCTGGACACATCCGCCGTTTCCGACCCGTAATATTGCTTCAACTCGGACCCCGAGATGTAATCCGACCGCGCGTTCCCTGTGATGATGTCGAAATCATACTGCGGCGGCCGCGTGCGGGATTCCATCTGTGCATTGTCGATGGATGTCATCTTGGCATCAATCCCGATGGCCTTCAGGTTTTCGACATAGGGGTTGAACACCCGGTCAAAGCTCGGGCTGTCGTTCAGGAATTCAACCGTCAGCACCTCACCCGCCGCGTTGCGGCGCAGGCCATCATCGCCCACGGTCCAACCCGCCTCATCCAGCAGGCTTGAAGCCTGCCGCACATTGCCGCGATCCAGCTGCCGCTCGCCCGACGTGGGCGCCATCACTGCCTCATCCGTCAGGATGGATGCGGGCAGCAGCCCCTCATCCACCAGCGGCTGCAGGATCGCCACCTCTTCCGGCGTCGGTACCCCCGTCGCGGCAAGCTCGGTGTTTTCCCAGACCGAATTGATGCGGGCGTAAAGGTCATAGAACAGAGTCGAATTCGACCATTCGAAATTGAACATCAAGCCGATCGCCTCGCGCACGCGGGGGTCCTGGAACTTTTCACGCCGCAGGTTGAACAGGAAGGCCTGCCCCGATGCCTTGGCCCCGGATGGCAGTTCCACCTTTTTCACCGACCCTTCGGTCACAGCCGGGAAATCATAGCCCGTGGCCCAGGTGATCGACGATGCCTCGTTGCGGAAGGTGTAGTTGCCTGCCTTGAACCCCTCGAACGCGGCCTGATAGTCGCCGTAATATTCGATACGGATCGTATCGAAATTCCCGCGCCCGCGATTGATGGGCAGGTCACCCCCCCAATAATCCGGGTTCCGCTTCCAGACGATGTTTTTGCCCACATCCATCCGGTCCAGCACGTACTGCCCCGTTCCGAGGAAGGGCGTCAGGCTGCTTTCTTCCAGATTCAGCGCATTCGCCTCGTAATGCGCCTTCGACATGATCGGCAGCCCGCCCACCGATGCGGGCAGGTCACGGGTGGGGATGTCAGGCTTGAAGGTGAACTTCACCTTGTTCGGCCCCAGCACCTCGGCGCTTTCAACCTGCTGGCCGAACACGGTACGGAAATCGGTCAGCCCCTTCGTCAGGAACAGGTTATAGGAAAAGACCACATCCTCGGCCGTCATCGGCGTGCCATCGGAAAAAGTCACATCCGGGCGCAGGTTGAAAATGACCCAGGACCGATCCTCCGGATATTCCATGGTTTCGCAAAGCAGGCAGTAGACGGTGCCGATCTCATCCGAAGTGCCGGTCAGAATCGCCTCATACGGGGCCGAAGACAACGCCGCCGCGCGCCCCTTAACCGAATAGGGGTTGAGCGAATCAAACCCACCCGCCGTCCAGATGGAAATCTCGCCGCCCTTGGGCGCGTCAGGGTTCACATAATCCAGATGCGGGAAATCAGCCGGGTATTTCGGCGGGTCGCCAAAGGTGGTGATGGCATGGCTGACAATCACCCCGTCCTGCGCGTGGGCTGCTACCGCCCATCCGGCCAGCGCCATGGCGGCGAACCCGGCCCCAATCCATCGCACCGCGCCCTGTTGCACCTGTGCCCGCGCCCCAACCCGTGCCCCAAACCCTGCGCCCGTCTGTCCGACCATGCCCATCTCCCCTGTCACGGCGGCTGCCCCGCCCGTCTTGTTCAGATTTAAGCTAAATCGCATCCTGTCGAGGCCACAAGTTGCGTTTGCGTGAAACAAAGACACATGGTGCTCACAGACATGAAAAAAGGGCCACTTCCGGCAGGAAGCGGCCCTTTGGCGATCTGTCCGACAAGTTTTACTGCACGGTCGCCAGATAGGCGATCAGGTTGGCGCGCTCTTCCACCTTGGGCAACCCCGCAAAGGACATCTTCGTCCCGGGCATATAGCCCTTGGGATTTTCAAGGAAGCCGTCCAGGTTTTCAGGCGACCAGACATCCGCCGTCAGCGCAGCCAACGCGTCCGAATAGGCATAACCGGCCGAGGCCGCCTTCTGCTTGTTCACGATCCCGTTCAGGTGCGGGCCGACCCCATCAGCCCCATCCAGCTTGTGGCAGGATTTGCACTTGGCAAACACCTTCTCACCCGCGGCCACATCGGCAGCGGCGTAGAGCGTTGCGAAATCCGGGCCTTCCTCGGCCACTTCGGATGCCTCGTCGGCCCCCGTGTCGATCGTATAGGCCTGCGCGATTTCCTCGCCGCCATGGCTGTCATGACCGACATGATAAAGCGAGTCCCCCGCCCATGCCGCAAGGAGATAGACCAGCAGAGACCCGCAAACCGCGCCCGTAGCTTTGGTAATCGTCATCGTGTCGAACATGTCGCGCCTTCCCTTGGCCGTCGTATCGCGCGGTATGTATCCGCTTCCCCCATAGGGTTTCAAGGTATACTAGCGCGACCAATCGCCCCTGTTGCGGGGTTTTTTGTTGACGGAGCCTCCCGGACATGACCGGACGCATCGCTTTCCAAGGGGAACTTGGGGCTTATTCGCATCAGGCCTGCACGCAGGCACGCCCCGACATGCAGGCCGTTCCATGCCAGACGTTTGAAGATGTCGTCGAACTCGCCCGCTCCGGCGAGGTGGATCTGGGGATGCTGGCGGTCGAAAACTCGACCTATGGCCGCGTCGCCGATGTGCACAGCCTGCTGCCGAAGGCCGGTCTGCATATCGTGGATGAGGCGTTCGTTCGCGTTCATGTCAACCTGCTGGGCGTGCGCGGCGCGACCCTTGACCAGATCACCGAGGCGCATGGCCATGTGGTAATCATCCCGCAATGCGCGGGCTTTCTGAAAGCGCACGGCATCAAGGGCAAGGTCAGCACCGACAATGCCCGCGCCGCGCGCGAGGTGGCCGAATTGGGCGATCCATCCCGTGCCGCTTTGGCAAGCGAGCTTGCTGCCGAAATCTATGGGCTTGATGTGGTTGCCCGCCATATCGAAGATCAGGCCAACAACACCACCCGTTTTCTGGTGATGTCCCGCGACCTGAACCCCGCGCGCCGGGGTGGCGGCAAGATGATGACGACTTTCACCTTCCGCGTCCGCAATATCCCCGCCGCGCTCTACAAGGCGCTGGGGGGCTTTGCCACCAACGGCGTGAACATGACAAAGCTGGAAAGCTACATGGTTGGCGGCAGCTTCACCGCGACCGAATTCTATGCCGATATCGAAGGCCATCCCGAAGATGCCAACGTCAAGCTCGCCTTTGACGAGCTGCGCTACTTTACAACGTCCTTCAACATTCTGGGTGTCTATCCGGCCGATCCGCAGCGCGGCTAAAGCGTCGGCTGGCCAGCGAAACGCGCCTCGATATCCTTGGCGATGTTCTGAAGCCGTGCGTCATATTTCCGCTGCACGCGGTTCTTGGTCAGCTTCATCGACTGGATGAACAGGCGCGCCGCAAGGGTGCGCGGCTTCAGATCAACCTGCATCAGCATCCGCGTGCGCTTGGCCGACAGTTCCACCAGTTCGATATTCATGTTGCCCTGCACCGAAGGCCCGTCGAAATCGAGCGCAAGGTTCAGGTTCGACACAAGTTTGGTCAGGCGAACCTGCAACTGCCGCTCGCGCCCACGCCAGGCAAAGCGGGCCTGCCACGTCATGCCGGGGCCAGGATTGCGCAGCTTGTCCGTGCGATGCACATCGGCACCGCGCCGCATCGCGGCCCGTTCCCACGCTTCGAAATCCGAAAGCGCAGCAAAGACAAAGGCGACGGGCGCCCCGATATCCGTCCGACCGCTTAACTTCATCTCAGTCCTGACCTGCCATTGGCAACCACCGCTTTAAATCACCGATTTAACGTATCGGGTGGCCTTATCTGCTGAAGGTGGAGCTAATCAAGCCTGTCGGCAACCCAGTTCGCAATCAGGAAATGCGCAATCGCCCCGCGACGTGCCGGTTTGATGCGCGGATGCCGCCCTGCCATCACCGTCACCATCTCTTCGCGCGTGACCCAGATCGCATCTTCCAACTCTTCGGGATCAAGCATGATGGCCTCACTTGTCGCCTCACCGGCGCAACCGAACATCAGGCTGGCCGGAAAAGGCCATGGCTGGCTGGCCAGATAGCGCACCGCACCCACCTGAACGCCTGCCTCTTCCAGAACCTCGCGCCGAACTGCGGCCTCCAGCGTTTCGCCGGGTTCGACAAAACCTGCCAGAAGCGAATACATCCCCTCTGGCCAGATCGCATTGCGCCCAACCAGCACACTGTTGCCCCGCGTGATCAGCATGATCACCACCGGATCCGTACGCGGGAAATGCGATGCGCCGCAGGCCGGGCAAACCCGTTGCCAGCCGCCCTGAGACACATCGGTTCCCGCCCCGCAGGCAGCGCAGAAGCCATGGCTGCGATGCCAATGCAAAAGCGCCTTGGCGGTTGCTGCCAGTTCGGCATCGCGCGGCGACAGGGCCGCCATGACGCCGCGCAGTTCAAGAAAGGAAAACCGGTCATCCAGCGCCGGATGGCGCTGTTCCGAGGTGTCAAGAAACCCCTGTTCCACGCCCGCCGCACCCGCCTCTGGCGACCAGTGCGAGGTGTCGCAGGCAAAGACGGCTTGTCCATCATCCAGCCCAAGGAACACCTTGGCCCCTGACCCGGCCAGAACCGGACTGTCCGCCGCAACCCATCCCAGGCCTTCCCCACCATCACAAAGCGGCTTGCCCCGCCAGACAGGCAGCACGCGGCCCGTGGCAAGCAGCGTGGCGAGTTTCGCCGGATCACCGCGCAGCGCTGCGGCACGATCCAGGGCCGATCCGCCAAAGGTCACCGTTTCTGCAATCCGCATCCGTCCCTCCGCGCCATCCGGCCATTCGCGCAGTCTTGCCATGCCGACAAGGCCAACGCAAACGCAGCCCCGGCCCGGGCTTCCGCTGTAAACTTTGCTTGCAAGAAAACACGCAAGGGTTGTAAGATATGCATCACAAAGCTTGGACACCAGCCATCCGCTTTGCGTAACGATTTCAAGGGGGGGTTCGCCCTTGCCCACGCCTGTGGCAATCCTCAGACTGCTTGCGACATCCGATCTGCATGCGCATGCCTTCGGCTGGGATTATCACACCGACAAGCCGCAGGCGGGACTTGGGCTTTCAGACCTCGCGCATATGATTGATGTGGCGCGGGCGGAATGTCCCAATACCCTGCTTCTGGACAATGGCGATTTCCTGCAGGGCAGCCCGCTGGGTGACTGGGCAGCCGAACAGAGCGAGGACGTGCCCCACCCCATGATTTCGGCGATGAATGCGCTTGGCTATGATGCGGCGACGCTGGGCAATCACGAATTCAGCCATGGCCTGCCCTTGCTGCGCCGCGCCATGGCCGATGCGCATTTCCCCTTTGTGTCGGCCAATCTTCAACCTCTGGATGACGGGCCTTTCGCCCACCGCTCGATCCTGATCGACCGCGACCTGACCGACGACAAAGGCAAAAGCCGCCCGATCCGCATCGGCATCACAGGGATTGCACCACCGCAGACCGTGATCTGGGAAGCCGGCCGGATCGACGGTCAGATCGCGGCCAGTGATGCTGTGCCGGCTGCGACCGAGGCGGTCAGCGCGCTGCGACGCGCCGGGGCGGATGTCGTGATCCTGCTGGCGCATACGGGCATGGGATCAGCAAGCTCCGAGCAGGGCATGGAAAACGTGGCTCTGCCCCTGGCGCGGCTGGCGGGGGCGGATGCGATGATCATGGGGCATACCCATCTGGTCTTTCCCGATCCGGCCACAGATGCGCAGGGCGGCACAACCCAACAGCTTCACGGCAAACCCGCCGTCATGCCGGGCTTTTTCGGGTCGCATCTGGGCCGGATCGACATGACGCTGCGCCATGATGGCAGTCACTGGTCCTTGTCGGGCAGTCGCGCCGTTCTGCTGCCCGCGCAGCCGGTGTCTGAGCCGCATCTTGGGCTGGAGTCCGTTTGCGGGGCGGCACACCAGGCGGTGCGCAGCTGGCTTGGCACCCGCATCGGACAGACCGACGTGCCGCTGCACAGCTATTTTTCGCGCGTCGCACCCTGCAACATCATGCGGCTGGTTGCCGCCGCGCAGACCCGGCACCTGCGCCAGAGCCTGACAGGAACCTCGCTTGCCGATCTGCCCATCCTGTCTGCCACTGCGCCCTTTCGCGCCGGGGGCCGTGGCGGGGCGGCGAATTTCACCGATATCGCCCAAGGCCCGCTGGAGCTGCGCCATGCGGTGGATATCTATCCCTTTCCGAACAGCATCGTCGCGCTTCTGCTCACGGGCGAAGAGCTGGGCGATTGGCTGGAACGCGCTGCCATCCAGTTCGCCACCGTCGATCCCCTGCAACCGGACCGTCCCCTGGTCGACACCGACAGCCCGAGTTTCGATTTCGACCTGATCGCCGGCCTGTCCTTTCAGTTTGATCTGCGGCAACCACCGCGCTTTGATGCGCGGGGCCAGTGCATCAACCCCGAAGCCCGACGTATCCTGAACCTCATGCTCAATGGTCAGCGGATCACCCCGGCGGATCGGTTCATTCTGGCCACCAACAGCTATCGCGCGGCAGGCAGCGGCGGCTTTCCCGGCTGCCTGCCCGACCGGATCGTGCTGGATGACAAGACCTCGACGCGATCCGCGCTGATCGCCTATCTCACCTCGGACGAGGCAAATGCCCCCCCTGCCCCGTATGATTGGTCCTTTGCGCCGGTTGGGGCGAGCGCGACCTTCGAAACAGCGGCAACGGGCGAACATCTTCTGCCTTTCATCGCGGCACTGCGGCCGGAACCGATGGACGGGGCGGCACCCGGCTACCGGCGCTTCCGTCTGCATCTGTGATCGGGTAGGACAGGGCTCACCCTGCGGAGCGGTCCATGTTCGACGCGATCTTCTTTGACCTTGATGGAACCCTTGTGGATACGGAAAGCCTTGCGCTGACTTCCGGGCTCTGGGCTTTTGCCGAAGTGGGCCATCCGGTGGATGCCGCCTTCATGCACGGCCTTGTGGGCAAGGCCGAACCGCAGGCGGAATTGATCATTCTTCAGGCCCTGCCGAAGATCGACCTGACAGCCTTTCGCGCCGCATGGCGGATCGGTTTCGATGCCGAATTGAACAACGGCCTTGCGCTCAAAACGGGGGCAGCGGAGCTTCTGGCGATGCTGGATCATCCGCTTGGCCTTGTCACCTCAACCGGGCGGGATGGGGCGCATCACAAGCTGGGCCTTGCCGGGCTGTCGCATCATTTTCAGACGGTTGTCACCTTTGATGACGTGTCCGAACCCAAACCCGCGCCGGAACCCTATCTGCTGGCCGCCGCACGGCTGGGCGTCGATCCTGCGCGCTGTCTTGTGTTCGAAGACAGCGATGTGGGGGCCGAGGCTGCGCATCGCGCCGGATGCACCGTGGTGCAGGTACCGGATGTGGCACCGACCGAAGGGCGCTTTGCGCGCCACCTCGCGGCCGATCTTATGGCTGGCGCGCGGGCGGCCGGGATCATCTGACCCGTGCCGACCGGCCCCGTTGCAATCGCTTCTGCAAGTGCTTGCGAATCCGGGGGGGCGGGCCTATATCGACGGGCGAGAGGTTGGCGCGGGCGAGCGCCTCGCCAACCCGGTCAGGACCGGAAGGTAGCAGCCGTAACGAGCCCCGCTTGGGTCGTTGTCCAGCCTCTCACCTCATTCCCTTTTTGCTATTGATCCGGGGAAGGCCTAGGCCTGTCCGGCGCGTCCTTTGCTGATGGTCGGCTCGGTCAGACATCAGTTGCGCCCTGCATGATGCTGCCGCGTCCTGTGGGTGGACGCGGCAGCGGTTGATCAGTCGCCCTCGACGAAGACCTCGTCGCGCTTCTTGCGGATGGATGGCAGCAGCACCACCACCAGCACCAGCACGGTCAGCACCAGCAGCGTCAGGCTGATAGGGCGGGTCAGAAAGACCGTCGCATCGCCCCGGCCCAGGATCATGGCACGGCGCAGGTTTTCCTCCAGCATCGGCCCGAGCACGAAACCCAGAAGCAAAGGCGCCGGTTCGCAGCGCAACTTGATCAGCACGTAGCCCATCAGCCCGAAAAACGCGACGGCATAGAGGTCATAGACGTTGGAATTGACGCTGTAGACCCCGATGGAACAGAAGGCCATGATGATGGGAAAGAGGATGTGGTACGGCACCTTCAACAGCCGCACCCACAGCCCGATCAGCGGCAGGTTCAACACCACCAGCATCAGGTTGCCGATCCACATGCTGGCAATCACGCCCCAGAACAGCGCCGGTTGTTCGCTGGCCACATTCGGCCCCGGCACGATGCCCTGAATGATCATCGCCCCTACCATCAGCGCCATCACCGGATTGGCCGGGATACCCAGCGTCAGCAGCGGGATAAAGGATGTCTGCGCCCCGGCATTGTTGGCCGATTCCGGCCCTGCCACGCCCTCGATCGCGCCGTGGCCGAATTCCTCGGGCGTTTTGGACATGCGCTTTTCCACGGTGTAGCTGGCGAATGCGGCCAGCACCGCGCCGCCGCCCGGCAGGATGCCCAGAAGCGACCCGATCCCGGTGCCGCGCAGGACCGGCCCGACGATCTTGCGCAGATCCTCGCGGCTGGGGAACAGCCCCGCCAGTTTGGTACCCAGAACCGTGCGGTCCTGATCGCCTTCAAGATTGCGCAAAATCTCGGCGATGCCAAACACGCCCACCGCCAGCGCCACAAAGTTCAGCCCATCAGCGTATTCCGTGATGCCAAGCGTGAATCGCGGTGTGCCAGTGTAGATATCAGTGCCCACCAGCCCCAGCAGCAGGCCGAGAACCACCATTGCCAGCGCCTTGAGTATCGACCCATGCGCCAGCGCGATGGCCGAAACAAGGCCCAGAACCATCAGGCTGAAATACTCCGCCGCGCCGAATTTCAGCGCAATCACCGTCAAGGGCGGGGCAAAGATCGCCACCAGCAGCGTGGCCACCGTTCCGGCAAAGAATGATCCCAGCGCCGCCACCGCCAGCGCTGTGCCCGCCTTGCCCTTCCGCGCCATCTGATAGCCGTCGATGGCCGTCACCGCGGATGAGCTTTCTCCCGGCATGTTGATCAGGATCGCCGTGGTCGATCCGCCGTATTGCGCGCCGTAATAGATGCCCGCCAGCATGATCAGCGACGATACGGGTTCCAGCTGAAACGTGATGGGCAGCAGCATGGCGATGGTCGCCGTGGCCCCGATGCCCGGCAGCACCCCGATTAGCGTGCCCAGGATAACGCCGATCAGGCAGAAGAGCAGGTTTTCGGGCGATGCTGCCGTGGCAAAGCCAAGGCCCAGATTGGATAGCAGGTCCATGTGCGCGCCCCCCTAGAACGGCAGCCACGGGCCAAAGCGCCGAAACGGCAACCCCAGCGCATAGGAAAAGACAAGGGTGGAAAACGCCGTCACCGCCACGGCCAGCAGCAACGCAAAGGCCGGGCGCATCTTCATTGACGCGAGCCCCGCGATCAGCGTTGTCACAAAGATCGACGGCACGAAGCCCAGCCCCCGCACTGTCAGCCCGAAAAAGATCGGCGCGGGCAGGATGAACAAAAGCCCCCGCCATGCGATGGCGCCGATGGACGGGCTGTCCTTGCCGGCCTTGATCGCGTTGAACAGGATCAGCCCGCCGAACAGCACCAGCACCGCGGCTAGCACCAGCGGAAAATACCCCGGCCCCATGCGGAACGCGGTGCCGATTTCCAGCCCCAGCGACTGGATGCCGAAGAACAGTCCGAACAGGATGAACAGCACGCCTGCGGCGGCATCTGTCCGGTCAATCGTATAACTTGTCATGGCGTATTCCCCCCGCCCGAAAGAATCGGGGCCGCAGGATCACCCTGCGGCCCCGTTCGACTTCAGTCCGCGTAGACGCCTGCGGTTTCGATGATCGGCTTCCAGCGCGCGATCTCGGCTTCCAGCTTGGCCTTCAGCGCCTCGGGTGTTGCATCTGCCGCGGACGAAGGCGCGGTGCCCAGTTCGGCCAGTTTCGCGGCGATATCCGGATCGGCCAGCGCTACCTGCAGCGATTGGGTCAGGCGGGCCGTTGCCTCGGCGGGCGTGCCCTTGGGTGCGTAAAGCCCGTGCCAGACCGACACTTCCATATTGGCAAAGCCGCCTTCGGCCACGGTCGGCAGATCGGGGAAGATGTCCAGACGTGCGGGCGAGGTTACGGCATAGGCCTTGATCGTGCCGCCCTTGATCTGTTCGGTGGTGTTGGTGGTCTGGTCGCACATGATATCGATCTGCCCGCCCAGAAGTTCGGTCATCGCGGGGCCGGTTCCTTTGTAAGGTACGGTCACGATGGGGGCCTCAACAGCCTGCATGAACAGCATCCCGCACAGATGCGACGCCGCCCCGATCCCGGCATTGGCCATGGTGATCGTATCGGCGTTTTCCTTCACATAGCTGATCATCGAGGCGAAATCGGCCGGTTCGAAATCGGCCCGCGCCACGATGGTCATCGGCACCTCGGTCACGAGGCCCACGTAATCAAAGGCTTCGGTCGGGTTATAGGCAAGGTTGCGATACAGCGTGGCGCTGGTGGCCATGCCGATGTGATGCAGCAGGATGGTGTAGCCATCGGCTTCGGCCGTTGCGGCCTGCCCGGCGCCCAGCGTGCCACCGGCCCCGCCAACGTTTTCAACGATGACCTGCTGGCCCAGATCCGCCGACATCTTTTCGGCGATCAGGCGGCCCACCGTATCGGTCGGCCCACCGGCGGCAAATGGCACGATCATGGTGATCTGCCGTTCCGGATAGGTCTGCGCGAAACTGGCGGATGCAGTCAGGATTGCGCCGGCGGCGATGCCGGCGACCGATTTGGTCAATGCCATAGTGTCCTCCCAAACGTGGCGATGTCAGCCGCGCAGCGCTCCTCAGGCCGTGCGGTCGCTGACAAAAGGACGCGAAGGGCGGGCGGGGGCAAATGCAACGGCCACGTGACACCCTGCTTTTTGCTGGTCAGGGGACGGGAATGGGTGGAAACCGAAACATTGCCGCCAAAGCCATGGGTGGATTTTCACCCATTCGCCGCGTGGATCAGCTGTCGGAGTCGTCACCCTCAAGGATCAGCTTCCGGTCCAGCCCGTGTTTTAGCATTTTTTCATATAGCGTCTTGCGACTGATCCCGAGCGATTCATAAACCCGCCGCAGGCGCCCGCCATGCGCGGCGATGGCCCCGGCAATCACGTTACGCTCAAACCCGGCGACGCGGTCGGCCAGCCGCGGGCTTTCCTCACCGTCGCTTTCCATCCAGTCCAGTGCCAGCACAAAACGGTCGGCCGCATTGCGCAGTTCGCGCACATTGCCGGGCCAGTCGCGCCCAGCCAAATCGGCCAGCAATTCCGGCGAAGGCACCCGATCCTCGACCCCGTGCCGCGCGGCGGCCTCACGCGTCAATTGCAAGAACAGGGTTGGTACATCTTCGCGCCGGGCAGAAACCGGCGGGACCCGCAGGATCGCCACGCTGAGGCGATAGAACAGATCGGCCCGGAACCGCCCTGCCGCCACCTCGCCCGCGAGATCGACCTTGCTTGTCGCGATGAAGCGCACATCCAGTGCGACAGGATCGTTCGACCCCAGCCGCGTGATCACCCGTTCCTGCAGAACGCGCAGCAGTTTGGCCTGCAATTCCAGCGGCATGGACCCGATTTCATCCAGCAGGATCGTGCCACCCCGCGCATGTTCGAACCGCCCATATCGCGGGCGCAAGGCGCCGGGAAAGGCCCCCGCTTCATGGCCGAACAATTCGCTTTCGATCAACGCTTCGGGCAGGGCGGCGCAGTTGATGGCGATGAAGGGCTTGCCCGCGCGCGGTGACAGGTCGTGCATGGCCCGCGCCACCACCTCTTTGCCCACGCCGGTTGGCCCGGTGATCAGGGTATCCGCCTCGCTTGGCCCGATGCTGCGCAAGAGGCGGCGCAGGTCGGTCATCGCCGCGCTGCGGCCCGGCAGGCGTGCCTCGATATCATCACGCTGGCCTGCCACCGCGCGCAGACGGCGGTTTTCCACGACCAGCGCGCGCAGTTCCAACGCACGGCGCAGCACGGCGACCAGATCCTGCGCGGCGAAGGGTTTTTCCAGAAAGTCATAGGCCCCGCGCCGCATCGCCTCGACCGCGAGGCTGACTTCGGCATGGCCGGTGATCAGGATCACGGGCAGATCGCGGTCTACCTCGGCAAGCCGTTGCAGCAGCGTCATGCCATCCATGCCCGGCATGCGGATATCGCTGAGCACCACCCCGTTCAGCCCCGGCCCCGCCAGCGCCAGCGCCTCTTCTGCCGAGGCGAAGGCCCGAACCGGCAGCCCCGCCAGATCCAGCGCCTGTTCGGTGGACCGGCGCATCTGTGCGTCATCATCTATCAGAAGCACGGTCTGCATCATTCCGCCGCCATCTCGCGCAGGTCAGCCACTTGCAGCACGATCTCGAACACCGCACCGCCTTCGGGATGGTTCGTGACCCGCAGGTCACCGCCGAAATCCTTCATGATGTTGTAGCTGATCGACAGGCCCAACCCAAGGCCGGAGCCGACTGTCTTGGTGCTGAAGAACGGGTCGAAGATCCGGTCGGCAATGGCGGCGGGCACGCCCGGCCCCCGATCCCGGATGGCGATGATCACGCCCTCTCCCTCAGACCGGGCGGTCAGATCAATCTGGCGGTCCGGCAGCGTTTCCACTGCATCGGCGGCGTTGCTCAGGACGTTGACCAGAACCTGCTGCAGGCGCACAGCACCGCCGCGCACGGCGGGCAGATCGGCTGGCACATCAAGGCTTACAGTTGCGCCCGCCGCCCCGAGCCGCGCATCCGCGATCTGCATGGCGTCGGCGATGACATCGGGCACGGCCAGCACCTTCAACACCTCATCCGGTTTGCGCGCCACGTTGCGCAAGTGCCGCGCGATGGTGGCCATGCGGTCGATCAGCGACAGGATCTGCCCGATGTTTTCGCGCGCCCTTGCCCCATCCCCCCGGTCGATCAACAGCGCGGCGCTGTCGGCATAGTTGCGCGCCGCAGCCAGCGGCTGGTTGATCTCATGGCTCAGGGCTGCCGACATCTGCCCCAGCGCGGCCAGCTTGCCTGCCTGCACCAGATCGGCCTGCGTGCGGCGCAGTTCCTGTTCCGTCAGCCGGCGCTCGGCCACCTCGGTTTCGATCTGGCGGTTGACCCGCATCAGATCGGCGGTGCGTTCCTGCACCAGAACCTCAAGCCCCGTCTGGGCCGCAGCCTGCATGGCGATGCGTTCGGCCAGCCTTGCGCGGCGCTGCGCGACCACCACCGCCAGCGACAGCGCCACGGCCAGCGCCAGCATGAAGGCCGCCACGGCCAGCCGCGCCTGCCCGCGCAGATAGGCAGTGTCGAGCAGGACATGCACCGTCCATCCCGCCTCGGGCATGGTTTGTGCGGCCACCAGATATTCATGCTCCAACCCGTCTTCGGCCATCAGACGCATCAGGGAAAAATCGCCCTCGGCGCCAGACTGAAAGACCAGTTCTTCAAGCTGCGCTTCGGCATAGCGGCGTGACGCCGTGGTACGTTCCAGCCGCTCGGGGGTAAGGGGCAGCAGGCCCTTGTAACGCCAGCCCGGATCGCTGGACATGAAGACGATACCTTCGGGGTCGCTCACGATGATGCGGTATTCCCAGGTGCGCCAGCTTGCCTCGATATCATCCACCCCGATCTTCAGCGCGACGACCCCGGCCACCGCGCCCTGCGTATCGCGAATAGGCGCGCCAAAGTAATAACCCCGCACCCCGGACGTGGTGCCGAGGGCGAAGAAGCGGCCTTTGCGGCCTTCTGCTGCTTCGGTGAAATAGGGGCGATAGGCGAAGTTCTGGCCGATGAAGCTGTCGGGGCGATCGAAATTCGACGCCGCGATGGTGTTTCCCTGCAGATCGATCACATAAAGATCCGAGGATTGGACCACCGCATTCTTGGTCTTGAGCCAGCGGTTCATGGCCATGCGCTGCGCCGGATCCGAGGGCCGCGTCACAAGGGCCAGGATATCGGGGCTGTCTGCCAGCAGTTCCGGCAAAGCCTCATACCGCCGCAGATGGCCTTCGAGCGCGCTGGCAGCCAGACGCAGGGTGGTTTCGGCCCGACCGTTGCCTTCGGTGAAATAGCTTTGCGTCACCGCCCGGGCGACAAGCAGGGTCATGGCAAGGCAGATCAGCCCAACCACACCCCAAACCAGAATTCTGCGCCTCCGCCGGACCATTCCACCATCTCTCCCGGCGCAGATCATGGGACATAGTTGCCGGGCTGTATAGAAGGTTGGCGCAGACGGGCAAGCAGGCGGAATGATCGTCGGGGCGGGACGGGCGAACTTGCCCATCGTGGCCGTCTCGCACTACTGTGGGCGGGATCAAGGAGTCACCATGTCCGACACGCCCGACAAGGCCTATCAGGTTCTTGCCCGCAAATACCGGCCCGAAACCTTTGCCGATCTTGTGGGGCAAGAGGCGATGGTGCGCACGCTGAAGAATGCCTTCGCGGCGGACCGGATCGCGCATGCCTTTGTGATGACGGGGATTCGGGGCACGGGCAAGACGACCACCGCGCGGATCATCGCCAAGGGGTTGAACTGTGTGGGGCCGGATGGGACGGGCGGGCCGACGACGGAGCCTTGCGGGGTTTGCGAACCCTGCCGGGCGATTGCAGAAGGCCGCCATGTCGACGTGATGGAGATGGACGCCGCGTCGCGCACCGGGGTTGGCGATATCCGCGAGATCATCGATTCTGTCCATTACCGGGCGGCGAGCGCGCGCTACAAGATTTACATCATCGACGAAGTTCACATGCTGTCGAACAGCGCGTTCAACGCGCTGCTCAAGACGCTGGAGGAACCGCCCGCGCATGTGAAGTTCATCTTTGCCACGACCGAGATTCGCAAGGTGCCGGTCACGGTGCTGTCACGCTGCCAGCGGTTCGATCTGAAACGGATCGAACCCGAGGTGATGATGGGCCTGCTGCGCCGCATCGCGGCGGCCGAAGGGGCACAGATCACGGATGGCGCGCTGGCGCTGATCACCCGCGCGGCGGAAGGGTCGGCGCGGGATGCGACATCGCTCTTGGATCAGGCGATTTCCAATGGCGCGGGCGAGGTGACGGCGGATCAGCTGCGCGCCATGCTGGGGCTGGCGGATCGGGGGCGGGTGCTGGACCTGTTCGATCTGATCGTGACGGGGGATGCGGCGGGGGCCTTGGCGGAACTGGCGGGGCAATATGCCGATGGCGCGGACCCGATGGCCGTGCTGCGCGATCTGGCCGAGATCACGCATTGGATTTCGGTCATAAAGATCAACCCTGCCTCTGCCGAAGATCCGACCACCCCACCGGATGAGCGCGCGCGCGGCACCGACATGGCCACGCGCCTGCCGATGCGGGTGCTGACGCGGATGTGGCAGATGCTGCTGAAGGCGCTGGAAGAGGTGGCGCTGGCGCCCAATGCCATGATGGCCGCCGAGATGGCGGTGATCCGGCTGACGCATGTGGCAGACCTACCCGATCCCGAGACGCTGATCCGCAAGCTGCAATCCGGCCCGCAACCGGGACCTGCCCCCGGTGGGACGGGCGGCGCGCCTGCGGGTGGCGGGGGGCGCATGGTCCATGCGCCTGCGATGCAGATGGCCCCGCAGGCCCCGGCACGCGGCCCGGTGATGCAGGGTGGCGGCGGGCAGGCGCTGGCGGTGGCCGAAGGCACGTTGCAGGTTTTTGTCAGCTTTGATCAGGTGGTCGATCTGATCCGCGAAAAGCGCGACATGAAGCTGCTCTATGAGGTCGAAACCGGGGTGCGGCTGGTGCGCTATGCCCCCGGCCGGATCGAGTTTCAGCCCACCCGCGACGCCCGCCCCGATCTTGCCGCGCAACTGGGCCAACGGTTGCAGATGTGGACCGGCGCGCGCTGGGGCGTTTCGGTTGTGTCCGAGGGGGGCGCGCCAACCCTTGCCGAACAGCGTGATCAGGCGCGGCAGGAAGCCGAGGCCGAGGCGATGCAGAACCCGCTGGTGCAGGCGGTGATGCTGGCATTCCCCGGCGCGAAGATCGCCGAAATCCGCACACCTGCCGCGCTGGCCGCCGCAGCCGAGGCAGACGCCCTGCCGGAAGTCGAGGATGAATGGGATCCGTTCGAGGACGGCTGATCGCGCTGGCCCTGCTGACGCCGCAGGCGGCCTGGGCCGAAGTCTGTGACAAGACCCGGCCCGGCTGGACCCTTGATCAGGGGCCGGTCACGGGCGGGGCTGAAACGCTGTATATCCTTGCGTCGCCTGTCGGGCTGGGCCTTGTGGCGCTGATGGTGCTGGCGCTGGTCTTTCCGCGCCGCTGGCTGGCGCTGCTGGCGGCGTTGCCTGCGCTGGCGCTGGCGGGTTTGTTGGGCGTCAGCCGCCAATCCGACATCGCCGCGCTCGCGATGAAGGAGGGCTGCATCGGATCGGCCATCCCGGCGGTCGTGCTGCTGGTTCTGGCGGCGGCGCTGGTTCTGGTGCGCGGGTTTCAGGCGCGGCGGAGTGGATGAGGCGGACTTGCCCCAGCCTACGGCGCACCCTATCACTGAGGGTCACGTGCGGGATGCAGGAGAGATGCGATGCTGAAGGGGTTGGGCGGTCTGGGTGGCCTTGGCGATATGGCCAAGATGATGAAGGCCGCGCAGGAGATGCAGACGAAAATGGCCGAAATGCAGGCCGAAATGGCCAGCACCATCGTGGTGGGCGAAGCCGGGGCCGGGCTGGTGAAGGCGCGCGCCACGGCCAAGGGCGAGGTGACGGGGCTGGATATCGATCCGTCGATCCTTGTGGCTTCCGAGAAGGAAGTCGTCGAGGATCTGATCATCGCTGCGATCAAGGATGCGCAGGCCAAGGGCCAGCAGAAGATGGCCGATGAGATGCGCCGGATGACCGAGGCGCTGGGTCTGCCCGCCGATATGAAACTGCCGTTCTGAGATGGCCTCAGGCGGTGATGGCCCGCGCGAGATCGAGGCTCTGATCGAGCTGATGGCCCGTTTGCCGGGGCTTGGCCCCCGGTCGGCGCGGCGGGCGGTGCTGGTGCTGCTGAAACGGCGCGGGGCCTTGATGGCCCCCTTGGCACAGGCGATGGCGCAGGTGGCGATTTCCGCCCGCGATTGCCGGGTCTGCGGCAATATCGGCACGGCGGATGTCTGCGGCATTTGCAGCGATGACCGCCGCGCGACGGGCGAGATCTGCGTGGTGGAGGATGTGGCCGACCTATGGGCGCTGGAACGGTCTGGTGTGTTCAAGGGGCGCTATCACGTGCTGGGCGGCACATTGTCGGCGCTGGATGCGGTGGGGCCGGAAGAGTTGCGCCTGCCCGACCTGATTGCCCGCGTGCAGGCCGAGGGCATCCGCGAAGTGATCCTTGCGCTGAACGCCACGGTGGACGGGCAAACCACGGCGCATTACATCGCCGATGCTCTGGCGCCGTCCGGGGTGAAGATCACCTCGCTGGCGCAGGGTGTGCCCATCGGGGGCGAGCTGGATTATCTGGACGACGGGACACTGGGCGCGGCGTTGCGGGCGCGCAAGTCGCTCTGACACCCAACGTTCTTACAGGGGCAAGCGGGGCCTGACCCGGGCAGGGCGCGATGCGCCCGGACCGGCAGGCCCCGGCTTTGGAAGGGATCAGCGACGCGGTGCGTCGTCGTCTTCGTCATCCTCATCATCGTCGTTCTGCGGCAGGTTGAAGAAGCTTTCCGCATCCGAGAAATCGGCAGGCTTTTCTTCGCGTTCCGTGCGGGTGAAGGCGTCCATGTCGGTGGGCACCTTGGCATCGGTCGACATGCCCAGCGATTGTTCGGTCGACACCAGTTTGCGGCGTTCGTCATCTGACATCACCACGCCATCGGCGGCGCGCTTGCGGGCAGCGGCCTGAACGGCGGCGTCAAGCTCGGTCTGGCGGCACAGGCCAAGGGCGACCGGATCGATCGGGGTGATGTTATTGATGTTCCAATGGCTGCGGTCGCGGATCGACATGATGGTGGGTTTCGTGGTGCCCACCAGTTTGCCGATCGCCCCATCCGACAATTCCGGATGGAATTTCACCAGCCACAGGATCGCGGCCGGGCGATCCTGACGCTTGGACAGCGGGGTATAGCGCGGGCCGCGGCGCTTTTCTTCGCCCTGCGCGGCCTGATTATGCTTCAGCTTCAGCCGATACATCGTGTCGGCTTGACCCTTTTCAATCTCGACCGCGTCAAGCTGGTTGTTGGCGATGGGATCGAAGCCCTTCACCCCGGTGGCCACATCGCCATCGGCGATGCCCTGCACTTCCAACTCGTGCATTTCGCAGAAATCTGCGATCTGCTTGAAGGACAGCGTGGTGTTGTCGACAAGCCAGACGGCGGTGGCCTTGGCCATAAGCGGCTTTGTCATCGGATCGCTCCTTGCAATATCTCTCTCGGGCCGGGAAATCGGCTGCGACCGGGGTCGCCATTCCGCGATTTCGGGGAAGTTCACGGGCGGATATAGTGAGTTTTGACGACAGAGGAAAGCAAAAATGCGTGTGATTGTTCTGGCCCCGACTGCCCTGCTAACCCGCTTGCTTGCTGCGCTGCTTGCGGGCCTTCTTCTGGCCGCCCCGGCGCGGGCCGAAGGGGAACGCGCGGGGGATTTCGATTACTATGTGATGGCGCTGTCCTGGTCGGCCAACTGGTGCGCGACGACGGGCGATGCGCGCGACGATCCGCAATGCGATGCGGGGCGGGGAATCCCCTTCGTGCTGCACGGGCTGTGGCCGCAATATGAGGAGGGCTGGCCCAGCTTTTGCCGCACGGTGGAGCGCGATCCGCCCCGCAGCCTGACCGCCGCGCAGGCCGATCTGTTCGGCGGCGCAGGGGCGGCGTTCTATCAATGGAAAAAGCACGGGCGTTGCGCCGGCCTGTCGGCGGCAGCCTATTTCCGGACGGCGCGAGAGGCGTTCGGGCGGATCACCATTCCCGAAGTGTTCACCCGGCTGCGGCAGGATATCCGCCTGCCCGCCGATGTGGTGGAGGAGGCGTTTCTGGAGGCCAACCCCGCCCTGTCGCCCGAGGATGTGGTGGTCACCTGCCGTGACGGGATGGTCCAGGAGGTGCGCATCTGCCTGACGCGCGATCTGGATCTGCGGGGCTGCAATGCGGATGTGGGGCGGGTGTGCCGGGGAACCGTGGGGATGGAGGCGGTGCGGTGATACTTGCGCCAGATCAGGGCGGCGGCGTGGGTAAGGGTGTCTGATAACAGGCGGGACTCACCCGCGAAAGGATATGACATGGCACTTCTGGCAAAGGGAACATGGGCGGTTGTGATGGATGAGGAACGGGCCATCATCCTGGAAAACACCGGTACGGTGGACTGCCCCCATCTGAATGAGGTGGAGCGGATCGCGGCGGAACCGCTGGCCCCCTACAGCGACAGGCCCGGGCGGGTTTACGATATCGGCAAGGAGCAAAGGTCCGCGATGGAACAACCCGACCTTGACCGTATCGCGGGCGCGCGGCTTGCCGCGCATGTGGTTGCGCATCTGAAAGCGGTGGCAGGGGATCGGCCTTTGCTGATCGCGGCACCGCCGCAGGTTCTTGGCGCGGTGCGGGCAGAACTGGCGCGTCAGGATGCGCTGGCGGGGCCGGGCAAGTTGAACCTGCTGGTCAGCTTTGCCAAGACCTTGACCGGGATGCCGGTGGCCAAATTGCCGCCCATCCTGCAAGCTGCGCTGGATGAGGTCTGATCCCGAGGGGGCTGACATCGTTCTGCTAACAAGGGAGGGGGCCAAGGGTAGGGCGTGCCTCCGCCCATTGCCAAAACAACCCTGCTCCGGACTTGATCCGTGGCCTCGCCCGCCATTGAGATCGGAGGCCCCAGGCAAAGCCCGGGGCGGGTGTTTTGGCGATCGGTTTGGTCTACTCGACCTTAAGCACGATCTTGCCGACATGGCCGGAGCTTTCCATGCGGGCATGGGCAGCGGCGGCGGCGGTCAGGGGGAATTCGCTATCCATGACGGGGCGGAATTTTCCGGCGGCGATCATGGGCCAGACATGCGCCTCTACCTCGGCCGCGATGCGGGATTTGGCAAGGTCGCTTTGCGGGCGCAGGGTGGACCCGGTGATGGTAAGGCGGCGCATCATCACTTCGGCGAAGTTCAGCTCGATCTTAGGGCCTTGCAGAAAGGCGATCTGCACCAGCCGCCCTTCGGTTGCCAGCGCCTTGACGTTGCGCGGCAAGTAGCTGCCGCCAACCATATCAAGGATCAGCTGCGCGCCTCCTTCGTCATGCATCATGGCGACGAAATCGCCCGTGCGGTAGTTCAGCGCCTTTTCCGCGCCAAGCCCTTCACAGGCCGAGCATTTGTCATCCGACCCGGCGGTGGTGAAGACGCGGGCACCCAGCGCGCGGGCGATCTGGATGGCGGTGGTGCCGATGCCGGACGATCCGCCGTGGACGAGGAAGCGTTCCCCCGCCTTGAGGCCCCCGCGCATCACCACATTGGACCAGACCGTGAAGCAGGTTTCCGGCAGACAGGCGGCGTCTTTCATCGAAAGCCCGTCCGGGATGGGCAAAGCGTGGGTTTCCTGTGTAGCGACATATTCAGCATAGCCACCGCCCGGCAGCAGGGCGCAGACCTTGTCACCGATGCTCCACCGTGTGACGCCGGGGCCGATTTCGACCACGGTTCCCGATGCCTCCAGCCCCGGCAGAGGGGAGGCGTTGGCGGGGGGCGCGTAGCTGCCCGCGCGTTGCAAGGCATCGGGGCGGTTCACCCCGGCATAGGCGACGCGGATGATGATCTGGCCATGGCTGGGCACGGGGACAGGGCGGGTGCAGGGTTGCAGCACATCAGGACCGCCGGGTTCGGTGATCTCGATCGCGCGCATCGTGTGGGAAAGTTCCATCGGCATCCGTTCCTGTCGGCCCGCCTCAGCGGAAGGGGTTCCTGAACCGGCCGGGCAGATCATCGGGGACTGTCGGCGCGCGCCATTTCTCCATCACCTTGGCGGGGCCTGCAAGCAGGGCTTTGCCAAGCGGGTTTTCGCGGACCTTGGCCTTGATCGTTTCGATCTGCATCACGTCGCCGATGCGGCGATCCAGAAAATCCCAAGTGGACTGATGGCCTATGCTGTCATCGCCCAGCCAATACAGCACGGTCGAACCGTAAACGGCCGAAAGCGTGGCGCGTTTGGTGTACCAGTTCACATCGCGCGAGGTGTCGCCCAGCGCTGTCCAGATCGCATCTGCCGTGCCCCAGATCAGCTTTGCACCCGCAGTCGCGTGTTGCGGCAGGGCAAAGAGGGTGGTGCCACGGCGGACGAGTTCGCGATCCTCGATTCCTTCGAGCCGGGTGCGGACGGCAAAGGTGACGCGGTCGCGAAATCGCATCTGCGACAGGTCGGTGGTGGCAAGGGTTTCCTGCATCTTCTGATCGCCGCGCTTGTGGAAGGCCACGGCCAGATCAATGCCGCCGCGAGGGAACAGGGCGCGGGCCAGACCCTCGGCCACGCCCGAATCGGCGATGGCCGCGCGCAGGGTGGTTTCCGACCAACCATCGAAGGGCACATGGAGAAGAGCGGCCTCCAGCACCTGGTCGCGGGCGTTTTCCGGGGTGTTCTGCGGTTCCATGGTGGCTCCTTTGGCGCGTCAGTGGACAGGGGCGGTTTCCTTTGTTATAGGGCGCGCGCCTGCACACTGTAGTGCAACTCTAACTTAGGAAGGTGGTGACAACCACATGCAGGTCAGCGTCCGCGACAATAACGTCGAACAGGCCCTCCGGGCCCTCAAGAAAAAGCTCCAGCGCGAAGGCGTGTTCCGCGAAATGAAGCTCAAGCAGCATTTCGAGAAACCCTCCGTCAAGAAAGCGCGCGAGCAAGCCGAAGCCGTTCGCCGTGCGAGGAAACTCGCCCGTAAAAAGCTTCAGCGTGAGGGCGGCCTCTAAGCCGTTCAGCGACACTGGGGGAACATCTGTATGATGGCCCCGCCCGATCAACCCCCGTCCGCGAGGCCGGGGGTTTTTCATTTTCGGATCAAGGGGTTGGGGAAATTCTTCGCACGTTTTGCGCGTGCAGATTTCCGTGCAGCAAGCTGTGCAGCAAACTGTATGCACGCAGCGGACGGTGGGTTAGGGCGCGCGACGGGTTTTGTTAAGCAATTTGGGGCTTGGGTAGAGGGTGCTGGCGGACGGTGGCAGGGAAGTGCTGCCATTCGGTTAACGGGGCGTGCGGGGAACGATTTCTGACGCAGAAATCGTGGCGAAATCTGACGCAGATTTCGGGGGTGATCGTCGCGCAGGGGGTGTGCCCGAAATCTGCGTCAGATTTCGGCGCGGAATTTGCGTCAAATTCCGCTTTGGTCAGACCGCCAGTGCCGTCGTCTTGACCACTGTGCGCAGGGCAAAGGACGAATGCATCTGCCGCACGCCGGGAAGGCGTGACAGGTATTGGCGGTGGATGCGGGCGAAATCTTCGGTGTCTTCGGCCATGATCTTGATGAGGTAATCCGCCTGCCCCGCCATCAGGTGACATTCGAGGATGTCGGGGATCTTTGCCACCTCACGTTCAAAGGCATCGAGCAGTTCGTCGGCCTGACCTTGGAGGGTGATTTCCACGAAAACCGTGGTGGGGCGTCCAAGGCGGCGGGCATCGAGCAGGGCGACGTAGCCTGCGATGAAACCTTCCTCCTCCAGCCGCTGGGTGCGGCGGTGGCAGGCGGAGGGGGAGAGGTTCACGCGTTCGGACAGGTCGGCATTGGTGATGCGGCCTTCCTTCTGCAACACGGTCAGGATGCGGCGGTCGGTTGCGTCGAGTTCTGACATTGTGGCGGATTCTTTCGCAAAACCTGTGTTCGTCGCAGAAATCTACCGCGCGGCTGGCCATAGGTCATCCAGAAATCACAGTTTTTTCGGCGGATGTGACCCACACTTCTTTCACAACGGGCCGCCTGTGACGGCAGGCCTGACAGGGAGGATGCAAGATGAAGATCGGTTGCCCGAAAGAGATCAAGCCGCAGGAATTCCGCGTGGGCATGACGCCCAATGCCGCGCGCGAGGCGGTGGCGCATGGGCATGACGTGCTGGTGGAGACGCAGGCCGGAGTGGGCGCAGGGTTCACGGACGCGGATTATGTGGCCGCCGGTGCCCACATCGCGGCGACGGCGGAAGAGGTTTTTGCCCAATCCGAGATGATCGTGAAGGTCAAGGAGCCGCAGGCGGTGGAGCGGGCGCGGCTGCGCGCGGGGCAGGTGTTGTTCACCTATCTGCATCTGGCCCCCGATCCGGCGCAGACGCATGATCTGCTGGCATCGGGCGTGACCGCGATTGCCTATGAGACGGTGACGGATGATCGCGGCGGGTTGCCGCTGCTGGCGCCGATGTCGGAGGTGGCGGGGCGTCTGGCACCGCAGGTCGGGGCATGGACGCTGCAAAAGGCCAATGGCGGGCGTGGTGTGCTGATGGGCGGCGTGCCCGGTGTGCTGCCTGCAAAGGTGCTGGTCATCGGGGGCGGGGTGGTGGGCACCCATGCCGCCAAGATCAGCGCCGGGATGGGGGCGGATGTCACCGTTCTGGACCGGTCGGTGAACCGGCTGCGCTATCTGGATGATGTGTTCGGCGGGCAGTTCAAATGCGGCTATGCCGATGCGGCCACGACGATCGAGCTGGCGCGGCAGGCCGACATGATCATCGGGGCGGTGCTGATCCCCGGTGCGGCGGCGCCCAAGCTGATTTCGCGCGCGCAGTTGGCCGAGCTGAAGCCCGGCGCGGCGCTGGTGGATGTGGCGATTGATCAAGGCGGGTGCTTCGAGACGAGCCGCGCGACCACGCATCAGGACCCGATCTACGAGGTGGACGGGATCATGCATTACTGCGTGGCCAATATGCCCGGCGCGGTGGCGCGGACATCGACGCAGGCGCTGGGCAATGCGACCCTGCCGTTCCTGCTGGCCCTGGCCGACAAGGGATGGAAGCGCGCCTGCGCCGAGGACAGGCATCTGCTGGCCGGGCTGAACACCCATGCGGGCAAGCTGACCTATGCGGCGGTGGGGGTGGCGCTGGGGCTGCCCACGATCAGCGCGGCGGAGGCGCTGGCGATCTGAATGCAAAAGGCCGCGGGGATGTGTCCCGCGGCCTTTGTCTGTCTGTCGCCTGACTTACTTTTTCAGCGAGTCGCGGATTTCCATCAGGATTTCCAGCTCGGTCGGGCCAGCCGGAGCGGCGGGGGCTTCGGCCTTTTTCGGCATCAGCTTGTTCATCATCTTGACCAGCACGAACACAACCCAGCCGATGATGACAAAGTTGATCAGCGCGGTGACGAACGCACCATAGGCGAAGACCGCTGCGCCGGAGTCCTTTGCTGCTGCAAGGGATGCCGGGCTGGTGCCTGACAGATCGATGAACATGTCAGAGAAGTTGATCCCGCCCAGAATCAGGCCGATGATCGGGTTGATCAGATCCCCCACGAGGCTGTTCACGATAGCGGTGAAGGCCGCACCGATGATGATACCTACGGCGAGGTCCATCACGTTGCCTCTTAGCAGAAAGGTCTTGAACTCATTCAGCATTCCACGGTTCCCACTGTCTTTTTTCGTTGTGTCACAAAACCCCGTCCCGGGGGCCGAGCGCCGCTGTTCTCAGCTGGCCGAATAAATATGCAGAAAATTTGATGGATTTCACCGGTAAACTGAAACGATGCCCAGAAGGCGGGCAGGTTGTTGCAGGATCGTCGCCAAAAGGGCCGGCTCAGATGGACCGGACCATGGTGTGGGCCGCGTTGAACCCGAAGATCAGGCGCAGGGGGCCGATGGGTTCGGTCCGGTCAACCACGAAGCCGCGCCGTTCATAAAGCGCGCGGGCGCGGGCGTTGGTATCGACCACATCCAGCCGCACGGCGCTGTAGCCCCGGGCGCGGCCCTCTGTGATGATGGCCTCAAGCAGCAGGGTGCCGACGCCCTGCCCGCGCACGGTATCGCTGACACAAAGGCCATCGAGCAGGAAGCGGCTGTGATCCGCATCATTGCCCAGAAGGCGCAGGAGTTGCGCGCGCCAGCGCCCGCCGAGGGGGCCATAGACGGCGCGGAGGTCGGTGTCGGACCCGCCGGCAAAGCTGCCCTTTTGGGATTTGAAGCCGGCAAGGCCGACGAGGTTGCCGCGGCTGTCGAAGGCCGTCAGGCAATGGTCGGCGCGCATCACCCGGCGCAGGAATTCCAGCGCCTTGGGTTCTGGCCCAAGCACGCGGCCAAGCTTGCCGCCGAAGGCCTGCCAATAAAGGACGGCGGCCTCGGCGCGGAAGGGTTCGGTCAGGCCCTGTTCGATGCGGATCATGACGTCTGCCCCGCAGCCATGAGGAGCGCCGCCGCGTGACCCGTGCCGAGGATCCAGCCTTCCTCGGCGATTTCGGGCAGGTTCGGGGGGGTGAAAAGGGGGGCAAGGCCACCTTGCGCCGACAGGCGGTGCAATGCACGGGCGAGGAGGGAAACTTGCGCGGCATCCTTGATGCCGGGGGTCTGTGCGACGAGGGGGGCAAGGAGGGAGGGATAGACCTCGGCCAGCACCACAGGCGCGGCGGGGGTGGAATCAAAGGGCCAGACGGCGGTGCCGGGGATTTGCGACAGGCGGTGGATCATGGGCAGGCCCATCAGCGCCTGTGAGCCCACAGAGCCGGTGGTGAAGAGTTTCCATACCGGTTGGGCGCGGGGGACATGGGTTTCCGCCGCGCGGCGTTCAGGCAGGCCGAGGGCGGGGTAGTTAACGGCCTTGCGCTCCGGCAGATGCGGCAGGGGCAGGTTGGCGGGGCGGCCCCAGAAGGGGCCGTTGCCGATGTGGGAATTTATGGCATCGGCCACGGCAAAGCGGTTGTTGCGGTTGGCGTCATCGGTGATGTGATCCGCGAGCCAGCGCCAGATGGCGCGGGGGGAGGCATCCCCGGTCAAGCGGGCGGCAAAGCCGGTGGGATAGCCCATCGGGAAATCGAAGCCGATCAGCAGGCGGCGACCGGCCGCCTGTTCCGTAGCGATGAGGGTGGTCAGGTGGGCCTCGGCCTCGGCCCTTGTGCGGAAATACTGCGCGGTTTCCCCTGTCGCGGTGGCGGTGCCGATCCAGATGGCATCGGGCGAGGGTTTGGCCGGCGACGGGCCGTTGGTGGCGGACCAGTCGACGATGGCGACCGTATCGAAACGGGGCGTGGCAAGGCCGGTTTCCGCAAGGATGAAATCGGCGATGGCGGCGGTGTCGTTCAGATCCAGAAGCGGGACGGTCAGGGCAAGGCCCGGAGCATCGGTGGCAACGGCGCGGATCAGGGGATCGCCGGGTTGGATGAGGTTCTGCCCGGTATCAACGCGCCACACCTCAAGCTTCTGGTGGCTGTCGCGCTTGTAGCCTTCGACCAGCACCAGATCGACAGGGGCAAGGCGGGCCAGCACGGCGGACAGGTCGGGTTCCGGGCCGCGATGTTCCACCATCAGGGCGAAGCGGTCTTTTGAGGCCAGAACCACCTCGCGCGCGCCGGCCTGACGGTGGCGGAAGGTGTCTTTGCCCGGCTGATCGAGATCGACCGTGTGGTGGACATGCTTGACGGTAGAGACGGAAAAGCCGCGCGCGGTGATTTCCGTGACCAGCCGTTCCATCAGGCTGGTCTTGCCGGAGTTTTTCCAGCCGATGACGCCATAGACCTTCATAACACGGCCCCCATGCGGATGGCGGCGGCGGCGAGGTCATCAGGGGTGTTCAGGTTGGCAAAGGCCCCGTCATCGGGGAAATCGGCGCGGGCGGCGTGGTGGGCATCGGCAAAGGTGCGAACGCGGGCCTTTTCCCCGCTGGCAAGGAAGGCGCGCAGGGGTTCGCGCAGGGAGACGGGCCAGAGGCCGAAAGTGGGGTGGTCATTCCCACCCGAACGAGCGAGCGCGCAGCCACCAGAAGATTCCCCGGCAAGGATCAGGCGCGGCACCAGATCGGGCGGCAGGAAGGGCGCATCGACGGGGGCCGAGACGACGGCCGTCGCCCCAAGGGGTGCGGCCCAGTCCAGCGCCGACAGGATGCCCGAAAGCGGGCCTTCAGACCGCTGATCGGGCAGGACGGGCAGGCGAAGGCTGGCAAAGCGGGCAGGATCGCCATTGGCGCTGATGGCCAGGCGTTCCACCTGTGGTTCCAGCCTTTCGGTGACATGGGCAATCAGCGGTTGGCCTGCCAACGGGAGGAGGGCCTTGTCGGCCCCGCCCATCCGCCGGCCCTGCCCGCCTGCAAGGATCACCCCGAATATCCGCACGTTCCACCCTTCCGCTTTGCTGACCAATGGCCTAAGCCGAAGCTTATGCAAGGTAAAGCGCAGGCGCGCACCGCCCCCACCCGCAAGGCTTTTCTGCGTGGCCTGATTGCCGCGCTGCCGATGACGATTGTGGTCGGCCCCTTTGCGCTGTTGTTCGGGGTGGTGGCGACCGAGGCCGGGCTGAACGTGTTTGAAACCATGCTGTTTTCCGTGTCGGTCTTTGCCGGGGCGTCGCAATTCGCAGCGCTTCAGACGATGCAGGAGAATGCGCCCGTGCTGGTCGTGCTGGCGACGGCGCTGGCGGTGAACCTGCGGATGGTGATGTATTCGGTGACGCTGGCGCCGCATTTCGGCACGCTGCCGCTGCGGTCGCGGGCGTTGATGGCCTATTTTTTGGTGGATCAGAGTTTCGCCACCACGGTGGCAGAGATCGACCGCAATCCCGGCATGACGGCGGCGGAAAAGCATGCGGTGTTCTTTGGCGCGGTGGTGGCGGTGGCGCCGCTGTGGTTTCTGGCCTCGCTGCTGGGCGGTATGATCGGGAAGGCGATACCGCCGGAATATGCGCTGGATTTCGCGCTGCCGATTACCTTTCTGGCGATGGTCGCACCGATGCTGCGGTCTGTGCCGCATCTGGCGGCGGCGGGGGTGTCGATCCTGTTGTCGCTGCTGCTGGCGGGAATGCCATGGGGGACGGGGCTTTTGATCGCGGCAGGCTGTGCCATGGCAACGGGGGCGGTGCTGGACCGCTGGATCGAGGCGCGGCGATGATCGACAAATCCACCTTCTGGATTGTCATGCCCGCGCTGGCGCTGGGGACCTATGCGATCCGGTTTTCATTTCTGGGCACGCTGGGCACGCGGCCCCTGCCCGGCTGGCTGACCCGCGCGCTGCGCTATACGGCGGTGGCGGTGTTGCCCGCGCTGGTGGTGCCCGGCGTCCTGTGGCCGCCCGCGACAGGGGGCGAGACGGACCCCGCGCGGCTGGCGGCGGCGCTGGTGACGCTGGCAGTGGGGATCGCCACGCGCAGCACCATGGCCGCGATTCTGGCGGGGGGCGTCACGCTGTATGCGCTTCTGGCAGTGGCGGGTTAAAGCGGCGCTTCGCCTGCCTGCACCAGAAGGACGCCGTGGTTCTTGTCGGCATCCTCATCGCGGATGACGCGGGTGGTGACGCCGGGGATCTTGGCGAAATCATCCATGATGTTGTTGGGATACCAAGTGGAGCGGACATTTTCGAATCCCGGCACGTCGCGCAGGATATCCGTCACCGACCGTGCACATTGCGCCTTTGGCACGGCGCCGTAAGCTTTGGCCCGCTGGGCCACCAGCGCGGCCACCCCGGGCGAGACGGTGACCGTCTGCTCCACCACGCGGAAGGTTTCGCGGGCGTGATAGTCGATGTAGAAATTCACGATGCGCGGGGTGATGCCGTGATGCACATCGTTGCGTTCCGGGATGCGCGGATGCTTCCACGTGCCGGCCGGATCGAACATGACCCGCTCTGATCCATTGATCATCAGCCCGCTATGCGCCCCGGAGTTGGAGCGATTGTTGATCACGGTGAACAGTGTGATTGCGGGCGGGCCATCATGCACGTAGCGCGCGGCCTGAACCTTCTCTTCCGGTGCCCAGACAGGCTCTGCCCCGCAGGCCGCAAGGGAAAGAAGCGCGAGAAGGGAAAGCATGGCGCGCAGCATGAGATGATCCAATAAGTTGGGCTGAAAACCGTCAGGTCCGGTCAGGCGTTGGCAAGGGCCATGAAGATCAGGACGGCGATGATGATGACCACGCCCCATTGCGTGAACTTGAGGAAGCCTGCGAAGGTCTTTTCCTGCGCGCGGATATCCATGCTGCCGGGTTTGAAGTCGGACTTGTGGTCGGCCATGTCGGTTCCCTTTCTTCGTCTTTCCGGCGAGATAGCCGATTCATGTATCCATGTCACGCCTTACGGCGTGGTGAAGGGTGCCGGATTGCCGCATGGGTGGGTTGTTCAGCCCGGCAGACGCTGCCAGAGCCACGCGCCCTGCGCGTTCAACCTGCGCGAGACGTGCCCGCGCCGCAGCAGGCAATTCAGATGCGCCACCGATTCGACCAGCGCCATGCCGAATTCCGGCCCGTCGATCTGGCGCTTGAACAGGGGCAGGAAGCAATCGGCGGCGACCTGCGGGGTGGAGAGGTGGTCCAAAAGGCGGGCCAGCGCGGATTCGTGGTTTTCCGCCATCTGGCGCAGGCGCAGGGGCAGACCTGTGAAGGGCAGTTTATGGCCGGGAAGGACAAGCTGACCGTCAGTGGCAAAGGCGGCCATACGGGCGCAGCTGTCCAGCCATTCGGAAAGCGGGTCGGCATCGGGTTCGGTGGGGTAGACGCCGATATTGGCGGAAATGCCCGGCAGAAGCTGATCCCCACCGAGGATGAGCGCGTCGTCCAGCGACCAGAGCGTGGCATGCTCCGGCGCGTGACCATCGCCGCAGCGCACGCGCCAGCGGCGACCTGCGGCGGTGATCTGGTCGCCGTCCTTGATGCGGGTGAATCCGGGGGGCAGCGGGGCCACGACATCGGCAAAGTTGAAGGGTCTGGTGGTGGCGTAGCTGTGCAGGCGTTCAGCGGATACCCCGGCGCGGCGCTGGAACTCTACCGCCTGCGGCAGGGGCAGCGCATGCGCGTCCAGCACCAGCATGCGGGCATAAAGCCAGCTGGTGCGGGTGGTGACCAGTTCCGCGCCCTGCGATTGGAACCACCCGGCAAGGCCGATGTGATCGGGGTGGTAATGGGTGACGATGACCCGCTTTACCGGGCGGCCTTGCAGGGGGCCACCCAGCAGGCGCTGCCAGATCGCGCGGGCGCGTTTGCTGTCGAAGCCGGTATCGACGATGGTCCAGCCATCGCCATCGTCCAGCGCGTAGACGTTGACATGATCCAGCGCCATGGGCAGCGGGAGGCGCAGCCAGAGGATGCCGGGGGCGACCTCTGTCGCCTCACCCTCGGCCGGGGGGGTGGCAAAGGGGTGGCGGATGCCGGTTTCGGTTTCGGGCGTGTCATTCACGCCGCCAGATCCTCGGGCGACAGGGCATACAGCTGATCCGCGCCTTCGCGCGCCTCGGCCAGCAGGGCCGTATGTTCGGGCAGCAGGCGGCGGATCGCCACGCGGGCCAGCGCAGTGCGCGCGCCGCCCGTGGCATGGGCGGCGCGCAGATGCGCGTCGGCCCCAAGGATCAGCGCGAAGGCGCGCAGATAGGGGGCGGCCCCGGCGAAGCGGTCGGTCAGGTTCTGATGCAGGAGGGCATCGGTCGCGTCGCGCAGCGATTCGGCCGCCTGCCAGACATCGTTGGCCAGATCGGGATGGGTGGCGCGGGCGGATTCAGCTCCGGCCTGCACCTCATCGATGAGGGCCATGGCGGCGGTGCCGCCATCGGCCATCTTGCGGGCGACAAGGTCCATCGCCTGAATGCCGTTGGTGCCTTCGTAGATCGTGGTCACGCGCACATCGCGGGCGAATTGTGCGGCACCCGTATCTTCGATCACGCCCATGCCGCCATGAATCTGTATGCCCAGATGCGCCACTTCGTTCCCGGTATCGGTGCCATAGGCCTTGGCGATCGGGGTCAGCAGGGCGGCGCGGGCGTGCCATTCGGGGGCATCGGTGGCGCGGGCCATGTCGATGGCCACGGCACAAGACAGCGCGATGGCGCGGCTTGAGAAGACCTGCGCCCGCATCCGCGCCAGCATCCGGCGCACATCGGCATGATCGGTGATCGGGGCGCGGCCGGTGGGGGTGCGGCCCTGAACGCGGCCTTCGGCATAGGCCAGCGCGTGCTGAAAGGCGGCCTCGGCGATGCCGACACCCTGCACCGCCACGCCAAGGCGGGCGTTGTTCATCATGGTGAACATGGCAGCAAGGCCCTTGTGCGGTTCCCCCACCAGCCAGCCCTGCGCATCATCATATTGCATCACGCAGGTCGGGCTGCCGTGCAGGCCCAGCTTGTGTTCCAGACCAACGACCGACAGGCTGTTCCTGCGCCCCGGATTGCCATCAGCATCGGGCAGGAATTTGGGCACCAGAAACAGGCTTATCCCGGCGGAACCCGGCGCAGCGTCGGGCAGGCGGGCCAGCACCAGATGGCAGATGTTCGGCAGGAAATCCGCATCCCCCCAGCTGATGTAAATCTTTTGTCCGGTAATGGCATAGCTGCCATCGCTGCGCGGCTCGGCGCGCGTGCGCAAGGCGCCGACATCTGAACCCGCCTGCGGTTCGGTCAGGTTCATCGTGCCGCCCCATTCGCCCGAGATCAGCTTGGGCAGATACGTCGCGCGGATCGCGTCGGAGCCATGATGTTCCAACGCCTCGATCTGGCCTTGCGTGAGCAGCGGGTTGATCTGCAGGGCAAGGCAGGCGCCCGACATGATCTCATTCACCGCGGTGGCGATCGTCATGGGCAGGCCCATACCGCCATTGTCTGGTGCTGCAGCCATGCCGACCCAGCCGCCACGCGCGATCGCGCGGTAACCTTCGGCAAAGCCGGGCGGTGTGCGGACGATGCCGTTTTCCAGCCTTGACCCCAGCTTGTCACCCATGCGGTTCAGGGGCGCGAGGACGGTTTCGGCAAGGCGCCCGGCCTCGGCCAGCACAGCAGTGGCTGTATCCGCCCCGGCATCCGAAAAGCGCGGGGTGGCGGCGACGCGGCCATAGCCCAGCACATGGGTAAGCAGCAGGTCATAATCGGCAAGGGGGGCGCGGTAGGGCATGGGTCGATCCTCTGACATGCCGGGGCCGGAACGTGGCACGACCCAACTGCCAGGCGGAGTGCTTGGCAAAGCGGGCCGTGACGGGTAATGGCACCTGACAAGCAAAGGTTTACAGACCGTTTGCCCCTTCTCAACCCCTACGCAGCGTCACGCGCGAGGTCATGGGCCATGATTGCCACCGAAGACCTGACAGACAGCCCGCAAGGGATTGCGCGCGCAGCGGAAATCCTGCGCGCGGGCGGGCTTGTCGCCTTTCCGACCGAGACGGTCTACGGGCTGGGCGGGGATGCGCGGTCGGATCATGCCGTGGCGCGGATTTTCGATGCAAAGGGGCGGCCAAGGTTCAACCCGCTGATCGTGCACGTGCCGGATGTGGCATCGGCGCGGCAGTTCGCGCGGTTCGACGACCGGGCCGAGGCGGTGGCGGCGGCGTTCTGGCCGGGGCCGCTGACCTTGGTACTGCCGGTGCGCGCGGAGGCGGGGCTGTCGGCGCTGGTGACGGCGGGGCTGGAGACGGTGGCGATCCGGGTGCCAGCGCATCCGGTGGCGCAGGCGCTGCTGCGGGCCTTTGGCGGGCCGCTGGCCGCGCCTTCGGCCAATCCGTCGGGCAAGGTGTCGCCCACGCGGGCGGATCATGTGCGGGCGGGGCTGGCGGGGCGGATCGAGGGAATTCTGGACGGCGGGGCCTGTGCGGTGGGCGTGGAGTCCACCATTCTGGGGCTGGACGGTGCGCCCAGCCTGCTGCGCCCCGGCGGGGTACCGGCAGAGGCGTTGGAATCGGCGCTGGGGGTGGCGCTGCTGGCGGGGGGCGATGCCCAGCGGCCCAATGCGCCGGGGCAACTGGCGAGCCATTACGCCCCCGCTGCGCAGGTGCGGCTGGGCGTGACGGCGCCGGAACCGGGCGAGGTCTGGGTGGGTTTCGGCCCCTGCCCTGCTGCTGCGCTGACCCTGTCGGAAAGCGGCGATCCGGTGGAGGCGGCGGCGGCGCTGTTCCATGTGTTGCGCGCGGCGGACGCGCAAGCAGGGGCAGGCGGGCGCATCGCCTTTGCACCGGTGCCCGAGGTGGGGCTGGGGCGGGCGATCAATGATCGCCTGCGGCGGGCGGCGGCCCCGCGCGGGTAGCGATGGCTGCGAAAGCGAAGTCTGACGCAGACTTCGCGCCGGAATTTGACGCAAATTCCGGAAGCGCGCTTTGCGCGCCCGCATTCCTGCGTCAGGAATGCACGCGGAATTTGCGTCAAATTCCACTTTCCTAATCGAAGGTTCCGGTCACGCGGCCGAACAGCATGAAGGCCCGCGCGGTGCGTGTGTCGGCCATTTCGGCAAGATCGCTGTCGGATGCGTTCTGCTCAAACTCTTGAAACGTCTTGTCGAAGGTGCGCAGGAAATGGTGGCCCGCATCGCGGAAAACCGGGTCTTCGCGCATCCTTGCCCCGGTCAACGCGAGGCTGGACCGATCACGGATGCCGCCCAGCGCGGCGATGGTGCGGCCACGTTCGCCTTGCGCGAATTTGCGCCACAGTTCCGGCCGGGCGCGTTCCGGGGTCAGGTCATCCATGTAGATGCCTTCCTGGCTGAGCAGCGTCAGCACATCCTGCGCGGCGCGGATCAGTCTGGCAGTGGTCCGATCCTCGAGCGCAAGGCGCAGGGCCCGGAACCCTTCGCGGTCATCCGGGTTTTCGGGAAAGTTCAGCGCGCGGATGAAATCGCCGATGGACAGGGGGGGGCGCAAATCCTCGGCCGGGGTGCCCAGCGCGAGGGCGGGCTGTTCATCCTGCGGGGCGGGGCGGGGCGGCGGTACCAGCGCGGCCTTGCGATCCGCCGATGGCACGGTAAGGCCCGGATCGCGCCGCGTCTGGAACGAGGCCAGCACGCCTGCGGTTTCGCGGGCGACCTGCGCCACCTCTTGCAGCCGCTGTTCGACGCCCGGTTTGATGGCGGCCTGTGTCTGCTGGCTGAGGAGATAGGCGTTGCGCATGGCGTCCACCGTGGCCTGCAGGCGCGCGGCTTCGGCCCGCAGCACGCGGACGGAGCGGAGCGTGGTGACAGCCGCCCAGATCAGCGCCAGCGGCAGGAACACGGCGAGCAGCGTCATCACGAGACCCAAGAGGCCGCCCGATGTGCCCGCGGGCGCCATCAGAGCAAAGGCGATGACCGCCACCACCCAGACCACCGCCAGCAGGCCTGCCACCAGTTCGGCCGGGCCGAATGGCGGGGCTTCCTCAGAGCGCAGGAATAGGCCCAAGGGTTCCGGTTTGTCGTGGTCTTCCGCCATTCTGTCCCCGAATTGCCTATCCGTCGTGATCAGACGTAGCGGATGCTGAGGATCTCATAGCTTTTCTGGCCGCCGGGGGTTTTCACCTCGACGCTGTCGCCTTCATCCTTGCCGATCAGCGCACGGGCAAGGGGGGAGCGGATGTTCAGCAGGCCGCGTTCGATATCGGCCTCGGCCTCACCCACGATCTGATAGGTTTTTTCCTCGTCGGTGTCTTCGTCGACGACGGTGATGGTCGCGCCGAACTTGACCGAGCCGGACAGCTTGGACGGATCGATCACCTCGGCCAGCGAGAGCATCGCCTCAAGCTCCTTGATGCGGCCTTCGATGAAGGACTGCTTTTCGCGGGCGGCGTGGTATTCGGCGTTTTCCGACAGGTCGCCATGTTCACGGGCCTCGGCAATCGCGCGGATCACGGCGGGGCGTTCGATGGATTTCAGTATCTTCAACTCTTCGTCCAGCGCAGTGAAACCTGCGCGCGTCATCGGAATCTTTTCCATCGGTCCCTACATAACAAAAGGAAGGCCACGGCCCCCTTACGGGAACTGTGGCGCGACACGTCCTGCGATATCTTGTCCCAACTGAACCGACCGAGGGGGCAAATGCAAGGGCTTGCCCGCGAAAGCGCCAAAAGCCGGGGGATATGGGCGCAATCCCGGACTTGATGCCGCAATGCGACATCGTGATGCCGCGTTACGATTGACCCCCGCGCTTTGCATGGGCTAGGGGATGAGCCGCGCGCCCCGCAACAATCTTGCGCGGGGCCTGTGGGAAATGCGGTGAGGGAGCAGTCAGCATGGCCGACATCGTCCGTGAGTCGATGGAATACGACGTTGTGATCGTGGGCGCAGGCCCGGCGGGCCTGTCGGCGGCGATCCGGCTGAAACAGTTGGATGCCAACCTGTCGGTCGTGGTGCTGGAAAAAGGGTCCGAGGTTGGGGCGCATATCCTTTCGGGTGCGGTGCTGGATCCGTCGGGGCTGGATGCGCTTTTGCCGGAGTGGCGGACCATGGGCGCGCCGATCCAGACCGAGGTGGTGGAGGATAACTTCTACATCCTCGGGCCAGCCGGGCAGGTGCGTATCCCGAATTTCCCGATGCCGCCGTTGATGAACAACCATGGCAATTACATCGTCTCCATGGCCAATGTCTGCCGCTGGATGGCGGGGGTGGCCGAGGGGCTGGGCGTCGAGATTTTCCCCGGCATGTCGGCATCCGCGTTGGTCTATGACGGCGACCGGGTGAAGGGCGTGGTGGCGGGCGAGTTCGGGTTGGACCCGGAAACCGGCGCGCCGGGGCCGAATTACGAGCCGGGGATGGAGTTGCACGGGAAGTACGTGTTCCTGTCCGAAGGCGTGCGCGGGTCGCTGTCGAAAGAGGTGATCGCGAAATACGACCTGTCCAAAGGCCATTGCCCGCAGAAATTCGGCCTTGGGATGAAGGAAATCTGGGAGATTGACCCCGCGAAACACAAGCTGGGGACGGTGACGCATACGATGGGCTGGCCGCTGGGCAGCAATGCGGGCGGCGGATCGTTCATCTATCACCTTGAGAACAATCAGGTTTATGTGGGGTTCGTGGTTCACCTGAACTATGAGAACCCGCATCTTTACCCCTATATGGAGTTTCAGCGGTTCAAGCATCACCCGATGGTGGCCGAACTTCTGAAGGGCGGCAAACGCGTGGCCTATGGCGCGCGGGCGATCTCTGAGGGCGGGTGGCAGTCGATCCCCAAGATGGTGGCACCCGGCGTGGCGCTGCTGGGCTGTTCGGCGGGGCTGGTGAACGTGCCGCGCATCAAGGGCAACCACAATGCCATGCTGTCGGGCAAGGCGGCGGCCGAGGCGGCCCATGCCGCGATCACCGCAGGCCGGGCGGGCGATGAGTTGACCACCTACGAATCCGCCGTGCGGAGCGGGCCGATTGGCAAAGACCTGAAGCGCGTGCGCAACGTCAAACCGCTGTGGTCGAAATACGGGCTGGTGGCATCGCTGATGGGCGGCGGCCTGGACATGTGGGCCAATACCATCGGGCTGACGGTGTTCGGCACGCTGAAACATGGCAAATCGGATGCGGCAGCGACGGGGTTGGCGAAGAATTTCAAGCCGATCGACTATCCCAAGCCCGATGGCAAACTGTCCTTCGACCGGCTGACCAACGTGGCCTTCAGCTTTACCAACCATGATGAGGCGCAGCCTGCACATCTGAAGCTGAAGGATGCGAGCATCCCGATTTCGGTGAACCTGCCGAAATACGCGGAACCGGCGCAGCGCTATTGCCCGGCGGGGGTGTATGAAGTGGTATCCGAGGCGGGCAAGGATCCGCGCTTTGTGATCAACTTTCAGAACTGCGTGCATTGCAAGACCTGCGATATCAAAGACCCGTCGCAGAACATCAACTGGACCACGCCGCAGGGCGGGGGCGGGCCGAACTATCCCAACATGTGACGCGCAGGCTGACATTTGCGTGTGAATCGGCAGGAAACGGCGGGCCGGGGTGGGGAAACCACCCCGGCCCGATTGCCTATGTGGCGGGCCAAGGCTAGCTTGACGCTACCCCTGATGGAGCAGCTTGCCGATGCCGCCACGCCGTAGCCCCCTTGTTGCCTTTGCCTTTGCCCTTGCGCTGGCCTTTCCGGTTGCCGCGCAGGAAACGGAAGGGGCCGCAGGGGCCTATCTGGCCGCACAGGTGGCCGCATCCGAGAATGATTTCAGCGAGGCCGCGCGCTGGTATGATCGGCTCATCCAGATCGGGGTAAATGATCTGGCCACGCTGGAAGGGGCGGTGGTCGCGCATCTGAGCCTTGGCGATTTCGAAAAGGCGGCAGAGCTGTCGCGGCAACTGGTGCAGCAGGGCGGGCGCAGCCAGACGGCCTATATCGCGCTGCTGACGGATCAGGCCAAGCGGGGGGATTTCGCGCCGCTTATCGCCGATACGCTGGCGGGGCGGTCCATCGGGCGGCTGCTGGATGATCTGGTGATGGCCTGGGCCGCGCTGGGCGACGGGCGGATGTCGGATGCGGTGGCGGGGTTTGACAAGCTGGCCACATCCCCGGGGTTGGAGGCGTTCGGGCTGTATCACAAGGCCTTGGCGCTGGCCTCGGTTGGGGATTTCGAAAGCGCGGACAACATCCTGTCGGGGCGCGAGGCGGGGCAGATCGCGCTGATGCGGCGCGGCGCGATTGCGCATGCCCAGATCCTGAGCCAGCTGGAGCGTAACCCCGATGCGCTGACCTTGCTGGAGCAGGCCTTCGGCACCGAGGCGGACCCGCAGATCGACGCGCTGCGCGCGCGGCTGGAGGCGGGGGAGCCGGTGCCCTATGACGTGGTGACGGGTCCGGTGGACGGGATTGCCGAGGTGTTCTTTACCCTGTCTACCGCCCTGCGCGGCGAGGCGGAGGATGGCTATACGCTGATCTATGCCCGCGCGGCTGCCTATCTGCGCCCCGATCATTCCGAGGCGACGCTGCTGGCGGCGGGGCTTCTGGAAAGCCTTGGGCAGCACGCGCTGGCGGGGGAAACCTATGGCAAGATCGCGCCGGATGATCCCACTTATCATGTGGCCGAGATCGGCCGCGCCAACACGCTGATTGCAGAAGACAAGACCGATGCCGCGCTGGAGGTTTTGCAGGCACTGACCCGCAGCCACGGCCAGTTCATCGAGGTGCAGGCCGCGCTGGCGGATGCGCTGCGGCGGCAGGAACGATTTGCCGATGCCATTCCGGTTTATACGCAGGCCATCGACCTTGTCCCCGAACCGGTGCAACGGCACTGGACCCTGTTCTATTCGCGCGGGATCAGCAATGAACGCGCGGGCAACTGGCCCGAGGCCGAGGCCGATTTCCGCCGCGCGCTGGAATTGAACCCCGATCAGCCGCAGGTGTTGAACTACCTTGGCTACAGCTTTGTGGACCGGGGCGAGAATCTGGATGAAGCGCTGGGGATGATCGAACGCGCGGTCGCGGCGCAGCCGGAGGCCGGGTATATTATCGATAGTCTCGCCTGGGCGCTGTTCCGGCTGGGCCGCTATGAAGAAGCGGTGGAGCCGATGGAACGTGCGGCGCTGCTGGAGCCGGTCGATCCGGTGGTGACAGACCATCTGGGCGATGTCTATTGGGCGGTGGGGCGCAAGCTGGAGGCGCGGTTCCAGTGGCACCGCGCGCTGTCATTCGAACCCGAAGAGGATGAGGCCATCCGCATCCGGCGCAAGCTGGAAGTGGGGCTGGATGCCGTGCTGGCCGAAGAAGGGGCAAAGTCCCTGACCGAAGTGGCGAATGGCGACAACTGAATTCGCCCCGGCGAAGATCAACCTGACGCTGCACGTCACCGGGCGGCGGGCGGATGGCTATCATCTGCTGGATTCGCTGGTGGTTTTTGCGGGGGTGGGGGATCAGGTCAGCGGAACGCTGGCTGATCCCCCCTCGCTTGCCGTGACCGGGCCCATGGCGGCGGGGCTGACGGGCGAGGGTGACAATCTGGTGCTGCGCGCGGCCCGCGTGATGGGGGTGGCGGCGCAGATTGTGCTGGAGAAGCACCTGCCGGTGTCATCGGGCATCGGCGGCGGGTCGGCGGATGCCGCCGCCACGCTGCGCCTGCTGGCGCGGATGACGGGCCGGCCATTGCCTGCGGCGGCGGAAGTGCTGGCGCTGGGGGCCGATGTGCCGGTCTGCCTGACGAGCCGCACGCAACGGATGGGCGGGATCGGCGAGGTGCTGGCCCCTCTGCCCGCGCTGCCCCCGGTCTGGCTGGTGTTGGCCAATCCGGGCGTTGCGGTTTCGACGCCTGCGATCTTTGGCACGCTGGCGCGGGCCGACAATCCGCCGATGCCGCGCGATCTGCCGTGCCTGACATCCGCCGCCGAACTGGCGGCTTTTGCAGCCATGCAGCGCAATGATCTGGAGGCGCCGGCGATGGCGCTGCAACCGGTGATCGGGCGGGTTCGGCAGGCGCTGACGGCGCAACAGGGGTGCCTGTTCGCGCGGATGTCGGGATCGGGGGCGACGTGTTTCGGGCTGTTTGCCGATCCGCTATCGGCCAATGCCGCCGCGCGGGCGCTGCGGGCGGCAGAGCCGGGCTGGTGGGTGGCAGATTGCGCGCTGCATCAGCCCCAATCGTGACGGAAGCGAACCTCTGTCCCGTCTGACCGGCGCAGGGCGCGGGCGACGAATTCGGGGGGAAAGCCTTCCTCCAGCGCGCCCAGAACCGTGACCTCATCGCCCACCTGAACCGGCAGGGCATTGGGGCCGACATAGACGGTGACCGCGCCGGTTTCATCCTTCATCCGAAAGGCATCGGCATCGGTGATGCGCATCACCTTGCCCGTCAGGGTGATGGGCTGGCCACGCGGGGCCTTGGTGATGGGAACGGGTGCGGCAAAGGCGGCAGAGGCCGACAGAAGAACGGCGGCCATCGCGGCGGAACGGATCATCGTCATCTCCCTGTTGCGGTCTTGTTTCAGGGAAAGGTGGGAAAGCCGCCGCGCCCCTGCAAGGGGCACGGCGGCCTGCGATCATTCATATTGATGCGTAAAGCGCAGTGTGCTGCCATCGGCACGCACCGCTTCGCGGGCGTAGATTTCCATCCGGCCAAAGTCGCGATCCACGATCCCGTTCACCGTGATCTGTTCGCCAACATCGAACGGCACAATCCCGGGGCCGATATAGACCGTGACCGAGCCGCTGGCATCGGTGATGCGGAATTCATCCTCATCCGTGATCCGGTCAACAGTGCCGCTGATCGTGGCGGTGCTGCCATAACGAAGATCCGCGATCAGGGTGGTATCGGCCAAGGCGGGCCCCGCAATGACAGCAAGGCAGGAAGCCCAGAGAAGACGACGCATCAATCCCTCCCGTTCTGCGTGTCGGGCAGAGATCGGAAGAGGTTCATGCCTGCGCAATCTGCGCTGACGCAAAGGTTATCGGGCGTTATCGGGCAGTCAGTTGATCCGTGCGACGACGTAATCGGCAAGGTCCGACAGCATGTCGCGCAGCGGGTGCGCGGGCAGGATGTCCAGCGACCGGCGGGCGGTATCGGCCCACATCAGCGCCTGATCCCGCGCGGCGGCCATCGCGCCATGGCGGGCCATGAGGGCCATGGCATGGGCAAGGTCGCCGTCGCGCTGATCGCCCTTTTCGATGACGCGCTGCCAGAAGGCGCGTTCCTCGGCATCGGCCTTTGCCACGGCCTTGATCAGCGGCAGGGTCAGCTTGCGTTCGCGGAAATCATCGCCGGTGTTCTTGCCGATGGCGGCATCCGTGCCGCCGTAATCCAGCAGGTCATCGACGATCTGGAAGGCGATCCCTAGCGCATCGCCATAGGCGCGCAGGGCCTGCACCTGCGGTTCGGGTGCAGCGGCGACCACGCCGCCCACTTCCATCGCGGCGGCGAAGAGCGCGGCGGTCTTGCCGCGCACGACCTGCAGATAGATGGCCTCGGACGTGGCCAGATCCTGCGCGGCGGTCAGCTGCAGCACCTCGCCCTCGGCGATCACAGCCGAAGCGTTGGCAAGGATATCCATCACCCGCAGCGATTCCGTTTCCACCATCAGCTGGAAAGACCGCGCGAACAGGTAATCGCCGACAAGCACCGATGATTTGTTGTCCCACAACAGGTTGGCCGTGGGGCGGCCCCGGCGGCGTTCGCTTTCATCGACCACATCATCATGCAAAAGCGTGGCGGTGTGGATGAATTCGACCGTGGCCGCCAGTTTCACATGGTGGTCGCCCTGGTAGCCGCACATCCGCGCGGCGGCGAGCGTCAGCATCGGGCGCAGGCGTTTTCCCCCGGCCTCCACCAGATGGGCGGTCACCTCGGGGATGCGCGGGGCGTGTTCGCTGGCCATGCGGGTGCGGATCAGGGCGTTCACGGCCGCCATGTCGGCCGACAGCCATTCGGCAAGCCGGTCATGCGGTTTCTGCGCTGCCTCGTCCAAACCCATGCCCCCGGTTCCCCCCGCCTCTCGACAATTCGGGGCTGTGCCCCTTTACTCATCACATGAGAGAGCTTTTGCGCAGCACCGACCCGACGATCATCGCCTTTGCCACCGCCCTGCTCGACGGGGAGGGTATAGAGGTGTTTGATCTGGACGTCCACATGAGCATCCTTGATGGCAGCCTTGGCATATTGCCGCGTCGGTTAATGGTGCGCGATGCCGATCTGTTCATGGCCCGCAGCGTGCTGCGCGACAATGGCATCCCAACGGGATTGGAATGATGGGGCTGGAATGACGGCCTTTGCCGATGACGCGCTGACGGATGACAAGTTCCTGATGGGCCGGTTGCGGCTGTTACAGCCTGCAAGGGGCTATCGTGCGGCCACAGATCCGGTGCTGCTGGCCGCCGCCTGCCCTGCGGTGGCGGGCGAGAGCGTGCTGGATCTGGGTTGCGGCGCGGGGACGGCGGCGCTGTGTCTGGGCGTGCGAGTGCCGGGCGTGGTGCTGGCCGGGCTGGAGGTGCAGCCCGCCTATGCCGATCTTGCCCGCCGCAATGCGGACCGAAACGAGATCGCACTGGAGGTGGTGACGGGCGATCTGACCGATATGCCCCGCGTGTTGCGGCGGGATTTCGACCATGTGATCGCCAACCCGCCCTATTACGCACCGGGCGGCACGCCGTCGCCCAGCGCCGAACGGGACCGGGCGGTGCGGGTGGAGGTGCCGATTGCCGCCTGGGTCGCCGCCGCGGGGGCGCGGCTGCGGCCAGGCGGCTGGCTGACCATGATCTTTGCCACGCCCTGCCTGCCAGAGGCGTTGGCCGCGCTGGCGCCCAAGTTGGGGGCAGGGATGGTTCTGCCGCTGGAGCCGCGGCAGGGCCGCGAGCCGCCACGCGTGATCTTGCGGGCGCGCAAAGGGGGCCGCGCGCCGTTCCGGCTGCTGCCGCCCTTTACCCTGCATGCGGGTGCGGCGCATGACGGCGACCGCGAAAACTATACCCCGGCTGCAAATGCCGTCTTGCGCGAGGCTGCCGATCTGTCGGCAGCCTTTGGCCGGGTTGGGTAAACCTGTCCATAAGTCTGGTCCGAATGTCCGTGACACGACTCAGCGGTTGTGTTGCACTGATAGAGTTGGAACCAGTCATGAGGAGGACGAAAATGACCATCGCTTCGCATCTGCAGGAACTGCGCCGCAAGCATGAGCACCTCTCTGAAACGGTCGAGCGTGAACAGCGAAGCCCCGGCTCGGACGCCCTGCGGATTGCAGAGTTGAAGAAGCAGAAGCTCAAGCTGAAGGAAGAAATGACCCGCCTGTCGCAGGCCTGAAGAATCAGCTTTTGGCGCTGGCGCCCGTGCCCGCACGGGCGGCCAGCGCCGCACCTGCGGTGATGAGCACTGCCGCAGCAAGGATTGTCCAGGACGCCGTGGCGATGCCTGCCACGATCAGCGCCAGTGTGGACAAAAGCGGCGCGGCGTAGGACGCGACGCCCAGCAACTGGATGTCGCCTTTTTTCATGCCGATGTCCCAGGTGAAGAAGGCCGCCCCTACCGGGCCGATGCCCAACGCAAGCACGGCCAGCCAGCCCAGCGCATCCTGCGGCCAGACCGTTTCCTCGACCAGCGGATGCACCAGCGCCGACAGGAGCGCGGTGCCAAGGCAATAGATCGTGACGCTTTCCGTGGGCACATCACCCAACCGCCGCGACAGGGTGGAATAGCCCGCCCATGTGATGGCGCACAGAAAACCAAGGAACAGGCCCAGCGGCGTTGCCGCACCCCCGGCGTCGCGGCCCATCACGATCAGCGCAGCCCCGGCAAAGGCGATCAGCGCGCCGAGGATGACCATGGGGCGCAGCCGTTCGCCCGGCAGGAAACTGGCGAACAGGACGATGAACAGCGGCCAGAGATAGGCCATGAGGCCCGTCTCCGCCGAGGGGGCGATGCGGAAGGCCGTGAAGTAGAGCGCGTGATAGCCAAAGAGGCCGATAATGCCAAAGGCATAGACCCGCCACGGGATGCCGCGCAGGCGGTCAATGCCATTTCGCAGCGTCCAGATCAGGCCCAGCGTGCCGCCAATGCCGAAGGTCAGCGCGTTCAGCAGAAACGGCGGCACCGGGGCAGATCCGATGGTGAACAGCGCCAACAGCGCCCACATCAGGACGGCGGTAAAGCCGATGGCCGTTGCGTTTCTCTGGGTCATGCCTGCCTCAGGTTGCGCGCGCAACTTAGGCGCAGCATCTGGGAAGGGGAAGGCAGTTTTTGACGCAAAAACCGCGACGGAATTTGACGCAAATTCCGGTCCCGGACCGTTGCGCCTGATCCTCTGACGACCCTTTTTAGACAGAGGATCACCGATTTCTGCGTCAGAAATCGGCGCGGAATTTGTGTCAAATTCCGCGCCCTTCGCATCCAGAAGGATCAGACGACGAACTGTCCGCCATTCGCGGAAATCGTCGACCCGGTGATGAAGCCTGCATCGTCGGAGGCGAGGAATACCACTGTGCGCGCAATCTCGGACGGTTCGCCAAGGCGGCCAACCGGGATTTGCGGGATGATGCGTTCGTTCAGTACCTTTTCGTCGATCGCCTTCACCATCTCGGTTGCGATATAGCCGGGGCAGATCGCGTTGACGGTGATGCCTGCGCGCGCGCCCTCTTGCGCCAGGGCCTTGGTGAAGCCCAGATCGCCCGCCTTGGCGGCGGAATAGTTGGCCTGTCCCGCCTGCCCCTTCTGCCCGTTGATGGAGGAGATGTTGATCACCCGCCCGAACTTGCGATCGCGCATCCCTGTCCAGACCGGATGAGTCATGTTGAACAGACCGGTGAGGTTGGTATCCATCACCTCTTTCCACTGCTGCGGGGTCATCTTGTGGAACATGGCGTCGCGGGTGATGCCCGCATTGTTCACCAGCACGTCCACGGGGCCGACCTCGGCCTCGACCTTGGCGATGCCCGCCACGCAGGCATCGTAATCCGCGACCGACCATTTGAAGGTGGGGATACCGGTTTCCTTGGTGAAGGCGGCGGCCGCCTCATCATTGCCGGCGTAATTCGCGGCCACCTTGTAGCCCGCCGCCTGCAGCGCCACTGAAATCGCGGCACCGATTCCGCGCGATCCCCCTGTTACCAAAGCCACTCGTGCCATTCGTCCCTCCTCCTGAATTCAGACGTCCTTGAAATGGTGTTACCGAAACTGATTTACGGACGCAACATTATTGCGCGATCATTTTGCATCTGCAGCAATGTGGCCGCAGAAACGCTTTTGCTGCGCAGCCGCGTTCCGGTCAACGCGGAAGGGGGAGTACGGCGTACTTCCGGCCCATCTGGCCGCAGTAGCCGATCCATTCAAGGTTTGATGCCGTCGCCAGAACGTCGCCGATGCGGTTATCCCAGCGTTCGGTCAAGTAGCCCGTGATCGAGTCCACATCGCCCTGAGGGTTGGCCTGCCCCGACTCGGCGGCAAGCGAGACTGCACGCGTAAGGAAGGCCGCCGATACCTCGGCGGCCTGCTCGGCCTCTTCGGGGCCTGCACCGGCGTAGCCATCGGCGCGGCTGACCGCACCGAAAACGGCGCTGCATTCGGCCAGCATGGCCCAATCCGGCGCGACAGGCGTTTCCGCCCGCCCCGCCGTTGCGGACAGGGCGAGGGCAAGCCCCGCCGCTGCCCTTGTGAACATCAGGCGCGTTCCAGGCACATGGCGACGCCCATGCCGCCCCCGATGCAGAGCGTAGCAAGACCGCGCTTGGCATCACGCCGCGCCATTTCGAACAGCAGCGTGTTCAGGATGCGCGCGCCCGAGGCCCCGATCGGGTGGCCGATGGCGATGGCGCCGCCGTTCACGTTCACGATGGACGGGTCCCAGCCCATATCCTTGTTCACCGCGCAAGCCTGGGCGGCGAAGGCCTCATTCGCCTCGACCAGATCCAGATCGCCGACCTTCCAGCCCGCCTTTTCCAGCGCCTTGCGGCTGGCATGGATCGGGCCCACGCCCATGATCGACGGGTCCAGCCCCGCCGTGGCGTAAGAGGCGATGCGGGCGAGCGGCGTCAGCCCCCGCCGCGCGGCCTCATCCGCCGACATCAGCACCACCGCCGCCGCGCCATCGTTCAGACCAGAGGCATTTCCTGCAGTGACCGAACCTTCCTTGGTAAAGGCGGGTTTCAGCTTCTGCATCGATTCGAGCGTCGCACCCGCACGGATATATTCATCGGCATCCACCGTGATGTCGCCCTTGCGGGTGGAAATCAGGAAGGGGATGATCTCATCGCGGAACTTGCCGGCCTTTTGCGCGGCTTCGGCCTTGTTCTGGCTGGCCAGCGCGAATTCATCCTGCATGTCGCGGGAAATCTGCCACTGACTGGCGACGTTTTCCGCCGTCTGCCCCATGTGATAGCCATTGAAGGCATCCCACAGACCATCCTTGATCATCGAATCGATGAACTTCATGTCGCCCATCTTGGTGCCCGCGCGCAGATGCGCGACGTGGGGCGACAGCGACATGTTTTCCTGACCGCCCGCAACCACGATCCGCGCATCGCCCAGTTGCACATGCTGCGCGCCGAGCGCGACCGCGCGCAGGCCCGATCCGCACACCTGATTGAGCGACCATGCGCTGGCCTCTTTCGGCAGGCCTGCCTTGATATGCGCCTGACGGGCGGGGTTCTGGCCCTGACCGGCGGTCAGCACCTGACCGAGGATCGTCTCCTCCACCTCGGCCTTGTCGATGCCCGCGCGGGCCACCACGGCCTCGATCACCGCGGCGCCAAGGTCATGCGCCGGGGTATTGGCAAAGGAACCGTTGAAACTGCCTACGGCTGTCCGGCCTGCAGAAACGATGACGACGTTGGTCATGGCTGATCCTCTCTCTCCCATCGGGGCGGGGTCCGCGTGACCGCGCCGCCTTGCAGCATGGCCTAGACGGGGGGGGAAACAAAAGCAACATTCTTGCGCCCGCAGATTGCCGCAGGGTCAACCCGCCGCCGACGGCCGGGCACCGGGCGGAACGGCATCACGCTCCAATCCTTCGGGGATCAGCTTTGGCGCGCCGAAATGATAGCCCTGCAGGCAATCAACGCCCAACTGCGCCAACCACACCGCCTCTCCATCCTGTTCCACGCCCTGCGCCACCATCAGCATGTCGAATTGCCGCGCAATGGCCAGAAAGGCCGCCATCAGCACCTGATTGTCGGCATGGGTGTGAATGCCGCGGCTGTATTGGGCATCAACCTTCATCAGATCGAAACTCAGCTCGCGGAAATGGCGCAGGGCAAAGGCGCCTGCCCCGAACCCGTCAAGCGCGAAGGATACGCCACTGGGCCGCAAGTCGGCGATCATCCCCGCCAGCAGTTCGGGCACGGTCATCACGCTGTTCTCGGCGATTTCAAGGATCAGCCGGTCGCCAAGACCGGGATGCCGTGCCAGCCCGGCGCGGAGCAGCTTCATCCAGCGGGGCCAGCCCACCGATCGTGCCGACATGTTCACCGACAGGCGCAGCTGCGGATGCCGCGCCAGCGCATCCAGCCCCATCGCCAGCGCGGCGCAGTCGATCTCGCGGCCCAATTCATGCGTCTCCACTGCATGCATGAATTCGCGGGCGGGGATCACACGCCCCCCCGGATCCAGCACCCGCATCAGCCCTTCGTGAAACCCGATCCGCCCCGGTTGGCCTGCCAGAACCACCGGGTGATAGGCCAGCCGCAACCGCCGAAGGCGCACCGCATCGGCAACCAACGCCACCGCCTCGGCCGCGCTTTCCGCCATGGCAAAGGACAGCGGACTCGCCCCCTCTGCCAGACCTGAACCGCTGTCCATCCTCATCGCCAACCCCCGCAAGACCCGTCGACAATGCTGCCCCCACGCCCGTAAACATCGGGTAAAGGCATCAGGAGGAACGGCCATGCCGGATCAGCAGCACAAAGACACAGGCCGCTGCCCCTGGTGCGGGACGGATCCGCTTTATGTGGCCTATCACGATGAAGAATGGGGCGTTCCCGAATACGATTCCCGCGCCTTGTGGGAAAAACTTATCCTTGATGGCTTTCAGGCCGGGCTCAGCTGGATCACGATCCTGAAAAAGCGCGACAATTTCCGCGCCGCTTTCGCCGGGTTCCGGCCCGAAATCATCGCAGGCTGGGGCGAATCGGATGTCGCGCGCCTGCTGGCAGATCCCGGTATCATCCGGCATAGGGGCAAGATCGAAGGCACCATCCGCTCTGCCCGCGCCTATCTGGCGATCGAAGAGCGGGAAGGCTTTTCCGCATATCTGTGGAAATATCTCGACGGGCGGCCTTTGCAGAACCGCCCGGCCAGCCCCCGCGACATTCCGACGGAAACGCCCCTGTCGCAGGCCATTTCGAAACAGCTCAAGAAGGACGGCTTCACCTTTTGCGGCCCGACCATCACCTATGCCTTCCTGCAAGCCACCGGGTTGGTGAATGACCACCTGATCACCTGCCCCGCGCAGGCCCGTGTGGCTGCGATGGCGAAGGACGCCTGATCTTCATCTTGGCGGCAAATACCCCGGGGGGAGGCGCGGCACGCGCCGGGGGGCTGGCCCCCCTTGCCGCCGTGCCGCCGCAGGGCGGCGTGGCGGAAAAAAGCAATGCGCGGCGGGCGGAACGCCCGGCGCGCGCAATTCAATTGGCCGCCATCATCGCGGCAAGCACGGTCTGGGCATGGGCGCTGTCCCATTCGGCATCGCCGATCAGGCGTGCCACTTCCTGGCCCTGCGGGTTCAGGATCACCGTCACCGGCAGGCCCATCACGCCCATGGGGCGGGCGAGTGCGCTTTTCGGATCGCGCAGGATGGGCAGGGCCTGCACGCCCGCCTCCTCATAGAACCGCTCGATTCCTTCCACCGCGTTGCGGCCGGTGGCGACGGGCAGCACCGCCAGATCGGGCATCGCCTGTTGCAGGCGCAGCAGCGAGGGCATTTCCTTGCGGCAGGGCGCACACCAGGTGGCCCAGAAGTTCAGCACCACCCATTTGCCCTGCCACTGTGCCAGTGGCACCTCGGCATCGTGGGCATCCAGAAACACCGCGGCGGGCAGGTCCACCGGGGCGGCATGGATCGCCAGCTTGCGCATGTCGCCTTCTCGCAAGCTCTCAATATCGCCCGCGAGGGCGGCATTTGCACCGATGGCCAAGGCCGTATAAAGGACGGCCAGAATTTTCCGCAGCATCTTCCCTCCGAAGGCCATCGCCATGACCGCTTCCCCCGATGCCAAATCCGCCAATCAGATGTGGGGCGGGCGCTTTGCCGAAGGGCCGGACGCCATCATGACGGCGATCAACGCCTCCATCGGGTTCGACAAACGGCTCTATGCCCAAGACATCGCAGGGTCACGCGCCCATGCGGCAATGCTCGCCGCCACAGGCATCCTTTCCATTAAGGATGCCGAGGCCATCGGGGAAGGTCTTCTCACGGTGTTGTCAGAGATTGAAACGGGGAACTTCCCGTTTCGGGTGGAATTGGAAGACATCCACATGAATGTGGAGGCCCGGCTGAAAGAGGTGATCGGTGAACCGGCGGGGCGGCTGCACACCGCCCGGTCGCGCAACGATCAGGTGGCGGTGGATTTCCGGCTCTGGGTGCGCGACCAGTGTGACGCCGCGATTTCGGGGCTTGAGGCGCTGATGCGTGCCTTTCTGGCGCAGGCCGAGGCGGGGGCGGATTGGGTGATGCCGGGCTTTACCCATCTGCAAACCGCGCAGCCGGTGACTTGGGGGCATCACATGATGGCCTATGTCGAAATGCTGTCGCGCGACCGGGGCCGGTTCATCGACGCCCGCGCGCGGATGAACGAATGTCCCTTGGGCGCGGCGGCGTTGGCGGGGACATCTTTCCCGATCGACCGGGAGATGACAGCGGCCGCGCTGGGGTTTGACCGGCCCACGGCCAACAGCCTTGATTCCGTGTCCGACCGCGATTTCGCGCTGGAGTTTCTGGCGGCCAGCAGCATCTGCGCCATGCATCTGTCGCGCTTTGCCGAGGAGTTGGTGATCTGGTCGTCGGCGCAGTTCCGGTTTGTGCGGCTGTCGGATCGCTGGACCACGGGTTCTTCGATCATGCCGCAGAAGAAGAATCCCGATGCAGCCGAATTGCTGCGCGCCAAGCTGGGGCGAATTCTGGGGGCGACGGTGGCCTTGTTCACGGTGATGAAGGGGCTGGCGCTGACCTATTCCAAGGACATGCAGGAAGACAAGGAACAGGTCTTTGACGCTGCCGATACGCTGATGCTGGCCCTGGCCGCGATGACCGGCATGGTCACCGACATGACCGCCAACCGCGATGTGCTGAAGACCGCCGCCGCGAGCGGCTTTTCCACCGCCACCGATCTGGCCGATTGGCTGGTGCGCGAACTGGGCCTGCCGTTTCGCGACGCGCATCATGTGACCGGCACGCTGGTGGCGATGGCCGAGGGCAAGGGCTGCGACCTGCCCGATCTGACGCTGGCGGACATGCAATCTGTCCATGCGGGCATCCGCGCCGATGTGTTCGATGTGCTGGGGGTGGAAAACTCCGTCCGTTCGCGCCGGTCCTATGGCGGCACGGCCCCCGATCAGGTGCGTGGGCAGATCGCCGCGTGGCGCAAAAGGCTGGCGTGACGAGGGCGTGACAGGGGCGCTGCGGGGGGTTAGGCTTCGGCATGACGGGAACCCGGATGCGCCTTGCAATGCTACCCATGTACATTCTGCTTGCGGCCTGCGGTGACAGCAGCCTTCCCGTGCTGGCAATTCCGTTGTCGGAGAATACAACCTTTGGCACCGATCTGAACAAGCCCGACCCAGTGCTGGGCATCACCGTCACCGATCCGCTGCACCGGATGAACAGATGAAACCCGCTTTGAAACCTGCCCTGATCGCCCTTGCCCTGTGCCTTGCCGCCTGTACCTCGCCCCGGTTGAATGCCGGGCTGAGCCTTGGGACGGATGGGCTGACTGTCAGCCCGTCGGTTTCGGCAGGGCTGGGTGGCGGGCGGATCAGCTATTCCCCGTGAGTCTTTCAACATAGGTTTGCTTGCCATGAAATCGCTTCTTGCCCTGACTGCCCTTGCCCTGCTTGCCGCCTGTGGTGCGGATGGGGCGCCTGTGGCGCCATCCAAGGCCGCACCCGGCGTGTCGATCACGGGCGAAGCGCGTGTCGGCATTCAGGGTGGACTGTGATGGCCCCGATCCGGATTGTATGGCTGGCGCTGGCGGTCTGGGGGGCGATCCACCCGATGTATTGGTTCGTCACCTATATGACCGAAACGGGAACCGGCCTGTCGGGGTTGATCGACGCCTGGTATGTCAACGCATCGACCACCGGGCTGACCTGGGACCTAACGATCGCAGCAGTGACGCTGACCGTCTGGGTGCTGGCCGAGACGATCCCGCGCAAGGCGTGGCTGGGGCTGATTGCCATTCCCGCCACCTTCTGCATCGGCGTCAGCTGCGGCTTGCCGCTTTATCTGTTTCTGCGGTCGCGGCCGCAGGGTTAAGGCGGCCGCGCTTTTCCGAAAGGTCTGGACTTACAGGGTCAGGATCGTCTGCCCCGTTGTCGCCCGTGCTTCCAGTGCGCGATGGGCATCTGCCACCTGTTCCAACGTGAAACGCTGGTCGATGCGGATTTTCACTGCGCCTGATGTGACCATGCCGAACAATTCCTGTGCCATGGCCTGACAGGTGGCATGGTCGGCAATATGGGTGAACAGCGTCTGCCGCGTGATCTTGAGCGATCCCTTGGCCGCCAGAATACCGATATCAAATGGCGGCACCTTGCCGCTGGCATTGCCAAAGGAAATCATCATGCCAAAGGGTTTCAGGCAGTTCAGGCTGCCGTCGAACGTGTCCTTGCCCACGGCATCCATGACCACATCCACGCCTTTGCCCCCGGTCAGATCGCGCACGCGGGCGGCGAAATCATCGGTCCGGTAGTTGATCGCATGGGTTGCGCCATGATCCAGCGCGAGGCGGCATTTGTCATCCGATCCGGCGGTGGCGATCAGGGTGATGCCTTCCGCGCGCGCCCATTGGCAGGCGATCAGGCCCACGCCGCCTGCGGCGGCATGAAACAGCACCGTATCGCCGCGCTTGATGGGGGTGGTGCGGCGGAACAGATACTGCACCGTCATGCCCTTGAGCATCATGGCGGCGCCCTCATCAAAACTGATGGCATCGGGCAGCGGGCAGACCTGCGCGGCGGGCATCACCCGCGCCTCGGCATAGGCGCCGGGCGGGTTGGCGGCATAGGCCACTCGGTCGCCCGGTTTGACATGGGTTACGCCTGCGCCTACCGCATCGATCACGCCGCTGGCTTCCATGCCCAAGGCCGCGGGCAGCGCCATCGGATACATCCCGGACCGTTGATAGACGTCGATGAAGTTCAGCCCGCAAGCGCGGTGGGTGATCCGCACCTCACCCGGGCCGGGGTCGCCCACGGGGCGATCCACAAGCGTCAAGACCTCGGGTCCCCCCGCCGCCTCGATGATGACTGTCCGCGCCATGGCCGTTCTCTCCCTGCTTGCCTTTGGCAATGCTAACCCACCCAGCGGCAGGGTCCAGAGCGGCGGCCGGGAAACGGGGTGGAAATCGGCTGTGGTTGCGGCTAGATGCAGCGGTCAAGGCGTGCCATGGGCGGGTGAGGAACGATGGATCATTTCCTGTACAAGGACGGCTCGCTGCATGCCGAGGACGTGGCGATCACCGAAATTGCCGCCACAGTGGGAACGCCCTTCTATGTCTATTCCGCTGCCACGCTGACGCGGCATTACCATCTGTTCACCGAGGCGCTGTCGCCCCTGCCGCATATGGTGTGCTTCGCGATCAAATCACTGTCCAACGTGGCGGTGCTGAAACTGATCGGTGATCTGGGCGCGGGGATGGATGTGGTGTCGGGCGGCGAATATCGCCGCGCCCGCGCAGCGGGTGTGCCGGGGGACCGGATCGTGTTTTCCGGCGTCGGCAAGACGCGCGAAGAAATGCATCTGGCCCTGACCGGGGGGATCCGGCAGTTCAACGTGGAAAGCGAACCGGAGTTGCGCGCCTTGTCCGAGGTGGCGGTATCACTGGGCGTGGTGGCCCCCATTACCATCCGGGTGAACCCCGATGTGGACGCGCGCACCCATGAAAAGATTGCGACGGGGAAAAAGGAAAACAAGTTCGGCATCCCGATCGACCGCGCGCCCGAGGTTTATTCCGAGGCTGGCCGCCTGCCCGGGATCGACGTGGTGGGGATCGACGTCCATATCGGCAGCCAGTTGACCGAGCTGGAACCGTTCGAGCAGGCCTATCTGAAAGTGGCCGACCTGACGCGCCAATTGCGGGCGGCGGGGCACAATATACGCCGTCTCGATCTGGGCGGTGGCTTGGGGATTCCCTATACGCGGTCGAACGAAGCGCCGCCCTTGCCGATGGATTACGGCGCGCTGATCAAGCGCACGGTGGGCGATCTGGGCTGCGAGATCGAGATTGAACCCGGCCGCCTGATTTCCGGAAATGCGGGGCTGCTGGTTTCTTCGGTGATCTATGTGAAGAACGGGGAAGGTCGGGATTTCCTGATCCTTGACGCCGCGATGAACGATCTGGCCCGCCCGTCCATGTATGGCGCGCATCATGATATCGTCCCGGTGATGGAGCCGCCCGCCGCAAGCCCAAGCCAGCCCTTTGATGTGGTGGGTCCGGTGTGCGAGACGGGCGATACCTTTGCCAAGGCGCGGGAATTGCCCCTGCTGGCCGAGGGTGATCTGGTGGCCTTCCGGTCTGCCGGGGCTTATGGCGCGGTAATGGCGTCGGAATACAACACCCGCCCGCTGGTGCCCGAGGTGCTGGTGAAGGGGGATCAATTCGCTGTCATCCGCGACAGACCGTCCTTTGACGAAATCCTGAACCGCGATACCATTCCGACTTGGTTGTAAGGCGGCTTGTCCGCGATCAGCGGCAAAGGCAACGCCCCCCGGATGCAGGATCAGGAAAACAGCACGCTGTCGGCCATTGCCCGCCCCCTGCGGTTGACGCTGCTGGGAATGTGGGCAGAGCGGCTCACGCGGGCGTTCTGGCCGTTATGGACCGTTCTGTTGCTGGCCCTGTCCGCGCTGGCCTTCGGGGTTCAGGATCACCTGCCGCTTGAGGCGGCCTGGGGCGGGCTGGTGCTCGGGGTGCTGGCGGCCGTGGTCGCGCTGTGGCGCGGGCTGCGCGCGTTTCGGGCGCCCACGCGGGCGGAGGCGCTGATCCGGCTTGATTCGCGGCTGCCGGGCCAACCCATCGCCGCGCTGACCGATACGCAGGTGATCGGCACGGATGACCCGGCCTCGCTGGCAGTGTGGCAGGCGCACCGGGCGCGGATGGCCGCGCGTGCCGCGCAGGCCCGCGCGGTGGAGCCGGACCTGAAACTTGCGCGGCGCGATCCCTTTGCCCTGCGCTATGTGGCGCTGACGGCATTCGTCATGGCGATGATCTTCGGGTCGCTCTGGCGGGTGGCATCGGTGCAGGCGCTGGCCCCCGGTGCGGGCAACGAACTGGCGGCGGGCCCGGCTTGGGAAGGCTGGGCGCAGCCGCCCGCCTATACCGGCAAGCCGTCGCTTTACATGAACGACATTGCCGAGGGGCGGTTGGAACTGCCCATCGGGACGCGGCTGCAATTCCGCCTGTATGGCGAGGTGGGCGAGCTGACCTTGGCGGAAACCGTATCGGGGCGCACCGATGTGCCTGCGGCGTCGGAAACCGTGCATGACTTTACCCTGAACCGCCCCGGCGAGGTGGTGATCGGTGGCCCCGGTGGCCGGACATGGACCCTGTCCGCCACACCCGACCTTGCGCCCACTGTCACCCCCGGCGACAGCGCCGAGCGGGAAGGCGATGGCCGTTTCACCATGGATTTCGCCGCGCGCGATGATTACGGCGTGGCAGCGGGACAGGTCAGCATCGCGCTGGACCTGCCGGGTATCGAACGCACCTTCGGCCTGACGATGGAGCCCGAACCGCGTGAGGCGGTGGTGCTGGATCTGCCCATGCCGATCACCGGCAACCGGGCCGAATTCACCGAGGCGCTGGTTGATGACCTGTCGGAACATCCCTTTGCCAACCTGCCCGTCGCCATGACCTTTACCGTCACCGATGCTGCGGGGCAGCAGGGCGTGGCGGAACCGGTCAAGCTTATCCTGCCGGGGCGGCGGTTCTTTGATCCGCTGGCGGCGGCCCTGATCGAGACACGGCGCGACCTGCTTTGGAACCGCGAAAATGCCGGGCGGTCGACGCAGATCCTGAAGGCGATCACCCACCGGCCCGAGGAATTGATCCGCAACGAACGCGCCTATCTGCGCCTGCGCGTGTTGATGCGCGATCTTGAGGTGCAGAAGGCCAGCCTGTCGCCCGAGGCGCGCGATACCTTTGCCGCCGAATTGTGGGAAATCGCGCTGATGGTCGAAGAGGGCGATCTTGCATCCGCCATGGAACGCCTGCGCCGCGCGCAGGACCGGCTGGATGAGGCGATCCGCAACGGCGCCGAACAGGGCGAAATCGACGAATTGATGCAGGAACTGCGCGAGGCGTTGAACGACTACATGCGCGAATTGGCCGAAGAGGCCGAGCGCAACCCCGACAGCCAGCTGTCCCAGAACATGCCCGGGATGCAGATGTCGGGCGATCAGTTGCAAGAGATGCTGGATGAATTGCAGCGCCTGATGGAAGAGGGCCGCACCGCCGAGGCGCAGGAATTGATGGAGATGCTGCGTCAGCTGATGGAAAACATGCAGGTGGCGCAGGGCGAAGGTCAGGGCCAGGGTCAGGGCGGCCCCGGCCAGCAGGCGATGCGCGAATTGCAGGATACGCTGCGCGGCCAGCAGGGCCTGTCGGACGAGGCCTTCCGCGATTTGCAGGACGGGCAAGAGGGCAATGAAGGCAACCGCCCGGGCCAGCAGGGCCAGCAGGGCGAGGGCCAGCAGCCCGGCGAGAACGAAGGACAGGGCGAAGGCGAAGGCGAGGGCGAAGGCCAGGGTCAAGGCCAAAGCCTTGCCCAGCGCCAACAGGAATTGCGCGACCGTCTGGGGCAGTTGCAGGGCGGCCAGCTTCCCGGTGACGGATCCGAGCGCGGCGAAGAAGGCCGCCGCCAGTTGGACCGCGCAGGCCGCGCGATGGAAGAGGCCGAGGATGCCCTGCGCGAGGGCGATCTGTCCGGCGCGCTGGACCGTCAGGCCGAAGCGATGGAAGCCATGCGCGACGGCATGCAGCAATTCGGCGAGGCGTTGGCCGAAAACCAGCAACAGCAAGACGGAAACGCCGAACTGGGGCAGGAATTCGGGCAGGCCGATCCCAATGGCCAGCGCGATCCGCTGGGGCGCGAACCCGGTAATTCCGCGCGCATCGGATCGGATCGCAACATGTTGCAGGGCGAAGATGTCTATCGCCGCGCGCAGGACCTGCTGGATGAAATCCGCCGCCGGTCTGGCGATCAGGCCCGGCCCGAAGGCGAACGCGAATACCTGCGCCGCCTGCTTGACATGTTCTGATCAGTGGCAGGCGCGGGCGCGGATCAGTTGCCTTGATCCGACGCCTGCCGCACCGCATCGGTCGCCTGCCGCATCAGGCCATCCAGCCAGAGCCGCGCGCCATCAATCGCGGCGACATAGGCGTTGACCGCGCCTTCCGCTGCCGGAACCATCGCCACGATGCGCGGCGCGGTCACATAGGCGGCAAGGCCCAGTACCGCGACAAGTATCGCAACGGCAAAGCCTCTGCGGAAGCCACGCGCGTTGGATTGGCCGATCTGGTCGCCTCCGGCATCCATGACGGCGGGGGTTTCGGCACCCTTCAGCGACGAGTTGATCTCTTCGATATCCGGCAGCAGATCGCGCCGGGTGGCGGGCTTCGGCGGGGCCGGGGGCGGGGCGTCGGGATCCAGCCCTTTCATCTGTGCGATGCGCCGCGCGGCGGCGGCCAGACCGCCGGCATGGGCGGGCGTCGGCACCACCCCCGCCGCGCGGGATTGTTCGGCCGAGGCGACGACGGCCGCTGCGGCAGCCGCAGCCGCAGCGGCGGGCGCCGACAGGCCCATTTCGGTTTGCGTCTCGATCGGGGAGGTGTCGGCCTTGCGGGCGGCAGCCTCACGCTCGGCCTCTTCGCGCAGGATGGCCATCAGGTTTTCGTCGATGCTGCGCTTGGGCGCATCGGTCATCGGGGGCGGCGGGGGGGCGTCGTCCTCATCCAGATCGGGCAGCGGGTCGGCAGCGCCGGATGCGCCAAAGAGTTCATCCTCCTGCTCCAGCGCCAGTTCAATCTCGGGCGGAAGCTGGAACCAGGCATGCCCGCAGTTGGAACATTGCACATCCCGGCCGATATCCGGGATCGCCGCGTCGTCCACCTCGTATTCGGCCTCGCAATTCGGACAGATCAGCCGCATTCACCACATCCCCGTTTCCCCAGGTGCGAACGCGGTTTCCCGCGCACGACCGTCACCGCACGATTACACCATCCAGCAAGGTCTACAACCGGCACCCACCCGCATTGCAACCGAGCCCACCTTGCGGCAATGCTGCCATTGCAAGCAAGGGGCTGTGAAACACAAGTGATCGCGTTCGACAACGTCGCCTATAATTATGGCGGAGGGGAGCTTTTGTCAGAGGTCAGCCTGCGCCTTGCGCCGGGCTCGTTCCACTTTCTGACCGGGCCTTCCGGGGCGGGGAAATCCACCTTCCTGAAGCTGGCCTATGCCGAGTTGCTGCCGACGGCGGGCAGGGTCACGATCTTTGATCGTGAGGTGCGGGGGCTGACCCGGGATGATGTGGCGCTGACGCGCCGCCGCATCGGGGTGGTGCATCAGGATGTGCAGTTTCTGGATCACCTGCCCTTGGCGGCGAATGTGTCGATGCCGCTGATGGTGTCAGGCCGGGTGGGGGACAACCGCGATCTGACCGATCTTCTGGGCTGGGTGGGGCTGGGACAACTGGCCGATGCCCTGCCGCCGCAACTTTCGGGCGGGGAACGGCAGCGCGCGGCGCTGGCGCGGGCGGTGATCATGGGGCCGGATGTGATCTTGGCAGATGAACCGACCGGCAACCTCGATTGGGAGATGTCGCTGCGCCTGCTGACCTTGCTGGTGGAGTTGAACAAGATGGGCAAGACCATCCTTGTCGCCACCCATGACATGAACCTGATCCGCACTGCAAAGAACCAGGTTGCCGCGCGGGTGCTGCGCATCCGCAACCGCCGTATCCAGCTTGCGGGGGCAGACCTGTGATCCGCCACCTGCGCCTTTTGGTAACCCCCGACCGGCAGGCCGACCGTGTGGTGCCGCCTTCGGGCCATTCCGCCTGGCTGACCAGCTTCACCGCCGGGGCGATGACGTTTCTGGCGGTGTTCGCGCTGGCCTTGTCGCTGGCATCCGGGCGGCTGGCGGATCGCTGGTCCGATGCGCTGGCGCGCACGGCCACGGTGCGCATCTCTGCCCCGCCTGACCAGATGGAGGCGCAGACCTTCGCCGTGCTGGAGGTGCTGAAAACCACCCCCGGCATCGCAGCATCCCGCGCATTGACGGATGACGAACAAAAGGCACTGCTCGCCCCCTGGTTCGGCCCCGACCTGCCGCTGGACGCGCTGCCCCTGCCCCGCCTGATCGAGGTGACAGAGGGAGAGGAGGGCTATGACAGCGAAGGGTTGCGGCAGCGGCTGGCGGCCGAAGCACCCGGCGCGGTGCTGGATGACCATACCCGCTGGCGCAGGCCGCTGGCCACGGCGGCGGCGCGGCTCAATCTGCTGGGGGGGCTGTCGATCCTGCTGATCGGGGCGACGATGGCCGCGATGATCACGCTGGCCGCCAATGCCGCGCTGGCGGCCAATGCACAGGTGATCCGCGTGCTGCGGATCGTGGGGGCGCAGGATGATTACATCGCCGCCGCCTTCGTGCGCCGCTTCACGATCCGCGCGCTGGTGGGGTCGGCCATCGGGGCGGTGGCGGGGTTGATCGGCGTGGCGCTGCTGCCCCCGGTGGATGAGGCGGGCGGCTTCCTGACGGGACTTGGCTTTCAGGGGGCTGGATGGCTGCTGCCGCTTCTGCTACCCCCGGTGGCAGGGATCGTGGCGCTGGTTGCCACACGCGCCGCCGCGTTCAGAAAGCTTCGGGAATTGCCATGATCTATGCGCTGCGCTGGCTGATGTCGCTTTTGTTCATCATCCAGATGTATGTGATGATGGCTGTGATCGGCCTGGCCTTTATCCCCTATGCCGCAATCAGCCGGGATGGGGCTTGGGCGGGTATCCACACCTATTGCAGATATGTCCGCTTTACCGCGCATTGGATGGTTGGCCTGCGGTCCGAAATTCGGGGCACGGTGCCGAGTGGCGAAGTGATCATCGCGTCAAAACACCAAAGTTTTCTGGACATCATCCTGATCTGTTCGGTCGTTCCGCGCCCGAAATTCATCATGAAGAAAGAATTGAAATGGGCGCCCCTGCTGGGGTTCTATGCGTGGCGCACGGGATGCGTGGCGGTTGATCGCGGCAAGAAGGGCCGTGCGGTCGCCGAGATGAAGAAAGCCGTCGCCGCCAGCGCCGCCATTACGGGCCAACTGATCATTTACCCGCAAGGCACCCGCGTCGCCCCCGGCGCGCAGTTGCCCTATAAGGTGGGGACCGGGCTGCTATACAACCAGTTGGGCCAGCCCTGCATTCCGGCGGCCACCAATGTGGGCGTGTTCTGGCCGCGCCACGGCATCTATCGCAGGCCCGGGCTGGCGGTGGTGGAGTTCCTGCCCGAAATCAAGCCGGGCCGAAGCATCGCCGATTTCATGGCCGAACTGGAACGGACGATCGAGAGCCGTTCAGACAAGCTCATGGCAGAGGCCGGTTTCACCTATCGCAAAGCGGCGTGACGGCCACAGGGCCGGCGCGCGCAAAACCCGGTTGCAAGGGCGTTGACCATGGATTTCATCACCTCGCTTGAAGAACTGCATGCGCATTATGGCACCCCGGCCGATCCGGCCATGCGCAAGGTAACCCCGCGCCTGACGCCAAGCTATCGAGCAGTGATCGAACGCAGCCGGTTCTGCATCCTGACGACGGTGGGGCCGGAAGGCACCGATGGCAGCCCGCGCGGCGATGATGGCCCGGTGGTGGCGGTGCTGGATGACCGCACCCTCGCCCTGCCCGACTGGAAAGGCAATGAGCGCATTGACAGCCTGCGCAATATCCTGCGCGACGGTCGGATCAGCCTGTGCTTCCTGATCCCCGGCTGGAAGAACCTGCTGCGCGTAAACGGCACGGCACAGATCACCGCCGATACCGCCCTGCGCGCAAGGTTTGACCGGGGTGGGGTGGAGCCGCGCACGGTGATCGTGATCGACGTGGCCGAAGTCTATTCGCAATGCGCCCGCGCTGTGGTGCGTGCAGGGCTGTGGACGGCGGGCGATCAGTCGGCAGGTTTGCCGACAACCGGGCAGATGCTGGCTGATGCGTCAGAGGGCGGGATCGACGCCGCCGAATACGATGCCGCCTCGGCCAAACGGGCCGGGTCGATCTGGTAGCGGCTAGACCTCGAACCGCGTCGCGCCACGCCGCTTTTCATCCACCGGCTGTGACAGCACCACCGCCTGATGCGCGCGCTGGTCGCAGCCAGAGCGCGGGCAGATGCGGCAGTTGATGCCGACCGGCGTCATCCGCGCGCCGGTGACGGAAAACGCTTCGGCATAGCCGATCTCGGGCGCGTGTTCGATGGCGCAGCCCATCGCCACGGCAAGGCGGTTGTCCTGCGCGTGCCGTGCCCAGGTAGGGCGGTCAACGGTGCGGGAAAACACGAAAAACTGCGACCGGTCCGGCATTTCCACAAACTGCGGCACGATCCGCCCCGGCGTGCGGAACGACGTATGCACATCCAGCCGGGGGCAGGCCCCGCCATGTTCGGCCAGATGAAAGCCGGTGGCATTGAACCGTTTGGTCACGTTGCCGCCCTTGTCGATCCGCATGAAGAAGAACGGCACCCCATGCGCGCCTTCGCGTTGCAGGGTGGTGGCGCGGTGGCAGGCTTGCTCAAAGCTGACGCCAAAGCGGGTGGCGATATGATCCAGATCGTATTTCGTGGCCCGCGCCTCGGCCAGAAAGGCATCATAGGGCATCAGCACAGCCGCGGCGAAATAGTTGGCCAGTTCCACCCGCAGCCGCGCCACCCCGCGCGGATCGGTGATGCCCGACCGCGCGGCCAGACTGTCCAAAAGCGCGCGCTGTTCCAACAGTCCGCACATATGCGTCAGCTGAAAGATGCGGTTGGTGTGATCCAGCGCCTCGGACAGCAGGATCTCGCGCCGCGCCTCATCATATTGCCGCAGGGTGCCGGGCAGGTCATCGACCTGCACAAGCCGCACCGTCACCCCCACGCCATCGCGCAAACGGCGTTTCAGCGCGACATAAATCTCATCCGGTTCCACAACGGCCCCGGCCCAGAAGCCCGCCGCTGCCTCTTCCAGATCGCGAAAGTGGTTGCGGTGGCGGCGGAATTCGTTGTGAACCGCTGCCTCGGGGGTGGAAATGATCTGCGGGGCCTCACCCTCGGTCAGTGACAAAAGCTGATCCGTGGCCGCCTGATAGGCGCTGTGCAGCCGCAGAAAGGATTGCACCAGCGCGGGCGCATGCACCATCGAGGCGCGCAGCTGTGTCAGATCCGGGCGCGTCTCTGTGAAAAGCGGGTCTTGCATCACCGCGCGCAGGTCGGCCAACTGGCTGGTACCATCCTCATCCGCGATCTCGCGCCAATCGACGCCGTACACCTCGAACATCCGCAGAAGGACCGAGACGGAAACCGATCTTTCGTTGTTTTCCAATAGGTTGACATAGGATGCGCTGATGCCCAGCGCCTTGGCCATAGACCCCTGCGTTTCACCGCGTTCCAGCCGCAGGCGCCGCAGATGCGGGCCGATAAAGGTTTTCTGCATACCGTCGCACACATTTCCAATTGCGTTATATTTACAATATTACAGATTACAGCTTTTGTAAATTCTCGCATTCACAGCAGAACCCGCTTTCGTTTTGCACATTGCCCGCTTGGTGGCATGGACAACCCAACAGATCGGGAGGTCATCATGAAAACCGGAACACAACACCTTTACATCCCTGGCCCCACCAATGTGCCAGAGTCGGTGCGCCAAGCCATGATCGTGCCGATGCAGGATCACCGCGCCCCGGATTTCGGCGATCTGACGCTGGGCTTGTTCACTGATCTGAAAAAGGTTTTCAAAACTGAAACCGGGTCTGTGATGATGTTCCCCGGTTCCGGCACCGGATGCTGGGAAGCGGCGATCACCAATACGCTGAACCCGGGCGACAAGGTGCTGATGGCGCGGCATGGTCAGTTCAGCCTGCTCTGGGCCGATATGGCGCAAAAGCTCGGCCTCGATGTGGAAATCGTCGATCTGGCTTGGGGTGTGGGGGTTCCGGCAAATGAATTCGCCCGCATCCTGGGCAATGACCGCCACGGCAAGATCAAGGCGGTCTTCGTGACGCATAACGAAACCGCCACCGGCGTGACGTCGGATGTGGCGCTGGTGCGCCGCGCGCTGGACGAGTCGTTCCACGACGCGCTGCTGTTCGTCGATGGCGTGTCTTCCATCGGGTCGATCGATTTCCGCATGGATGAATGGGGCGTCGACCTTGCCGTGACCGGCAGCCAGAAGGGGTTCATGCTGCCCGCAGGTCTGGGCATGCTGGGCGTGTCGGCCAAGGCGATGGCGATGGCGGAAACCGCCAAGATGCGCCGCGCCTATTTCGATTTTGCCGACATGGCCCGCGCCAATACCACCGGATACTTCCCCTATACCCCGCCTGTGCAGCTGTTCCACGGTCTGCGCCGCGCGCTGGACCGGATGCTGGACGAAGGCATGGAAAACATCTTTGCCCGCCACCGCCGCCTTGCCACCGGTGTGCGCAATGCTGTTGCCGCTTGGGGCATGGATCTGGCCGCCGAACACCCGTCGCTTTACTCCGACACGGTCAGCGCGATCCGCGTGCCGAACGGGGTGGATGCGCGCGACGTGATCCGCGTGGCCTATGACCGCTACAACTGTTCCTTCGGCGCGGGTCTTGGCCCGCTGAACGGCAAGGTGTTCCGCATCGGCCATCTGGGCGACCTGAATGAGGGCATGTGCCTGACGGCCATTTCCATCGCCGAACTGTGCCTTGCCAATGCAGGCGCGCAGGTGCGCTTCGGATCCGGCGTCGCCGCCGCGCAGGAAGTCTATGCCGAACCCATGGCCCGTGCCGTGCAGCGCACCACCCGCGCCGCCGACCGTATCGCCGCCGAATAAGCCCCCAGAGGAAATCATGTCCCACACCCTGTACCCGCTGCGGCGCCAACGCCTGCAGCGATCGGAGCTTGCTGTTCCGGCGTCAAACCCCACGATGATCGACAAGGCCGCCGCTGGCCCCGCCGATTACGTTTTCCTTGATCTGGAAGACGCGGTCGCGCCCCCGGAAAAGGAACAGGCCCGCAAGAACGCCATTCAGGCGCTGAATGACATCGACTGGGCCGCCAAGGGCAAGACCGTATCGGTCCGCATCAACGGGCTGGACACGCATTACATGTACCGCGACGTGGTGGATGTGATGGAACAGGCAGGCAGCCGTGTTCACACCCTGCTGGTGCCCAAGGTCGGCGTCCGCGATGACCTGTATATGGTTGAGGCGATGGTCAACCAGATCGAACAGGGCAAGGGCTATACCAGCCGCGTGGGGCTTGAGGCGCTGATCGAAACTGCGCTTGGCATGGCGAATGTCGAAAGCATCGCCCAATTCGGTGGCCGGCTGGAGGCGCTGCATTTCGGCGTGGCCGATTACGCCGCGTCGATGCGTGCCCGCACCACCAATATCGGCGGGTTGAACCCGCATTATCCGGGCGACCAGTGGCATGCCGCGATCTCGCGCATGGTCATCGCCTGCCGCGCCTATGGCCTGCGCGCGATTGACGGCCCCTTCGGCGATTTCTCCGATCCCGAAGGCTACAAGGACGGCGCGCGCCGCGCCGCCGCCCTTGGGTGTGAGGGGAAATGGGCCATCCACCCGTCGCAGGTGGACATGGCGAATGAGGTGTTCAGCCCGACCGAGGCCGAAGTGACCAAGGCCCGCCGCATCATCGAAGAGCTGCGGATTGCGGAATCGCAAGGCAAAGGCGCGGCCAGCCTCGACGGCAAGATGATCGACGCGGCATCGGAAAAGATGGCGAACAACGTGCTGGTGATCGCCGAGGCGATTGCCAACAAATAATCGGCCCAACGGCGTTCAGGCCAAAGAACTTGGGGAGGAATACCGAATGGACATTCACGAATACCAGGCCAAGGAAATTCTGGCGCGTTTCGGCGTGCCAGTGCCGCGCGGCGGTCTGGCCTATAGCCCCGAACAAGCCGGCTATCGTGCCCGCGAACTGGGCGGCAGCGCCTGGGTGGTGAAGGCGCAAATCCATTCCGGGGGCCGCGGCGCGGCAGGTGGCGTGAAGCTCTGCCGGTCCGAGGCCGAGGTTCAGGATTTCGCATCAACCCTGTTTGGCAAGCAACTTGTCACCAAGCAGACCGATGCCAATGGCAAGGGCGTCTATCGGCTCTGGGTCGAAGGCGCGTCTGACATCGCGCAGGAGATGTATCTGGGTTTTGTTCTGGACCGCAAATCCGAACGCATCATGATCGTGGCCTCTGCCCATGGCGGGATGGAGATCGAGGATCTGGCCGAAACCGATCCCAACTCACTGCGCCGCATGACGGTGGACCCGGCCGTGGGCCTGTCAGAGTTTCAGGCCCGCGAACTGGCCTTTCACCTTGGCCTGAAGGGTGGCCAGATCGCCCAGATGGTGAACATCCTCAAGGCCTGCTATCGCGCCTATCGCGATCTGGATGCGGTGATGGTGGAGATCAATCCGCTGGTCATCACGCATGCGGGCGATTTGGTGGCGCTGGATGCCAAGATGTCATTTGACACCAACGCCCTGTTCCGCCGCCCGGAGATCGCCGAACTGCGCGACCGCAGCCAAGAAGACCCGCGCGAAAGCACGGCGGGCGACCATGGCCTGGCCTATGTGGGCCTTGATGGCGATATCGGCTGCATCATCAACGGTGCAGGTCTGGCGATGGCGACGATGGACATGATCAAACTTGCCGGGGGGGAGCCTGCGAATTTCCTCGATATCGGTGGTGGTGCCTCGCCCGAACGCGTCGTCCGCGCCTTCCGCACGGTGTTGGCCGACCGCAATGTCAGCGTGATCCTTGTGAACATTTTCGCAGGCATCAACCGCTGTGACTGGGTCGCGCAGGGTGTGGTGCAGGCCTACCGCGAACTGGGTCTGACCGTGCCGGTGGTCGTGCGTCTGGCGGGCACCAATGTCGATGAAGGCAACCGGATCATTCAGGATTCCGGCCTGCCCCTCATCACCGCCAACACGCTGGCCGACGCCGCTGAAAAGGCCGTCGCCACCCGTCACAAACTCGCCGCGTAAGGGGGAACCGTCATGGCCATTCTCATCACCGAAAAGACCCCCGTCATCGTGCAGGGCATGTCGGGCCGCATTGGCCAGTTCCATGCCGAAGACATGATCAAGCACGGCACAAACGTCGTGGGCGGCGTCACCCCCGGCCGGGGCGGCGAATCGCTGCTGGGCCGCCCGCTGTTCAACACAGTGCGCGAAGCGGTAGAGGCGACGGGGGCGGAAGCCTCGCTCGTTTTCGTGCCGCCGCCCTTTGCCGCGGATGCCATCATGGAAGCGGCGGATGCGGGCATCAAAACCGCCGTCTGCGTCACCGACGGAATCCCCAGCCAGGACATGATGAAGGTGAAGCGTTTCCTGAAACGCTATCCCGCCGAACGGAAGATGCGCCTGATCGGGCCGAACTGCGCGGGTATCATCTCACCCGGCAAGGGGTTCATGGGCATCATGCCGCCGCATATCTACATGCCCGGCCGTGTGGGCATCGTGGGCCGCTCCGGTACGCTGGGATATGAGGCGGCCTCCCAGATGAAAGCGCTTGGGATCGGCATCTCCACCTCGGTGGGCATCGGCGGCGATCCGATCAACGGATCATCCTTCCGCGACATTCTGGAACTGTTCGAGGCTGATCCGGAAACCGATGCCATCATGATGATCGGCGAAATCGGCGGCCCGCAAGAGGCAGAGGCGGCGGTCTATGCCCGCGATCACATGACCAAACCGGTCGTGGCCTATATCGCTGGCCTGTCGGCCCCCAAAGGCCGCAAGATGGGCCATGCCGGGGCGATCATTTCCGCCTTTGGCGAAAGCGCGCAGGAAAAGGTGGAAATCCTGTCCGCCGCCGGCATCACCATCGCGCCGAACCCGTCTTCCATGGGCGAAACCGTGGCACGCGTCCTGTCGGGCCAACGCGCGGCAGCCTGAACCTTTTTCATCGCGACTTTATCGGGCGGCTTCCGGGCCGCCCCTTTTTCTTGGCCTTACGGCTTCATCTTGGCCCAAATACCCAAAATCCACACTCTCCACCCGCACCGTCAGGCGAATTTGAGCGCGATGATCCCGGCCACGATTAGCAGGATCCCGATCACCCGCCACAGGCTGACCGGATCGCCGAACAGAAACACCGCCATGATCGCGGTGCCCACAGCCCCTATGCCCACCCAGACGGCATAGGCCGTGCCCACGGGCAATTCCTTCATCGCGATGGACAAGAGCCAGAAAGAGGCAATGGCACCAAGGATCGTCAGAACCGAAGGGATGGGTTTGGAAAACCCGTCGGAATATTTCAAGCCCAGCGCCCAACCGGTTTCCAGCAGCCCCGCGATGAGAACGATCAGCCAGGCATTCACGCGGCCAGCCCTTTCGACCCCATGTCGATGAATTTTGTCCGGCGGTCCTTGATCAGCGCGTCGGGCTTCTTGCCCGACAGATCTTTCAGCATCGCCTCGATGCCCTTGCCCACGGCCTCGATCGTTTCCTTGCGCCCACGTTGCGCGCCGCCCAGCGGTTCCTTGATGATCCGGTCGATCACGCCCAGCTTTTGCAGATCCTGCGCCGTCAGGCGCAGCGCCTCGGCGGCTTCGCGCATCTTCTCGGCGTCCTTCCACAGGATCGACGCACATCCTTCGGGCGAGATCACGGAATAGACGGAATGTTCCAGCATCGCCACGCGGTTGGCGGTGGCAAAGGCCACCGCGCCGCCAGACCCGCCCTCACCGATGATGACGGAAATCAGCGGCACGCCGATCTGCAGGCATTTCTCGGTCGACCTTGCAATCGCCTCGGCCTGACCGCGCTCTTCCGCGCCCTTGCCGGGATAGGCGCCGGGGGTATCCACCAGCGTGATCACCGGCAGACGGAACCGGTCCGCCATATCCATCAGGCGGATCGCTTTGCGGTATCCTTCGGGCCGCGCCATGCCGAAATTCCGCTCGATCCGGGTCTTGGTGTCATTGCCCTTTTCATGGCCGATGATGACCACCGGCTGATCGTTGAACCGCGCAAGGCCGCCCATCACCGCATGGTCATCGGCAAAGTTCCGGTCACCCGCCAGCGCGGTGTATTCGGTGAACAGCGCGTCGATGTAATCCTTGCAATGCGGCCGGTCCGGGTGGCGCGCCACCTGACATTTCCGCCAGGGCGTCAGATCCTTGTAGAGGTCCTTCAGCAGCACCTCGGCCTTGCGGTCCAGCGCGTCGGCCTCTTTCGACACGTCCATGCCGGAATTGGTACGCGCCATCGCGCGCAGCTCTTCCGCCTTGCCTTCGATTTCGGCCAGCGGCTTTTCAAATTCCAGATAGTTCATGCGGCACACTCCTTACGGACGCCCCTATATGGCCAGAGGCGGCGCAAGATGCAACTCGCCCTTGGGTGATAGGGCCGTGTTCAGCCGTTTGCCGACCCCTGATCAAGCGCGATCAGATGCGCCACATGGTCCGGCCCGCAGGAGAGTTTTTGCGCCACCTTGCTGCCGGGCAGCACCACGCGCCAGAACGGCACCACCTGATCCAGCGGTTTGCCCTCGGCCAGATCGGCCAGCGCCACCTCGGCCACCACGCGTAGATAGATGGCGGTGGTCACCGGGCACATGGCATTGGCCCCCGCCTTGCGCGCCAATTCGTTGCGCAAACGGTCTATCGTTCGCGTCTCACCCTGCGGAATACGCGCCAGATAATTCGCAATCTCCCCGGGGGACGAGATCAGCATCGTGTTCCCTGCCTTCACCCCGGCGAAATCGGTATGCAGCATCACCACATGCGGGTTTTTCGCCGCGCCAAAGCGTTTGCGCCAGTCGGTCGGTTTCTTTTTCTTCTCCGTCATCTTCACCCCTCTACACGCGCCTTCAGTGCCGCAAGATATGTGGTGGCAAAGGCCTCCGGATCAAAGAACAGCCGCGCCAGAATCCGGCCCAGCGGCGAAGGGATTTCCGCCCGTTCCACCACGGCGATCCGCGCGCCGTCCCCTTCTGGCACCAGGACCGCCTCCCACGTCCCCGAATACCCGGCATCCGAGGAAAAGCGCAGGCGGATGCGCGCCTCTCCCATCTCCTCCGTCATGAAAGAAATCCGTTCACCCCGCGCCGTCACCTCGACCCAGCCATCAGCGGTTCGCTCGACGCTCGAAATCCCCTCGCGCCAAGCCACTTGCGCCTCGACATCGGCGATCACCTCAACAATCTGCGCAGGCTTTGCTGCGATCACCACCTCAGCCCGCCCTTCGCGGGTGGCGGGCAAAAGCCAGCCCGCCAGGACCACCAGCCCTGCCAGCAAGACCAAGACCGCACCAACCCAGATCAGAAACCGCATCGAACCCCTCCGGAAGACCAATTCCCCCCGTGCTAGCAAAAGTGCAGGGGTTACCGAAGTATCCCGGATTTTTCCGCGCGTTTTCATATGGATGATTGAAAACTGCGCCGCGTTGCGGCCGGACTCTCCGGTCGACAGGGGCGGGAATGCGGCGGTGCGGGGAACTATGCACCCGCTTCGGCTTGGGTGCCAGAAACAGCAGCGCCCCGTGGCCGGGCCACGGGGCGTGCATCCTCCCCATTTGCTGCGAGGGGCCTCCTCTCCCCTTGGTCGCAGCGCGGGTGTTCTTTTCAAAGCGGCGCATTTTCGCGCTTTGGTTCGGAAAGCCTGCCCGCATTGCGGGCGGGCTGTCAACGATTCATCGTTGACCTTAGGTCAACCGGCGATCAATTCCGCCTGCCGCACGATCACCTCGGCCTGCTTGATGCTGGCGATATCCACCAGACGGCCCTTGTAGACGGTGGCCCCCTCGCCCCGCGCCTTGGCAGCGTCCATTGCAGCCAGAATCTCGCGCGCCTCGGCCACGGCGGCATCGGACGGGGTGAAAACCTCATTCGCCAGCGTCACCTGTTTGGGGTGAATGGCCCATTTGCCCACCATCCCCAGTGTGGCCGACCGCAGCGCCTGCGCGCGGAACCCTTCATCATCGCTGAAATCGCCAAAGGGGCCGTCGACGGGCAGGATGCCATGCGTCCGGCAGGCCGCGACAATGGCCGCCTGCGCCCAATGCCACGGGTCCGACCAGTGCTTCGCTCCGTCGCGCAGCATGTAGTAATTCTCCTGCGTGCCGCCGATCCCGGTCGTCTGCATCCCCATGCTGGCCGCGAAATCCGCCGCGCCAAGGCTCATGGCCTGCAGGCGGGGGGAACCTTTGGCGATCTCTTCGACATGGGAAATCCCGGCCGCCGATTCGATGATGACCTCAAACCCGATAGGTTTCGTCCGCCCCATCGCGCGTTCCACCGCCGTCACCAGCGCATCGACGGCATAGAGGTCTTCGGCGCAGCCCACCTTGGGGATCATGATCAGATCCAGCCGCTCGCCGCCCTTTTCCAGCAGGTCCACCACATCGCGATACCACCACGGCGTATCCAGCCCGTTGATCCGCACGCTCAGCGTCTTGTGGCCCCAATCCACGCCGGAAATCGCCTCGATCACATTGGCGCGTGCGATGTCCTTGTCCGATGGTGCGACCGAGTCTTCCAGATCCAGGTTGATCACATCCGCCGCGCTTGCCGCCATCTTGGCAAAGATCGCCGGGCGCGAGCCGGGGCCGAACAGCTGACAGCGGTTCGGGCGGGCGGGGGCGGGGGGTTGAAGGCGGAAGCTCATGGCCGGTCTCGCAATGATATTACGAATTGATTGGCGTCAGCGATATATTCTTGCGCCGCACTGCGCAAGCGCCTTTTCGCAGGTGCAGCATTGGGCATGGCCAGCTTGACAGGCGCGCCGCCCTGCCGCCCTTTCGGCGCTGACAGATGGAGCGCCCGATGATTACCGCCACCTTGGAAACCTTTCCCCTTGCCCGCGCCTTTACCATCTCGCGCGGGTCAAAGACCGAGGCGCGGGTAATCACCGTCACTGTCACGCGGGGCGGGATCACCGGGCGGGGCGAGGCGGTGCCCTATGCCCGTTACGGCGAAACGGTCGAAGGCGTGCTGGCGCAGATCGCCAGCCTGCCAGACGGCATCACCCGCGCCGCGCTGCAAGATGCGCTTCCCCCCGGCGCGGCGCGCAACGCGGTGGATTGCGCGCTGTGGGATTTGGAGGCGAAGGCAGCGGGGCACCGCGTCTGGCAACTGGCCGGCCTGACCGCACCGGGGCCACGTGTGACGGCCTTTACCCTGTCGCTGGATACCCCCGACGCCATGCGCGCGCAGGCACATGAAAATGCCCACCGCCCGATCCTGAAGATCAAGCTCGGCACCCCCGATGACATGCCACGGCTGGAGGCTGTCCGTTCCGGTGCCCCCCGCGCCACCATCATCATCGACGCCAACGAAGGCTGGACACCCGAAATCTATACCCACCTTGCCCCCCATCTGATCCGCCTTGGCGTGGCGCTGGTGGAACAGCCGCTGCCTGCAGGGGCGGATGACCTGCTGGCGGAAATCGCCCATCCCCTGCCGATCTGCGCCGACGAATCCGCGCATGACCGCGCCAGCCTCGCCGCGCTGCGGGGCAAGTATGACATGGTCAACCTCAAGCTCGACAAGACCGGCGGCCTGACCGAAGCGCTGCTGATGGCCGAAACCGCCCGCGCGCAAGGGTTCGGCCTGATGGTGGGTTGCATGGTCGGCACCTCGCTCGCCATGGCCCCCGCGACCCTGCCCGCACAGGGCGCGGCCTTCACCGATCTGGACGGTCCACTGCTGCTGGCACAGGACAGGGAAGATGCGCTGCGCTATGATGAACAGGGCGTCCATCCGCCCGATGCGGCGCTGTGGGGGTAGGCCAGACCCCGGAAACCCCGCCCGGCCCCCGCCCGGCGCCTCCACCCATCCCCGAGGTCCCGGGTCAAGCCCGGGCCGGGGTCTCTGGCGGCAAGGCAGGACAGACCATGGCGCAACACCGACGCCGCGCTCAGCCCCGCAATTCCCCCCTTGACCCAGCGCCCCCCTGCCCCCAAACCCTTTCAAACCGTAATGCTGTGAGGCCCACATGACCCGTACCGTCTTTGTCAACGGCAGCTACCTGCCGGAAGATCAGGCCACCGTTTCCGTGTTCGACCGGGGCTTTCTGATGGCGGATGGCGTCTATGAGGTGACATCGGTTCTGGATGGCAAGCTGATTGATTTCGACGGCCATACCCGCCGCCTGCACCGCAGTCTGGAAGAGCTGGATATGCAGCCCCCCTGTTCCGATGAGGAATTGCTGGAGATGCACCGCGAATTGGTGCGCCTGAACGGCATCGATCAGGGGATGATCTACCTGCAGGTCACGCGCGGCAATCCCGGCGACCGGTCCTTTGTCTTTCCCGATGACAGCGTGAAGCCCACGATCGTGGCCTTTACCCAGAACATCCCCAACCTTGCCGATGCGCCCGCTGCAAAGACCGGGTTCAAGGTGATTTCCGTCCCCGATATCCGCTGGGGTCGGCGCGATATCAAGACGGTGCAACTTCTCTATCCGTCGATGGCCAAGATGATGGCCAAGAAGGCCGGGGTGGATGATAGCTGGATGGTTCAGGATGGCGTGGTGACCGAAGGCACGTCCAACAACGCCTATATCATCAAGGGCAACCGCATCATCACGCGGCAGCTGACCAATGATATCCTGCACGGCATCACCCGCACCGCCGTGCTGCGCTTTGCCGCCGAGGCCCAGTTCGAAGTGGAGGAACGCCCCTTCACCGTGGCCGAAGCACAGGCCGCGGATGAGGCATTCGCCACCGCCGCGACGATCTTTGTCATGCCCGTCGTGGAAATCGATGGCCACCCCGTGGGCGCAGGTAAGCCCGGCCCAGTAGTGGCCCGCCTGCGCGAGTTGTACATCGAAGAAATGCGCAAGGTGGCGGTCTGACCGCCACCCCCCACATCAGGCCGCTAACCGCGCAAAGGTAAAGGTCACGCCCTGCATGGATGCAAGGGTCTGTCCTTCGAGGCGCAGCGCAGGCTGCCCGTCCAGTTGCACGATCACGGCGCCCTCTACCTGCTGCAAGGCCAGCACCGGCTGGACGCTTCCACTGAAGCCGATCTCGATCCTATCGTTGGCCGGGCTGAAATCCGTCACCACCATGTTTTGCGCATTCGCCGCGAACAGCGCATCCGACCCGGCGCCAAGCGTCACGCGATCCCCGGCATCGGCGCGGATGATGTCATTCCCGGCCCCGCCATCCAGCGTATCCGTTCCGGACAGGCCGCCTTGTGTGCCAGAGGGCAGGCTTGCGCCATCGATGACGTCATTTCCATCCCCGCCGGACAGGCTGTCATTGCCCGCCCCACCGTCCAGCGTGTCGGCCCCGGCTCCACCCTGCAGACTGTCATTGCCAGCCTCGCCGCGCAGCGCATCAGCTCCCTCGCCCCCGGTCATCCGGTCGTTGCCGTCACCGCCCCACATGCGGTCATTGCCATCATCACCGCTCAGCAGATCATCGCCAAGATTGCCAAAGACGTTGTCATTCCCTGCCCCGCCCAGCACCGTGTCGTTCCCTGACCCTGCGGCAAGGCTGTCATCCTCGCTCGCCCCGTCCATCAGATCATTTCCGGCCCCGCCGAAGATGCGGTCATCACCAAAACCACCGGACAATTCGTCATTCCCGCCATTCCCGGTCAGCGTGTCATTGCCCAATTCGCCGAAGAGCGTATCTGCGCCCTGACCGCCGGTCATCGCGTCATTGCCCGCTCCGCCGCGCCCAAGGAAACCCGTCGCCGCAGGTGCACCCGCCAGCAGGTCATCCCCATCCCCAAGGAACACCCGGTCTGCCCCGCTATCGTTGAACATCGTTACGGTGTCGGCACCACTCCCGCCATAAAGCGAGTCGATACCCCGTCCCCCGCTGAGTATGTCACCGTCATCCCCACCTAGCAGCGTATCCGCCCCATCGGTGCCGAACAGGCTGTCACGCCCGGCCCCACCGCTTACCAGATCATTGCCTGCCCCACCGAAGACCCGATCCGCCCCCGTGCCGCCATCCAGCGAGTCGTTGCCCAGCCCACCGACAAGCACATCGTTGCCTTCGCCGCCAAGACCGGTGTCATTGCCCTCCCCGCCAAAGATATTGTCATTCCCTGCGCCGCCCTGCATCGCATCCGCGCCGCCCGACCCGATCAGGGTGTCATCGCCCAAAAGCCCGAACAGACGATCCGCCCCGTTGGTGCCGCGCAGCACGGTTCCATCCGCCTCTGCGTTCAGTGCCGAAACCTGCAGGGCATCCCCGTCATCGGCCTTGTCAGCCTGCTCCGGATCATCATCGTCGGAGGACGGGCCATCAAAGGCGCTCGCAAGGGCCGCCAAGGGCAGGGCCAGCAACAACAACAAGGCACTCATAACTCAAAACTCCGGACTGGTAATTCATCGCCCTACTTTGCCCGAGAATCATGCCGCGACAAAGGAATTTTGGCAAAATCGCGGCACTGTTCACCATTTATGAACAATCGGCAGAATCGCCCGACACTTTCGCCGATTCCGGCAACAGCTGCAGTTGCCCGCCCAATCCAACCCCTAGCCGTGCGTCTTGAACGACTCGGTAAAGGCGGCCTTCTGGCCCTCGGACGCCTCGGCCTGATGCAGGGCCTTCCAGTCATCATAGGGCATGCCATAGACCAGCGTCTTGGCATCCTCCTTGCCCAGCGGCACGCCGGCCTCGGCTGCAGCCTCGGCCATCCAGCGGCTCAGGCAGTTGCGGCAGAAACCGGCAAGGTTCATCAGGTCGATGTTCTGCACATCCGTCCGCGTTTGCAGATGGTCGCGCAGGCGGCGATAGGCCGCCGCTTCCAGCGCCTGCATCGTGGCATCGTCGATCTGCGGGGCAATCTGGGCGTTGGTCATGGCGGCACTCCCTTAGGTTATCTGCAAGAGTGCCGCGCCTTGGCCGAAAGAACCAGCCCCCCGATCCGGCCTGCCCCCGCCTGCGTCCTAGAGCCGCGTCAGCGTGATGTCATTCACGTTCAACTGATCGGCGCGCAACCCCACCAGTAAGGCGGTATCAATCCCGTTCACGGTGACCATGGCACCCTGACTGCGTTGCTGAACCGCGATGGCGACATTGCCTTGCGCCTGGGCCTGCACCTCAAGCTGGTCCTCGGCCGGGTTGAAATCCGTCACCCGCACTACCTGCCCGAAGGCCGGATCGGCCGGGGCAACCGGCGTGGCCGGGGTCACCGCGGAAAACACATCCGCCCCAGACCCGCCCGTCATCACATCCCCTGCATCCCCGACCAGCAGGTCATCCCCGGTGCCACCCGACATCGTGTCAAAGCTTGGCGCGTCGTCCAACGGCAAGAGGTTTCGCAGAAGCATCCGGTTGAACGTGTCTGACTGCGGCCCAAACTGCGCCTCGACCTCGGACAGGAAGGCGTCGGTGTCCAACTCCGTCACATCCTCAAGCAACTGCCTGTCATTGCCAATGTTCAGCCCGATCAGCGTGTCATTGCCCGCACCGCCAAACAGTTCGGCGCTGCCAGAGGTATCAATCAGGATATCGTTACCGCCCTCGCCTTCCAGGCGGTCTTCGTCCTGACCGCCGACCAGCAGGTCATCCCCGGCCCCACCTTGCAGAAGATCCTCTCCTCGGCCACCCAAGAGCAGGTCGGAACCCTCGCCGCCAAGAACCACATCATCGCCGGTATCACCGACCAGCAGATCCGCCCCCTCCCGGCCCGTCAGGGTATCATCCCCCGCGAAGCCGGCCAGCAGATCATCCCCGCCATCGCCTTCGAGGTTGTTGTTGCCGGAACCGCCAACCCGGACATCCGAGGTGTCATCCCCATCATCGGTTTGCGGGGCCGGATCATCGTCACCCCCGCCGAACACACCAAACAGCACCAATGGCACCGCCGAAAGCAGCAAAAGCAAACCCATGATCTCACTCGCACAAAACACTAAACCCGGCTGTGGTAACATGGAATCAGGAACGTGAGTCAAATCCACCCGCACACTGACGGCGGCGGGGAAACAATCCGCCCCACAGCGGGTAATCGTTTCGGATTGTCGCGCCGTTACAGTGCCGTGCGGGCCAGCGCATCCTGCAACATGGGCACAAGCCGCGCCGCCCATGCCGCCTGATCCGCCGGATTGGCGATCAGGTCATTGCGCAATTCGACCAGCGTATTCAGCCGCCCGTGCTGCAACGCGTGGCGGTCGATGGCATCGCCGGGCAGGTGGCCGGAATAGGGCTCGTTATCGCCGATGCACAGGTCGGGCTCGGCCCGCAACCTGTTGATCAGGGCGCGCGACAGGCGTTCGTCCAGATGCGAATGAAGCACCCCCACATGCCACGGGCGCGGTGCGCGGCCCTTCAGGCAGGGGGTAAAGGAATGGATGGCAAGGATCACCACATCCGGCCGTCGCCCCGCCAACCGCGCCAGCGCATCGTGATAGGGGCGGTGCAGGCGGTCCAGCCGCTCTGTCACGCCCGCCGCATCGATATGCCGGTTCGCCGGGATGATCGTGCCGTCATACAGCTTCATCACCAGTGTCGGGTCATCCTCGCCCCGGTTCGGGTCGATCACCAGACGGCTGAAATCCGACAGGATCACGGGGCTGTCCAGCCCTGCACCCAAGGCCTCGGCCAACCCCGCCGCGCCGACGTCATAGGCGATGTGGCGGCCCATATCCGCAGGTCCGATGCCCAGATCACCGCCCGCCACCCAGTCCGGCACGCGGTTTGAAGCATGGTCACAGGTGACCAGCCACCGCCCCGACCGATCCTCTCCGTTGATCCGATAGGCACTCACACCCGGTTTCCTTTGGCGCTTTCATGAATTCGTCATTTATTCTGACGAAAGGAAAAGCGCCAGTTGCGGCAAACCACCGATTGGGCCATAACACGCGCGGCCCACGACAAAATGAAGAATTACATAAGGAACGAGGCATATGAGACGCCTTCGGAACGTCAAGATCGTGGCCACGCTTGGACCGGCCTCAAATGATTACGCAACAATCCGCGCCTTGTTCGAGGCGGGGGCCGATGTGTTCCGCCTGAACATGTCGCATGGCACGCATGACGATATCCGTGCGCGGCATGTCATCATCCGTCAGGTTGAGGCCGATACCGGCCGCCCCATCGCCATTCTGGCCGATCTTCAGGGGCCGAAGCTGCGCGTTGGTGCCTTTGCCAACCCGGCGGGCGAGGAACTGGTCGAAGGCGCGGCCTTCCGCATGGATCTTGACCCCACGCCGGGTGACATCACCCGCGTGCAACTGCCGCATCCCGAGATTTTCGCTGCGCTGGAACCCGGATCATCGCTGTTGGTCAACGATGGCAAGATCCGCCTGCGCGTCGATACCTGCGGCAAGGATTTCGCCAATTGCACTGTCACCGTGGGTGGCACGATTTCCAACCGCAAGGGCGTGAACGTCCCTGATGTGCTGCTGCCGCTGGCGGCGCTGTCGGACAAGGACCGCAAGGATCTGGAATTCGCCTGCGAGTTGGGCGTGGACTGGCTGGCGCTGTCCTTTGTGCAGCGCCCGGAGGATGTTATCGAAGCCCGCGATCTGGCAAAGGGCCGCGCAGCGATCCTGTCCAAGATCGAAAAGCCCGCCGCGGTAAAGGCCTATGACGCCATCCTTGCCGTGTCCGACGGCATCATGGTGGCGCGCGGCGATCTGGGCGTGGAACTGCCCGTCTATTCCGTGCCCCCGATCCAGAAGAAACTGGTGCGCGGCGCGCGCGCGGCAGCAAAGCCGGTGATCGTTGCTACCCAGATGCTGGAATCCATGATCGAATCGCCCATGCCCACCCGGGCCGAGGTATCGGACGTGGCGACCGCCATTTATGAAGGCGCCGATGCCATCATGCTGTCGGCGGAATCGGCGGCCGGGAAATATCCGATCGAGGCTGTCACCACGATGAACAACGTGGCGATCAGCGTGGAAAGCGACCCGGTCTATCGTCAGATCATCGAAGCCAGCCGCGCCGTGAACCGTACCTCTGTCGCCGACGGTATCGTTGCCGCAGCGCGTGAAATTGCCGAAAGCGCGGACATCAAGGCGATCTGCTGTTTCTCGCAATCGGGCACCACTGTCGCCCTTGTCGCCCGTGAACGCCCCCGCGTTCCGATCATCGCGCTGACGCCGTTGATCGAAACTGCGCGGCGCATGTCGCTGACCTGGGGCGCGCATTGCGTGATCGCAGAGGAGCAGGACCGCTTCAAAGGCGCCGTCATCGCCGCCGTGCGCGCCGCCCGCACCTATGGCTTTGCGTCGGAAAAAGATCAGATCGTGCTGACCGCAGGCGTCCCGTTCAACGTGCAGGGAACGACCAACATCCTGCGCGTTGCGCCCTGCGACGAAAGATTGATCTACAAGGCCGATCCCGAGTAAACTGAAGCGGCCCGCATCCAGTATGCGGGCCGCTTCAGCTTTGGGGTGCTTGGATGGTCAATACCAACGATCTGTCGCTAGTGCTGGGCATCATTCTGGCCGTGCTGGCCATACCGTCGCTTTTGAACGCCTGGACCGAAGATCGCGCGCCCCGTTTTGGCGCGATCATCGGCCTGACGGGCGTGGTGCTGATCGGCCTCGCGATGGCGCGGCACCCGTCAGGCTATGCGCTGAATGACATCCCGCCCGCCTTTGGCCGCGTTTTCCGCGCGTTGCTGTTCTAACGCCACAGCGCGACGCGCCTGCTCCCACGCAGTGGCTTGATAGCACAGCCGCTTCCTGCAAGGCTTTGCTGGTGGTGGCCCTTGGGGCAAGGTGCAGGTGGCAGCATGGATTACGACCTTCTTCTCATCCTTGGGCTGGTCATGCTGGCCGTGTCCATCCCGTCGCTGTTATCCGCGCTGATCGACGACCGCCCGCCTTTGGTTGCCGGGTTTGGGCTCCTGCTGGGCATCGGCATGGCGGCCTGGGGCATGATCAGCGGCAATCATGGGCTTAACCCCGCCGCCCTGCCGCAGCTGTTCTTCGAGGTGCTGGGCCGCTATCTGCCCTGACAGCCGCCGCTTTTCCCCTTGCACCCCGGCCCTGCCCCGCCTATACGGCCCACCTTGCGATACCCGCGCGTCCGGCCAAAGTGGCATGCCGAGTCGCGCCTGCAACCACGGAGATGGAAATGCCCAAGATGAAGACCAAGTCGGCGGCGAAGAAGCGTTTCAGCTTCACGGCCTCCGGTCGGGCGAAGGCCGGCGTCGCCGGCAAGCGCCACGGCATGATCAAGCGCACGACAAAGTTCATTCGCGATGCTTCCGGCACGATGCTGCTGTCCCCCTCGGACAGCAAGATCGTCAAGAAGTACATGCCCTACGACCGGTAAGGAGAACACCAGATGTCCCGCGTCAAATCCGGTGTCGTGACCCACGCCCGTCACCGCAAAGTCATCAAGGCCGCTGCCGGCTATTACGGATCGCGTTCGCGCAACTTCCGTACCGCCACCCAGGCAGTCGACAAGGCCAACCAGTACGCCACCCGCGACCGCAAGACCCGCAAGCGCAACTTCCGCGCGCTGTGGATCCAGCGTATCAACGCGGCCGTGCGGCTGTTCGATCTTGAGATGACCTATTCCAAGTTCATCAACGGTCTGGCGAAAGCCGGGATCGAGGTGGACCGCAAGGTTCTGGCCGATCTGGCCGTGCACGAACCCGAAGCGTTCAACGCCATTGCCGCGCAGGCCAAGGCCGCGCTGGCCTGATCCAACCGGGTCAGACTGCAAATTTTTGAAAAGGCCGCCCCTCGGGCGGCCTTTTTGCTGCGCAATGGCCAGCACCGCTATGGGCAACAAACAGTTGGCCGAGGCGGTGTAAACCTTCCGGAGAAACGTCCGTTCTTTCCTTTGCCGCGCCACGGGAGGGGATCGCAAAATTGCACGGACCGCACTCCTTGATTGCAGCCCCGATCTTCGCTTTCATGCGTGATGGCATCTTGTTTCCCCAGCTTTGCCTTTATCCTTCCGCACTTCGCCCGCAACCTGTGCGCGAACCATTTGCCTGAAAGACCTTTCATGATGCTGCGCCCCCTGATTGCCCTTCTTTCCCTTTTCCTGCTGCTTGGCTGCGGGGAAACTGTCACCGCCAGCAGCAAGGATGCCCGCATCCTGCTGATGGGCGATTCCATGATGGCGGCCAACCGGACATCGGGCCGGGCTGTCGCCAATGCCATCGAACAGCAGTTGGGCGAAGAGGTCATCGACAAATCGGTGCTCGCATCGCGCTATTTCTATTACCTGCCCATCTCGGGCGCGGCGGGGCTGCGCTTGCCTGCGCAGTTCAAGGCCGGACACTGGGATTGGGTGGTGATCAATGGCGGCGGCAATGACCTGCTGTTCGGCTGCGGCTGCGGGATGTGCAACGGCATGGTGGACCGGCTGGTCAACAAGGATGGCACCGGCGGCGCGATCCCCGAGCTTGTGTCGCGCATCCGTCAAAGCGGGGCAAAGGTTGTCTATGCGGGCTATCTGCGCAATCCGGGGCTTTATACCCCCGTCCGCGCCTGCCGCCCCTATGGTGATGAACTGGACCGTCGCCTCGCCCGCATGGCGGCACGCGATGCCGGGGTGACGTTCCTGCCCATGTCGGACCTTGTGCCACATGGCGACCCGTCGCTGCATCAAGAGGACATGATCCACCCTTCGCCCAAGGGCAGCGCCGCCATCGGCGCACGCATCGCCGCAGCCATGCGCGACTGATCTACAGGCACGGGGAAGGCCCCGCCTTCCCTTCCTTTCCCCCGGCCCCTTCCCCTTGCATCGCGGGTTCCTTCCCGCTACCACCCCTCCGCACCCTCAGGAGGCTTTCATGGACGGGCTAGACACGCTCAAGGCCAAGTATCTGACCGCCGTTGCCACGGCCGCGGATGAATCCGCGCTGGAAGAGGTGCGCGTCGCGGCCCTTGGCAAGAAGGGCGAAATCAGCGCCATGATGGCCACCCTTGGCAAGATGGAGCCTGACGCCCGCAAGGCCGCCGGTGCCATGCTGAACGTGCTGAAGGATGAGATTGACGCCGCGCTGCGCGCCCGCAAGGCGGGCCTTGCCGACGCCGCGCTGGACGAACGGCTGCGTACAGAATGGCTGGATGTCACGCTGCCCGGCCGGCCGCGCCCGCGCGGCACGATCCACCCTGTCAGCCAGGTGATGGAAGAACTGACCGCCATCTTCGCCGACATGGGCTTTGCGGTGGCCGAAGGCCCGCAGGTCGAATCCGACTGGTACAATTTCGATGCGCTGAACATTCCGCCCGAACACCCCGCGCGGCAGGAACATGACACTTTCTTCATGCACCGTGCGCCGGATGATGCCCGTCCGCCGCATGTGCTGCGCACCCATACCAGCCCGGTCCAGATCCGCGCCATGACAGAACAGGGCGCACCCATCCGCGTTATCGCCCCCGGCCGCGTCTATCGCATGGACATGGACCAGACCCATACCCCGATGTTCCATCAGGTCGAAGGTCTGGCCATTGACCGCGACATCAGCATGGCCAACCTGAAATGGGTTCTGGAAGAATTCTGCCGCGCCTATTTCGAGGTGCCCTCTGTCGAACTGCGCTTCCGCGCCAGCCACTTCCCCTTCACCGAACCCTCGGCCGAGGTGGATATCCGCTGCTCCTGGGAAGGCGGTCAGTTGAAGATCGGCCAAGGCGACAAGTGGATGGAAATCCTCGGCTCCGGCATGGTTCACCCAAAGGTTCTGCAAGCCGCAGGCGTGGACCCGACCCAATGGCAGGGCTTCGCCTTCGGCATGGGGATCGACCGCATCGCCATGCTGAAATACGGCATCCCCGACCTGCGCGCCTTCTTTGAATCCGATCTGCGCTGGCTGCGCCATTACGGCTTTGCCGCGCTGGACATGCCTGATCTGCCGGGCGGCCTCAGCCGCTGATCCATCCTGTCACAGATAATGGAAAGCCCCGCCAAGGCGGGGCTTTCTGCGTTTTCAAGTGGCGGCACGGCCTCAGATAAACAGAAGCAGCAGCGCAAGCAGCGACAGGCCCATGATCAGGATCAGTCGCCATGCCGGGACACGGCGGGTTTGGTCGGGTACTTTAAACATCGGGTCCATGGGCGAAGGGATGCCATCCATACGGTTCCAAAATGTGGCACTTAAGCGCCCCATGACAGGCACGGCCAGAACAACCCGTTTCCAGATTGGAAACCCCACCCCCACCTTCCCCTCGCCGCGCCTTTGCGCTAATCCCTGCCCTGCACTTCCGAAGGGACCGGCACGATGAAATTCACCCTCTCCTGGCTCAAGGATCACCTCGACACCGAGGCCCCGCTGGATGCCATCCTCTACGCCCTCACCGATTTGGGGCTGGAGGTCGAGGATGTCACCAACCCCGCCGCCAGGCTGGCCCCCTTTACCATCGCCAAGGTTCTGCATGCCGAACAGCACCCCGATGCCGACAAGCTGCGCGTTTGCCGCGTGCTGACGGATGAGGGCGAAAAGCAGATCGTCTGCGGCGCCCCCAACGCCCGCGCGGGAATCACCGTGGTGCTGTGCAAGCCGGGCGATTATGTGCCGGGCATCGACGTAACGCTGGGCGTGGGAAAGATCAGGGGCGTCGAATCCCATGGGATGATGGCGTCGGAACGCGAATTGGAACTGTCCGACGAACATAACGGCATCATCGAACTGCCCTCGGGCGAGGTCGGCCAGCGTTTTGTCGACTGGCTGGCAGAACACCGCCCGGCTTCTGTCGATACGATGATCCATATCAAGATCACCCCCAACCGCCCCGATGCGCTGGGTGTTCGCGGGATCGCGCGGGATCTGGCCGCGCGCGGGCTTGGCACGCTGAAACCGCTGCCGATCCCCGCCATCAAGGGCGGCTTCCCCTGCCCGATCCGGGTGGAGATTGCGCCCGAACTCAAATCCAAGGGCTGCCCCCTTTTCGCCGGCCGCCTGATCCGGGGTGTCACCAACGGCCCCTCGCCCGCCTGGCTGCAGGCCCGTCTCATGGCGATCGGCCTGCGCCCCATCTCGACGCTGGTCGATATCACCAACTTCTTCACCTTTGCCCTGAACCGCCCGCTGCATGTGTTCGACGCAGCCAAGGTGACAGGCGCGCTGCGTATCCACCCGGCGCAGGGCGGCGAGGAGTTGCTGGCGCTGGATGGCAAGACCTATGCGATGCAACCCGGCATGATGCTGATATCCGATGACACCAGCCCGGAATCCCTGGCCGGGATCATGGGCGGTGAAATCTCGGGCTGTACCGAATCCACCACCGACGTTTTCCTCGAATCCGCCTTCTGGGATCCGATCACCATCGCCGCCACGGGCCGCGCGCTGAAGATCAACTCCGATGCCCGCTACCGCTTTGAACGCGGCGTTGATCCCGCCTTCACCCTGCCGGGGCTGGACCTTGCCACGCAGATGATCCTTGATCTGTGCGGTGGCGAAGCCTCGGACATCGCCATGGATGGCGCGGTCCCCGACACCGCCCGCGCCTATCGGCTGAACCCGGCCCGCGTGATCTCGCTTGTCGGGATGGACATCCCCGAATCCGAACAGCGCCGCACCCTGGAAGCTCTGGGTTTCACCCTGAACGGCGACATGGCCACGCCCCCCACATGGCGGCCCGATATCCTGGGCGAGGCCGATCTGGTCGAGGAAGTCGCCCGCATCGCCAGCCTGACCAAGCTGGAAGGCAAACCCCTGCGCCGCTCTGCGCCGGGCGTGCCCAAGCCGATCCTGACGCCGCAACAGATGCGCGAAAAAGCAGCCCGCCGCACGCTGGCCGCGCTGGGTTACAATGAATGTGTCACCTATAGCTTCATCGATGCCGAGGCCGCGGCCCTGTTCGGTGGCGGCACGGATGCCGTGCGGGTGGACAACCCGATCTCGTCGGAAATGACCCACCTTCGCCCCGATCTGCTGCCCGGCCTGTTGCGCGCCGCAGCCCGCAATCAGGCGCGCGGTTTCGCCGATCTGGCACTGTGTGAAATCGGCCCCGCTTTCCAGGGCGGTGAACCGGGCGAACAGCATCTGCAAGCCACCGGCCTGCTGGTCGGCCACACCGCCCCGCGCGATCCCTTTGCCAGCCGCCGCCCGGTGGATGTGTTCGACGCCAAGGCCGATGCCGAGGCGGTGCTGGCCGCCCTCGCCGCGCCCGCCCGCGTTCAGATCAACCGCAAGGTGGCCCCATGGTGGCATCCGGGCCGGTCGGGCAATATCGGCCTTGGCCCCAACACTCTGGCCACCTTTGGCGAAGTGCATCCCCGCGTTCTCGCCGCGCTGGGGGTAAAGGGTCCTGCCGTGGCCTTCACCATCCTTGTGGCCAATGTCCCGCAGCCCAAGACGAAAACCCCCACGCGGCCCGCGCTGGCCATCAGCGACCTGCAGGCGGTGGAACGCGATTTCGCCTTTGTGGTGGATAAGGGGGTCGAGGCGCTGACAGCGCTCAACGCCGCACAGGGGGCCGACAAGGCGCTGATCGAAAGCGTCCGCCTCTTTGATCAGTTCACCGGCGAAAAGGCCGAGGCGCAGATGGGACCGGGCAAGAAATCCATCGCCCTGACGGTGCGCCTGCAACCAGTCGACAAGACCCTGACCGAAGCCGAGATTGAAGCGGTTTCCGCCAAGGTCATCGAAAAGGTGACCAAGGCCACCGGCGGAAGCCTGCGCGGCTGACCTGTTGCAAAAGCGGAAAATGGCGCATTTTCCGCGCCGTTTTCTGATGCAGAAAACGAACAGGCGTCCTGCCAGGTCGCCTGTATCAAGGCGGGCAGGTTGTCCGCCCCCAAGCCGCAGCAGTGGCCCCGGTCAAGTCGGCAATGGCGCCCCTTTCATCTTGGCCCAAATACCCAACTCCAACGCCTCCACCCTCCCACCCTGTGAAGCCCAGGCGCCCCGGAAAATGCGTCATTTTCCGTCGCGTTTTCTGCGGCAGAAAACGCCTCCCCACCGCCCTGTGAACCGACATTAACCTGAACAACTGGCAACGGATCCGCGCGCTGCGTGCATACGGCCTGCTGCACCATCGTCTGCACAGCCAGCGGCACAGCCGCCATCGCCGTCACGTCACGCTTCCCTGCCGGCCTCCCGTCTCTTAACCTTCGCGCAAGGAGTACAGTATGGACTATGACTATATCATCGTGGGTGGCGGTTCGGCGGGATCAGTCCTCGCCGCGCGCCTGTCCGAAGATCCTGCTGTTTCCGTCTGCCTGATCGAGGCCGGGGGTCAGGGGAAATCCTTTCTGATCAACATCCCCGCCATGGTTGTGACCATGGTCCGGGGCAAACCCAAACTGAACAACTGGGCCTTTGACACGGAAACGCAACGCCATCTGAACGACCGGGTCTGCTATCAACCCCGCGGCAAGGCGCTGGGCGGATCGTCCGCCATCAACGCCATGCTTTATGTGCGCGGCCATCCCTCGGATTATGACGAATGGGCCGATCTGGGTGCCGAGGGTTGGGATTGGCAATCCGTTCTGCCTTACTTTCTGAAATCAGAGGGAAATTCCCGCGGCGCATCCGCCCTGCACGGCGCGGGCGGCCCCTTGCAGGTGACCGATCAGCACAGCCCGCATGCCATCACCAATGCCTTCGTTCAGGCGATGGCCGAGCAGAAAATCCTTGAGAACAATGATTTCAACGGCCCCGAACAGGCCGGGGCAGGGCTGTTTCAGGTCACCCAGTTTCATAAGGGTGCGCGGAAGGGCCGCCGCTGTTCGGCGGCGGCGGCCTTTCTGCACCCGGTGACGGATCGCCCAAACCTGACGGTTCTGACCAACGCACTGGCCGAGCGGATCGTGATCGAGGGTCGCCACGCCAAGGGTTTGATCCTGCGGCACAAAAACCGCCGCCTGACCCTGACAGCGCGGCGCGAGGTGATCCTGTCGGCAGGCGCTATCGGATCGCCGCAGCTGCTGATGCTGTCGGGAATCGGGCCAGAGGATGAACTGCGCCAGCATGGCATCGCGGTGCAGCACGCCCTGCCGGGCGTCGGGCAGAACTTACAGGATCATCTGGATCATACGCTGATCTGGCGGTCGCTGCGGCGCGACGTCGTGGGGTTCAACCCGGGCGGGCTGATGCGGCTGATCCGGGGCTTTGGGCCGTTTCAACGCGAGGGGACGGGCGTTCTGACCACGCCGGGTGCGGAGGGCTGCGCCTTCTTCCATTCTCGCCCCGGATTGCAACGCCCTGATCTGCAAGCCCATTTCGTCATCGCCATCGTGGATGACCACATGCGCCGCATCCACCTTGCCGATGGGTTTTCGGCCCATGTCTGCGTGCTGCGCCCGCATAGCAGGGGCCGTGTCGGGCTGAGGGATGCCAATCCTGCCAGCCCGCCGCGGATTGACCCGAACTTCCTGTCAGACCCGCGCGATCTTGAGACACTGGTTGCCGGCGTTCGGGTGATGGAACAGGCCATGGCCGCCCCACCGCTTGCCCCATGGCGCGGAAAGCGGCTTTACCCGCATGATGGCAGCGATGCCGCGATCAGGGCCGATATCCGCGCCCGCGCCGATTCGATCTATCACCCGGTTGGCACCTGCCGGATGGGGCAGGATGACGGGGCAGTGGTCGGGCCGGACCTGCGGGTTCGCGGGATTGCCGGGCTGCGGGTGGTGGATGCCAGCGTCATGCCGCGCCTGATCGGCGGTAACACCAACGCGCCCACCATCATGATCGCGGAACACGCGGCCGATCTGATCCGGGCCGGTCGCGCAACTTAACCGGTGGATTTGGGTATTTTTTCCAAGATGAAGCCACAAACGCTGGCTTCGAATGTATTCCTATTTCCGACGGAAGGTGCGGGCGAACCAACCGCTGATCCCGGCCTTGGCGCGGTCGGCCCGCGCATCGATGTGATCCAGCGTTTCCTGCGCCTCGATCACCGCGGGTTCGATCATCCGTTCGCGAAATTGCAGCCACATCCGGCGCGCCATGAAGATGATCCCGGCCAAGAGCGTGAAGATCACGATATTGACCCACGGAATGATGCGCGTATCCGGGCCTTCGACCTGACGCAGGGCGATCACGTTGGGAAAGATCGTGAACAACTGATTGCGCCAACCGTAATGCGTGACCGCCACCCATTTCGGCGCGGCGGCGGTGGATTGCAGCTCCTTTGCCCCGGTGTTCATCGATGAGGAGTTCATCTTGAAATAGGGCGGCCATCCCCAACCGGTATCTTCATTGCGGTATTCCATCGTCTTGCCGTTGGGAAAGACAGCGTTGATGAAGAACACGTCACGGCTGGCACCCGATCCCGTGCCCACATCCGGCGCGGCCCAGAACCAACTGTTTTCGCCCAGATCCATGCGCCGGTTTTCGGTCCCCACGATGCGGACGATGTCATGCTGCGGCAGCGTGTAGTGCAGGAATGACAGCACAAAGAGCGTCAGGATGCCGAAGAAAGACCATTTCAAAAAGCGCATGTTCGCCTCAACTGAAGTTCAGAATCCAGACCAGCGCCACGACGACACCGGTCGGAATGACGAAGACAAGCCAGATCAGCCGCCGCCGCAAGCTGTTTTCATAGGCGGCCAGTCCCTGTTCGATATAGGCATCGCGCGGCCCGGTGACATCGCCTGCATCATAATGCTTTTCAAGCCGTTCCCGTTCCACTGACCGGGAATAGATCGCCAGCAGCCAATAGATGATCGTAAGCCCGATATAGCCGAACAGCGCCAGCTTGAAGAAACCGATCATGCCGCGCCCCCCGTATCAGCCTTTGCCCCGCAGTGATTGCATTGTCGCCCGGCCCCGGCCCGGCTGCAAGCCATCACAGGCTTTTTGCCTTGGCATCGCGGCAGGAAGCCAGCACGATACCCCCATGACCAGCGCCATCCTGTCCGCCATTGATGCCCGCCGCGCCGCCCTGATCGGGTTGGCGCAGGATCTGATCCGGATTCCCACGCTGAACCCGCCCGGTCTGCACTATCGCGACATCTGCGATTACCTTGCAGCCCGCCTGATCGCGCAGGGCTGGACGGTGGAACTGATCCGCGCCACGGGCGCGCCGGGCGACAGCGACACCTATCCGCGCTGGAACATGGTCGCGCGGATGGAATCGGGGCGTCCCGGCGATTGCGTGCATTTCAACAGCCATCATGACGTGGTCGAGGTCGGCCACGGCTGGACGCGCGATCCCTTTGGCGGCGCGCTGGAGGGCGACCGCATTTATGGCCGCGGGGCCTGCGACATGAAGGGGGGCCTTGCCGCCAGCGTGATCGCGGCAGAGGCGTTTCTGGCCGCCGCGCCCAATTGGTGTGGCAGCATCGAGATCAGCGCCACGGCGGATGAGGAATCGGGCGGTTATGGCGGTGTGGCCTACCTTGCCGAGCGGGGCTATTTCGCTCCGGAAAAGGTGCAGCATGTGATCATTCCCGAACCGCTGCACAAGGATCGCATCTGTCTTGGCCATCGCGGCGTCTGGTGGGCCGAGGTGGAAACCCATGGCCGCATCGCGCATGGGTCGATGCCGTTTCTGGGCGACAGCGCCATCCGCCATATGGGCGCCGTGCTGGAGGAGATCGAGCATCACCTCTATCCCCTGCTGGCCACGCGCCAGACCGCGATGCCCGTCGTGCCACCGCAGGCGCGGCAAAGCACGCTGAACATCAACTCCATCCACGGCGGCGAGTCTGAGCCACCCGAGGGCTATACCGGCCTGCCTGCGCCCTGTGTGGCGGACCGCTGCCGCATCATTCTGGACCGGCGGTTCCTGATCGAGGAAGCGGTGGACGAGGTGAAGGCCGAATTGCGCGCCGTGCTGGACCGGGTGCAAAGCCGCCGCCCGGGGTTTACCTATACGATCCGCGACCTGTTCGAGGTGCAGCCGACCCAGACCAGCCGTGACGCGCCCATCGTCCGGTCCACCGCCGCCGCGATCGAGCGTGTTCTGGGGCAGGTGGCGGATTATGTCGTCAGCCCCGGCACCTATGACCAGAAGCATATCGACAGGATCGGCCGACTGAAGAACTGCATCGCCTATGGCCCCGGTCTGCTGCATCTGGCGCATCAACCGGATGAATGGGTGGGCGTGCAGGACATGGCCGACAGCGCCAAGGTGATGGCGCTGGTGTTGCAGGACCTGCTCACTTGACCCGGGCACACCCGATGTTTTGAAGTTTTTCCCTTATTGTTCCCGAACAGGACACAATTCCGCCAAAAGCCTTGGCTAGCCCGACGATCAAAGGACGCTGCTATGCCGCAGACGCGGGCGGCAGCCGCACAGATACAGAAGGGGCCGATCCGTGCCGAACGAACCGACCGTACTCCCCAAGGGAACCGTGCTGCTGCTGGGCGCAAGGTCCGATGTTGCCCGCGCGACCGCCCGCCGCTTTGCCGCCGAGGGCTATGCAATCCAGCTTGCCGCGCGCGACCCCGACCGGCTTGCTGCGGAAAAGACGGATCTGGAACTGCGCTATCGGGTGCCTGTCACCCTGTTGGCCTTTGATGCATTGGACGTGGCGGGACATGCAGAGTTTGTTCGCATGTTGCCCGTGCTGCCCGATGTGGTGGTCTGCGCCGTGGGGCTTCTGGGCCGTCAGGCCGAGGATGAGCTTGATATCGCAACGGCGATCACCGTGATGCGCAGCAATTACGAAGGCCCGGCCAGCATCCTGAGCCATATCGCCAATGCCTTTGCCGCCCGCCGTTCCGGCACGATCATCGGCATCAGTTCAGTTGCCGGCGATCGGGGCCGCGCGTCGAATTACATTTATGGATCGGCCAAGGCAGGGTTTACCGCCTTTCTGTCCGGCCTGCGCAACCGCATGGCCAGCCTCGGCGTGCATGTGGTCACCGTTTCGCCCGGTTTCATCGCTACGCGCATGACCGCAGGGATGGACCTTCCCGAAAAACTTACCGCCAGCCCGGAAGAAGTGGCCGAAGCGATATTCAAGGCCACGGAAAAGCGCCGTAACACGATTTATGTCCGGCCCATCTGGTGGCTGGTGATGCTGGTGATCCGGAATATTCCCGAACCTGTTTTCAAGCGACTGAAGATCTGAACAAGGTTTTTCACCGATGTTTCAATCAAGCATTTCAAGCCCCCCACCGCCCTTTGAAACCACGCCCGGCATTGTCAGCCGCCGCACAATCATCTTGATGGTGCTTGGCTGCCTTTTTGTCGGATTGAAGACAGTTTTTGATCTGTACCTGAAATCTGCCGGTCTGGTGGATTATGTGATGACAGATATTGATACGTTCTGGCTGGTGGGCTGGTTATACTGGGATGGCCGCATTGCAGATGCCTATAGCGCTGCGACATTGTTCGCGGCGCAGGCCGACGTGCTGCAAACGCAATCCTTCATGCCATATACCTATCCGCCGCAATACAATTTCGTGACGGTGGCCCTTGGCACCATGCCAGTGTGGTTGGCCTATGCGGTGTTCATCGTTGCGACGGTCGCGCTTTATCTCAAGGCGGTGCAGACACTCTCGGCGGGGCATCTGGCGCTTGTCTTCGTGATGGTGTTTCCCGTCTTTCTGGTGAACATCCGCACCGGTCAGAACGGTTTTCTTGTGGCGGGAATAGTGGCGCTTGCCGCGCAAGGCATCCTCGGGACCGGACTGCGCGGGGGTGTTGCCTTGGGGCTGGCGGCAATCAAGCCGCATGTTGCGATCGGAATTGGCGCAGCGGCCTTGCTAACCGGGCGTTTCCAGCTGGCGGCGGTGGCGATTGCAACATGCGCAGCCACTCTGGCAGCTGCAGCCCTGGTCTTTGGGGTGGACCTGTTTCCAATGATGGTCAGCGCCTCGCAGGAAGCGATGGGCTTCCTGCGCAGCGGGGCGTATCCGCTGCACCGGATGGTTTCGGTCTATGCCTTTGCGCGCACCTTTGGTGCTTCAGCCGATGTCGCGATGATGGTGCAGGCTGCAGCAGCCATGATTGCGTGCGGCACCCTGATCCTGCTGACGCTGCGCCGCTGTGACAAGACCATCATCGTTGCCGCGGCGCTGGTTATGCCCTTGTTCATCAGCCCCTATGCCTATGATTACGACATGACGCTTGCCGGCGTGGCGCTCGCCCTTGTCGCCCCACGCCTTGTGGCGCAGTGGCGATCGTGGGAAATGCTGTCGCTGCTGGGTATCGGGTGGGTCGCCATGGGGTGGGGGATTGCGATGTCCTTCGTGACCGAACAGGACGGTGTGCAGACCTCGGCGGAGAACATGATGTCCTATCCGTCGATTCAGGCCCCGTTGAATATCGTGTTGGTGCTGTTGATCGCGCATGTGCTGCGCCGTTCTTCCCGTGAGGTGCGCCAATGACAGCCCTTTCCGCCCAAAACGCCCTGAGCCAAGCCAGCGGAGATCACCCGCAGGACATGCCTGATGCGCCTGTCCTTGTGGTGGATCTGGACGGCACGCTTGTCTGTTCGGACATGCTGCATGAAAGCTTCTGGTCGGCCTTCGGGCGCAACTGGCGCAGCCCGTTTCGCGCCATTGCCGCGCTGATGGGCGGGCGAGCCGCCCTGAAACGGCTGCTGTCCGAAGCATCCCATATCGATGTCGCCACCCTGCCCTATAATGAGGCTGTGCTGGATCACATCCGCGACTGGCGGGCCGGGGGCGGGCGGACCGCATTGGTCACCGCGGCCGATCAGGGCCTAGCCGACCGGATCGCAGCCCATCTGGGCCTGTTCGATGAAACCCATGGCTCGGACGGGCGGACCAACCTGAAGGGCAGCGCAAAGGCTGCCTTCCTGACCAGCCATTTCGGCGCCGGGCGCTTTGCCTATATGGGCGATGCCAACGCCGATCTGGTGGTCTGGGCCGAAGCCGGGGCGATCATCACCGTCAACGCCCCCGCCGCGCTGGCCCGCAAGGCCGAAGCGCTGGGCAAGCCCATCGAGCATATCGTTACCGCCGAACCGATCCTGCGCCCCTTGCTCAAGGCGATGCGGCCGCATCAATGGCTCAAGAACGTCCTTGTCTTTGTGCCAATCCTCGCAGCGCACCGGTTTGATACCGCGACCCTGCTACTCGGCGTTCTGGCCTTTGCCGCCTTCAGCATGGTCGCCTCTGGCGTCTATCTGCTGAATGATCTTCTCGACCTTGGCCCCGACCGCGCCCACCCGCGCAAGCGGATGCGGCCCTTCGCCTCTGGCGCGCTGCCTGTGGCGATGGGCACCTGGCTAGCCCCGACCTTCATTCTGGCGGGGTTGTGCCTGTCCATCCCGCTTGGCCTGCCCTTCGTCACGCTTATGGGCTGCTATTTCGTCTTGACCACCGCCTATTCGCTGCATCTGAAGCGGCAGATCGTGATCGATATCTGCGTTCTGGCCGGCCTTTACACGCTGCGCATCATGGCGGGCGGCGTGGCCACGGGCATCACACTTTCGGTCTGGCTGTTCGCCTTTGCGATCTTCTTCTTCTTTGCCCTTGCCGCCGTAAAGCGGCAGGCCGAACTGGTGGACCTTGCCCAGCGCGGCAAGCTGGCCGTGGCCGGGCGCGGCTATCACGTCGACGACCTGCCGATCATCAGCATGATCGCCCTTGGCGCGGGCTTTGTTTCGGTGCTGGTCTTTGCGCTCTACCTCAACAGTCCGGATGTGCGCGAACTTTATGCGCAACCGGCCACGCTCTGGGGGGTCTTCGTGATCCAGCTTTACTGGGTCACCCGCATCGTCCTCATCACCCACCGCGGCCAGATGCATGACGATCCGGTGGTTTACGCCGTAAAGGACAAAACCAGCCGTATCTGCCTTTTGGCGGCGGTGGGCTTCATCTTCGGGGGAACCCTGCTGTGACCCGTTCCACCCTTGTGCTGCGTTATACGGCATTTGCCGTCCTTGCCACGCTGGCCAATCTGGGCGTGCAGCGGATCGTGCTGATGGCGGGCGAGGGGGCGGTGATCTTTGCTCTGGCCATGGTGGCAGGAACCGCCGCCGGGCTGGTGCTGAAATACATCCTCGACAAACGCTACATCTTCAACGACGCCACCACCGGCCTGCGCGCCAGCGGGCAGCAGTTCCTGCTTTACACAGTGATGGGACTGGTGACGACCGCGCTGTTCTGGGCGACAGAGACAGCCTTCTGGCTGATCTGGCGAACGGATGCGATGCGCGAACTGGGCGCGGTGCTTGGGCTGAGCGTGGGCTATGTCGTGAAATACAAGCTGGACAGCAAATACGTCTTTACCCGGACCGAGGCCACCGCATGAAGCTTTCCGGCTGGGGCCGCACGCCCGTTCAGGACACCCGCCTGTCGCAACCCGATGCCGAGGGCGAGCTGCGCGCCGCCCTGTCCCAGGGGCCGCTGATCGCGCGCGGCAATGGCCGGGCTTACGGCGATAGCGCCGTGGGTCGCCAGACCATCGACATGCGCCGCTTTGACCGGGTTCTGGGCTTTGATCCCGCAAACGGGCAACTGGTGGCCGAGGCGGGCATCCTGCTGGCCGATATCATCGCTGCATTCCTGCCGCAGGGCTGGTTTCCCGCCGTTACGCCCGGATCGAAATTCGTGACATTGGGCGGCATGATCGCGGCCGATGTGCATGGCAAGAACCACCACCGCGATGGCGGCATGCGCGGCACGGTCGACTGGATCGATCTGATGGATGGCGAGGGCAACGTCTACCGCTGCACCCCCGCCGATAATCACGATCTGTTTGACAGGACCGTGGGCGGGATGGGGCTGACCGGCATCATCCTGCGCGCGGCCATACGCCTGCGCCCCGTCGAATCCGGCTGGATCCGGCAAACCACGCAGGCCGCGCCCAACCTTGCCGCCGCGATGGACCTGCTGGATGCGGAAACCGACGCCACCTATGCCGTGGCATGGATCGATTGCCTCGCCATCGGTGATGCGATGGGCCGATCCCTTGTCATGACAGGCGAACATGCCAGCCGCAGCGAACTGGGCCGCCACCCCGTGCTGCCCAAGGCCCGCAGCAAGAAATCCGTTCCGATCGACCTGCCGGGTTTTGCGTTGAACCGCTATACCGTGCGCGCCTTCAACACGCTGTATTGGCAGGCGGGGCTGCGCCAGCAAGGCACCCGGATGGTGGATTGGGACAGCTATTTCTATCCGCTGGACGCCATCCTTGGCTGGAACCGCATCTATGGCCGCAAGGGTTTCCTGCAATTCCAATGCGTCTTGCCCGATGCCTCGGCCCGGGCGGGGATGACGGCGCTGCTGACCGCAATCTCGGCAAGCGGGCAGGGGTCTTTTCTTGCGGTGCTGAAACGGCTGGGGGCAGAGGGGACAGGGATTTCCTTCCCGCAGCCCGGCCATACCCTTGCGCTTGATTTTCCGGCCACGCCCCGCGCCCATGCCCTGATCGACAGGCTTGAGGCGATCACGATTGACCACGGTGGCCGCTTCTATCTGGCCAAGGACGCGCGGCTTTCGGCGCGCATCCTGCGTGCGGCCGACCCACGGATAGAACCCTTTGCCGCCCAGCGCCGTGCCACGGATGAGGCGCAGCATTTCGCATCCACGCAATCCGACCGCCTGCAGCTTTGACCAGCTGCTGCGCCCTGTGGGATCACACCGCGATATTGTCGATCAGCCGCACGTCATCCAGCCACGCCGCCGCGAGCATCCGCAAAGGGCGGTTCGGATCGGTCACCGCGCCCAGCGTTTCGGCATCGCGCAGGGCAAAGTATTCCACGCTGTCAAAGCCTTCGGCCAACACCGCCCCGGCCGCGCGGGCCATCGCCTGATCTTCGGCCAGCCCTGACCGAAAATCCCGTGCCGCCGCAAGCATCGCGGCATAAAGCGCGGGGGCCTTCCTCCGCCCTTCTGCCGTCAGGCGCACATTGCGCGATGACATGGCCAGACCATCAGGATCGCGCACAGTTTCACAGCCCACGACCGTGACGGCAAGGTTCGGGTCGGCCACCAGCCGCTGCACCACCTGCAACTGCTGCCAGTCCTTTTGCCCGAAATAGGCCCGATCCGCCTGCGTCATCCCGAACAGCTTGGCCACGACGGTTGCCACACCTTCGAAATGCCCCGGACGCAGCGCACCCTCCAGCGGTTGTGACACGCCGCCGACGGAAACGGTGGTCACAAAACCTTCGGGATAAACCTCGTCGGGCGCGGGGGCAAAGATCGCCTCGACCCCGACCCAGTGCAGAAGCGCCGCGTCGGCATCTTCCGTGCGGGGGTATTTCTTCAGGTCGTCGGGATTGTTGAACTGCTTGGGGTTCACGAAGATCGTGGTGATCACCCGCCCACATTCCGCCTTGGCACGGCGGGCCAGGCTCAGATGCCCTTCATGCAGCGCGCCCATGGTGGGGACTACGCCCACGATGTGCCCATCCGCTTTCCAGCTGCGCACCAGCGCGCGCAGGTCGGCCACTGTGCGGATGATTTCGGTCACGCCTTCACCTGATCCGCAAATCCATGTTCCGGCCCCGGGAACGCGCGCGCCCGCACCTCTGCCGCATAGGCGGCGATGGCCTCATCCGCCGTACGGCCCAGATCAGCATAGCGCTTCACGAATTTGGGCCGGAAATCGGTGAACATGCCCAGCATATCGTCGATCACCAGCACCTGCCCGTCGCAATCCAACCCCGCCCCGATGCCGATGGTGGGGATTTTCAGCTCTGCCGTGATTCGCCCGGCCAGCCCGACCGGCACTTTCTCAAGAATGATGGAAAACGCCCCTGCCGCCTCGCAGGCCTTGGCGTCGCGCATGACCTTGACCGCCTCCTCCTCACGACCCACCACCTTGTAGCCACCCAGCGTGTTCACTGACTGCGGCGTCAGCCCGACATGGGCCATCACCGGCACACCCCGCGCCGTCAGAAAGGCGATGGTCTCGGCCATGTGCTGCCCACCCTCCAGCTTCACAGATGGCGCACCCGTTTCCGCCATAAGCCGCGCCGCGTTGCGAAAGGCCTGCTGGGGGCTTTCTTCATAGGTGCCGAAGGGCATGTCGATCACGGCCATGGCTTTGGACAGCCCACGCATCACCGCGCGGCCGTGCAGGATCATCATGTCCAGCGTCACCCCGATGGTGGACGGCATCCCATGCAGCACCATGCCCACGGAATCGCCCACCAGCGCGATGTCACAATGCGCATCCACAAGCCGCGCCATGGGTGTGGTATAGGCCGTGAGCGTGACCAGCGGCACGCCACCCTTGCGGGCGGTGATGTCGGGCGGCAGCACGGGCCGGACGGGGGCAGTGGCGCTCATGGGCGGGTCCCTCTCTCAATTCTGCCCGTTATAGAGGCACAGCCGCGCCGCAACAGCAAGATTGCACCGCTGCAATGCGGCATTGCCCGGATGCGATACCCCCGCAATCCCCCCTTGACCGGGCGCGCGCCCTCGCCTTCCATGGGGTGGCAAAACGTGGAGCCTGACATGTCCCTCACCCTACGCGTCACCCGTGACGGCATCACCCCCGAGGTGGACCGCCCCGCGCCTGAAAAGGTTCTGGCGGGCGATCCCGTCCACACCACATGGAGCATCGAAGACCGCGACGGGATTGCTTCCGGGATGTGGCAAAGCACGCCCGGGATCTGGAAGGTCAGCTATGCGGAATGGGAATATGTCCATATCCACGCCGGCCATTCGATCCTGACAGACACGGACGGCACCGCGATCCATCTGAAGGCAGGTGACAGCTGGATCATCCGGCCGGGGTTTGTCGGCACATGGGAAGTGGTGGAAACCACCCTGAAGGATTACGTCATTATCTGACGGGCGCCGAATTTTCTGCGAATATTCGCGCCTGAGAACCGCGTCGTTTAATTGGAAAGGGCGAGGGTTTTCCCTCGCCCTTTCGATTTTTCGCAGAAAAATCGCTGCCTCAGCTCGCAAGTTCTTCCAGCGTCGGGCATTCCGCCTCGTCGATGCCGCGGTTGCGGCAGATGCGCAGGCGGCGGCGTTCGTCCCGTGCGGCTTGTTCGGCTGCGGCTTCTGCTGCCGCCTGCTGCTCTAGGCGGCTGCGCTCCTCGGCTGCGGCAATGGCCGCAACGTCGGCATCAAAGCGTTCGCGGCTCTCGGGCGTGTCCGGCACGGCGCGGCCATAGGCATCGTCCATATAGGGGCCTTCGGCCGCAAGGCTCTGCTCCAGCGTGCGGACGACAATCCGGTCGCCAGACTGCGCGCGGTTGAACAGATCGATCGCATCCTGATTGAACAGGCGGATACAGCCTGCGCTGGTGGCCCGCCCGATCGAGGCATTGTCGATCGTTCCATGGATACGGAACATCGTGTCCCGGCCCCCGCGATAGAGATACAGCGCCCGCGCGCCCAGCGGGTTTTCCAACCCGCCCGGCAAGCCCCCGGCGAACTGAGCGTACAGATCAGGCCGCGTCCGCACCATGTTGGCGGTGGGTGTCCAGGACGGCCATTCCGCCTTGCGGCCCACATAACCGGTGCCGCGGAAAGAAATCCCCTCACGCCCCACGGCAATTCCATAGCGAAGGGCGGTATTTCCCTCCATCACGTAATACAACACCCGCGCATAGGTATCGACGACGATGGTCCCCGGCTCCTCATCCCCGGCATAGGCAACTTCGGCCCGCGGGTTGGTGCCAAAGAGATGCAACGGTTCCACGGCCGGGATCAGATACTCGCCATCCTGCACCGCCTGATAGTGGGGTGGCACCTCGGCGGCGGGCGGCGGGATTGCTGCGCTGTTGGGTACATCGGCACAAGCGGCCAACCCCAGAAGGGCCAGCAGGGCAGTCAGGCGGATAAGGATGGATTGCACGTTTGTGACTCGGGTCATGGGAAAGCTGCGGCCTAAAAGCACGTTTGAATGGTAAACCGTCAAGCCCTACCGCCGCCCTGCATCGCCGATTCACGCGCGATTGCCCGGATTGCGGCCTTTCTGCCCCGGACTCCGCCCCGAATCTGCGGCTCTGTGCCTTGCAGATCGGGCACGCTTCCCCATTTCAGAAGGGCCCGCAACAGGAGAGCCAGAGTATGAAGTGCCCCGTCGATAACGAAACCCTCGTGATGGCAGACCGGAACGGCGTTGAAATCGACTATTGCCCGAAATGCCGGGGTGTCTGGCTGGACCGTGGCGAACTGGACAAGATCATTGACCGCGCCTCTGAGGCGGCCCCCGCCGCACCCGCGCCCGCACCCGCACCGCAGGCTGAGCAGCGCACCGCACCGCCGCCACCGCCGCCCGCCTATGGCCAGCAGCCGGGCCATGCCCCGCAATCCTGGCGCAGCGATGATGACAATGACGATGAATATTACCGTCGCACAGGCCATCACAAAAAACGGAAATCCTTCCTCGGCCAGATGTTCGATTTCTGACCAAAGCCCCGGCCTTGCCTGTCATGCGATGCCGTGTCACCCATCGGACATGGCCAATCCTAAAGCCGGGCCGGGGGACGCATGAAGCCGGGACCAAGGAACCTGATTACCGATGTGCCCGGCCTTCTGGTCGGCCATGCACATAACCCGCGCCTGAGATCGGGCGTCACGGTGCTGACGTCCGCAAGCCCCTTTACTGCAGCCGTGAACGTCATGGGCGGTGCCCCCGGCACACGCGAAACGGACCTGCTAGCCCCAGACCGGCTGGTGCAACAGGTGGATGCGCTCGTGCTTGCCGGTGGGTCGGCCTTTGGCCTTGATGCCTGTTCGGGTGTGGCCGATGGCCTGCGCGCGATGGGGCGTGGCTTTGCGGTGGGCGATCAGCGCGTGCCCATCGTGCCGGGCGCGATCCTGTTTGATCTGCTCAATGGCGGTGACAAGGCTTGGGATCGTAACCCGTATCACGCGCTTGGCCTTGCGGCGCTGGAAGCGGCCAGTGACCAACCCGCGCTGGGCAGTGTGGGGGCGGGCTATGGCGCATTGACCGGGCGGTGGAAAGGCGGGCTTGGCTCTGCCTCGGCTGTGCTGGACAGCGGCCATGTCATCGGCGCGCTTGTGGCAGTCAATGCGCTGGGGTCCGCCACGGTGGGCAACGGCCCGCAATTCTGGGCCGCCCCGTGGGAAATGGGGGCCGAATTCGGCGCGCTTGGCCCTGCCATGACCCATGACCCCGGCGATGAACCGCCACCAGCCAAGGGCCGGGGGGAGGCCACGACAATCGCCATCATCGCAACCGATGCTGCCCTGACACAGGCCGAATGCCAGCGCCTTGCGACAGCGGCACAGGATGGCATGGCGCGCGCGCTGGTGCCGTCGCACACGCTGCTGGATGGCGATCTGGTCTTTGCCGCCGCCACAGGGGATCGCCCGCTGTCAGACCCGATTGGCGATGCCTTTCGTCTGGGCCATGCGGGGGCAAGCTGCCTTGCCCGTGCCATCGCCCGCGCGGTTTATCTGGCGCAACCGATGCCCGGCGACGTGCTGCCTGCATGGTCGGCACGGTTCACCAGCGGCTAAGCGCCGCCTCATCCGCATCCTTGGCCGCGACCCATGCCGCGCCATCTGCGCCGATTTCCTTTTTCCAGAACGGCGCGCGGGATTTCAGATAATCCATCAGGAACTCTGCCGCAGCAAAGGCATCCGCCCGGTGCGGCGCGGCGGTGGCGACCATCATGATCGGCTCACCCACCAACAGCCGCCCATGCCGATGGATCACCAGCGCATCAACCAGCGCCCAGCGTGCCACGGCCTCATCCATAATCGCGGAAATCGCCTTCTCTGTCATGCTGGGATAATGCTCGATCTCCATCGCCGCCATGCCGCCGTCGCCGCGCACCACTCCGGTAAAGGTGACCACCGCGCCCGCGCCCGCAGCGCCCGCAGCAAAGGCCCGCGCCTCATCACCCAGATCGAAGGCCGCCTCCTGAACGGCGATCCGCATCTCAGCCCCCTGTCATCGGCGGGAAGAAGGCCACTTCGCGCACGCCTGCCAGCGGCGCATCAAAGGATGAAAGCTGCTGATCCAGCGCCACGCGCAGGCTGGCAAGATCGGCAAAGGCGGCATCATAGCGGTCTTCCCTTGCGCGCAGTTCCGCCACCAGATCGGCCACCGTGGCGGCCTGTGTGTCGATCCGTTCGCGCGGCAGGCCGATGCGTTCGCGCACCCAGGCGAAATACAGCACATCAATCATTTGCTGTCCTTCAGGAAGGGCATGGACTTTCGGAAATAATCCCACCCCGTCATCAAGGTCAGCACCGCCGCCACCCAGATCAGCACCAGCCCCACCAGCGTGGCATAGGATGAACAGCCCCGCGTCCCGCAAGACCGGATCGGATCGGCCAGGCCCTGCGTCACCAGATCGGCATACTGATCCATCGTCAGACCTTGCCGGGCGATGCCTTCGACATGTTCCAGCCCGGTACCCAGAAACAGCACGGCAATCGCCACCATCTGCGCCGTGGTCTTCCACTTGGCGAGCTTGGTCACCTTCAACAGCCCCGCCTTGGCCCCCAGAAACTCCCGCAAGCCGGACACGAACACCTCGCGGAACAGGATCGCGGTGACGGGCAGGATCAGCCAGGGGTTCATACCCGAATAGCCCGTGATGATGACCAGCGCGATCACCACCATCGCCTTGTCGGCGATCGGGTCCAGCATCGCGCCAAACTTGGATTCCTGTTTCCACGCCCGCGCCAGATAACCATCGAACCAGTCGGTGATCGCGGCACTGACAAACAGCGCCAGCGCGAACCAATCCGCCCAAGGCCGATGAAAATACAGGAACAGGATGGCCACGCCGGGTGCGGCCAAAAGGCGGATCACCGTCAGGATATTCGGCAAAGTCCATTTCATGCGCGCAGGCATAGCAGGCATGGCCCGCCGGGGGAAAGAGTAAACGCGACCTTTTCTCGGCGGTTGACGCCCGACCCTGCCTTCGCTAGCACGCGCTGCTTCATACAGGGGATGGGCATGGCGCGCACGAAAAAGGGCAGGGCTGTTTCGGGCTGGCTGATTGTCGACAAACCGGCAGGCATCACCTCGACCTCTGTGGTGAACAAAGTGAAGTGGGCGTTTCAGGCGCAAAAGGCGGGCCATGCAGGTACCCTGGACCCCGCCGCGACCGGGGTTCTGGCTGTGGCGCTGGGCGAGGCGACGAAAACCGTCCCCTACATCACCGACGCGCTGAAATGTTATCGTTTCTTGGTCCGCTTCGGCGCGGCGACCACCACCGATGATGCTGAAGGCACAGTGATCGAAACCGCCAGCACCCGCCCGACGGATGCCGAGATTGAGTCCGCCCTCACCGCCTTTCGCGGCGATATCCAGCAGGTGCCGCCGCAGTTTTCGGCCGTCAAGGTGGATGGAGAACGTGCCTATGACCTTGCCCGCGAAGGCGAACAGATGGATCTGGCCGCCCGCCCGCTCTGGGTGGACAGCCTGACACTGATTCAGCGCCCCGATGCCGACCATGCGTTGCTGGAAATGGTCTGCGGCAAGGGCGGCTATGTCCGGTCCATCGCCCGCGACCTTGGCCGCGCGCTGGGCTGCCTTGGCCATGTGCAATGGCTTCGGCGTGAATGGTCGGGGCCCTTTGCCGCCGGCGATGGCGTCAGTCTGGAAGATATCGACCGTCTTGCCCGCACCGATGAAATCGACAGCCTGATCCGGCCACTGGAATTGGGCCTGACTGACCTGCCGCAGGTGATGGCAACGCCCGAAGGGGCCGCCCGCCTGCGCAACGGCAATCCCGGCATGGTCATCGCCTCTGGCATCGATTGGGGAACCGAGGTCTGGGCCTCATATCAGGGCCGCGCCTTGGCGGTGGGGCGCTATCAATCGGGCGAATTGCACCCGACGCGCGTGTTCAACTGATCCCTTTGCCATCTCACCTTGGCTCAAATACCTTGCCACGGTCAGCCAGGGGCGGTGCCGCATGATCATTCGCAGCCATCAGAAAGGCGATGCCGCCAGCACGGCGGTCTATTCCCCCTGCGAAGGGTATCGCTATCTGCTGACGCGCGTCTGGAACCCGGACGGGGAAAAGGCGCTGTTCGTGATGCTGAACCCCTCTACCGCGACCGAGGTGCAGAATGACCCGACGGTGGAACGCTGTGAACGCCGCGCGCGGGCGCTGGGGTTCGGTGCGTTCCGGGTCACCAACATCTTTGCCTTTCGCGCCACCGATCCCCGCGTCATGCGCGCGGTGGCCGATCCTGTCGGCCCCGGCAATGATGCCGCGATTGCCGACAGTGCGCAGGACTGGGCCGACCGCATCATCTGCGCCTGGGGCACCCATGGCGCGCATCTGGGCCGGGGGGCGCAGGTGGAACGGCTCTTGCGCGCCACGGGCCGCCCACTGTTCACGCTTGGCCTGTCGCAGGGCGGGCATCCCAAGCATCCGCTCTATATCGGCTATGACCGCCAGCCGGAGCTTTGGCCATGACCACGATCCCCGGCTTTACCCGCGACCGTATCGCCCTGCCCGGCATCACCCTATCGGTGCAACAGGCAGGCAAGGGTGCGCCGCTCATCCTGCTGCACGGCTTTCCGGAAAACGGCCTGTGCTGGGCGCAGATCGCGCCTGCCTTCACCGACCGGTTTCACGTCATCATCCCAGATCTGCGCGGCTATGGCCAAAGCGATGCACCGCCGGATGATGCCACCCACGATGCCTATTCCAAACGACGGATGGCCGACGACATCATCGCGCTGATGGATCAGCTTGGCCTTCCGTCGGCCCATATCCTCGGCCATGATCGTGGCGCGCGGGTGGCTTACAGGCTGGCGCTGGACCACCCCGCGCGGGTTCGCCGCCTTGGCATCATCGAAATCGCCCCAACCGCCGAATACTGGGACAACTGGGGTTATGACCTTGGCATGTCCGCCTGGCACTGGACGTTTCTCGCCCAACCAGCCCCGGTGCCGGAGCGCATGATCGCCTCTGATCCCGTGGCCTGGGTTGACCATACGCTGCAAGGCTGGACGCGGGCGAAATCGCTGTCGGTCTTTCCGCCCTTTGCCCTGCAATCCTACCGGGATCAGGCATCAGATCCGGCCCGCATCCACGCGATGTGCGCAGATTACCGCGCCGGGGCCACCACAGACCGCGCGCATGATGTGGCCGACCGCGCCGCAGGCCGCCGCATCACGGCGCCGCTGCATTTCCTGTGGGGGCGGCACGGCTTTCCCGCCCGCACCGGCGATCCGGCGGGCATATGGCGGCGGTGGGCCGATACGGTGACGGATGCCGCATGCGACTCGGGCCATTTCGTGATGGAGGAAAACCCGCAGGCCGTTCTGTCGGCCTTTCTGCCGTTTTTCACCGGGGATCAGGCCGCGCGCAGCTGAATATCTGCAGGAGTCAGTCCAGCCCCGTTGGTGACACGCGCCAACAACTGGCCATCCATCAGGATCAGGGCATCTGTTCCATCCGTCTGCACCGTAACGTCTGGCACCCCACCATCAGCAGGCGGTTCATAGACAATCACCAGACTGTCCTCTGCGGCATTGTAATCGGCGATCAGGGAACTTCCCGGCGCCATCATCTCGAACCTGTCCGCTCCGGCATCACCGGTGGCATAGGTGTCGTTTGACAGGCGCAGCAGATCATTTCCCACCCCTGCGTTCAGGTAATCCGCACCCGCCCCACCATCGAGTGTATCGTCCCCCTCACCGCCATCCAAGGTGTCGGCCCCCTTGCCACCTGTCAGGGAATCCGCGCCCGTGCCGCCGGCCAGCCAATCATCGCCGATGCCACCCCGCAGCAGATCATTCCCGGCTCCGCCCAGCAAGCTGTCATCCCCGGCCCCGCCTGCAAGAAGATCGTCACCGTCGCCTCCGGCGAGATAATCCACCCCGGCACCCCCGCGCAGCATATCGTCCCCCGCCCCGCCGGTCAGACGGTCCGCACCGGGACGCCCAACAAGGCTGTCATTGCCTGTCCCGCCGTCAATCTCGTCATCCCCCGATCCGCCCAGCATCCGATCATCACCACCGCCGCCGCTGATGGCATCCCGCCCTGCGCCACCTTTCAGCAGGTCATTGCCTCCGCCCCCATTCAGGATGTCGCTGCCGGGCGTGCCATGGATCACCCTGTCGTCGTCTGGCGCTTCGGGAATATCATCGCTGACGGGCATCCCTTCGGGATCGCTGTCCGCATAGGTCAGGGCCAGCAGATCGCCGGTCGCCGCCTCATCCGGGGCCACGCTGCCATTGCCTTCTGCGGTATCCGTTTCGGGATCATCGTCTTTGGCCCCGGCATTCACGGTCGCATCGGCCACCATCCCCGCCACGACCAACCCGACAAGACCAAGCAATCCGAACATGGATGGCACCCCTTACACCAACTGCGCGACACGCCAATAGCGCGACACGGGCCCCCCAGCCCGTATCTCACCCTTGCCAGCATGCCAGAATCGCCCCCTTTCTTCCAGCAGCGCAGCGCCATCCCATCCCGGATTCCGCAGACGTGGTTAACCCTGTGCCGTTTGACGCTTTTCTTTTCGGCCATTTCCCCCTATAGGCCCCTATCCGCGCGGGTCTGCCGACTCGCGGCGGTCCTATCGGCCTTGCTGGACGACATCCCGGCCTGCGCCTTCACCCTCTGAACAGGAGACATCCGATGTCGATCACTGTCGAAGAAAAAGCCCGTCTTATCAAAGACTACGCGACCAAGGAAAACGATACCGGCTCGCCGGAAGTACAGGTTGCGATCCTGTCCTCGCGCATCGCGACGCTGACGGAACATTTCAAGACCCACAAGAAAGACAACCACTCGCGTCGTGGTCTTCTCATGATGGTCGCCCAGCGCCGCAAGCTGTTGGACTACCTCAAGGCCAAGGACGAAGGCCGTTACACCAGCCTGATCGGCCGTCTCGGCCTGCGCCGCTGATCCATCCCGCAAGGGTTGCCCGAACGCCCGCGACCAGCAAGGTCGTGGGCGTTTTGCGTTTTGCGTTTTGATCGTGCTTGCCCGGCAGCGGCGATTTCTGACGCAGAAATCGCGCCGGAATTTGACGCAAATTCCGCCTGCCTCTGCCGGATGGTCGGACTTCCGGTTTCTGCGTCAGAAACCGACGCGGAGTTTGTGTCAAACTCCGCTTGCGCCCGCGTCCCACTCGGTGCTTCCCAAACCCCGCGTTTTCCTGTAAGCGCGGCCCATCTGCGACGTGAGGCCATGCCCCCGGCCACATGCGAAGGATAGGGGGCGGCGGCAATGGGGCCGCCATGAAAACGGAGGGTCGGCAGGGGCCGACATCCTCCAGATAGGATCCGCTGATGTTCAACGTTATCAAGAAATCCATCCAGTGGGGCGGTGAAACGCTTACCCTGGAAACAGGAAAGGTTGCCCGTCAGGCCGACGGCACCGTGATCGCCACCCTTGGCGAAACCTCGGTCATGGCCAACGTGACCTTTGCGAAAAGCGCAAAGCCGGGGCAGGACTTTTTCCCCCTCACCGTGCATTATCAGGAAAAATACTACGCCGCCGGCAAGATTCCGGGCGGCTTTTTCAAGCGCGAAGCCCGTCCTTCGGAAAAGGAAACGCTCACCTCGCGTCTGATCGACCGTCCTTGCCGCCCGCTCTTCGTGGATGGCTTCAAGAACGAAGTCCTCGTGATGTGCACCGTGCTGTCGCATGACCTGCACAACGAACCCGATGTTGTGGCGATCATCGCTGCATCCGCCGCGCTGACGATTTCCGGCGTGCCGTTCATGGGCCCGATCGGCGCCGCCCGCGTTGGCTTCTCGAACGGCGAATATGTTCTGAACCCGTCGGTCGACGATCTGCAGAACCTGCGCAACAACCCCGACCAGCGCCTTGATCTGGTCATCGCCGGCACCAAAGACGCCGTGATGATGGTGGAATCCGAGGCTTATGAGCTGACCGAAGCCGAAATGCTCGGCGCGGTGAAGTTCGGCCATGCCGGGATGCAGCCGGTCATCGACCTGATCATCGATCTGGCCGAAGATGCGGCGAAAGAGCCCTTCAATTTCGAAGCGCCCGATTATTCGGCCCTCTATGCACGCGTCAAAGCCGCTGGCGAAACCCAGATGCGCGCCGCTTTTGCGATCAAGGACAAGCAGGACCGCACCAACGCGATCTCTGCCGCCGTGACCGCGATCAAGGGCGCACTGGCCGAAGAAGACCTGGCCGACATCAACCTCGGCTCTGCGATCAAGAAGCTGGAATCCTCGATCCTGCGCGGCGACATCATCAACGGTGGCGCCCGCATCGACGGACGTGACAACAAGACCGTCCGTTCGATCGTGTCGGAAACCGGCATCCTGCCGCGCACCCACGGTTCGGCCCTGTTCACCCGCGGTGAAACGCAGGCACTGGTCGTCACCACGCTGGGCACGGGCGAGGATGAGCAGATCATCGACGCGCTGCACGGCAATTCGCGTTCGAACTTCCTGCTGCATTACAACTTCCCCCCCTATTCGGTGGGCGAGGTTGGCCGCGTGGGTTCGCCCGGCCGCCGCGAAATCGGCCACGGGAAACTCGCATGGCGCGCTCTGCAGGCCGTTCTGCCCGCACCGACCGATTTCCCCTACACCGTGCGTGTGGTGTCCGAGATCACGGAATCCAACGGTTCCTCCTCGATGGCATCGGTCTGCGGCGGTTCGCTGTCGATGATGGATGCGGGCGTTCCGCTGAAAGCCCCGGTCGCCGGCGTGGCCATGGGTCTGATCCTGGAAGATGATGGCCGCTGGGCCGTGCTGACCGATATCCTCGGTGACGAGGATCACTTGGGCGACATGGACTTCAAGGTTGCCGGAACCGAGAACGGTATCACCTCGCTGCAGATGGACATCAAGGTTGCCGGGATCACCCCGGAAATCATGGAACAGGCACTGGCACAGGCCAAGGACGGCCGCCTGCACATCCTGGGCGAGATGAACAAGGCGCTGTCCGCCCCGCAAGGCTTCAGCGAATACGCACCCAAGATCGAAACCCTGCAGATCCCCACGGACAAAATCCGTGAGGTCATCGGTTCGGGCGGCAAGGTCATCCGCGAAATCGTGGAACTGTCCGGCGCCAAGGTCGACATCAACGATGACGGCATCATCAAGATCGCCTCGTCCTCGGCCGATGCGATCAAGCGCGCCTATGACATGATCTGGTCGATCGTGGCCGAACCCGAAGAGGGCAAGATTTACACCGGCAAGGTCGTCAAACTGGTGGATTTCGGCGCCTTCGTGAACTTCTTCGGCAAGCGTGACGGTCTGGTGCATGTGTCGCAAATCGCGAACAAGCGTCTGAACCACCCGAACGAGCATCTGAAGGAAGGTCAGGAAGTGAAGGTGAAACTCCTCGGCTTCGACGACCGCGGCAAGGTCCGCCTCGGCATGAAGATGGTCGATCAGGAAACCGGTCAGGAAATCACCGAAACGAAGGAAGAGGCCGAGGCGTAAGCCTTTCCCTCTTTTGACCAGAACCTTTGAAAGCCCCGGCAGCACTGCCGGGGCTTTCCCTTTTCCCGCCCAGCCCGCGCTGGATGGTTTTCAACCAGCCCCTGACCTGCTACCCCACTGCGAAAAGGTGGAGCTTGGGACAAATGCAGGGAACGTGGCGGTCGGTAACGGCCGCGGAACAATCCACGCGGGATGCGGACGCGACCCTTGCCTTTGGGCACTTTGCCCCGAATGGAATTCAGCGCGCCCTGATAGCCCTGTGCCGTGCGACGATCCTGAAACGCGGCATGTTCAGGGCCAGCATGACACGTCTGATCCTCGCCCTCGGGCGCGGCACGCTCGACATCCGCTTTCGTGGGGCAGCCTATCGTATCCGGGGCGAACAGAACCTGATCGAATACGGCCTCCTGCTGGTGCCAACCTATAATGGCACCGATATCGACTTCCTTCTTGACGGCGCGCCCGCCGATGCGGGTTTCGTGGATCTGGGGTGCAATATCGGGCTCTACTCCCTCCCACTGGCCGTCGCGCATCCGCAAGGGCGCGTCGTTTCGGTGGACGCAAACCCCAAGATGATCACACGCATTCACTGGAACGCCACGGCATCAGGCCTGACGAACCTCACCCCTGTGCATGCCGCTGTATCAGACACCGACGGTCGCGGTGATCTGGTAATCCGAAAGGACGATGTCGCCATCGTCGCCGTCCAGGAAAGCGCGGGCGGAGAAATGCCCATCCGCACGCTTGCCTCTATCCTTTCAGACGCGGGCCTTACGGCCATTCATGGACTGAAGATTGATATCGAAGGCCATGAGGACCGCGCCCTTGTGCCCTTCCTTGACGGTTGCGCCCAATCCATGAAACCCCGGCGTATCGTGATCGAACATCCCGAACCGCAGGCCGACTATCCTGGTTGCACTGCGGCCTTCGCACGCCACGGCTATCGCCTCGTCACCCGCACGCGCAACAATTCCCTCTACACGCTTGACCAATGACCGCGCCCTCTGCCGTGCTGGACAGTATGCCCGCAGTCGCAATCGTACCTTACGCCGACCGCATCCCCGAGGGCCTGCCGAACCTGCCGCTTGATCGGCTGGACTGGCCCCTTGGCCGCCCTGCGCGGCTGTCGCAGGGAACGGTGGCCGACATGGCGGAGACCGACCATCTGATCACCTATCCCAAGACACGCCTCTATTTCGCCCCCCGTGGCCGCCGGAAAGCGCAGCTTTCCCTGATGATCGTCGAACCCGATGCCGTCCACGCAAAACACCTGCGCCTCGCGCGGTTCTTCCATCGACGGTTTTTTCGGGTGCTGACGAAAAGCCATCCGCTGATCGCGGCCATCCCGAACGGGATGTTCCTCACCTTCGGTTCGACCTTCATCCCCGATCCTACCGGTCTCAACAGGCAGAAAACTGCGCTTGCATCGCTCATCGCCTCTGCCAAACGCGATTGGGAAGGCCACCGCTTGCGCCACCGTATCGTGGACCATATCCGCGCGACCAACCTGCCTGTCGATGTGATGGGACGCGGCTATCGCCCCTTTGCCGACAAGGCCGATGGTCTGGCACCCTACCGCTATTCCATCGTCATCGAAAACCTGCGCGAGCCGTCCTATTTCACCGAAAAACTGGTTGACGCCCTTCTCTGCGACACGGTTCCAATCTATTGGGGCGCGCCCGATATCGCCGATTTCTTCGATCCTGCCGGGATCATCGCCTGCACGTCTGATGCCGAAATCATCGAAGCCCTCAGCGCCATGTCAGATGCGGATTACGCCTCGCGCGCCGTGGCCATAGCAGAAAATCGTCGCCGCGCGCTGGCCTTCGCCGATCTGCACGGCCGCGCAGCGCGGGCCATACTCTCTGCCGCGCCCTAAAGCACGAGCCAGTCCCGCGGCAGAATATCGGGGTTCACCAGATTATCCGTAGCAAACCACCGCTTTGGGGCGACAACGATCTTGTCCGGCGTTGCATCCAGCCAGGCCCCCCACCACGAAAAGGTGGAATTGGCGATAACATGATTTCGGCAGGCCGCCATCAGGCGCAGATCTTCGTAATGCTGTTGCGGGCCATTATGCCCGATCACCACCTTCTCCACGCCAAGCGACAGGTGCGCCTCGGCCCAAGCCGGATCGTCGGAAAAGACATAGGCGCGCGGGGTATGCCCGGTGCGCGCGGCGATCTCGGACAAGGCAGCACGGTAATAGGCCTCGTCACAGGTGCCATGGGTCGCGTTGCCCTTGGAAACGGTCACATAATCCCCGCGCCGGAGATGGACCGAAACCGAGTGCGCGTCATCCGCGATCCGCGCCAGCCATTCGCCATTCTCGGCGCTCGGGGGGGTGATGATGGACAGTTCTTCACGCAGCTTGCCCATAGCATCGGCAAAGTAGGACTCGCTCTGAAAATAGCCGTGCAGGTACGTGTCATCAGGCGCGTTCATCACGGCAGGATTCACGCCTAACGTTCGCTCGCGCAGAAAGCGCGGCCGTCCGATCCCAAACCGCCACAGGCCATGGGCCAGCGTCTGGCTGCGATGGGGCGGCAGGCCGACCGGGTTCAGATCACCCGCGATGGCAAAATGATGCAGGGCAAGGCCCAGATGCGCCGGTTCGCGGTGCAGGTAACGGCAGTCCAGCCCCAACGCCACGCCACGCCGCAAGGACAGCGCTCGCGCTGTCGAATACTGGAAAAGCTGGTTTCCAAGCCCCCCGAAAAGCCGCGCATAGATCATCATCCGCTCTCCTTCGCCGATGAACACGCCACATCCCGCCCGCAGACTGGCCTGTCTTGTGACACCGTGACTGCGCCTGTATGGATTGCCTGAACAGCGGTCAAGCGAACAGGAAACAGATGCGGATATCCCTCAAGCATTGGCTGCGGCAACGGCGCGAGCCGTGGACAAAGGTGTTCTATGCCGCCTTCCGCCGTTGGAAGGCCGACAAGATGGAGCCACGCCGGATGGAATTCCCGGGCATAGGCCCGCAATCGGTGGTGTTTGACGTGGGTGGCTTCCAGGGAAATTGGGCTGCAGACATCCATACCCGCTACGGCGCGCAGGTGCATGTGTTCGAACCCCATCCTGGTTTCGCCGCCGCGATCCGCAGCCGCTTTGCCGCCAACCCGGCCATCGTCACACATGCTTTCGCCCTTGGCAGCAGCGAAGGCACCCTCGATCTGTCGGATGATGGCGATGCGTCTTCAAGCTTTCGCAAGGCAGGCCGCTCGGTACAGGGCCACATCGAACCGGTGGCGCGCTTCTTCACCGGCTCTGCTATCGAATTTGTCGATCTGATAAAGGTCAATATCGAAGGGGGCGAATACGACCTTCTTCCCGCGCTGCTTGATGCGGGCCTGATGCCCCGGATCGGTATCCTCCAGGTGCAATTCCACCTCTTCTCTGCCGATGATATTCCCCGGCGCGATGCGATCCGGGCGCGGCTTGCACAGACGCATGACTGCGACTGGAGCTATGATTTCGTCTGGGAGCAATGGTCGCTGCGCGGTCAAGAACGTGACTTGCGGTCAACAGCCCTGCGATAAACCGCCCGATGGTAGGCGCGGCGCAACCTGCGCAGCAGGTCGGTGCCGCCCTTTTTCTGTACCGTGGTGCCGCCGACTTCTTCCGTAAGGTCCGACACGCCTGCCGGCAGGACGCAGTGGATCGGTTGCCCAGTTTCCCAGATCAATTGCAGGAAACCATCAACCGGTCGATCAATCTGGGCGCTCGCCTTCAGCAGGCGCTCGGCGGCGTGGCGGCCGATCAGCTGCGCCGAGGTGCGTCGTGGTACGACCTGCGGGCGCACAATCCGCACGCCATCCTGCTCGGCCACAACTTCGGCCACGGCGCGCACCGGCCGGGTCTGGAATTGCACAAATCCCTCAAGACCCGCATGGCGTGAGGCCAGAGCGAAAGCAGCGTCAAAACTTGGTTCCAACGCGACATCATCTTCAAGGATAAGTGCCTGATCCAATCCATCATCCACCATTCGCTGCCAGAGGGCGCGGTGGCTCAGGAAACAAGCGATCTCGCCGCGCCCAATCTCGAACGGATAATGGGGAAAGAAAAGCGGCTCTGCCGCAAGATCGGCGCGCAGGTCAGCATCGGTCAACCTTGCGCCATCCACGGCATCGAAGATCTCGGACAGACACGGGGCCTCTTCCAGCAGCTTGTCCACCTGTGCCCGCCGCTGCACGGCCCGCGCAAGATGGATCACGAAACCCCGGACCTGCACCCCGCCCCTCAGACCGCAGCCAGAACCTCGATCGCCTCGGCGATCGGGTAATGGTGGTTGCCCACGAACAGGCCGTTCGCGTCGATATATTCGGCATTCTTCAACTGGCCGTGGATTTCGTGGTCGAAGTGCCTCATCACCTCGTTCTTCGCAAAGTTGCCCGCCACAATTGGCCTGCATTCAAAGCCAAACTCAGCCAAGTCGCGCACCACATCGCGCCGGTCCAGCCCTGCCCCGGGGCGCAGCACCAGCGAAAAGCCGAACCAGCTGCTTTCACCGATCTCTTGCTGGATGATGAACTTGGGGTGATTGCCCATACGGCTCTGGAACAGGGCGCCGTTTGCCCGTCTCCCGGCAATCAATCCCGGCAGCTTTCTCAATTGCTCCTGCCCAATCGCACCCGACATTTCCAGTGGGCGCAGATTGTAGCCCGGCAGAACAAAGCGGAAGCTTTCCTCAAAGGGGTCGTCGCTCTTTTCACCCGTCACATGGTTGAACTTCGGCAGGTTTCGCGTCCAGCCATGCGCACGCAGCGACAGCATGACGTGATAAAGCTCTTCGTCATCGGTCGTGACGATCCCGCCCTCCATCGTCGAAATGTGGTGCGAGAAAAACGCCGAAAAGCTGCCCATCACCCCCTGCGTGCCGCACTGCCTGCCGCCAAAGGTGGCACCCATGGATTCGCAATTGTCCTCGATCATCACGATGGGCCGATCCCCGATGATCGTACGGATGGCGTCGAAATCATTGGGGTTGCCCAGCAGGTTGACCACCATGATGGCACGTGTCCGGTCCGTCACCGCTTCGGCCAGCGCCTCAAGGTCATAATTCAAGGTATGCAGGTCGATATCGACGAACTTCATCCGCAGGCCGTATTGCCCCAGCGGCGCATAGGTCGTGCTCCACGACACGGCCGGCACGATGATCTCATCGCCGCGCTGCAAGCGAAGGGCCGGGTTCGACGTGTAGAACAGCGCCGCCGTCATCAGAAGATTGGCCGATGACCCCGAATTCACCATGATCGCATGTGCCGCGCCAAACTGGTCAGCGAAGGCGCGTTCAAAGGTCGCGACCTCGGCACCCATCGAATAGCGATCGGATGCGATCACCCGCTGGATTGCATCATATTCGGCCTGATCCCAGGACGATGTGGCAAGCGGAAACCTGAACGTCATGCCGCAACCCTTTCAAGGTAGTATTGATACGTCCGGCGCAGCCCCTCGTGCAACGGTGTGGGGGCCTGCCATCCCCAGGTGGAAAGCCGGGATACATCCGACAGTTTCCGCTTCATCCCGACTGGCCGCGTCAGATCATGCACGAACCGGCCTGTCCAGCCCACCACGTCGGCCACGGTGGCATAATAGTCATTGATGCTTTGATCCTGCCCCAATCCGACATTCATCAAATCAGGCAGGGCCTCGATGTCGTCCAGCGCGCGCAGCGTCGCATCTGCCAGATCACCCGCATACAGAAATTCGCGCCGCGCAGTTCCGTCTCCCCAGATTTCCACTTCATCCATGCCGCTGCGATGTGCCTCATGAATCTTGTGAATTACCGCCGGTACGAGGTGGGAATGGGCGGGATCGAACTTGTCATGGCGACCGTAAAGGTTGCAGGGGATCAACGTCTTGTAATGCAGCGAAGGGTCCTCGCGCCGAACGTACTGGCAAAGCCGTGTGGTCAATATCTTGGCGATGGCATAGCCTTCGTTCGTAGGCTCCAACTCGCCAGTAAGGATCAGGTCTTCGGAAAGTGGCGTATCCAGTCCGCGCGGATACATGCAGGTCGAGGCAAGGTTCAGAAACCGCGCGACACCCGCCTCGCGGGCGGCCAGTACGATGTTCTGGCCCATCGCGGCATTGACGGCCAGAAAGGCCACCGGGCTTGCCAGATTGGCCTGAATTCCGCCCACAAGCCCGGCAGCATGGATCACCGCATCCGGGCGGTGTTGTTTGAACCAACGCTGCACGGACTGCGCATCTGTCAGGTCAAGATCGGCCCTGGCCGGGGAAAGCACCTCCCAGTCCGCGCTGGCGGGATGCTCGCGCAGATTGCGGCCGACCATGCCATTTCCTCCCGTAATCAGAAGGCGGCCCTTCGTTCCTGCCATGTCCTCGTCCTTCAGCCTTCCAGCGCCACGGGTTCATCATAGCCGTGCCGCTTCAGCAGAGCCGCCCGTTGCGCCGCCCGCAGATCGGTCGCCACCATCTCGCGGCACATCTCCTGCGCCGTGATCTCGGGTGTCCAGCCCAACTTTTCGCGTGCCTTGGTCGGATCGCCCAACAGAGTTTCCACCTCAGCTGGGCGGAAGTAACGCGGATCAATCCGGATCACGATCTGACCGGGCTTCACACCCGGCGCTTTGTTGGAAGTCACAGCCTCTACGATGGCGACTTCCTCAACGCCCTTACCCTCGAAGCGCAATTTTATACCCAACTCGTCCACGGTCCACTGGATGAAGTCCCGCACCGAATACTGCACACCGGTCGCGATCACGAAATCCTCTGGCGCTTCCTGTTGCAGCATCATCCACTGCATCCGCACGTAATCCTTGGCATGGCCCCAGTCGCGCAGCGCGTCGATGTTGCCCATATACAGGCACTCTTCCAGCCCCTGCGCGATATTCGCCAACCCCCGCGTAATCTTGCGGGTGACAAAGGTCTCTCCCCTGCGCGGGCTCTCATGATTGAACAGGATGCCGTTGCAGGCATAGAGCCCGTACGCCTCACGATAGTTCACCGTGATCCAGTAGGCATACATCTTGGCCACCGCATAGGGGCTGCGGGGGTGAAAGGGCGTCGTCTCGCGCTGAGGGGTTTCCTGCACCAGCCCATAAAGCTCGGAGGTGGAGGCCTGATAAAAGCGTGTCTTCTTCTCGAACCCCAGAAAACGGATCGCCTCCAAAAGCCGCAGGGTTCCGATGGCATCGACATCCGCGGTGTATTCCGGCGCCTCGAAACTCACTGCCACATGCGATTGAGCGCCGAGATTATACACCTCGTCTGGCTCCACCTCACGCAGGATACGCGTCAGGTTCGACGTATCGCTGAGATCACCGTAATGCAGTTTCAGCCGCGGGTTGGGGTTATGTGGATCCTGAAAGATATGATCGATCCGCCCCGTGTTGAACAAGGAAGACCGCCGCTTGATCCCGTGAACCTCGTATCCCTTATCCAGCAGCAACTCGGCAAGATAGGATCCGTCCTGCCCTGTAATGCCTGTGATGAGCGCGCGTTTCATGGTTCTTCGTCTTTCCCGTCAGGTCGTTTCACAGATCAGCGCGCACGCCGAAGATATCCATTGGGCGCGACAGTAATCTGCAACTTGGCATCCATCTCGGTGTCTATCTCAAACCCCGGATCGCGGCGCAGCCATTCCCGCATTCCGGTCATGGCATTGTCTCCGACATCCCATGGCCGGTCGACATACATGTCTGACGGCAGGTTTTCGATTACAGTGTCGAAGACCACACAATAACTTCCAACCGTCACCATCGGCGCATATGCCTCAAGTTCCGCCAGTACATGCTCATGTGTATGATTGCTGTCCAGACAGACCAGAACGGTCCTTGCATCTCCGACCGCTGCCTTGACCTGCGCCACAATGGCCGGATCCACCGATGACCCTTGGATCATCGTGATCCGCTTTGCCATGGGATGTGTCTCGATCGCTTCGCGATTATGGGGTCGGATGTCGATATCCACCCCGATCACTCGCCGCTTGGGTTTGGCAGGGTCCAGCACTGTTCCCGCCTCGGTAGCGTCGCACAAATCCAGCATGGCCAGCAAAGACGCAGACAGGATCAGCGACCCGCCATGGGCAATACCGGTTTCCACAATAACATCCGGACGCACGGACCAGATCAACTCCTGCATCGCGCAGATATCCTGCGGATACTGGATGATAGGCCGCCCCATCCAGAAAAAATTGTAGGAATACTTGGCCGCGATAGACGTCTCCATGAATCTGGCCGTCGTCGCCCGCAGATCCGGGTTGTCGGCAGCCTCCGCCAACCTCTTCTTCACGTCCTGCTCGAATTCAGTCATGGCTCATTCCTTTGCAGACAAAACTTGGCCCCGCCATGGCCGCTATTTCTGACAGATAGTTCGGGTTCATCACATGGATCACGCTTTGTTCGGGCAATCCGGCCAACCCCTGTTCGGGGGAAAGCACAGGCAAGCCCGTCGCCGCAAGGTATTTCCCCTGCTTTGCAGGATTGATGTCGATGATCCGGTCCACTGGAAAACCTGCCCGTTCGCGCAGCAGAGAGAAGATCACACCTTTCGATGCACCACCCCAAACGATACATGGGCCGATCTCTGCACCCGCCTCTTGCGCCAGTCGTTCGGTGAAATCAGACGGAAAGACAACGGCATCGGCCACATCTCGCAACGGACGTCGTAGCGTCGAAAGATCTCCGACAATCCGAAGGTACTGCCCACCGAACCCACGGTCCGCATGAACCAATCGTCCGAAAATCCGGGAAAAATCGGTCAGGCGGAAGTAATTGACATGCTCATAGAAAATGTCGAACCAAGCCCGCTTCCTGCAGATCCAGTCAAAGCAGGGTACCTCGATATAAATCAGCCCTTCGCCACCATTTGCTGCAGCCAACCTGAACAGAAACTCGACCGGATTTTCGATATGTTCCAGCACATGACGCAGGATCAACCCGTCCCCACGAATGCCCAGGTCTTCTGAAAAGTATTCCTTCTTCACCAAGGGATTGTCGCCCTCATAGGTCGGATCATACCCCACCAGATCGACCCCGCGCGCCAGCATCAGCTCCAGAAATCTACCCTTGCCGCAGCCTACCTCGACCAGTCGCGCGCACCCCATCCTGCGTTCGATCAGGTCTGCCACATCCTCCAGATGGCTTTGAAATTGGGGGCTGTTCCCTTGTTCGTTCTGGTATGCGGCATCGTAATCCATCAACCTGGCGTCAAAAGCCGCATTGAAAACAAGCCCGCTCTCCAGATCTTCGACCAGAACGACATCGCCACGCGGACAATTCCGCCCTTCTTCGCAGCTATCATACATCCTGTTCTGAAAAATCGGCAGCGCCTCCTGCCGATACACCTCACGTACCGCCATTGACCGCCCCCATTCTGCTCCGAATTTCACACAAAGCTTGGCTCTCCGATCACGCAAGGTGGTTCGCCTACTGGCTCAGCGCGCGCGCCAAAGTGCAAAAGATCCCGCCGTCCAAATTCATCCGCAATCCGCCGGGCCAGATCAGCCACCGTAATGGGTTCACCCGAACAGATGTTCAAAGGCCCCTCAACTCCCGACAATGCAGCGTCAGCAATCCGCCGCCCGGCTTCTGCAACATCAAGGAAATCTCTGATCTGTCGCCCGCTGGTAAGTTCAGCCTGCACACCTGCGGCCAGACAGGCACGGATGTATGGAGCCAACCGTCGTGGGTCCTCGCCCTCTCCATACAAATAGAACAACCTGCACCAGGCAAAGGATCGCCTTTCGTTCGCCATCAATCGGGAAAGAGCCAGATAAGCCGCCGCCTTGGCAGCCCCGTAGAGCGTCCTGGGAGCAAGCGGCGTGGTTGTGCGCAGAAATCCAGCCGTCACGTCATACTCAAAGCACGTCCCAACTCCAACGAACCGCTGCACCCCTGAACGCACCGCCGCCTGCCCAAGCCGCAGCGTTCCAGTCAAACATTCCAGATTGCGCGGGCTTTCCACATATTTGCCTGGCTCAGCGTACCAAGCGGCGTGAATCACCGTATCCACATCGCGACATGCTTCCTCCAGCGATGTATCGGGCGCGCCAAAAAGATCATCTGTCTGCCAAAGCTCAACGGTGTCGGGGGCATCGCAATCACCCCGAACGACCATCCGAACTTGGCAATTCGCAATCAGCAATTGCTTCAGGATCTGGCGCCCAACAAAGCCCGTCCCGCCCGTCAGGAGAACGCGCTTCATCCCACCCTCACCTCCGGCACCGCTGTCACAAACTGTGTGCCTTGCGCTGCCAGCCCTGCCAGTTGCCGCTTCACCTCATCCGCGATGTTCCACGGCAGGATCAGCACGTAATCCGGTCTCGCTTCCTGCAATGCCGAAGGCGGCAGGATCGGGATATGGCTGCCCGGCATCAGCTTGCCCTGTTTGGAAGGCGCGGCGTCGCAGACGAAAGGCAGCAGGTCCGGCTTCACCCCGGCATAGTTCAGCAACGTATTGCCCTTCGCCGCCGCGCCATAGGCGGCGACGGTCTTTCCGTCGCGCTTGGCATCCAGCAGGAACCGCAACAGCCCGTCCTTCACCGCGTCCGCGCGCGCCTGAAACCCGGTGTAGAAGGCCACAGTGTCCATCCCCCGCCGCCGTTCCTCCTCCAGCACCGCCCGCGCGCCCGCCGTCTCAGCATGCGACGCGCCCTTATGGCAGCCGAACACCCGCAGACTGCCGCCATGTGTGGGCAATTCCTGAATGTCAAAGATCCGCAGGCCCGCGGCCGCAAAGACCTGCGCCACCGTCAGCGCCGAAAGATAGGAGAAGTGCTCGTGATAGACCGTGTCAAACTGGCAGAACTCCACCAGCCGCATCAGGTGCGGGAATTCCAACGTGATCACCCCCTCGGGCTTCAATGCCGCCGCCAGACCACGGGTGAAATCGTTGATATCCGGCACATGGGCAAAGACGTTGTTTCCGGCGATCAGGTCGCCCGAACGCCCCTCATCCGCCAAGCGTTTTGCCAAGGCCTCGCCAAAGAATTCACGCAGCACAGGGATGCCCAGCGCCTCGGCCACCGCGGCCGTGCTGGCCGTGGGTTCCACCCCAAGGCAGGGAACACCCGCCGCCAAGAAGTTGCGCAGAAGGTAGCCGTCATTCGACGCCACCTCGATGACATGACTTCCCGCACCCAGCCCAAAGCGCGCCATCATGTCTGAGGCATAGCGCGCGGCGTGGTCCATCCACCCCTTCGAGGTGGATGAGAAATAGGCGTAGTCCGCATCAAAAAGGTGGTCCGCCTCGGTGAAATCCTCGGTCTGCACCAGCCAGCAACTTTCACAGACCCGCAACCGCAGGGGGAATGTCATCTCGGGCGCGTTCAGACGGTCAGGCGACAGGTAAGCGTTGGACGGCGGCGCATGGCCCAGATCCAGAAACACCTTCGGCAGCGGTGCCTTGCAATGGCGGCAGGCGGGCAGGGTCATATCCGTATCGGCTCCAGCATATCCAGCATCGGAAAAGCGGCGTCCCGCGCCGAAACTTCCGTTACGCCAAGGGGCCAGTCCACCGCAACCCTTGCATCATCCCAGCGCAATCCGCCCTCATGCGCTGCGCTGTAAGGCGCCGAGTGGAAATAGAGCATCTCCACATCCGGGGTCAGGGTCTGAAACCCGTGGGCAAACCCTTGCGGGACACAGATCATCGTGCGGTTCTGGTCATCCAGCCGTTCGCCATGCCAACGGCCAAAGGTCGGCGATCCGGCGCGCAGATCGACGATCACGTCAAAGATCGCCCCGCGGATACAGCGCAGCAGCTTTGTCTCTGCCACCGGCGGGCGCTGGAAATGCAGGCCGCGCAACGTGCCCTGCAGCGCTGTGAACGACGTGTTGCACTGCACCCAATCGGTGGCCAAACCATGCGCCGCAAACTCCTCGGCACAAAACAGCCGGGCAAAGAACCCGCGCGCATCGCCGCGCGGCTCCAGTTCCACCCGAAACGCACCCGCCAGCGGCAATTCGGTGAACCTCACGCCGAACCCCCGAAGGCCGCAATCTGCACGCGCAGCCGCTCTGCCGGATCGGCCCCGGTCGCCACATCGCGGTACCACCCCACGGTTTCCGCCACCGCACGGGCGAAATCCCAGCGTGGTTGCCAACCCAGCACCATCCGCGCCCGTTCGATCGACAGGGCCAACTGCCCCGCCTCATGGGGTGCTGCGGGGTCGGTTGCATCCGTCCAATCCCCCGCCCAATGCTGCCGCGCCGCTTCGACCAATGCGCCAACGCTGCGCTGATCGGCGGGTTCGGGGCCGAAGTTGAACCCCTCTTCCACCCGCACAGCATCCGGCCCCGCCAACCGCTCCGCCAGCAGCAGATACCCTTCCAGCGGGTCCAGCACATGCTGCCAGGGCCGCACCGCGTGGCGATTGCGCACCAACAAAGGCTGCCCCGCCCCAAAGGCCCGTGCCAGATCGGGCAGGATACGGTCTTCCGACCAATCCCCGCCGCCGATCACATTGCCCGCCCGCGCCGTGGCCAACCGCACACCCGACCCGGCGAAAAACGCCTTGCGCCAGCTTGCCGCCACAAGTTCCGTTCCGGCCTTGGACGCGGAATAAGGGTCATGCCCGCCCAACGGATCAGTCTCCCGATAGGGATGCTCCCATTCGCGGTTTTCATAGACCTTGTCCGTCGTCACCACGACGACAGCGCAGGGCGCATCCAGCGCCCGCACCGCGTCCAGCACATGCGCCGTGCCCATTACATTGGTGGCCCACGTCTCCAGCGGTTCGCGGTAGGACCGCCGCACCAACGGCTGCGCCGCAAGATGCAGCACTACCTCCGGGCGCACGGCCCGCACCCGCGCCGCCACAAACTCCGCATCCCTGATATCGCCCAGCGCATGATCCATGCGCCCCACCAGCCCAAGCTGTTCAAACAGCGCGGGCTTCGTATCCGGCGCAAGCGCCATCCCCGAAACCACCGCCCCGCGCGCCAGCAAGACCTCGCACAGCCAACTGCCCTTGAAGCCTGTATGCCCCGTGACCAGAACCCGCCTGCCCGCCCAGAAGCTCATGCCCAGATCTTCCAGGGTGCGCGGCCCTTCGACCAAAGCTCCTCCAACTGGTTCTTGTCGCGCAGCGTATCCATCGCTGCCCAGAACCCGCGATGGCGATAGACGGACAGCTGCCCGTCTGCCGCAAGGCTCTCCAGCGGCGCCCCTTCCCAAGGCGTGCCGTCCCCGGCAATCCGGCCCAGCACCGACGGCTCACAGACGAAATAGCCGCCGTTGATCCACTGCCCGTCACCCATCGGTTTTTCCAGAAACCGTTCCACCCGACCATCGGCGATATCCAGCGCACCATAGCGGCCGGGCGGCTGAATCGCCGTTACCGTCGCCTCGCGCCCGGCGTCCTTGTGATGCGCGATCAGGGCCGTCACATCCACATCCGACACGCCATCGCCATAGGTCAGGCAGAAGGTGCCGTCGATGTAATCCGCCACCCGCCGCAACCGCCCGCCCGTCATCGTGGCATCCCCGGTATCCACAAGGGTCACCCGCCACGGCTCGGCATTGCGGTGATGCACCTCCATCCGGTTCTCGGCCATGTCAAAGGTCACGTCCGACATGTGCAGGAAATAATTGGCAAAATACTCCTTGATCACATAGCCCTTGTAGCCGCAGCAGATCACGAAATCGCTGATCCCATGCGCGCCATAGATCTTCATGATGTGCCAAAGGATCGGCCGCCCCCCGATCTCGATCATCGGCTTGGGTCGCAGGTGCGATTCTTCGCTGATCCGGGTCCCAAGACCCCCGGCGAGAATGACGGCTTTCATCATCTGTGCACCATGGTATTTACACCCCGCACTGATAGCCAACATCCCGGCGAACAAAAACCAAAAACCGATGCGTTCCAAATGGCCCTGCAGGGCTTTGGCGCCCGACCAAGCGGAAGAAAGCCCGTTCTGTGAAAATCAGCGTCATCATTCCTACCCGCGAACGAGCCGCTTACCTCAGGCATTGCGTTGCCACCGCCTTGGCCATCCCCGACCCCGATGTGGAAATCATCGTCAGCGACAATTGCAGCACCGATGGCACCGATGCAGTCCTTGCCGCCTTCCGTGATCCACGCCTACGCGTCGTCAGCCCCGGTCAGCGCGTGTCGATGCGGCAGAACTTCGAATATGCGCTGGGTCAGGCCACAGGCGATTATCTGATCTTCTTCGGGGATGATGACGGCATCCTGCCCGGCCAGTTTTCCGCCCTGAAACGCTTGCTGCAAACCCACCAGCCCGATTGCCTCAGCTGGTCAAGAATGAGCTATGGCTGGCCCGCACAGCAGACCAAGGGCAAGTACGGCGGCATTCGCTTCGAACGGCACAAACTCTTTGGCACCCCCGCCCCGGTCGACCTGCCCGCCCTGACGCGGCGCGTGGTAAAGGCCGATTTTCTGTGGGGCGATGATTTCCCCGCGCTCTATCACGGAACAGTATCGCGCGCCTGCATCGAACGGCTGCGCCCCGGCGGTGGCGATTTCTTCCGCGCCAAGGTGCCTGATTTCTACTTTACCTTCCTTGCGGCCATGGCGGGCATCCATCACCTGCACGTCTCACATTCTTTCACCATCAACGGTCACAGCCCGGCCAGTACGGGCGGATCTTACAACCGCGAAAAGGGCGCCGATGGGAAAAAGGACCCGGCCTCGCGCTTTGTGACCGAGGCCGCAGCCGATCCGCATCAAGACCCGGTCAGGATCGGGATGGGCATTCCCGCCGCCTTCTTGGAAACCTTCGAAGCCGCTCGGGAAATCTTTGGTCAGCATGCCCCCATGCCTGACCATGCCGCGTGGTATGAATTCATCTTGACGCGGGCAGGTCATTTGTCGGCCGCTGCGCGAAGCGAACTGATGGCTAACCTGCGCGTTTATGCCGAAAGCTCTTCTACGCTGCCCGCTCTGGAACAAGCAAAAACAGCGTCGACCTCATTCATGCGAAAGTTTGATCGCCTTTCCCCCTCACGCCTCCGCGCACAATACTCAAAGCTCGCAAACAAGTTGGGCAGTTTCCGCCTTGATGCCACGGACAACACTGAAAACACGATTTTTACCGCATCACGCATGGCTGATACGGTCTTGGGACAAGATTATCTCGCAATGCTCGATGGCACCATAACATCGAAAGCAGCGTGGCATCTGGCGCGAAGCAGGGCCGCCAAATTCAAGCGCCAGTTTTAGACCGTTTCAACGCTTTTCAAGCAATCCTTCGGTTCCACAATTCGGCAATGGGTCGATACTGCTATTGCAAATCCCGTTCCGCGAACTGATCGCACCTGAACAAACAAAACGCTCCGATGCTGTCTCGGCGGACCCCACCTGGCTGTCGTCCAACGCAGAAGGATGAAATTAAAAGATTGGAAATTCATCAAGTCTTAGAAAGAATTTTCACCCGGAAATCAATTCAGCAGAGGTTTACGCTTCAAGTGCACCCCATCCCAGATCCGCCTCGCTCAACCACGGGGCCATCCGCAAACCCCAGCGAAATGAAAGCGGTTGCACTTAGCTTGAGATGCGATAGAATCACGGAAAATAGTATGGGATCGAAGGCTTTGTTGTTCATTTTCCGTGTGTTCGCGATCTCACTTCCAGGGGTGATCGCACTTTTTCTTGTGATGCGTGCATTCATAGATGGGAATACATCGGATCTCCGGTACGCTTTTGGAGTGATGGGGCTGGTTGGACTGTCCCTTTGTGTACCAGCGCCGCTTCCAAGACAGCCGATTAAGTTCAGTCGAACAGCAATCAAATTTGCAGCAGTCATGTTGCCGATCCTTGCCATCTTTCCACTGACTGTCGTGGTACTGATATTCGGTGAAATTGATATGGCGGCGTTCGTGTTCCATCTGATCTTTGGAATGGAAGGAACACCTTGGGACGACATCATCCCGTACGTATTCACGGCAGCAGTTTTATGGTTGGCTTTTTTCATCAGTTATGCACGTCTGATTTCTAAAGTTTCCGGCGGTGTAGGAGTATCCATGGCGGTTGGGGCAGTCATTCTTGCCTTGAATCCGCTGGTGAATGATCTTTTGCTTCATCGCGCAAACGCGGCCTTTGGGCCAGCGCGCACGCTGTTAGGTGAATTCAAGGAGCCAACGCTGATCCAATCGCCCGAAAAACCTAATCTGGTCATTCTGTATCTGGAAGGGTTTGATCGAGGCTATATGGATCAGGAACGGTTTGGCACCATCGCCGCACCTCTTCAAAAACTGGAAGCTGAGGGGATTTCCTTTACACAGCTTCACCAGATCGAGGCAACGGGTTGGAGCCTTGCGGGAACGATAGCAACTCAATGCGGCGCGCCGCTTTTGCCCTTTGGCGCGAAGCCACTTGGCGACACCTCTTCCATCCGACGCATCATGCCTGATCTGACCTGCCTGTCGGACGTCCTCACCGACCGCGGTTATGACATCACATACATGTCGGGCGCCAAGATCATTGGCAATGAAATGGGATATTACGGATTTGATAATTTCTTCTCGACACACGGGAACGCGGGAATCGAAGACCGCGACACCATCGCAACACCGCGGACGGCTGGGTTCGGGCCAGATTATCAAGGGGAGTGGGGAATATTTGACAGTGAGCTTCTGGATGGTGCACGCGATCTGATAGATGTGAAGGCAGAGGCAACAAAACCATTTGCGGTATTCATCGCCACCATGGATACGCACGGGCCTGCAGCCTCAATATCGCCTGACTGTAATGCCAATGGAGAACCACGGATAGGCGAAGACATGCGCGAAGCCATTCAATGTGTATCGGGCATGGTCAGCGATTTTGTTCAGGAGCTTATAGCCGAACATGGCGATGATCTGAGGGTTGCCGTCTTTAGTGACCATCTTAATCACGCAAGCAATCTGACATCCTTGCTCGAACAAAAGACACGCTACAACACGGCCATGCTTCTTGGCGGCGCTGACGCTGCACGCGTTATCGAAAAGCCCGGATCCATGGTGGACCTGTACCCGACACTGCTAGACTGGCTAGGCTTGCTTTCACCCAATGATCGGCGTGCAGGTCTTGGCGTATCCCTGCTGTCTGAACAGCCGACATTGATCGAGAGCCGGGGTCTTGAAGATGTTAATGCGACGTTGCGGGTCGATACTGCACTGGCACGCCATTTGTGGCGGAATGCCGATGCAACGCCAACTCTGACCGCGGCCCCCTGACCAAGACTGCACCGTTCGTCGTCAGGGGAAACTGCCGGATGTGTTGGAGCAAGCAGGCCATGCTACGCAGCCAATATCCTGCCCCCCATTCGCAACCAAGTCCAACAAGGACGGTCGTGAACAAGGGCCAATTCGATCATGTCGCCCACCACACGAACCTTCCAGTAGACGGCCCTCAAAGCGGTTGCGCGCGTGTCCTGACGATCCTGCGCATGCACGTTTATCAACGAACGTGCCGTGCGGAAAGTCAGTGCCCTTTAGACCAAACACACACGCAGAACCGCCTCTACTACGTTCGCGCTGAACAATCTGCAAGTCATTGATTTTGGTTTATAAAGCGGAGATTTTTCTCGCCTCTGGTCGCAGAGTTTTATATGATTTTGGCTGAAACCTTGCAATTTAGGTTCTGGCCATGAAGCACCGTCCGCGTTCCCCGGAGCAAGATGACCTGCTGCGTCCGCGTTT
>CALRMS020000001.1:0-174373 GCA_943369275.1 Rhodobacter maris | reverse complement strand
CGCGGCAGGCCCGAAAACTTTCCGGAAAGTTTTCGGGCGGGGGTCGGCGAAACTTTTCGGGAAAAGTTTCGCCGCTCACCTACAGCGCCGAAAGGATCGCGCGGGCGCGGGCGCAATCGGCATCCATCTGGGTGATAAGCGCCTCCAGCCCGTCGAATTTCAATTCCGGGCGCAGGAAATCGACAAAGGCGATGGACAGGTGCTGACCGTAAAGGTCGCCCTTGAAATCGAAAAGGAAGGTTTCCAGGTTCGGGCGGTTTTCGCCGAACATCGGCCGCACGCCCAGGCTGGCCGCGCCCATATGGCTGCCCGCCTGCGGGCCGGTCAGGATATCGACCTTTACCGCATAAACACCGAAGCGGGGCAGGTGGAGGCCATCGACCGACATGTTGGCGGTGGGATAGCCCAATTCGCGGCCCCGCTTTTCGCCGTGGATCACCGCGCCTTCGATCCGGTGCCAATGGCCCAGCATGGCGCTTGCATCGCGGGGGCGGCCATCGGTCAGCGCTTGCCGGATCGCGGTGGAGGAGACTTCGATCCCATCCAGCGCGATAAGGGGGGCGATGGTGACGTCAAAGCCCAAGGTTTCACCGAGCGCGCGCAGGTCGGCGGCGGTGCCGCTGCGGCCCTTGCCGAAGCAGAAGTCGGACCCGACGACGACATGAGAAATGCCAAGGCCATCGGCCAGCACATCGCGCGCGAAGGCGTCGGGGGTCAGCGTGGCAAGGGTGCGGTCGAAGGGAAGCTCATAGAGCTGATCCACCCCGATCTTGGCCAGCCGGTTGGCACGCGCTTCGGCATTCATCAGCCGGAAGGGGGCTGTGTCGGGGGCAAAGACCTGCCGGGGGTGAGGCTCGAACGTGACGATGCCTAAGGGCGCGCCGGGGCGGCGGGCAAGGTCTATCACCGATTGATGGCCCAGATGCAGGCCGTCGAAATTGCCCATGGCGACAGAGGCACCGCGGGCGGCCGGGTCAATGTCCTGCCAATGATGGTGAACGCGCATCTTCCCCCGAGGCGGGGGCCTGCCCCGTCGTCCTGGCCGTCAGTCGAACTTGCGGCTGGGCGCAAGAACCAGCGCCTCGCCCTTCAGCACGACCGTATTACCCACTGCGCAGTGGGTTTCAAGGGTGACGCGGCGCTTGGCGTGGTCGATCGCCACGACCTTCACTTCGGCCCGCACGGTATCGCCGGGGCGGACGGGTGCCATGAACTTCAGGCTTTGGCCCAGATAGACGGTGCCATGACCGGGAAGCTGTTCGCCGATCACCGCGGAAATCAGCCCGGCGGTCAGCATCCCATGGGCGATGCGGCCCTGAAAGATGGTGTCCTGAGCATAGGAATCGTCCAGATGCACGGGATTGCGGTCCGTCGACACCTCGGCGAACATTTCGATGTCGCGGTCGGTCACGGTTTTCATCAGGTAGCGAGTCATCCCGATTTCGAGATCCTCGATACAGATCGTGCCGCGCGGCTGATTGTCGATGGCTCTGGCGAACATGGCCGAATCCCCTTTGATCTGGCACGACCATAGCCTGCGCCGCAGTGCGGCGCAATTCCGTTGGGTAACTTTTTATCTCAACCGTGACTTTTCGCGCAAGATTGTTGCGGGGTGATTACCCGAGGAAGGCGATGGCATGGGTGGGGGACAACTGCTGTTCCTCCAGCCATGCCGCCAGCAGGGCCGGGTCAGGGTGGGCGGGATCAGGCCCAAAGGCGGCGGTGGCGATGCCGCCGGTGACAAACAGCGTGTCGATGCCTTCGCCGATGCCGCCCTGAATATCGGTGTTGATCCCGTCGCCGATGGCCAGGATCGCCGGATCCTCGCGCCCTGTCCGTTCGGCCATGCGGCGGCGGGCGAGGTCATAGATCGGCGGGTGCGGCTTGCCGTAATAAAGCGCGGTGCCGCCCATCGCCTCATAGGCCTGGGCCAGCGCGCCCGCGCAATAGAGCCGTCTTTCGCCCAGATCGACGATCAGGTCGGGATTGGCGCAGAGCATAGGCAGGTCGTTGGCCTTCATCATCAGAAGCGTGGCGCGGTAATCATCGGGGGTTTCGGTCAGATCGTCGCGCAGGCCGGTGACGACCACGCCCGTCGCATCCTTCAGCGGAACGCGAGTGATCTCGATCGGGTCATGGGCATCGGTGGGAAGGTAGGTGAAGAAGGTATCGTCCTTGTCCGCGCCGATGTGGTGGACGCGGGCACCGACAGCGCCAGACAGCATGGCATATTGCGACGCATCGCCGGAGGACACGATGTCATCCCAGCAATCATCCGGCACGCCGATGGTGGCGATCTGCGCTGCCACGCTGGCGCGGGGGCGGGGGGAATTGGTCAGCAGGACGACGTATCCGCCCTTGGCGCGAAAGGCGCGCAGCGCTGCGACGGCGGCGGGGAAGGGCGTCTTGCCGTTGTGCAGGCAGCCCCAGAGATCGCAGAATACCGCGTCATAGCGATTGGAGACGGTGGCAAGGCTGGCGATGAGGTCGGTCATTGGGGCGCCTTTCTGGCTGTGCTTTTGGCGGCGCCCCTCCTCCCGACCCTCTCCCGTTTGCGGGCGAAGGTCGGGCGGGGGTGTCGGGTCAGAGTTTCAGCGCCGGGATGATCTGCTTCTTGCGCGACATGATGCCGGGCAGAACCACGGTATCGCCCGTCACGGTGCAGCCGAACGACGCTTCGGCCAGTTGCTTGACCAGATCGTTGGGGACCAGCAGCGTCGCCTCTTCCTTGAGGATGTCGACCACGAAGAGCAGCACCTGATCGGCACCGTCTTCCTTGGCGACGTCCGTCATCGAGGCCATCAGGCTGTCCTTGCGGTCCAGCACGATCTTGGGCGCGGTGGTTTCCAGCACCGAGACGCGCAGTTCCTTGCCCGCCACGCTGTATTCCTTGGAATCCATGCGCAGCAGTTCGGCATCGGAAAAGGCCGAGACGTCGGATTTCGCCTCGAACATGCGCGTGGCCAGATCGGCCATGTCGACGCCCAGATCGATGGCCAGCTTTTCCGCCACGGCGCGGTCATGCGGGGTGGTGGTGGGCGAGCGGAATTCCAGCGTGTCGGACAGGATGCAGGACAGCATCGCCCCCTTGATCGACCGGGGGGCCGCTGCGACGACGGCATCGCCCATCAGATCGTGCATGATGGTGGCGGTGCAGGCCAGCGGGCGGATGGTGATGTCGATCGGGTTCTTGGTCTTGATGCCGCCGACCAGAAGGTGGTGGTCGATGATGCCCTGAATCTTGGCCTCGTTGATCGAGGGGGGCAGTTCGGCAGGGTTGTTTGTGTCGACGATCACGACCTTGTCGTCGGCTGTCACGTCCGCGATGATCGCGGGCTTTTCAAGGCCCCAATGGCGCAGCACGAAGGCGGCTTCGGTGTTGGGTTCGCCCAGCAGGACCGGCGTGGCGGGGGTGGTTTTCACTTCGGTCAGATACCAGGCCCAGATGATGGGCGACCCGGTTGAATCGGTGTCGGGGGATTTGTGGCCGAAAACGAGGGTGGTCATGGGATAAGCCTTGAACGCTAGGGGATGGGTTTGGCGCGCTTATAGGCAAGCTGGCTTGGCTTGTCACGTGCTGCGGTGGCATATTGCTGCGGTGCAGCAAGATGCCGCCCCGGCTTGCGCCCGCTACATCGGCAGCTCTTCCAGCGTGAAGCCCGCCTGTTCCATCAGGCGCAGCACGCCGGTTTCACCGGGCAGGTGCAGCGCGCCGAAGGCGGCGACGACGGGGCCATCCTTGGCGGCGGCCTCGATCACCGGGATCCAGGCGCGGTTGCGATCTGTCATCAGGACCTGCTCCATCTGGGCGAAGTCTGCCTCGACCTGTGCGATGTTCTGGCCGGGCACTTGCAGCGTCATCTGCCGCGTCAGTTCCCAGATCAGCCGCGATTCCCCGGCGAAATAGGCATCGGCCAGCGTCACCGCGTAATCGGCGGCATAGGGTTCCAGCGCCAGCGACGACCGGATCATGCCAAGCTGTTCGTCCATCGGCATGCCTTCGAACAGGCGAAAGACCGTGTCGTGCGATTCCAGCGCCTGCAGGGGTTTGCCCTGCGTCTGGGCATAGTCGATGACCATGCCATCCAGCCCGCCCTTGCTCTGTGCAATGGTGCCGATATCGCAGGCGGGCAAAGCCAGCAGCATGGACACATACCAGGGCCGGAATTTCGAGACCATGAAGGGCGGCATCCCGCGCGCGCGCATCGCATCGGCCAGCAGGTTCCATTCCGGATCGGTCAGCGCTTCGCGCAGGGTCGGGCCATCGGTGTTCACCATCAGGGATGGATCGCGCGCCAGATCGGCCATCAGCGCGGCCTCTTCCAGGGGGCCTGCCTCGACCATCACGGTCGTGGCGGCATCCAGCAGGGGCGTGATGCGGGCCATGGTGGCCGCGTGGCGGGGATCATCAAGGTGATAGGTGCCCACCAGATGGATCACCGCATCGCCCCGCGTGGCCCGCCACAGATGCCCGCGCGGATAAGGCACGGCATCGGTGGCCGCGATCAGCGCGCGGCGGTCGGCTTCGGCCATGGTGTCGAGCAGGTTCACGCCGTCACAGCGGGCCTCTGCCATGCCCTCTGGCGCGCCCGCTTCTGCCTGCGCCCACCCGCTGCCTGCAAGGCAGGCAGAGAGCAACGCGGCGGCAAGGGTGGCAAAGAGGGGGCGGGGCATGGGGAAAACCTGCAAGGGCTGTTGCACCCAAAGGTGGCATCGCCACGCCCCCATGCCAAGGGCCATGCGGCAGGGGCGGGACAGATGTCATCAAATTTTCATCAGACGACCGGGGGCCGGGTGTTGACATGGGGTGTGGCTTTGCCTACCTGTCCCCTCGTTAGCACTCACCCGTTATGAGTGCTAATCTCAATTCAACCTGGAACCTAGGGAGTGTTCTCAGATGGCATTCAAACCGCTGCATGACCGTGTGCTGGTCCGCCGCATCGAAGGCGAAGACAAGACCAAGGGCGGCCTGATCATCCCCGATTCCGCCAAGGAAAAGCCGGCAGAGGGCGAAATCGTCTCGGTCGGTGAAGGCGCACGCAAGGATTCGGGCGAGCTGATCGCACCGTCGGTGAAGGCCGGCGATCGTATCCTGTTCGGCAAGTGGTCGGGCACCGAGGTGAAACTCGATGGCGAAGACCTGCTGATCATGAAGGAAAGCGACATCCTCGGCATCATCGCCTGATGGATGTGGCGGGGTGACCCCCGCCGCCCGCTTTCCCCAACCCATTCAAAGGAGCTAATCACATGGCTGCTAAAGACGTACGTTTTGATACCGATGCCCGTGACCGCATGCTGCGCGGCGTCAACATCCTGGCCGATGCGGTCAAGGTGACGCTGGGCCCGAAAGGCCGCAACGTGGTGATCGACAAGAGCTTCGGTTCGCCCCGCATCACCAAGGACGGCGTGACCGTTGCCAAGGAAATCGAACTGGCCGACAAGTTCGAGAACATGGGCGCGCAGATGGTGAAGGAAGTCGCTTCCCGCACCAATGATGAGGCCGGCGACGGCACCACCACCGCCACCGTTCTGGCGCAGGCGATCATCAAGGACGGCCTGAAGGCCGTGGCCGCCGGCATGAACCCGATGGACCTGAAGCGCGGGATCGATCTGGCCGTGACCAAGGTTGTTGCCGCCATCAAGGCCGCTTCGCGCCCCGTCAAGGACAGCGCCGAAGTCGCACAGGTCGGCACCATTTCCGCCAATGGCGAAGCCGAAATCGGCCGTCAGATCGCCGATGCGATGCAGAAGGTCGGCAATGAGGGCGTGATCACCGTCGAAGAGAACAAGGGCCTTGAGACGGAAACCACCGTCGTCGAAGGCATGCAGTTCGACCGTGGCTACCTGTCGCCCTATTTCGTGACCAATGCCGACAAGATGATCGCCGATCTGGATGACGCGTTCATCCTGCTGCACGAAAAGAAACTGTCGTCGCTGCAGCCGATGGTTCCGCTGCTGGAAGCCGTGATCCAGTCGCAGCGCCCGCTGCTGATCATCGCCGAAGACGTGGAAGGCGAAGCCCTTGCCACGCTGGTGGTGAACAAGCTGCGCGGTGGCCTGAAGATCGCCGCCGTCAAGGCGCCGGGCTTTGGTGACCGCCGCAAGGCCATGCTGCAGGACATCGCCATTCTGACCGGTGGTCAGGTGATCAGCGACGATCTGGGCATGAAGCTGGAGTCGGTCACGATCGATATGCTGGGCCGTGCCAAGAAGATCTCGATCAACAAGGACAACACGACCATCGTCGATGGCGCTGGTGACAAGGCCGAGATCGAAGCCCGCGTTTCGCAGATCCGCGCGCAGATCGAAGAGACCACGTCGGACTATGACCGTGAAAAGCTGCAAGAGCGCGTGGCCAAACTGGCCGGCGGTGTTGCCGTGATCAAGGTCGGCGGGATGACCGAAGTCGAAGTGAAAGAGCGCAAGGACCGCGTTGATGACGCGCTGAACGCGACGCGCGCTGCCGTACAGGAAGGCATCGTTGTCGGCGGCGGCGTGGCGCTGATCCAGGCTGGCAAGGCGCTTGACGGCCTGACCGGTGCAAACAGCGACCAGAACGCCGGTATTGCCATCGTGCGCCGCGCGCTGGAAGCACCGTTGCGCCAGATCGCCGAAAACGCCGGTGTGGACGGTGCTGTGGTTGCGGGCAAGATCCGCGAATCCAGCGACAAGAACTTTGGCTTCAACGCGCAGACCGAAGAATATGGTGACATGTTCGCCTTCGGCGTGATCGACCCGGCTAAGGTGACCCGGACCGCGCTGGAAGATGCGGCCTCGGTTGCGTCGCTGCTGATCACGACCGAAGCCATGATCGCAGACCGTCCGGCCAAGGAATCGGCTGGCGGCGCTGGCGGCATGGGCGGAATGGGCGGCATGGACGGGATGATGTAATCATCCCTGCCATCCGTGGCAGACTGCTTTCATCGCAGAATGGGGGGGCGCACCGCAGGGTGCGCCCCTTTTTCATTGGACCCGTTGCGCCGGTTGGGGGCGGTGAATTGAATTGCGCGCCTGCGGCGCAAGTCTTTTGGGTCGCCTGCGCGGACTGCGCCGCTTGGCTCCGGGATTCTTTGGGTATTTGGGCCAAGATGAAGGGGCTTTCGGTGGCTTTGTGCAGGGGGTAGGCTGACCCGCATGAGCCGGAATTTCATGATCGCGGCGGCGCTGGCCGCTACTGCCTCGCTCTGCTGGGCGGGGAACTGGGTGTTGGGGCGCGCGATCCGGGCGGATGTGCCGCCTTTTGGGCTGACCTTCTGGCGCTGGACCTTGGCGGCGGTGATCCTGTTGCCCTTTGGATGGGCGCGGTTGCGCAGCGACTGGGCGGTGGTGCGGGCGCATCTGCCGCTGATCGCGGGGATGGCGCTGCTGTCGGCGGCGATGTTCCAGTCGATGACCTATATCGGCCTTCATTCGACCGAGGCTGTGAACGCGCTGCTGGTGAGTGCCACGATGCCGGTCTTCATGGTCATCATCGCCTGGATCGTGCTGCGCGAGCGGCTGACGGCGCGGCAGGCGGCGGGGATCGGGGTCAGCTTTTGCGGTGTGGCCTATATCATCGCACGAGGGGAGCCGGGGCGGCTGTTGGACCTGCATTTGAATGTGGGGGATGCGTGGATTCTGGCGGCGCTGGTGGTGTGGGGGCTGTATTCCGTGCTGCTGAAGTTCAAGCCTGCCGGGTTGTCGCCGGTGGGGCTTACGTTTTTTATCGCGGTGATGGGGGCGGGGTTCATCCTGCCCTTGCATTTGTGGGAGCTGTCGCGCGGGCAATCGGTGCCGCTGACGGCGGCGGGGATCGGGTCGGTGGCCTATACCGGGGTGTTTGCGTCGGTGGTGGCGCTGCTGTCCTATAACGCGGCGGTGGCACGGATCGGGCCGTCGCGATCGGTGATGTTTCTGCATCTGATGCCGGTCTTTGGTGCGGGGCTGGCCATGGTGTTTCTGGGCGAGCGGCTGGAAGCGTTTCACCTGATCGGGTTCCCCGTCGCGCTGGGCGGGGTGTTGTTCGCCACCTCCTCGCCCCCGGCTGCGGGGCAGGGATGAGGCTGTTCCTGCTGACCGCGTTGGTGATGCTGGCCTTTGCCGCCAATTCGGTGCTGAACCGGATGGCGGTGGCGGGGGGCGATATCGGGGCGGTGGAGTTTGCGGTGATCCGGCTGGCGGCGGGGGCTTTGGTGCTGCTAGCGCTGGTCCTGTGGCGTGGCAGGGGGCTGCGCGGGGCGACGGTCGCGGGCGTGGCGGGGCTGCTGGTCTATCTGTTCGGGTTCTCGCTGGCTTACGGCCTGCTGGATGCGGGGACCGGGGCGCTGGTGCTGTTTGGCGTGGTGCAGGTGACGATGTTCGCTGGCGCGCTGATCTCGGGTGAAGGCGTGCCTGCGCGGCGCTGGGTCGGCGCGGGGCTGGCGCTGGGCGGGCTGGTGGTGCTGGTTGTGCCTGTCGGCGGCGGCTGGGCGGGCGGCTGGGCCGGGTTTGCGGCCATGGCGGCGGCGGGGGTGGGGTGGGGCCTGTATTCGCTGGCCGGGCGCGGCGCGCGGGATGCGCTGGGGGCGACGGCGGGGAATTTCGCGCTGGCGCTGGGGCCGGGGGTGGTGCTGGCCTTGGCGATCGGGGTGGATGTCGGCGCGGCCTCTCTGCGCGGGATCGCGCTGGCGGTGCTGTCGGGCGCGGTGACATCGGGGCTGGGCTATGCGCTGTGGTATGCGGTGCTGCCGGCGCTTGGGGCGGGGCGAGCGGCGGTGGCGCAACTGACCGTGCCGCTGATCGCGGCGGCGGGCGGTGCGGTGCTGATCGGTGAGGCGGTGGGATGGCGCTTTGCGATTGCCGCCGCGCTGGTGCTGGGCGGTGTCGCCTGGGCCAGTTTGCCCGGAGGAAACATGCCTAAAGCGGCTTCACGAGGCGATGGATGATGTGCCGCCCGTCATCGCGGCAAAGGCCGGTGGGGTGGAAGCCGTGCCGTTCCCAGAAGGCGCGGCCGCGGGTGTTGGCCTGAAGCACGGCGAGATAAAGGTTGGGGGCCGCCGCCGCGCGGGCGAGTGCCTCGACATGACCCAGCATGCCGGGGCCAAGGCCGTGGCTGCGCAGGCGCGGGGCAAGGATCATCAGGCCCAGATAGGCATCGCCCGCATCGGGAAAGCCGAAGCTGAGCTCGGCAAGGCCGGACAGTCGGCCGTCATGGAACAGGCCAAGGTGGCGGGAGAGTGCGGGGTCATGGTCGGGCGGGCCATCGGTGAAGAAGTCTTGCGCGGAGGACGGGCCGGGGGCGGCGCCTTCGGCCATGATCCAGTAATCTGCTGCCTCGGCCAGAAAGGCGGCCACAAGGGCAAGGTCGGTTTGCGGGTGAAGATCGCGGATCATGGGTGGCCGATATGCAGGATTTCAAGATCCACGCCGCCGCTTGGCTTGCGCCAGCGCACCACATCGCCGGGCTGCGCGCCAAGCAGGGCACGGGCCAGCGGGGATTGCGGAGTGATACGGCCCGCCGTGGCATCGGCCTCATCCTCGCCCGTGATCTGAAAGCGGTGTTTGGTACCGTCCTCATCGGCCACGGTGATGATCAGGCCAAAGGCCACCTCTGTCAGCGGCAGGGTGGCGGGGTCGATGGGGATGGCCGTGCGCAGGCGCGCCTCAAGGTATCGGATATCCCGTTCGGCTGCGGCTTCGGGCAGCTTGTCCAGCCGATCGGGCCGGGCTTTCAGCGCGGCAAGGCGGGATTGCGTTTCCTGCAGGCGCGATTGCAGCGCGGCGAGGCCTGCGGGGGTGACATGGTTCGGGTGGGCCGAGATCGGCAGATCAGGGAGGGGGTCAAGCGAGCCATCGCCCTCTTTCACGAAGGCGCGGCTCATCGCACGATCCTTTCCAGCGGATCATAGAGCATCTGGTTGCCCCAAGCGGCGGCAGGCAGGCTGTCGGGCTTGAAGCGGATATGGCCCGCCTCCAGTTCCTGCCGGGAAAAGAAGCGGCGGTCGGTGACCACCCCTTCCGGGTCTTTCCAGCGCGCATCGAGCTGGCCGCCGATCAGCGTGCAGCGGAAGAACAGGTCTACCTGATGAAAGCCCCGGTCGGGATCGTGGAATTCGTTGATCAGCGCCGGGGGGCCGACGGTGATGGAGAGGCCGGTTTCCTCCATCACCTCGCGGATCAGGGTATCGGGCAGGGAGTGGCCCGGCTCGGCCCCGCCACCCGGCGCGCACCACAGATCGGACCGCCCGCCCGGATAGGCGTTCACCAGCAACAGCCGATCCTCCAGCAGGATCAGCGCGCGGGCGGCGATGCGGTGGGGGCGGTATCTCATGCCCGTTACCGTGGCGCGGGAGATGCGATTTGTCCATCCGGGTGCGATGTGGCTATGGTGGCGGGATGAAGTGGATGATCCCCCTGTTGCTGATCCTGCCTGCGCCCGCGCTGGCCGATTGCGTGGTGATGCTGCACGGTCTGGCGCGGAGCGAGGTATCGCTGGCCCCGATGGCGGCGGCGCTGGAGGGGCGGGGCTATCAGGTGGTCAATGAGGGTTACCCCTCGACCGAGTTTCCCATCGCCCAGCTGGTGCCGCGCGTGGGCGCGGCGGTGGCGGAATGTGGCGACGGGCCGGTGCATTTCGTGACCCATTCGATGGGGGGGATCCTGGCGCGGGCCTGGCTGGCGCGCAACCGCCCCGCCGAGATGGGCCGTGTGGTGATGCTGGCGCCGCCGAACCGGGGGTCGGAACTGGTGGATGCTTTTGGCCAGATCGGGGCCTTTGAATGGGTGAACGGGCCTGCGGGCCTGCAACTGGGCACGGGGGCGGGATCGGTGCCGCTGGCGCTGCCGCTGCCGGATTATGAGCTGGGCGTGATCGCGGGGGACCGGTCGCTGAACCCGATCTATTCCAGCGTGATCCCGGGGCCGGATGACGGCAAGGTGTCAGTCGCCCGCACGCGGGTAGCGGGGATGACGGATCATATCGTGCTGTCCGTCACGCACACCTTCATGATGATGAACCCGGTGGTGATTGCCGAGGTATTGGCCTTTCTGGAAACGGGGCGGTTTGATCCCGATCTTGGCTATGGTGCCGCGGTCGAAGAAGTTTTGGGCGGGGAATAGCATGTCGGGTTTTTACGCCGGGGTTGCAAAGCGGGTGTCACGCTGGTGCGGGCGGCCATCGACGTTTCTGCTGGCGGTGGGGATCATCCTTGTCTGGATCGTGACCGGGCCGATTTTCGGGTTTTCCGACACCTGGCAGTTGGTGATCAATACCGGGACAACGATCGTGACCTTTCTGATGGTGTTCCTGATCCAGAACACCCAGAACCGCGATACAGCGGCGATCCAGCTGAAGCTGGATGAACTGATCCGGTCCACACAGGGCGCGCATAATGCGCTGATGGATCTGGAAGAGTTGGAGGAGCGCCAGATCGAGGCCTTTCGTGCGCGTTATGAAAAGCTGGCGGGCGAGGCGCGGGCGCGGCTGGAGCGGGGCGAGACGGATACGGATACGCCAGAGGCCTAGCGCCCGAGGACCATGCCTTGTGGCCCTCGTCGGAGCGGGGGGTTTCACACCCCCCGCACCCCCCGTGGGATATTTGGACAGTGGAGAATGAACAGGGTGGGGAAAGACTGGGTAAAGAGACTGGGTAAAGAGAATGGGGCAAGGATAGGGGGAGGCGGCGGTGATCGGTAGTTTGGCTGTCATTCTTGGCTGTCAGTTGCTGGGCGAGGTGGTTGCGCGCGGGCTGGGCTTGCCCGTGCCGGGGCCGGTGATCGGCATGGCCGCGATGCTGGGGGTGCTGTGGGTGCGGGATCGCTTTGCCCCGCCCGTGTTGGCAGGGGTGGAGCCCGCGGGGCGGTTCCTGCTGGCGCATCTGTCGCTGCTGTTCGTGCCGGCGGGTGTGGGCGTGGTGGGCAATCTGGAGGTGCTGGCCGGGGAATGGCTGGCGCTTGCGGTTGCGCTTGTGGTGTCCACCGTGCTGACGCTGATCGTGTCGGTGGTCACCTTCCGGCTGGTGGCGCGGATGATGGGGCAGGCGTGATGGCGACTGACTTTGCCCTGTGGGTTTACCTGACCGAAGGGCCGCTTCTGTGGCTGACGGTGACGCTGGCGGCCTATGCGGTGGCGGATTGGGCATCCGCCCGGTTGGGGCGGCATCCGCTGGCCAATCCGGTGCTGATTTCCGTCGTGCTGGTGGGGGGCCTGCTGCTGGCATCGGGCACCAATTACCCGACCTATTTCGAAGGCGCGCAGTTCATCCATTTCCTGCTGGGGCCTGCGACGGTGGCGCTGGCCCTGCCGCTGTGGGAGCATCGCGCGCTGGTCCTGCGGTCGGCCTTGCCGATGCTGGCGGCGCTGGTGGCGGGCAGTGTGACGGCAGCGGTGTCTGCGCTGGGGGTGGCTTGGGCCTTGGGCGCGTCGGATGCGGTGCTGGTGGCGATTGCGCCCAAGTCGGTAACGGCGGGGGTGGCCATGTCGATCACCGAAGGGCTGGGCGGCGCACCCGCGCTGACAGCGGTGCTTGTGATCCTGACGGGGATGATCGGCGCAGTGGTGGTGACGCCCCTGATGAACGGGCTAGGCATCCGGGATTACCGCGCGCGGGGCTTTGCGGTGGGCCTTGCCTCGCACGGGATCGGCACGGCGCGGGCCTTTCAGGTGGACCCGGTGGCGGGGACGTTCGCGGGCATTGCCATCGGGTTGAATGCGGTGATGACAGCGCTGATCGTGCCGGGATTGGTGGGGCTCTGGCTTAACTGACCACGCGGTTCACATGGCCCATCTTGCGGCCGGGCCGCGCCTCGGCCTTGCCATAGAGATGGAGGGCCGCGTTCTTTTCGCGCGCGATCTGCGGCACGCGCAGGATGTCATCCCCGATCAGGTTTTCCATCACTATGTCGGAATGGCGCGATCCGTCGCCCAAGGGCCAGCCCGCCACGGCGCGGATATGCTGTTCGAACTGGTCCACCGCGCAGCCATTCTGCGTCCAATGCCCGGAATTGTGCACGCGCGGCGCGATCTCGTTCACGATCAGGCCCGCGCGGGTGACGAACAATTCGACCCCCATGACGCCCACATAATCCAGCGCGTTCAGGATGCGGGCGGCCAGAAGGATGGCGTCCGTCCGCTGTGACGGGGACAGGCGGGCGGGGATGGTGGTGGTGGCAAGGATGCCGTCCTTGTGGACATTCTCGCCCGGGTCATAGCAGGCGACCGAGCCATCCAGCCCGCGCGCGGCGATCACGCTGACCTCATGGCTGAAGTCGATGAAGCCTTCCAGAACGGCAGGCGCACCGTTCATGGCGGCGAAGGCGGCCTCGGTATCGCCAAGGCTGCGCAGCCGCGCCTGACCCTTGCCGTCATAGCCAAGCCGCGTGGTTTTCAGGATGGCGGGCACCCCGATCCGGGCAATGGCGTGGTGCAGATCATCCAGGCTGTTCACTGCCGCATAGGGCGCGGTGGTCAGGCCGAGGCCCGTCAGGAAATCCTTTTCCGCAATCCGATCCTGCGACACGGCCAGCGCGCGGCGGTTCGGGCGGATGGGATGCGTTGCCTCCAGCACATCCAGCGCGGCGGTGGGGATGTTCTCGAACTCATAGGTGATGACATCGACCGAGGCGGCGAAGGCCGCAAGCGCGGGCAGATCGTCATAGCCTGCCGTCGTCACGCGGTCGGCCACATGGGCCGCGGGCGGGTTCGCGCTGGGCTCATAGATATGCGTGCGAAACCCGAGGCGGGCCGCCGCGACCGACAGCATGCGGCCAAGCTGACCGCCGCCCAGAATGCCGATGGTGGACCCGAGGGGAAGGGGATCAGTCATCTGTCGGCTCCTCGGGGATCGAGGCGGACAGAGCATCGCGCCAGGCCTCCAGCCGCGCCGCCAGCGCGGGGTCTTGCAGCGCAAGGATGCCTGCCGCCATCAACCCCGCATTGGCCGCGCCCGCCGCGCCGATGGCCATGGTGGCGACGGGAAAGCCCTTGGGCATCTGGACGATGGAATAAAGGCTGTCGACACCCGACAGCGCCTTGGTCTGCACGGGAACGCCGATCACGGGGACGCGCGTTTTGGATGCCATCATGCCGGGCAGATGCGCGGCACCCCCCGCGCCCGCGATGATGACCTTCAAGCCGCGTTCAACGGCGGTTTTGCCATAGGACCAGAGTCTGTCAGGCGTGCGATGGGCCGAGACGATCTTCGCCTCATACCCGATGGCAAGTTCATCAAGGATCGCGGCGGCCTCTTTCATCGTGGCCCAGTCGGATTGCGACCCCATGATGATTCCAACGTCAACGGCCATGACTGCCCCCGGATTGTGCGAATTTCGCGGGTATAGTGGATTGGGCTGTGGGGGCAAGCGGCTGTGGCAAGCGCGGTCCCCGGGGGCGGCGGGGTGAACCCCGCCCAACGATCAGGCGATGATGTCGGGGATCAGCTGATCTTCCAGCTTCACGATCTGGTCCTTCAGGGCCAGCTTCTGCTTTTTCAGCCGCCGCAGGGTAAGCTGATCCGGCCGCCCCGCGGTTTCCAGCGCATGGATCGCCTCATCCAGATCGCGATGCTCCCGACGAAGCACCTCAAGCCGGATACGCAGCATGTCTTCAAAGTTCATTTCGCTGGGCGCGTTCATGGCCTTGCCTTGGACGAGAGGGGCTTCTTCTTGCCTTCCTACAGTATAGTGATTCTCTGGCTGTGCGGGAAGGATTCTGTCGGAAAAACGCGGAAATCCGAAGCCTTGCCTTGCTGGGCCACCTTTGCGACGCGGGCCTTGCGATGCTGTCCCTGCGACCCCATATTTCAACGTGACGAGGCTGCCGATACCGGGGCCCCGCCGCAATGTCGCTTTGCAACAAGGGCATGACCGATGACGAAACTGAGCTTTGGGACCCATCCCTTTCTGTTGGGGTTCGAGCAGCTGGAACGGCTGGTGGAACGCACCGCCAAATCCACCGAAGGCTATCCGCCGTTCAATATCGAGGCGACCTCGGAAAACGCCTATCGCATCACGCTGGCCGTCGCGGGCTTCCGCGAGGAGGACCTGGCCATCACGGTCGAGGATCGCCAACTGGTGATCCGGGGCCGTCAGGGCGAAGAGCCGGTGGACCGCGTATTCCTGCACCGTGGCATCGCCAGCCGCGCCTTTCAGCGCAGCTTCGTGCTGGCGGACGGGGTCGAGGTGGCGGGGGCCAATATGGAACACGGCCTGCTGCATATCGATCTGAAACGGGCCGTGCCGGAAACGGTGGTGCAAACCATTGCGATCACGTCACGCAGCGGTCGGAAATGAGGGGTTGAGATGGACACGAAATTCGCAGCCGTTCCCGAAGGCAATATCCGCCTTGTCTATGTCCGACCCGTGCGGGTTGAGGACCTGCCCGCCGAAGTGCAGGCCCATGCGGGCGGGCTGACCACGATTTATGCCCTGCATGATGCGGGTGGCGATCGGATCGCGCTCGTGGCGGATCGTGCCATGGCTTTTGCGCTGGCACGGCAGAACGACATGGCGCCGGTGAACGTGCATTGAGGCATGTAGCGGGGTTCGCCCCCCGCACGCCCTTCGGCTGTTGGACGATCCTGAACGCTGCAATAGGCTGAGCTTCGGGGGGATCAGAATGATCACCGACATCGAAGATTATTTCGACAAAGGCTGCGGGCGTTGCGCGCGGTTCGCGACAGTTGACTGCTCGGTGCGCCAGTGGCTGCCCGGCCTGCTGGCGCTGCGCGATCTGTGCCGAGGCACGGGGCTGGTCGAGACGGTGAAATGGGGTCATCCCTGCTATATCCATGCAGGGCGCAACATCTGCCTGATCGGCGCGCTGCGGGGGGATTTCCGGCTGTCCTTCTTCAACGCCGCCTTGATGCGCGATCCGGATGGGGTGCTGGAACGGCAGGGGCCGAACACGCCGCATCCTGATGTGATGCGCTTTGCCAGTGCTGCCGAGGTCATGGCCCGGGCCGCCACGATCCGCGCCTATCTGGCCGAGGCGAAGGGCTATGCTGAGGCTGGGATCAAGGCGCCAAAGGCCGCGGGTGTGCCTGACCTTCCGGAAGAGCTGGTGGAGGCGCTGGATGCGGATGCCGCACTGGCCGAGGCGTTCCATGCCCTGACGCCCGGGCGGCAGCGCAGCTATGTGGTGAACCTGTCGACAGCCAAGACGGCCGAGACCCGGCATCGCCGCATCGCGGGGTTTCGCGCGTGGATACTGGCGGGGAAGGGCGCGATGGAGCGGTAGAAAAGGAAAAGGCCCCGTCCTGAAACGGGGCCTTTATGGGTGCAGGCGGGGTGACGCCCGCCCTGCCTTACGCCTTGATCAGGCCCATGCTTTCCAGCTTCAGGATCACCTGCTGGGCGCAGTAATCCACATCCGCGCCTTCGGTATTGACCACCAGTTCGGCCTGCGTCGGCGCTTCATAGGGATCGGAGATCCCGGTGAATTCCTTGATCTTGCCTTCGCGCGCCAGTTTATACAGCCCCTTGCGGTCGCGGCGTTCGCATTCCTCGATGCTGGTCGCCACATGCACTTCGATGAAGGCACCGAAGGATTCGATCATCTCGCGCACAGCCCGCCGCGTGGCGGTGTAGGGCGCGATGGGGGCGCAGATGGCGATGCCGCCGTTCTTGGTGATCTCGCTTGCCACATAACCGATGCGGCGGATGTTGATGTCACGGTGTTCCTTGGAGAACCCCAGTTCCGACGACAGGTGCTTGCGCACAACATCGCCATCCAGAAGCGTGACGGGGCGACCGCCCATTTCCATCAGCTTCACCATCAGCGCATTGGCGATGGTGGATTTGCCAGAACCCGACAGGCCGGTGAAGAACACGGTGAACCCCTGCTTGGCCCGCGGGGGCGAGGTACGGCGCAGTTCCGTCACCACCTGCGGGAAGGAGAACCAGTCAGGAATTTCCAGCCCTTCGCGCAGGCGGCGGCGCAGTTCGGTGCCGGAAATATCCAGCACGGTGGAACCTTCCGGCACCTCGTCCACGGGGTAGTACTGCGCCTTTTCCTGCACATAGACCATCTGTTTGAAATCGACCATCTCGATGCCGATTTCCTTTTGATGTTCCGCCACCAGCGTCTGCGCGGCGTAGGGATCATAGAAATCTTTGCCCGCGCTGTTCTTGCCGGGGCCGGCATGATCGCGGCCCACGATGAAATGGGTCAACCCGTGGTTCTTGCGGATGATGGCATGCCACAGCGCCTCACGCGGGCCGCCCATGCGCATGGCCAGATTGAGCAATGACAGGTGGGTGGTCGAGGCAGGGTATTGATCCAGCACCGCCTCATAGCAGCGGACGCGGGTGAAATGGTCCACATCGCCCGGCTTCGTCATGCCGACGACGGGATGGATCAGGAGGTTGGCTTCGGCTTCCTTGGCGGCGCGGAAGGTCAGTTCCTGATGCGCGCGGTGCAGGGGATTGCGCGTCTGAAACGCCACGATGCGGCGCCAGCCCATCTTGCGGAAAAAGGCGCGAAGTTCGTTGGGCGTGTCGCGGCGGGCGCGGAAATCGTAATGCACGGGCTGCTGGATGCCGGTGATCGGGCCGCCCAGATAGACGGGGCCAGCGACGTTGTGCAGGTAGTTCACCGCCGGATGGGCCAGATCGTCGGCGCCAAAGACATGCTCGGCTTCCTTGGCCTTGTTCGGCACCCATTTGTCGGAGACCGACATGATGGCAAGGATGACGCCTTCCTGATCGCGCAGGGCGATGTCCTGCCCCGGCGCGACGCCTTCGGCGAATTTCTCGGACACGTCCAGCGTCACCGGGATCGGCCACAGCGTGCCATCAGCGGTGCGCATGTTTTCAACCGTGCCGTTGTAATCGGCCTCGGACTGGAAGCCTTTCAGCGGGAAGAAGCCGCCGTTCATCAAAAGCTCCAGATCGCAAACCTGACGCGCGGTCAGATCCCAAGACGGCAGATTGCCCGCCTCATGCTTGAGCTTGAGGGCGGAGTCGTAGGAAACATAAAGCTCCGGGATCGGGGCAAGGTTGGACAGCGTCATCTGAAACGGGCCTCTGGTGGGTGTTCTTGGGCGGGACCAACCCCGCCTGTCGCCCGGCGCTTTACGCCCTTGGCGAATGAATTTCCAGCAAACAAGGGTTAAACCGAACGAAAAGGGCGGAAATGCTGCACATCGGACGCAGCGCGGAACGCTGTTCCAGCGTCCTGCATCTGCGGCGAAGGGCGTTTGCCCGGTTGGCGGTCAGGCTGGACGGGTGGCCCGCCGGGCGCAAACTTCTTCGAAGAAAGTGCTCAGTGCCCGGCGAGGAACTTTTCCGCATCCAGCGCGGCCATGCAGCCCATCCCGGCGCTGGTCACCGCCTGACGATAGACATGGTCGGTCAGATCGCCCGCCGCGAACACGCCCGGAATCGAGGTGCGCGTCGTGCCGGGTTCCACCACCACATAGCCGCCATTGTGCAGCTCCAGCTGGTCCTTCACCAGTTCGGATGCGGGCGCGTGGCCGATGGCCACGAAGAAGCCCGCGCAGGGGATGTCTGTCGTCGCGCCCGTCTGGACGTTCTGCGCGCGCACGGCCGTGACGCCGCGCGGGGTGTCATCGCCCAGCACTTCGGTCACGGTGTGGTTCCACAGAACCTCCACCTTCGGGTTCTTGAACAGCCGATCCTGCATGATCTTTTCCGCGCGGAAACTGTCGCGGCGGTGGATCAGGGTGACCTTGCTGGCGAAGTTGGTCAGGAACAGCGCCTCTTCCACGGCTGTGTTGCCGCCGCCGATCACCACGACCTCTTTGCCACGATAGAAGAACCCGTCGCAGGTGGCGCAGGCCGAAACGCCGAACCCCTTGAAATGTTCCTCGGACGGCAGGCCCAGCCATTTCGCCTGTGCCCCGGTGCACAGGATCACGGCATCGGCGGTATAGGTGGTGCCGCTGTCGGCTTGCGCCGTGAAGGGGCGGTTCTGCAGATCAAGCGAGGTGATGTAATCGCTGATGATCTCGGCCCCCATGGCGCGGGCATGGTCTTCCATCCGCACCATCAGATCGGGGCCTTGCACGTGGCTGTCACCCGGCCAGTTTTCCACCTCGGTGGTGATGGTCAGCTGCCCGCCGGGTTGCAGGCCCTGCACAAGGATCGGTTCCAGCATGGCGCGCGACGCATAGACGGCCGCGGTATAGCCCGCCGGGCCGGAGCCGATGATCAGAACCCTCGTATGCCGCGTCGTGCCCATTCTCGCCCCCAATGCCCATCCGGGCTTTCCATATAGGCAAAGCCGCAGGCGGGGGAAAGGGGCGGGGATTGCCTGTCATGCGCCCGTGTTTCCCCGTGTTTCCCTGTGCTTTTCCGCGTTTCCCCGCGATTGAGGGCGCAATTTTGATCACTTGGTTGAAAGGTGTGCGATTTTTCTTGCGCATTGTTGAAACAATATTGCGCGGGGCCACCGACGCGCCTATCTAGACCCCATATCCGGACTGCCTTCAATAACCGGAGCAAGGGGAGCCGCAAAATGGCCGGATCGAAGCTCGACCCGATCGACCGTCATATCCTGGCCGAGTTGCAGGCCGATGGCCGCATGACCAATGTGGAACTGGCCAAACGCGTGGGGATCTCCGCGCCGCCTTGTCTGCGCCGTGTACGCACGTTGGAAGAGGCGGGGTACATCAAGGGCTATCACGCCGATATCGACGCGCGCGAACTGGGGTTCGAGGTGCAGGTCTTCGCGATGGTCCGCCTGCAAAGCCAGGCCGAGGCCGACCTTGCCACGTTCGAGGAACGCTGCCGCCAGTGGCCGCTGGTCCGCGAATGCCACATGCTGAATGGCGAGATCGATTTCATCCTGAAATGCGTGGCGCCCGATCTTTCCACATTTCAGGGCTTTTTGACCGGCGAATTGCTGAAGGCGGAAAATGTGGCGACGGTGAAGACCAGCCTTGTGATCCGCTGCGCCAAGGATCAGCCCGGCGTTCCCTTTGACGTGCTGGAGGCGCGACTGGCGCGCAGCGCCTGACGCGCGCCTCCGGGTGGGATGCAAAAAGGCCGGGCGCTGGGCCCGGCCTTTTGCGTTTATTGGGGGGTGGATCAGCGGGCGGCCATGGCGCGCGGCTTGATCGCGGGGGCGGCGGTTTTCACCGCCTCGGGGCGGCGGCGCGTGCCGCGTTGCCAGGGCAGGGCGGGCTGCTGCTCAAGGCTGGCAGCGAGGACCGATTTCAGCCAGCGGCGTTCCTTTTTCATCTTCCGTCTCCGTCTTTCATCCCTTGGGCCGTTGCGCCCTGTTGAGACAAAATCTGACGGTGCTTTGCGGCAGTGTTTTGACGTTTGGCCGCGAAAATCGCAGATCAAAACCTTGTGGCAGGGGCGGAATGTGGCGGCCGCGCCAAAATGGTAAAATCAGATTAAGTAACTGATTTCATTGATGCGTTTCCGTTATTGCACCAATTGCCATGGATTGTTTCCGCAAATGCGACAATGCCGTGGCGAACGCCCGCCGGAATCCTGCCGCAATCACAGCCGGATGGTGGAGATCAACCGCCCGTAATCGGCCTCACCGGCATGGGTGGTGCGGCGGTATGAGAAGAATCGCTCCGAATCGCGATAGGTGCAGTGGCGTGTCCATTCCGCATGGCCCACCCCCGCCGCGCGCAGGCGCGACAGGCCCATTGCCGGTAGATCGAACAGATAGCGCCCATCCTGCCCCGCGATGAAGAAGCGCGCAGAATCACGGTCATCGTCGGTGAAGGCTTCAAAGAATTCTGGTCCCACCTCATAGGCGGATTGGCTGATCGTGGGGCCGATCACGGCGGCGATGCGGTCACGCCGCGCGCCAAGGGCGATCATCGCCTCGACCGTGGCCTCCAGCACGCCGTCGCGCGTGCCGCGCCACCCGGCATGGGCGGCGCCGATCACCCCTGCCTCCGGATCGGCAAACAGCACCGGCTGGCAATCGGCGGTCAGCACGCCCAGCGCGATGCCGGGGGTGGCGGTGACCATGCCATCGGCGCGGGGGCGTTCGGCCAAGGGTCCGGTGACGTGGATCACATCTGCGGAATGGACCTGATTGATGGAAATCAGGTGATCCTGCGCCACCCCCATCGCATCCGCCACGCGGGCGCGGTTGATCGCCACCACCTCGGCCTGATCCGATGATCCGGGGCCGCAGTTCAGCCCCGCGAATATGCCCGAAGACGCCCCACCCTTGCGGGTGAAAAACCCGTGTTGCACGGGCAGCGCGTCAGAGGTGATCTTTTCCAGCATGTCAGGCATCAAATCCGGGCGGGGGCGGCAGGTGGCGGGGATAGACCGCCAGAGCTTTGAACAGCGAACCCATTTCCCGGCCATCGGTCAAGCGCCGATGCGCCGCAAGGTGCGCATCTTGCGCAGCCCCGGTAAGTGATTGGGCAAGCCGCGCCGCGCGCTGGTCGATCCCAAGGCGCTGCAGCAGCGCGCCCTGTTCGATCATCCGGCTGGCGCGGGCGGGGGCGGCGGCGCGGGCGAGCGCTGCGAAATCCACATGTGCCGTCAGGTCGGCCTGGCCCGGTTCGGCCAGCGGATCGACGGGGCGATGACCCTGCAGCGCCTGAAACGTATCGCCGCGCGATTGCCAACCGCCATAGTCGATCACCAGCGCCGCGCCGCCATTGCGGGCGATCAGGCCACCGACGCGCCCCATGATCGGCACGGCGGCGGGGCAAAGCTCGACGATGTCCCCCGGCGCAGTATCGGACAGGCGATGGTCGAGTGCGGCCAGAGGCGCGGGGGGCGTGCGGCCAAGGGTCAGTCGGTCCTCGCCCAGACCCACCACCGTTTCCGCCCAACCGCCTGTGTGGCGGGTGAACTGGCGGATCGGCAGGGCGTCGAAGAATTCATTCGCGATCAGGAACAGCGGTGCCTCGGGCAGCGCCTCCACGCTATCGGCCCATGTGACCGGATGATCGCCCAGCGTCCGGCGCTGAATGCCGCGCAGGGTGGCAGAGGCCTCGACCAGCACCACCTGTGCGCCCGCGTGAAAGCCCGGCACAGCCTGGGTGGCGCGCAGCAGATCGGCCATCAGCGTACCGCGTCCGGGGCCAAGCTCGGCCAACGTAAAGGGCGCGGGTGCGCCCTGATCCAGCCATGCCTGCGCAAGGCACAGGCCCAGCAGTTCGCCGAACATCTGGCTGATTTCCGGCGCGGTGGTGAAATCGCCGCCCGTACCGAACGGGTCGCGCGTGGCGTAATAGCCATGATCGGGATGCAGCAGGCAATCGGCCATGTAATCGGCCAGCGTCAGCGGCCCCGTGGCCGCGATCCGGCGGATCAGCAGGTCCGCTAAGGCTGTCATGGCCGCCCCGTCATGCGGGCGCGCTGCGCCGCGCGCGGGCGATGAACCACACCCCCGCCACGATCATCGGCAGCGACAGGATCTGCCCCATCGTAAGCCCATACCCGCCGATCTGCAACGCAAGGCCCAGCGGATTGCCCTCTGTCACGAATTGCGCATCGGGCTGGCGGACGAATTCCACCACGAACCGCCCCAGCCCATAGCCCGCGAAAAACAGCCCCGCCGTGCGGCCCGGCCGCGCCAGCCAACCACGGCGATACACGACCCATAGCAGGACGGCGAATAGCAGGAACCCCTCCAGCGCCGCTTCATAGAGCTGCGATGGGTGGCGCGCGCAGATGCCCACCACGCCGGGGCAGGTCTGCGCCGCCTCACCGGGAAAGGCCACGCCCCAAGGCAGGGTTGTGGGTCGGCCCCAAAGCTCGGCATTGATGAAATTGGCCAGTCGCCCAAGGCCGATGCCGATGGGGGCCACCACCGCCATCAGATCGGCGGCGGACAGCATCGGGATGCCTTCGCGGCGGCAGAACAGGATGCCCGCCACGACCACGCCAAGGAACCCGCCGTGGAAGGACATCCCCCCTTCCCATACCCGCAGGATATGCCCTGGGTTCTGCAGGTAATAGCCCGGCTGATAGAACAGCACAAAGCCCAGCCGCCCGCCAAGGACCACCCCGACGATCACCCAGGTCAGCAGCCGTTCCACCTGTTCCGCCGTCATCGGGGCCGGGCCGGGCCACAGGCGCGGGGTGCTGACGATCCGCGCGATCAGTTTCCACCCCGCCACCAGCCCCACGATGTAGGCCAGCGCATACCAGCGCAGCGCAAAGGAAAAGCCGCCAAGATCGATCCGAAAGATCTCGGGCGAGAGGTCGGGGAAGGGGATATAGGACATGATGCCTCTTGCACGCGGACGCGGTGGTTTTCCGGGCTGGGGCGCGGGAAGTCAACCACCGCGCCCTGTGCCCGGCGGCCCGCCACCCCCGCCCAACGCTTTCTTGATGCGGGCGTGATGCCGCCCTTCTGGTGGCCGCGCGCGGGATGTTGGCGGTGGAAGTTGGGTATTTGGGCCAAGATGAAGCAGCTCGACAGGGTTGTGTCCGGGGGGATCGGGGCCATATAGAGGGACAGGCAAAAGGAGTGCGGCCATGCAGACGCGCAGCAAGTTCTTTGACGATATGTCGCAACTGATGACCAACGCCATGGGCGTGGCACAGGGTGCCAAGACCGAGGCCGAGACAGCCATGAAAGGCATGATCGACCGCTGGATGGCCGACCGTGATTTCGTGACGCGCGAAGAATTCGACGCCGCCCGCGCGATGGCCGTGAAAGCCCGCGAAGAAAACGCCGCGCTGGAGGCCCGCCTTGCCGCGCTGGAGGCAAAGCTGGCCGGGGACGCGCCCAAGGCCGCGAAGAAGAAGCCGGAGTAAGGGGTTTTCCCTTTCAGGCCTGTGATGGGCGGCCTTTGGGCCGCCTTTTGCTTTTGCCCGGATGCTTCACCCTTGATGTCAGAAAGGTGTGGCAGGCCTCACGCTGACCTTCTGAAAGCCGCCGCTACACGTGCAGGTTGCCGGCCCCCGGCAGGGTTTTCAACCAACCCGGTAAAGGGAGGCAAAGCTGCCCGCAAAGGTCTTTTGTCCACAGAAGATTTCGCCAGAAATCGCTTTACAGACTTCCCCTTCTGCCACACCATATCTAGTAAGGGGCACGTCAGGCGACGCTGATCCTTGCCAGACGCCCAGCTTCTTGTGGGTATCCTGCCCCTAGAAGCATCATGATGAGGCCGGGTAATGTCGTTCGTTGAAGACTTTCTGACCACCGACGATCTGCACCCGATCGATATTGTCGAAACTCTTGCCGAACATCACGATTGGGAATTCGACCGCGTCACCGATGACCAGATCGCCATGGCGGTCGAGGGGCAGTGGCGCACCTACAGCCTGACGCTGGCTTGGTCGGCGCAGGATGAAACGCTGCGGCTGATCTGCACCTTCGAGATCGAACCCCCCGCCGCGCGGATGGGGGCTTTGTATGATGTGCTCAACCGCTGCAATGACATGGTCTGGACCGGGGCCTTCACCTATTGGGAAGATCAGAAGCTGATGGTCTGGCGCTATGGTCTGCTGCTGTCTGGTGGGCAATATGTGACCGCCGATCAGATCGACCGCCTGATCGCCGCCGCCGTGGGCGCGGCAGAGCGGTTCTATCCGGCCTTCCAGCTTGTCTCATGGGGCGACAAGGCCCCGGCAGACGCGATGAAGGTCGCCATTGCCGAGGCTTACGGTCGCGCCTAACCTGCCCTGCGAATGAAGACAGGGGCGGTGAATGGCGTTGGAACGTGTGGCCCAAGACGGGCTTGTTCTTCTGGGATGCGGCAAGATGGGAACGGCCCTGCTGACGGGCTGGCTGGGCGCGGGCATGCCTGCGGCGTCGGTCTGGGTGATTGAACCCAACCCATCGGATTGGCTGCGGGACAGTGGTGTGCATCTGAACGAAGGGGTGCCGCCTGCGCCCGCCGTGGCGCTTCTGGCGGTGAAGCCGCAGATGATGGGGGCGGCGCTGCCCGCCTTGCAGGCGCTGGGCAATGGCCGCACGCTGTTCGTCTCTATCGCCGCGGGCACCACGATTGCGGCGTTTGCGGCCGCGCTTGGCGACCGCACCCCCATCGTGCGCACCATGCCCAACACGCCTGCCATGGTGAACCGGGGGATCACCGCGCTGTGCCGCAATGGCCATGTGTCGGATGCCGATATGGCGCTGGCCGTAGCGCTGATGGCGGCGGTGGGCGAGACCGTGATCTTGGACGGCGAACATCAGATCGATGCCGTCACCGCAGTGTCCGGCTCTGGCCCGGCCTATGTGTTTCATCTGATCGAGGCGATGGCCGCGGCGGGCGAGGCAGAGGGGCTTTCGCCCGAAGTGGCGATGCAACTGGCCCGCGCCACCGTTTGTGGGGCGGGGGAATTGGCGCATCGGTCAGCCGACAGCGCGGCGCAGTTGCGCATTAACGTCACCTCGCCCGGTGGCACTACGGCGGCGGCGCTGGCCGTGCTGATGCCCGAACTGCCGGGGCTGATGGCGCGCGCGGTGAAGGCGGCGGCGGATCGCGGGCGGGAGTTGGGGAAATGACGATCACCTATGACGATTTCGCCAAGGTCGATATCCGCGTGGGCCGGATCGTGCGGGCGGAGCCATTCCCCGAGGCGCGCAAGCCCGCGATCAAGCTCTGGGTCGATTTCGGGCCGGAAATCGGCGAGAAGCGGTCTTCCGCTCAGCTCACCCGGCACTATACCCCAGAGGGGCTGCTTGGCCGACTGGTGATGGGGGTGGTGAACTTCCCGCCCCGCCAGATCGGCAAGGTGATGTCCGAAGTGTTGGTGCTGGGCGTTCCGGATGCCGAGGGGGAGGTTGTCCTTCTTGCGCCGGATCAGGATGTGCCGCTGGGGGGGAGGATGTTCTGATGAAGCTATTGATCACACGCCGCATGCCGGCACAGGTGCTGGCCGCAGCACGGGCGCGGTTCGATATCACCTTGCGCGAAGAAGAGGCGCGGGTGCTGACGGCAGATGAATTGCGCGCCGCCTTGCGCGACTATGACGTGGTGATGCCCACTCTGGGCGACCGTTTCTCGGCCGACGTGTTTGCCGATGTGCCCGCTCCGCGCTGCAGGCTGCTGGCCAATTTCGGGGTGGGCTACAACCATATCGATGTCGAGGCCGCAAAGGCCGCGGGTGTGGCGGTCAGCAACACGCCCGGGGCGGTGACCGATGCCACAGCGGACATCGCGCTGTCGCTGATCCTGATGACGGCGCGGCGGCTGGGCGAGGGCGAGCGGATTTTGCGCGCAGGCAATTGGGTGGGCTGGGGGCCGACGCAGATGCTGGGCACCCATGTCAGCGGCAAGTCCGTGGGGATCATCGGAATGGGCCGCATCGGCAAGGCCATTGCGCGGCGCTGTCAGGCGGGCTTCGGGATGGAGGTGGTGTTCCACAACCGATCCGCCGTTGCGGATGCCGGGGTTCCCGCCCGGCAGGTGGGGATGGAAGAGGCGATGGCGCAGGATTTCGTTGTCGTCGCCGTGCCGGGCGGCAAGGCCACGCATCACCTGATCAACGCGGCCGCCTTTGCCGCGATGAAACCCACGGGCATCTTCATCAACATCGCGCGCGGCGATGTGGTGAATGAGGCCGCGCTGATTGCCGCTTTGGCCGAGGGGCGCATCGCCGGGGCGGGCTTGGATGTCTATGAGTTCGAACCGCAGGTTCCCGCCGCCCTGATGGCGATGGAGAATGTGACGCTCTTGCCCCATCTGGGCACGGCGGCGCTGGAGGTGCGTGAGAACATGGGGATGATGGCGGTGGACAACCTGATCGCCCATCTTGATGGGCGTGCACTGCCCAATCGCGTGAACTGATGCCGGGGGGCGATTTCTGCACGCAGAAATCGCATCGGAAAATGCGCACATTTTCCGGCGCGGAATTTGCGTTCAAATTCCGCCCTTGCCGGGGGCAGCCGTGATCCTGTCGCGCGGGCGGCGCTATATCTTTGTCCATATCCCCAAGACCGGGGGTACGGCGCTGACGCTGGCGCTGGAGGCCCGCGCGATGAAGGATGACATCCTGATCGGCGACACGCCCAAGGCCCGCGCACGGCGGGGGCGGCTGGCAGGCCTGCCCGCCAAGGGGCGGCTGTGGAAACACTCCACCCTGGCCGATCTTGACGGGCTGTTGACCCCCGATGACCTTGCGACGTTCTTCATCCTGACGCTTGTGCGCAACCCCTGGGATCGCATGGTCAGCTATTACCACTGGCTGCGCGGCCAGTCCTTTGCCCATCCGGCGGTGGCGCTGGCCAAGGCAAGCGATTTCAGCGCCTTTCTCAACCATCCCGACACACAGGCCGCCTTTGCCGCCTGGCCCTATGCCGCCTATCTGCGCGACGCGCAGGGTCAGGACCGCGCCACGCTTCATGCCCGACTGGAACGGCTGGACGAAGACCTTATCCCGTTCGAGGCGCATCTGGGTTTCCGCCTGACGCCGCTGCCCCGCGCCAATGACAGCGCCCGCGCCCGCGATTGGCGGCCCTATTACAGCGATGCCGATGCCGCGCTGATAGCCCGCCTTTGCGCGGCGGATATCGCCCGCTTTGGTTACGGTTTCGATCCGGCCTGACTGTTCCCGTTTCGGACACAATCTATCGCAGCAAAGCCCGTCTTTCGCCCTTTGCTTGCCCAATCTCCCCGTCAGGTTGCACGCTGTCGACCATTGAACGAAGGCAGATCAGGTGCAGTCATTAGTAGCCCAACATGGAGCGGCAGCCCCCGCCATTCTGGTGGACGGGCTGCCGGCTTCACAAACCCTTGCGACCCCGGATGGCTGGGTCGAGGCGGGTGATCTGGAACCCGGTGATCCGGTGCTGACCTTTGAACAAGGCGAAATGCCCGTGACCGCCGTTTTCCGCTCGGCACAGGCGGCATGGGTGCCCCCGGCCTTCTGGCCGCTGCTTCTGCCCGAAGGCGTGATGGCCAATGATCACCCGGTAGAGCTTCTCCCCGCCCAGATGGTGATGCTGGAGGCCGAACTGGCCGAAGAGATGTATGGCGAGCCCTTTGTGATGGTGCCCGCGCTGGCCTTGCTGGGCTGGAACGGCATCACCCGTCGCGCCCCGCGCGAGGTGGAGATGGTGCATCTGCAATTTGACACCCCGCAGGTCGTCTTTGCCGGGCCTTGCCTGCTCTTGGGCTGTGCAGGCAGCGGGAACGCCGCCGCGAACATGTTTCGCGGCGACGCCATGACGTCGCTTGGCCTGAAAGAGGCCCGCCATCTTGTGGCGGCCCTGATCGCCGAGGGCGAACGCGCGCTGTTCCTGCCGCCCGTTCAGGCGGCCTTTGCCCCCGCGCCCTTGCTGTAGAACGCCTCACCTTTCGCCGCCATTTCGCGCAGCATCTGCGGCGCGGTGAAGCGTGCGCCTTCGCTGGCGGTCAGGTGATCGCAAATCTCTACCGCTCGCGCGGCGCCGACGATGTCCAGCCAGCCGAACGGCCCGCCCGACCATGGCGCAAAGCCCCAGCCCAGGATCGCGCCGACATCGCCTTCGCGGATATCGGTCAGCACGCCATCCTCCAGCGCGCGCACCGCCTCCAGCACCTGCGCCATCAGCAGGCGGTGCTGCACGGTCGTCAGATCGGGTTGATCCTCGGCCACCGGATACTTGGCGGCCAGCCCGTCCCAAAGCCCCTCACGCTTGCCCGCCGCATCATAGACATAAAAGCCCGCATTGGATTTCTTTCCCAGCCGCCCTTGATCCGCCATCCAGAACAGCACCGCATCCACCGCGCCATCGGGATAGGCGTCGCCCATCGCGGCCTTTGTCGCCTTGGCGATCTTCACCCCCAGATCGATAGAGGTTTCATCCACCAATTGCAGCGGCCCCAGCGGCATGCCCACCAGCTTTGCCGCGTTTTCCACCAGCGACGGCTCCACCCCTTCGGCCAGCATGCGAATGCCTTCGTTGATATAGGGGATGATGCAGCGGTTGGCATAGAAGAAGCGCGCATCGTTCACCACGATGGGCGTCTTGCGGATCTGGCGCACGTAATCCAGCGCCTTGGCCACGGCCACATCGCCCGTCTCTTTCCCACGGATGATTTCCACCAGCATCATCTTGTCGACGGGCGAGAAGAAATGGATGCCGATGAAATTGGCAGGCCGCGTGCTGGCCTTGGCAAGGGATGAGATCGGCAGGGTCGAGGTATTGGTCGCAAAGATGCAGTCCGGCCCCACCACGGCCTCGACCTTCGCGGTCACTTCGGCCTTGATCTTCGGGTCTTCGAACACCGCCTCCACGATCAGATCACAGCCCGCAAGCCGGGCGTAATCCGTGGTGGCGGTAATGCGGGCCAGCACCTCGGCCTTTTTCTCTGCCGTCACCTTGCGGCGTTGGATGCCCTTGTCGAGCAGCCCTTCGGAATAGGCCTTGCCGCGATCCGCCGCGTCCTGCGCGGCGTCGATCAACACCACCTCAATGCCCGCATTGGCGCTGACATAGGCGATCCCCGCGCCCATCATGCCCGCGCCGATCACGCCCACCTTCCGCACCGTCTGATCCGCCACCTTCGGCCGGTTCGCGCCCTTCTCCAGCGCTTCCTTGTTGATGAACAGCGACCGTATCATCGCGGTGGAGGACGGGTTCATCAGAACGGAGGTGAACCACCGCGCCTCGATCTTCAGCGCAGTGTCGAACGGCACCAGCGCCCCTTCATACACCGCCGACAACAGCGCCTTTGCCGCCGGGTAAACCCCCATCGTCTTGCCCATCACCATCGCGGATGCGCCTACGAATGTCATGAACCCTGCCGGATGATAGGGCGCCCCGCCGGGCATCTTATAGCCCTTGTCGTCCCAGGGCTTCACCAGATCGGCTTCCTTGGCCGTCAGCACCCATTCCTTGGCCCGCGCCAGCAAATCCTCGGCCGGAACGACCTCATCAATCAACCCTGCCGCCTTGGCGGATTTCGGATCGGACAGCTTGCCCTCCAGCAGGAAGGGCGCGGCCATCATCGCCCCCATCTTGCGGACAAGGCGGGTGGTGCCGCCCGCACCGGGGAAAATGCCGACCATGATCTCGGGCAGGCCGATCTTGGCCTTCGGGTTGTCGGCTGCAATGATGCGGTGGCAGGACAGCGGCAGTTCCAGCCCGATCCCCAGCGCCGTGCCGGGCAGGGCGGCGACGATGGGCTTGCCGCCCTTTTTCGTCTTGGGGTCCATGCCTGCGCGTTCGATCTTGCGCAGCACCGCATGCATTTGCATCACGCCCGCGAAAATCGCCTCTGCCCCGCCCGCACGCATCTGTGCAATGACGTTCAGGTCCATCCCGCCCGCGAAATCCTTCTTTCCGCTGGTCAGGATGATGCCCTTGACGCCCGGATCGGCCAGCGCCGTGTCGATCAGGCTGTCGAGCAGGGCGAAGGCCTCTGTCGACATGACGTTCATCGACTTGGCCTTCACGTCCCAGGTCAGGGTGGCCACGCCATCGGCATCAACGGCATAGGTGAAATCGGTCATGGTGTTCCTCCGTAGGGGGTGCCGTCGCGGTTCAGATAGCGGCGCGCGGCGCCGTCCTTTTCCGTGATCAGGTCATGGTCGGTATAATGAATGCGGTCGCGCTGGCCGCGCGTGCCGATGACAAGGTAGCGGGCAGGCGCGTCGGACCGATTGTCCAGCCGATGCCCCACGGGCGCACCTGCAGGCCAGCAGGCCACATCGCCCGCGTGCAGCGGCGTCTCAGTGTCCTCGACTAGGATCACCTCGCCCGACAGCATCACGATCATCTCATCCTCGGCCTCATGCCAATGGCGGTGACCGGAGCGGGAACCAGGGGGAAGTTCCTCGAAGAAAGCGCCGAACTGCGTGATCCCGCCCGGATCGGAAAGAAGCTGATACCGATACGGGCCGGGACCGGGGCCGGTGATCGGATGAGTCGGATTGTCGGTCTGCCAGACCGGCAGGCTGATGCGGGGCATCACGCGCCCTCCGGTATATAGGGCGATCCGTCCTTGCGGGTGAAGGTGGCGTTGCCGCCCTCTACCACCACCACCAGATCGATATCCGAATAGGTCCCCACCTCGCGCGGGGCCTTGGTCCCCACGACAAGGAACCGCGCCGGGGCGTCACTGCGGTTGATGAAATGATGCCCATCCGCCACGCCCGCCGGAAAGGCCGCGCAATCGCCCGGGCGCATCACCTCTTCCCCCGCATCGGTGACCATGACGCATTCACCCTCTGTCACCATCACGAACTCGTCCTCGTGCAGATGCCAATGCCGGAGCGAGGACAACGCGCCGGGCTCCAGCGTCACAAGGTTCACCCCGAATTGCGTCAACCCGCCCGCCTGCCCCAGCCGCAGCGAAGACCGCCCCGTCATCATCGCCGCGTAAGGATCCGGGTAGATCGACCCGGTCTTGACCGGAACGGCGGCAAGGTCGAGCTTCGGCATGGATCACACCCTCTCGATGATCGTGGCGGCACCCATGCCGGATGCGATGCACAGCGTGGCCAGACCCACGCCCTTGCCCGTGCGTTCCAACTCATCCAGCAGCGTGCCGATGATGATCGCCCCGGTGGCCCCCAGCGGATGCCCCATAGCGATAGACCCGCCATTGGGGTTCACGCGTCCAGGGTCCACGTCAAAAGCCTGCATGAAGCGCAGCACGACCGAGGCAAAGGCCTCATTCACCTCGAACAGATCGATGTCGGAAATCGCCATGCCGTGATCCTTCAGGATCTTTTCCGTCACCGGCACCGGGCCGGTCAACATGATGGTGGGGTCCGTCCCGATCTTTGCCGTCGCCCGGATGCGCGCCCGGGGTTTCAACCCATGCGCGCGGCCAAATTCGGCATTCCCGATCAGTACCGCCGCCGCGCCATCCACGATGCCCGACGAATTGCCGGCATGGTGGATATGCTCGATCCGCTCCAGATGCGGGTATTTCATCAGGGCGATCTTGTCGAAGCCGGGCATCACCTCGCCCATTTCCTTGAAGCTAGCCTTCAGTGCGCCCAGGCTCTGCATATCCGTGCCGGGGCGCATGTATTCATCATGCGACAGGATCGGCAGGCCGTTCTGATCCCGGATGGTAATGACCGACCGGGAAAACCGCCCGTCCTTCCATGCCTCTGCCGCCCGGCGCTGCGATTCCACGGCCAGCGCATCGGCCATGTCGCGGGTGAAGCCATACTCCGTGGCGATGATATCCGCCGAAATCCCCTGCGGGACGAAATAGGTTTTCATGGCCAGCGACGGGTCCACCGCAATGGCCGCGCCATCGCTGCCCATCGCCACGCGGCCCATCATCTCGACCCCGCCCGCGATATAGGCGGCACCGGCGCCGCCCCGCACCTGATTGGCGGCAAGGTTCACCGCCTCCATGCCGCTGGCGCAAAAGCGGTTGATCGCAAGACCCGGGATCGACTGATCCAGATCCGAGGCAAGAACGGCCGACCGCGCCAGACAGCCGCCCTGTTCACCCACCTGCGTGACATTGCCCCAGATCACATCCTCGACCGCGTGGCCCTCAAGGCCGTTGCGCTCCTTGATCGCGTTCAGGACCTTGGCCGACAGCGCGACCGAGGTCAGCTCATGCAGCGCGCCGTCAGGGCGGCCCTTGCCGCGCGGGCTGCGAACGGTGTCATAGATAAAGGCATCAAGCATCGTCGTCTCCTTCATGCCCGGTCGGCAGGGTTGCCGGGCATCATGTCATAGGGGTGTTTCCAGCCGGGCAGGGCACTGATGCCGTCCAGCCAACGGTCGATATGGGGCCAGTCCTTGCGGTCAAAGCCGTAAGGTTCGGGGTAGTAAAGATACCCGCAGCAGGACAGATCGGCGATCGTGGGCGCATCGCCCACCATCCAAGTCCGCCCCGCCAGATGATCGTTCAGCACCGTGTAAGCCGCCTTCAGCCGCCCCTGCAGAAAGGGGATCACGCCTTCGGGCCGCTTTTCCGGCGGCAGGAAGTTGGACAGGAACCGCGTCGTTCCGATCTGGGTGGAAAGCTTGTGATTGTCCCAGAACAGCCAGCGCAGCACCTCGCGCCGCTCGGCCGCCAGCCGCCCGCCCATCTTGCCGGTCTTGGAGCTGATGTAATCCAGGATCACGCCCGATTGCGACAGCGTGGTTTCCCCATCCACCAGCACCGGCACCTCGCCCATCGGGTTGATGGCGCGAAAGGCCTCACTGCGCGCCTCGCCGTTGAAGAAGTCCACGAAGACCGGCGTCCATTCCGTATCGGTCAGCGTCAAGGCCAGCGCACATTTGTACGCATTGCCGCTTTCGCCAAAACAATAGAGCTTCATCGTCATCCGTTCCTCCCTGCCCCGGCACCCGGGGGTTTCCCCCGGACCCCCAGGGTATTTTCGCCAAGATGAAGCAACTTTTCCTTAATCTTTGCGCGTCAGTCTCATTCTCGCGGTACAGGCTGGGGAGCCGATGGCCGCCCAAGGTGAAGCGCTGCATTCCGCCCGAAGGTTAGCCAAACCCCAGGCTCGGGATGCAGCGTGACCTTGCAACTTCATCTTGGCCCAAATACCCAAATCCTCCCTCTCCACCCTGCGCTACTGCTTCCGGTCTTCCAGTTCCGAATTGAACAGGCGCAGGCGGTGGGTCAGGTTTTCCGTATGCGTCACAGAGTCGAAATTCTCGAACAGGAACGACAGCGCCTCGCCCTCATCCAGCCCCGCCTCCTGGGCAAAGCGCTTCAGCTTGCGATAGCCGTCCTCGGTCATGGCAACCGGAAAGCGGCGGGTCAGGCGAAAGCGTTTCGGCATGGGGCGTATCTCCGTAAGGGGGGAGGGGGCTGAATTTTCGCAGGAAATTCGTTGCCCCCGGAACATCACCCCCGAACCTTAGAACGCCTCCGCCGTCAGCGCCATCACCGGTTCCGCCCCGGTCTCGATCCGCGCGAGGTGCATCGCGCAGGCGGGCAGCTGGCGGGCCATGTAATAGCGCCCGGTGGCGATCTTGGCCTCATAGAAATCGCGGTCCGCAGCGCCCGCATCCAGCGCGGCATAGGCGGCCTTCGCCATCTTGGCCCACATCAGGCCAAGGCAGACATGGCCCATCAGATGCATGAAATCATAGCTGCCCGACAGCGCGGCGTTGGGCGATTTCATGCCGTTCTGCATGAAATACATCCCCGCGCCCTGCATCGCCTTGGAGGCCTGTTTCAGCGGATCAAGGAAGCCCGCCTTCAGCCGCGCGTCCTCTTCATTCTCTTTGATGAAGGTTTTCACCAGATCGAAGAAGGCCATCACATGCTTGCCACCATCCGCGGCCAGCTTGCGCGCCACCAGATCCAGCGCCTGGATGCCATTCGCGCCTTCATAGATCATCGCGATCCGGGCATCGCGGGCGAACTGGCTCATCCCCCATTCCTCGATATAGCCATGCCCGCCATAGACCTGCTGCGCCGCCACGGCCACGTCAAAGCCGCGGTCGGTCTGAAAGCCTTTGATCACGGGCGTCAGCAGCGAGATCAGCCCTTCGGCGCTGTCATCCCCGCTGCGATTGGCCCGGTCGATCAGCGACGCGCCCCAGAAGGTGAAGGCGCGCGCGCCTTCGACAAAGCTTTTCTGATCCATCAGGTTGCGGCGGATATCGGGATGCACGATCAGCGGATCGGCGGCCCCGCCGGGGTTCTTGGCCCCCGTCACGTCGCGGCCCTGAAGCCGGTCCTTGGCATAGGCGACCGCGTTCTGATAGGCGGCCTCGGCCACCGCATAGCCCTGCACGCCGACGCCGATGCGGGCTTCGTTCATCATGGTGAACATGGCGCGCATGCCCTTGTGCAGATCGCCCAGCAGCCAGCCGGTCGCGCCATCATAGTTCATCACGCAGGTGGCATTGCCGTGGATGCCCATCTTCTCTTCGATCTTGCCGACCGACAGCGCGTTCCTTTGCCCCAGCGACCCGTCGGCATTGACCAGAAACTTCGGCACGATGAACAGGGAAATTCCCTTCGTCCCCTCACCCCCGCCCGGCGCCTTGGCCAGCACCAGATGGATGATGTTCTCGGCCATGTCATGCTCACCGGCGGAGATGAAGATCTTCTGCCCGGTGATCTTGTAGCTGCCATCGGCCTGCGGCTCGGCGCGGGTGCGCATCATCCCCAGATCGGTGCCGCAATGCGGCTCGGTCAGGTTCATCGTGCCGGTCCAGTCGCAGGATACCATCCTGGGCAGGTAGATTGCCTTCTGTTCGGCCGTGCCATGCACATGGATCGCCGAATAGGCGCCGTGGGTCAGGCCCTGATACATGTTCAGCGCCATGTTGGCGGCCACGAAAATTTCACCCACCGCCGTGCCCATCAGATAGGGCAGGCCTTGACCGCCATAGTCCGGGTCGCAATCCAGCGCGGTCCAGCCGCCCTCTTTCAACTGGTCGAACGCCGCCTTGAACCCGGTAGGCGTGCGCACCACGCCGTTTTCCAACACGCAGCCTTCGCGATCGCCCACCGCGTTCAGCGGCGCCAGCACGTCGGATGCCAGCTTGCCCGCCTCTTCCAGCACGGCGGCAGTAAAGCCCGCATCCAGATCGGCATAGCCGGGAATATCGGATGCGGTGATCTGCAACAGGTCATGCAGCACGAATTGCATGTCCTTCACGGGGGCGGTGTAGCTGGGCATCGGTCTCTCCTCCTTATTCGGCGGCGCGGCGAAAGGCGGCAAGCACGCCCTCACCCCAGGCCATCTGTTCCTTGAGCTCGGCAATCGCCTCGTCCAGTTCGGCGCGCTGGCGCTCCATCTGGGCCAGCCGGTCTGCCGCCACCTCCCAGGTCCGGCGCAGCTGCGCCTCTTGCTGGCGGCCCTCGCGGTCATACATGTCCAAAAGCTGGCGGATATCCTCCAGCGAAAAACCAAAGCGTTTCCCGCGCAGGATCAGCTTCAGCCGCGCGCGGTCGCGATAGGTGTAAAAGCGCGCGGTGCCGCGCCGGATGGGCGAAAGCAGTTCCTTCGCCTCGTAGAACCGCAGGGTGCGCGGCGTCACGTCAAAGGCGGCGCACATGTCGCGGATCGTCAGCAATTCTTCCTTGGTGGTCGCTGGGGCGGTTAATGGGGCGGTCATCTGTCCACTCGTCTGGCATTCATCGATGCACGGAATCTGGTGACGTTTCCGAACCTTACCAGACGAGTTGACGTGAACGTAAACGTAACGTGGCGTCACGGCCCCCCATGACGTGATGTCATGCCGTGATGTGGGTCTTGGCGGGATCAGTCTTCCGGCAGCTTTGACAGCTCATCCACCGCCGTCTCGCGCAGCGCGTGCAGATCGGCGATGGATGTCTGCATCTCTTCCACCTGCGCCGTCAGGGCGGCAAGCTGGCGGTCAGCCATCGACAGCCACGCCTCAAGCTGCGGGCGCGTGCCCTTTTGCCGATAGATCAGCAGCCATTGACGAATTTCCTCAAGGCTGAAGCCGAACCGCCGCCCGCGCAGGATCAGCGTCATCCGCGCCACCTCGCGCGGGCCATAAAACCGGGCGCGGCCTTCCTTTTCGGGCTGCAGCAGTTCAATGTATTCGTAATAGCGCAGCGTGCGCGGCGTCACGTCGAACTTCGCGCACATCTCCTTGAAGCTGAGGCGGGTCTCGGACATGGGCATTCTCCTGACAGGGTCAGCATAGGCCCAAGGCGGGGCCTTGCGCAATCACGGCCTGACGATAGGGCAGGGCTTGCACATCACAGGCGCGGCGCGGAGTATCGGCGCTGAAAGGGGTTTGGCAATGACGGACGTTACGGCAGATGTGGTGGCCCTTGCGCGCCGCTTTACTGAGGCAATCCCCCATTCCCGCGCGCTGGGCATGCGGCTGGAAAGTCTGGGCGAGGGGCGGGTGGTGATGACCATGCCCTATGACACGCGCTTTGTGGGCGACCCTGTGACGGGCGTGCTGCATGGCGGTGCGGTGTCGGCGCTGATGGATACGGCCAGCGGGGCGGCGGTGATGTGCCACCCCTCGGCCCCCGTTTCCACCGCCACGCTCGATTTGCGGATCGATTACTTCCGCCCCGCCACGCCGGGACAGACCATCACCGCGCGGGCGGAATGCTATCACGTCACCCGGTCGGTCGCCTTTGTCCGCGTCACCGCCACCGATGACGATGACACCCGCCCCGTCGCCGCCGCCACCGGGGCCTTTACCCTTGATCGGCCCAAGGGGGCGACATGACCCGCGCCAGACCCGAACCCGTGCAGGTGATCAAGCAGCGCCGCGATGGCGCGCTCAAGGCTCTGCTGTCGGGCGTGCCCTATATCCAATATCTCGGCATTCAGTTCGACCGTCGCGGCGATGAGCTGACGGCCATCCTGCCCTTTGATGAAAAGCTGATCGGCAACCCGTCACTGCCCGCCCTGCATGGCGGTGTGACGGCGGCCTTCCTTGAGGTGACGGCGATCATTGAACTGTCCTGGTCGATCCTGTGGGAAGAGATGGAGGCGGGCAAACTGGACCCTGCGGCGATTGCGGCGACGCCGCTGCGCCTGCCCAAAACCATTGATTTCACGGTGGATTACCTGCGCGCCGGCCTGCCGCGCGATGCCTATGCCCGCGCCCGCGTCAACCGCTCTGGCCGCCGTTACGCATCGGTGCATGTCGAGGCGTGGCAAGACAACCGATCCCGCCTGTTCGCCCAGGGGACGGGGCATTTCCTGATGCCCGAGACGGGGGAATAGGCAGCCCGGCGCTGCCCTCACACCGCCACGCCAAAGATCCGCCCCACCCCTGCGGTGATCGCCATGGCCGCCGCGCCCTAGAACAGCACCGGTCATCCTGCCCCAGTCAAATGCTGCGCCCCGCACGTCTGCGCCTTGCCACAGGGGGGCACTGCCAATACGGCTCTTTCCCCCGCCGCCCCCTTCCGCCATGGTCAACCCACCATGACCGCCGTCACCCATTCCCGCCTGCTGAAAATTGCCGCGCCCATTGTGCTGTCCAATGCCACGGTGCCGCTCTTGGGTGCGGTGGATACCGGGGTGGTGGGGCAGTTGGGGCAGGCCGCCCCGATCGGCGCGGTGGGTGTGGGGTCAGTGATCCTGATCTCGCTCTACTGGATTTTTGGCTTTTTGCGCATGGGCACCTCGGGCCTTGCGGCACAGGCGCATGGCGCGGGCGATATGGCCGAGCGGGGGGCGATCCTCTTGCGCGCGCTGCTGATCGGCGCGGCGGCGGGGCTGGTCTTCATCGCGGCGCAGGGGCTGCTCTTTCAGGCCGCCTTCGCCATCGCCCCCGCGGGGGATGAGGTGGAAACCCTTGCCCAGCAATACCTCGCCATCCGCATCTGGGGGGCGCCCGCCACCATCGCCGCCTATGCCGTGACCGGCTGGCTGATCGCGGTGGAACGCACCCGCGCGGTGCTTGTGCTGCAGCTTTGGATCAACGGGGTCAATGTCATCCTCGATCTGTGGTTCGTCCTTGGCCTGGGCTGGGGCGTGGGCGGCGTGGCCGCCGCCACCCTGATCGCGGACTGGACGGGGCTTGCCCTCGGGCTCTGGCTCTGCCGTGACGGGCTGATCCCGGTCTGGCGCGCGGCGCTGGCGCGGCTGCCCGACCGCGCCGCCCTGCGGGTGATGCTGGCGGTTAACCGCGACATCATGATCCGGTCGGTCCTGCTGCAACTCAGCTTCACCACCTTTGTTTTTCTGGGCGCGCGGCAGGGTGATGTGACGCTGGCCGCAAATCAGGTGCTGCTGCAATTCCTGTCGATTACCGCCTATGCGCTGGACGGCTTCGCCTTTGCGGCCGAAACGCTGGTCGGGCAGGCGGTGGGCGCACGTGCGCGGGATGATCTGCGCCGCGCCGGGCGATTGGCGATGCAATGGGGCTTTGCCGGGGCGGCCCTGCTGGCCGCCGTCTTTGCCCTCGCCGGGCCTGCGATCATTGATCTGCTGACCACCGCCCCCGATGTGCGTGCCGAGGCGCGCGCCTTCCTGCCATGGCTGGTGGCAGCCCCGCTGATCGGGGTCGCATCCTGGATCTATGATGGCATCTTCATCGGCGCGACGCTCACTGTCCTGATGCGGCGCACGATGCTGCTGTCGGTGGCGATCTATGCCGCAGCCCTTGTCATCCTGCCCCCCGCCTTTGGCAATCATGGCCTCTGGGCCGCGCTGATGGTGCTGAACGCCGCGCGCGGCATCACCATGGCCCGCGTCGCACCCGGCGCACTGGCCCGCGCCGTTCCGGTCTAGCTGCGCAGGATGCGGAAACCGGCGGATGCCGCCCAACCCGCCCCCGCCGCCATGAGCAGCGACAACAGCCCATAGACCAGCGGCTGATTGCGCGACAGGTTGAACAGGAACCGCTCCAGCCCTTCCTTGCGTACCCCCACCACCCGATCCTGCACATCCACCACCCGGCCATCCCGCGTCAGGAAGATCCGCACCCGGTATTCACCTTCGGTCAGGTTCGACGGCAGCACGATATCGGCGCGGAACAGCGTCTGTTCGGTGAACTCCACCGCGCCCTGCAGCACCTTGTAGCGGCTCTCGGACAGCCGGATGCGCTGCATCGCATCGACAAAGGCGTCCGGCCCCCCCGCCTCGGTCGCCGCGCCGACGGCGCGGATCACGCGGGGCAGCGTGATGCGGTGGCGCAGGTCTTCGGTTTCCGACAGGATCTGCCGCAGCGGCCCGGTCGTGGCCACCGCATAGAAGCTGGGCGCAGCATCCACCTCCACCGCTTCGGTGTTGATCCAGATGCCCAGCCGCCGCTCCTTCTTGCGGATGGTGACGGGTGTTGACGGCCCTTCGACAGTGATGATCACCTCGATCGGCTCGGCCGGTGCGGGCGCGTTGCGCTTGACCGCGCCATAGACAAGGATTTCGGACCCGTCGAAATCGGCGGTGATCGACACGCGGTTCTGGCTCAGCCCCGCCACGATGCTTTCCGCCCCCATCGCGGGCAGGGGCAGAAGCGCAAGGGCAAGCACCAGCCACCTCATGGCAAGAGCCCCGGCACAACGGAATAAAGCTCAGACGGGCGCAAAAGCAGGTCCAGCGCGATCTTGACCGATACCGCCAGCACCAAGAGCGCCAGCAGGATGCGCAACTGTTCGGCCTTCAGCCGCACCCCGATGCTGGTGCCGATCTGCGCCCCGATCACCCCCCCCACGATCAGCAGGAAGGCCAGCAGGATATCCACTGTCTGGCTTGTCACCGCATGCATCAGCGTGGTGAAGGCGGTGACGAAAATGATCTGGAACAGCGATGTGCCGACGACAACCTTCGTGGGCATCCCCAGCAGATAGATCATCGCGGGCACCATGACGAAACCGCCACCCACCCCCATGATCGCCGCCAGAAACCCCACCAACGCCCCAACCGCCAGCGGCGGCAGCACGCTGATATACAACCCCGACGCGCGAAACTTCATCTTCAGCGGCAGGCCATGCACCCATGTGTGCACATGCGACCGCCGGACCGGCCCGCCCTTTTGTGACCGGAACCACGACCGCAGGCTTTCCTGCAACATCATCGCCCCGATCAGGCCAAGGAACAGCACATAAGACAGCTGTACGAACAGATCGACCTGCCCCAGCCGCGTCATCCACTGAAACACCCAGATGCCCACGCCCGATCCGGCCATCCCGCCGATCAGCAGCACCGTGCCCATGTGGAAATCCACCGCCTTGCGCCTTACCTGCGCCAGCACGCCAGACACGGATGAGGCCACCACCTGATTGGCCCCGGTCGCCACCGCAACGGCAGGCGGCACCCCGATGAAAAACAGCAAGGGCGTGATCAGAAACCCGCCGCCCACGCCGAACATCCCTGACAGGAAACCCACGATTCCGCCCAACCCCAAAAGGAGGAAGGCATTGACCGATACCTCGGCAATCGGAAGGTAAAGCTGCATGGGCAAGGCCGGGAAACAGAAGCGGCGGACAGAATGGCGACAGACCGCAAGGGTGCAGTCAGGCCAAAGGGTTGCGCGCCTTTGCCCGCCTTGTCAAACGCCCGTCAGCCTTGCGGCAGATGTCGCAGGAAATGCCGCAGCACCCGTTCCAGTTTTGCCGCACCCAAGGGGGCCATGGCCTTGGTATGCTCATGGCTGATCTTCTCGTCCGACAGCCCCGCCGCCATGTTGGTGATGGTGGAAATCGCAGCCACCCGCAGGCCCAGAAACCGCGCAAGGATCACTTCTGGCACGGTGGACATTCCCACCGCATCGCCGCCCAGAATACGGATCGCGCGAATTTCGGCGGGTGTTTCAAAGGATGGCCCTGAATACCAGGCGTAAACGCCCTCCGGCAGCGCCACGCCTTCGGCTGCCGCACTTGCCCGCAGGGCGGTGCGCAGGGCCGGGTCATGGGCATCACCCATTGGCACGAACCGCGCATCCGTCCGTTCCCCGATCAGCGGGTTCAGCCCGGAAAAGTTGATGTGATCCGACAACAGCATCAGATCGCCGGGCTGGATATCGGCGCGCAGACTGCCCGCCGCATTGGTGGCGATCAGCGCCTCGCCCCCCAGCGCCTTCAGCAATTCCAGCGCAGGCCGCATCGCGCCGGGATTGCCGTTTTCATAGTAATGCTCGCGCGCGCCGAACACCGCCACACGCACGCCTTCCAGATTGCCGATCACCAGATTGGGGTTATGCCCCGACACGCCCGCATGCGGAAATCCCGGCAGATCGGCATAGGGGATCGCCACCCCGTCCACCGTGCCCGCCAGATGCCCCAGCCCCGACCCAAGGATCAGCCCCAGCCGGACCGGTGCATCCCCCGCCCGCGCGCGGACCAGCGCCGCCAGATCGTCAACGCTCTTTGACATAAGGCTCACCCCCCGCGCGTGGCGGAATGGCCTTGCCGACAAAGCCCGCCAGCACCAGCACCGTCAGAACATAGGGCAGGGCATCCAGGAACGGCACCGGGATCTTGACCTGCACCACCGCCTCCACCACATCCGGCCGCAGCGCCAGCGCCTGAAAGAACCCGAACAGCAGGCACGCCCACAGCGCCGCCACGGGCCGCCATTTGGCAAAGATAAGCGCGGCCAGCGCGATGTATCCGCGCCCCGCCGTCATCTCGCGCCCGAACCCGGCCTGCAGCGCGGTGGCCAGATAGGCGCCCGCCAGCCCGCACAGGACGCCGGTGATCGCCACTGCGGCAAAGCGCAGCCCCACGACCGAAATTCCCGCCGTATCCACCGCCGCCGGGTTTTCGCCCACCGCGCGCAGCCGCAGCCCGAAGCGCGTCCGGTACAGCACCCACCACGTCACCGGCACCGCCAACAGCGCCACATAAACCAGCAGCGGATGGCCCGAGATCACCTCGTAATACAGCGGCCCGATCACCGGCACATCGCGCAATTCCTCGGCAAAGGGCAGGGTGATCGGCGAAAACCGCGCGTCCCCGGCCAGGGGCGGCGTCCGCCCGCCCTGCCCGAACAGGCGCTGCGCGATCAGCACCGTGATGCCTGACGCCACAAAGTTCAGCGCCACGCCGGAAATCAACTGATTGCCCCGGAACGTGATCGACGCCACCCCGTGCAGCCCCGCCATCACCAGCGACGCCCCCATCCCGGCCAGCAGCCCGGCCCAGACCGACCCCGTCAGAAACGCCACCGACGCCGACGCCATCGCCGCCATCAGCATCTTGCCTTCCAGCCCGATGTCGAAAATCCCCGCCCGTTCCGAATACAGCCCCGCCAGACAGGCGAACAGCAGCGGCGTTGCCAACCGCAGCGTGGTGTCCAGCAGTTGCAAAAGCGTTGCGTAATCCATCACGCGGCCCCCTTCGCCACCCGGCCAGCCCGGAACAGGTTGAAGATCCAGGTCAGCAGCATCCGCACCATCACATCCAGCGCCCCGGTGAACAGGATCACCAACCCCTGCACCACCGTCCGCATCTCGATGGGGATCTTGGTCCACAGGCCCAGCTCCGCCCCGCCCTGAAACAGGAACCCGAACAAGAGCGCCGCCAGCACCACCCCCACCGGATGGTTGCGCCCCATCAGTGCCACCGCAATCCCGATGAACCCCGCGCCGGAAGCCGAGTTTTGCAGCAAGCGCTCCGCCTCGCCCATCACGTTGTTGATGGCCATCATGCCCGCCAGCCCGCCGGAAATCAGCATGGCCACCATGATGATCGTGAACGGGCTGATCCCCGCATATTTCGCCGCTGCCTCGGATTTGCCAAAGGCGCGGATCGCATAGCCCAGCCGCGTGCGCCACAACAACGCCCAGACCACCACCGCCATGCCCAGCGCGATGAACAGCGTCACATTCGCAGGCACGTTCGACGTGAAGAACAGGTTGAAGCCGGGGATCTGGTTCAGCGTGGGCAGGCGTGCCGCCTCGGGGAAGCTGGCGGTCGCCGGGTCCATCTGCCCATCCGGGCGCAGCACATCGACCAGCAGAAAGATCAGCACCGCCGCCGCGATGTAATTGAACATGATCGTGGTGATCACGATATGGCTGCCACGCCGCGCCTGCAGATAGGCCGGGATCGCGGCCCAGGCCGCCCCGAACAGCGCCGCCGCCATCGTGGCCCCCAGCAGGGCCAGCGTCCAATGCGGCCATGGGATGAACAGACAGGCCATCGCAACGCCAAGGCCGCCCAGCTGCGCCTGCCCCTCACCCCCGATGTTGAACAGGCTCGCATGAAAGGCCACGGTCACCGCCAAACCGGTGAACATGAAGCTCGTGGCATAATACAGCGTATAGCCCCAGCCATAGGAATCCATCACCGATCCCTTGACCATCACCGTGATCGCTTCCCACGGGTCCTGCCCGATGGCCAGGATCACCAGCGCCGCAATCAGCGCGGCCAGAGTCAGGCTCACCAGCGGCACAAGCACAACATCCGCCCATTTCGGCAAGCGTTCCATCAGGCGGCCTCCCCTTTGCTGCCCTCGGCAATGCCCGCCATCAGCAGCCCCAGATCGCGTTCATCCGCCGTCTCCGGGTCACGGAACCCCATGATCGTGCCGTCGAACATCACCGCGATGCGGTCCGACAGGCTGCGGATTTCGTCCAGTTCAACACTCACCAGCAGGATCGCCTTGCCCTGATCGCGCAGGGCCACGATCTGCTTGTGAATGAATTCGATCGCCCCTATATCCACCCCCCGCGTCGGCTGACCGATCAGCAGCAGGTCGGGGTTCCGCTCGATCTCGCGCGCCACCACGATCTTTTGCTGATTGCCGCCGGAAAAATTCTTGGCCGCCAGCGTGGGGATCGGCGGGCGCACGTCAAAGGTGGCCATCTTGCGTTCCGTGTCGGCGCGCAGGGCGTCATTGTCCATGAACAGGGCGTTCTTCTGATATTCCGGCGCGTTGTGATAGCCGAAGGCCACGTTTTCCCATGCCGTGAAATCCATGATCAGGCCCAGATGCTGCCGATCCTCGGGCACATGGGCGATGCCCGCTGCGCGGCGGCTTTGCCCATCTGCGCCCTTGCCCGACAGCGGCAGGTCTTCCCCCTTCAGCGTGATCCGCCCGGTCGCCTTGGCAATGCCACCCAAGGCCTCGAGCAGTTCCGACTGGCCATTTCCGGCCACCCCGGCAATGCCCAGAATCTCGCCCGCCCGGATTTCAAAGCTGATGCCCTTCAGGCGCTCCACCCCGTGCTCATCCTTCACCCGCAGGTCTTCGACCTTCAGCACGGTCTTGCCCAGCATGGCGGGCTTCTTTTCCACCTCAAGCAGCACCTTGCGGCCCACCATCAGCTCGGCCAGTTCTTCGGGGCTGCTCTCATTGGTCTTGACCGTTCCGACCATCGTGCCGCGCCGCATCACGCTGACATTGTCGGTCGTCTCCATGATCTCGCGCAGCTTGTGGGTGATCAGGATCACCGTCTTGCCCTGATCGCGCAGCCCTTTCAGGATGCGGAACAGATGATCCGCCTCATCCGGTGTCAGCACGCCCGTCGGTTCATCCAGGATCAGGATATCGGCCTGCCGATACAGCGCCTTCAGGATCTCCACCCGCTGCTGATGGCCCACCGACAGATCCTCGATCACCGCATCCGGGTCGACGTCCAGTTCATATTCGCGCGACAGATCGCCCAGAACCTTGCGCGCCTTGGACAGCGACCCCGCCAGCAGCGCCCCCTCTTCCGCGCCAAGGATGACGTTTTCCAGCACGGTGAAATTCTGCACCAGCTTGAAATGCTGGAACACCATCCCGATCCCGGCGCGGATGGCGCTCTGGCTGTCAGGGATGGAGGTCAGTTTGCCATTGATGAAAATCTCGCCCGAATCGGCGCGATAGAACCCGTACAGGATCGACATCAGCGTGGATTTCCCCGCGCCATTCTCGCCGATGATCCCGTGGATCGTGCCCTTGGGCACGGCGATGTGGATGTCCTTGTTGGCCTGAACCGGGCCAAAGGCCTTGGATATGCCTTTCAACTCGATGGCATAACGCGCATCCGCCATTTGTATTCCCCTGTTCCCTCGCCCGTCTTTGCGCGGCTTCGGTCCCGTTTTAGTGCAGATGCCGCGCCAAAGGCTTGGCGCGGCATCCGGTTGTGTCAGGTCAGCGGATCAGAACGTGGCCGCAGGGCAGGTGTTGTCGGACATGTAGTCATGCACGACCAGTGCGCCAGACTTGATCTGCTCGGCTGCCGCGTCCACGGCTGCCTGCATTTCGGCAGTCACCAGCGAGGCGTTGTTCTCATCCATCGCATAGCCGACGCCGTCATTGGCCAGACCCATCACGTTGATGCCGGGCTTCAGATCGACGCCTTCCTTGAAGGCTTCGTACACCGCATTGTCCACGCGCTTGAGCATCGAGGTCAGCACCGAACCGGGGTGCATGTAGTTCTGGTTGCTGTCCACGCCGATCGACAGGATGCCTTCGTCGGCGGCGGCCTGCAGAACGCCCACACCCGTGCCACCGGCAGCGGCATAGATCACGTCCGCGCCTTGCGCCTTCTGGCCCTTGGCCAGTTCCGCGCCCTTGACCGGGTCATTCCATGCGGCGGGGGTGGTGCCGGTCATGTTCAGAACCACGGTCGCATCCGGGTTCACAGCCTTCACGCCTTGCGCATAGCCGCAGCCGAACTTGCGGATCAGCGGAATGTCCATCCCGCCGATGAAGCCGACGGTGCCGGTCTTCGACGCCAGACCCGCCATCATCCCCACAAGGTACGATCCCTCATGTTCGTTGAACACGACCGATTTCACGTTCGGCGCATCCACGACCATGTCGATGATCGCAAACTTGGTGTCCGGGAAATCCGGCGCAACCTTGGACAGCACGTCGCCAAAGGCAAAGCCCGTCATCACGACCGGGTTCGATCCGGCCTCGGCCAGACGGCGCAGCGCCTGTTCGCGCTGGGCTTCGTCCTGCATCTCCAATTCCTTGTAGGTGCCGCCCGTTTCCTGCGCCCAACGCTCTGCGCCGTTGAAGGCCGCCTCGTTGAAGGATTTGTCGAACTTGCCGCCAAGGTCGAAAATGATCGCAGGTTCAGCCGCGGCAACACCCGCGGTCAGCGCCAGCGTGGCCGCAGCGCCGAGGAAATGCTTCATCAGGGTCATCGTAATCTCCCGGTTATCGTTATGGTCGTTTCTTGTCGCTCAACGTCCCTTTGGCCGGTATCCCAAGCGGGAATCCCATGCCAATGGTCCGGGGCGCATCGCGCTAGTTTAGGGCGGATTCCCGAAAGCGGGTCAACACCTCTTTGCGAGGCGGATGGCTGCGCTTTGATCTTCTGATCAAATTTCTTGCACCTGACGCAGGGGAAAGCGGCGATCACAGCGTCCGAACCATCACCAGCGCATCGCTGCGCGTGCCATCGGGGGCAAAGTAATACCCTTTTCGCCGCCCGGATTCGCCAAAACCCGCCGCTAGATACAGGTTGCGCGCCGCCGCATTGTCGATGGCCACTTCCAGAAAGGCCGTTTCGGCCGCCCGCAGCCGCGCCTGATAGATGAACCGCGCCAACAACTTGCGCCCCAGCCCGCGCCGCCGCGCCTCGGGTGCGACAGCCACGGTCAGCAACTCCGCCTCACCCGCCACCACCCGCCCCAGCAGGAACCCGGCATCCCCCTCGATCAGCAGGAATGCCAGCGGATCGGCCATGAATGACGCAAACTCTGCCGCATCCCAGGGGCGCGGGGTGGTGAAGCAGCGCGCATGCAGCGCGGCCAACGCGGCGGGCGTCATGGCAGGATCACCGTCATGGCAAGATCACGGGGGGCGGGTCCGATGGCGGGGCCGCATCCGCCCCGCGCAGGTAGAACGGGGCAGGGCGCGGCTGGATACCCTCCCGCGCTGCCGCGATGAAGGCCATCGCATGGGTCAGCGGCAGCGGCTGGATCAGCACCCGCCCCCCCGTCACCACTGCCGCCAGCGATGCGGCCGATCCCACGAAATCCCGCATCCCGGTCTCATGGGGCAGGGCGCTGGTCTCCGTCAGCCGCGCCTCCCCCGGCTTATCCTCGAACTCCTGAACATAAACCTCGGCCCGCCGCGCATCCTCGACCACCATCAGCGGGCGGGGCAGTCCATGGGCCAGCGCCTCAAGCCGCGTCACGCCAATCGCCGGGACCCCCAGCGACAGCGCCAATCCCCGCGCCGCCGCCACCGCGATCCGGACCCCGGTGAAATTCCCCGGCCCCGTGCCCACCGCCACCGCCGTCAGGTCAGGCCAGCCAGAGCCCGCCGCCGCCAACAGGTCTTCGCACAAGGGCAGCAGCCGTTCGGCCTGCCCCTTTTCCATAGGCTCGAAGCTTGACGCCACGATCCGGTCACCGATCAGCAAAGCGGCCGCGCAATGCGCGGCCGATGTGTCGAAGGCAAGGATGACCGGAGCCACGAAAGATCAGGCCGCGACGGGGCGAACTTCCAGCACCTCGGGAATGTAATGCCGCAGCAGGTTCTCGATCCCCATCTTCAGCGTCAGCGTGCTGGACGGGCAGCCCGCACAGGCGCCCTGCATGTGCAGGTAAACCACGCCCCGGTCAAAGCCGTGAAAGGTGATGTCGCCGCCATCCTGCGCCACCGCAGGCCGCACGCGCGTATCCAGCAATTCCTTGATCTGGCGCACGATGTCGCCATCCTCGCCGGTATGTTCGGCATGGCCACCTGCCGCACCCTCCCCCTCGATCGTCGCGGCACCCGACTGGTAATGCTCCATGATTGCGCCCAGGATCGCGGGCTTCACATGATCCCATTCCACGGCCTCGGCCTTGGTCACGGTCACGAAATCGGTACCGAAGAACACGCCCGCCACACCGCCCGTCGCAAAAATGCGCCGCGCCAGCGGCGATTTCTGCGCCGCTTCTTCATTCGGGAAATCCGCCGTGCCCAATTCCAGCACGGTCTGCCCCGGCATGAACTTCAACGTGGCGGGATTCGGCGTGGATTCGGTCTGGATGAACATGGTGCCACCTCCGGGGGGCTTGTCCGACAACTTCCCTCGGATATGCGCCTTGGCCCGGCCAGTGTCAAGTTTGGAACGGTTCTAATCCGGTTTCCGGCACGCGATCACGGCTCCCAATAGCCATACATCTGGGCCAGCACCGCCCGGCATCGCAGCGGATGGGTGGCCCGCCGCATCAGCAGGCGCAAGGGCGCGGGCAACAGGATGGAAAAGGGGCGCGGCCGGATCGCGCGCAGCGGAAGGGGCGACAAAGGGCGCATGGTCATGCTCCTGGATCAGTCCTCCCTGCAGGCAGTCTTGCAAAGATATGCGCCAGTGTCACCGATTCTTGCTGCGCTGCAGCATGGCATCAGGTGATCGACTCCAGCCGCTCCTTTGACATGTCGCCGGGCACGATCGTGATGGGGATGGGCAGGTTCCCCGAATTGCGCGTCATCTGCGTGACCAAAGGCCCCGGCCCGGATTTGTCCGTCCCCGCACCCAGCACCAGAATCCCGATCTCGGGGTCTTCCTTCACCTGCGCCAGAATCTCGTTCACCGGATCGCCCTCGCGGATCACCAGTTCCGGGTTGATCCCCTGCCGGTCGCGCATCCATTTGGCAAAGACCTCGAAATGCGCCTCAATCCGCTCGCGCGCCTCGGCCCGCATCAGATCGGCCACGCCCATCCAGTGCTGAAACTCTTCCGGCGGGATGATCGACAGGATGGTCACCCCCCCGCCCGTATGGGCGGCCCGCAGCGCGGCAAAGCGCATCGCGTTCAGGCATTCGCGCGTGTCATCAAGGATGACGAGGAATTTCCGCATGTCCTACTCCTGTGGCAGGCCGATCATAGGCTGCGCAGGGCGGCGCGCAAGAGAGCGGTTTTTGACGCAAAAACCGCGACGGAGTTTGACGCAAACTCCGGGCGCTCCGCGCCCAGACCGGGCTGTCACCTCGGCGCATCCCCGGAATTTGCGTCAAATTCCGCCGCGAAATCTGCGTCAGATTTCGCCCGCCTCACACTGGCTGCGACGCCGCCCAGTCCATGTACAGCCCGCGCATCCGCTCTGTCACCGCGCGCGACCGATACTCGGTCCCGTCAAAGGCCCGCACCGATGTCACCTTGGCGAAATTGCCGGACAGGAACACCTCATCGGCCCGGTGGGCATCGTCGAAGGTCAGCACCGTCTCATGCACCTCGATCCCCGCCGCGCGGGCATTGGCAATATGCCGCGCCCGCGTGATCCCGGCCAGAAAGGTGCCATTCGGAATCGGCGTGAACAGCGCGCCATCCTTCACCAGAAACACATTCGCCGTCGCACTTTCCGCAAGGTTCCCCATCGCATCGGCCACCAGCGCATTGCCAAAGCCCTTGGCCTTGGCCTCCACCAGCATCCGCGCGTTATTGGGATACAGACACCCCGCCTTGGCGTTGCAGACATTGTCCTCCAGCACCGGGCGGCGGAAGCGTGTCCGCGTCACCGTGGTCTGAAACTCCGCCGCAGGCATCGCCACCTGCTCAAGGCTGATCGCAAATCCTGTCGCACCCTGCGCGGGGGCCACCCCCAGATCAGACCCGTCCAGCGCCCAATACATCGGCCGCACATAGACCGCCGCCCCGCGCCCATAGGCGCGCAGCCCCTCGCGGATGATCGCCTCCATCTCGCCCGCTTCCATCGTGGGCGTGATCATCAGCGCCCGCGCGCTGTCATTCACCCGCGCGCAATGGTGGGGCAGATCGGGCACCAGCCCGTCGAACATCCGCGCCCCATCAAAGACCGAAGACCCCTGCCAGATGCCATGATCCGCGGCCTTCATCACCGCGATGTCACCCTCGTGCCAACGCCCCTGCCAATAGGTGCGGATATTCGTCCCGAATGTCATGCCAGCCTCTCCTTGCGTCGCGGCGCAATAAACCACCCCGCGCAGACAGGCGCCAGCCCGTCAGGCCCCATGATCAGGCCCCATCATCAGGCCGCGTCCAAAAGCCCGCGCCCCCGCAGCAATGCCTCCACCCCCGGCATCCGGCCCCGGAACCGGGTATACAGCACCTCCGCCTCCTCCGACCCGCCCGCGCTCAGGATATGCCGTTCCAGCTTGGCCGCGGTTTCCGGGTGGAACGGATCGCCCGCCTCCTCGAAGGCTGCAAAGGCATCGGCATCCATCACCTCTGACCACATGTAGGAATAATACCCCGCCGAATAGCCGTCGCCCGAAAACACATGCGCGAAATGCGGCGTTGCGTGCCGCATCCGGATCGCGCGCGGCATCCCCAGCGCCTCCAGCACCTCGGCCTGCCGTGCCATCGGATCGGCGGGCGCGTCGCCTTCATGGAAGGCCAGATCAACCAGCGCCGATGACACGAACTCCACCGTCCCGAACCCCTGGTCATAGGTTCCCGCCGCCAGCAGCCGGTCGCGCATATCCGCAGGCATCGGCGCCCCCGTCTGCCAATGCCGGGCATGTTCCTCCAGCACCGCGGGCACCTCCAGCCAATGCTCATACAACTGGCTGGGCAGTTCCACGAAATCGCGCGCCACGGACGTGCCGGAAATGAACCCATGCGTCACATCCGACAGCATTTGATGCAGCGCATGGCCAAATTCATGGAACAGCGTGCGCGCATCATCCCAGGACAGCAGGCTAGGCTCGCCCTTGGCGAAATTGCACACATTCACCACGATGGGCCGCTGATCGCCGCCCAGCTTGCGTTGCGACCGCATCGCCGAACACCACGCGCCCGACCGTTTCGAAGACCGCGCAAAATAATCCCCCAGAAACACCGCCACATGGGCACCCTTGCGCGTCACCTCCCACCCCCGCACATCGGGGTGATAGAACGGCCCCGCAATCTCACGGAACTCCAACCCGAACAGACGGTTCGCACAGCCGAACATCGCGCCCAGCATCGCCTCCAGCCCGAGATATGGCTTCAACGCCGCCTCATCCAGATCATGCTCGGCCATACGCCGCCGCTCGGAATAGAACCGCCAATCCCACGGCTCCAGCTCGCCCGCGATGCCATCGGCCTGCAGCATCGCCTCCAGCACCGCAGCATCCGCCAACGCCTTGCGCTTGGCCGGCTCCCAGACCCGCATCAGCAGATCGCGCACCGCGCCGGGCGTCTTGGCCATCTCGGGTTCCAGCTTGAATGCGGCAAAGCTGGCATAGCCCAACAGCTTGGCCCGCTCCTCGCGCAAGCCAAGGATCTCTGCCGCAATTGCGCGATTGTCATGGTCGTTCCCGTTCGCCCCGCGCGCGACCCAGGCCTCATAGGCCACGCGCCGCAATTCACGCCTGGGCGAGAATTGCAGGAACGGCACGATCAACGATCGGCTCAGCGTCACCACCGGCCCGTTCTGCCCCCGCTCCTTGCCCGCCGCCCGCGCGGCATCGACCACGAAATCCGGCAAGCCCGCCAGATCCTCTTCCGCCAGCACCATGAACCAGTCCCGCTCGTCCGCCAGCAAGTTCTGCGAAAACTGCGTCCCCAGCACCGCCAGCCGCGCCTTCACCTCTGTTAGACGCGCTGCCGCCGCCCCCTCAAGCTCCGCGCCGGAACGGACAAACATCCGCCGGTACAGCGTCAGCACCCGCATCTGCTCCGGCTCCAGCCCCAGCCCATCGCGCCGTGCCCACAGGTCATCAATCCGCGCCCAGAGCGCCTTGTTGTTGGTCACCTCGGATGCAAAGGCGCTCATCTTCGGGGCCAGATCGCGCATCAACGCCTCGCGCGCAGGGGTCGAGTCCGCCCCGGCCAGATTGTAGAACACCCCCGACACCCGGTCCAAGGCGCCCTCCGCCAGTTCCAGCGCCGCGATGGTATTGGCGAATGTCGGCGCCTCCGCCTGATCCGCAATCCGCCCCACCGCCGCCCGCGCCTCGGTCAGCGCCACATCAAAGGCCGGGCCGAAATCGGCATCCGTGATGGCGGCAAAGGGCGGCAGGCCAAACTCGGCGGTCCAGGGGGCAAGCAGGGGGTTGGTCATGGATGGGTCTCCTTTGGTGCCAAAGCTAGGCAGGGCAGGGGGCAACGTCCACCCCCAGCCGCCCAAAGCGCCACCCTGCCGCTTCATCTTGGCCCAAATACCCATTCTGCCGCACCCGTCTCGCACCGCCGACAGGCAAAGGCCGGCCAGAACAATGCGGCCCCGAACGCCGCGCACACCAGCCCGACGCGACGCCCGCTACCGCTCTTCGCGCGATTTCAATCGCCGCTCCAGCCGCCGCATCAGCAGGCTCAGCCCGATGGTCATGGTCAGATAGATCAGCGCGGCCACGTTATAGGTCTCAAAATACTTGAAATTCCCCGCCGCGGTCACCTTGGCCAGCTGCGTGATATCCCCCACGCCCAGCACGCTCACCAGCGAGGAATCCTTCACCATCGCCACGAAATCATTGCCCAAGGGCGGCAGGATCATGCGAAACGCCTGCGGGAATGTGATGTGGCGAAACCGCTGCCATCCGTTCAGGCCAAGCGCCTTGGCCGCTTCCACCTGCCCCTCATCCACCGCCTGCAGCCCGGCGCGGAAGATCTCGGCCAGAAAGGCCGCATAGGCCAGCACCAGCGCCAGCACCGCCCGCCACAGCAGCGGAAAATCCCGCGTGCGGATCGGGTCCAACCCGATGGGTTCCGCCACCGCATTCCACCCTGCCACCACAAGGGGCGACAGCACAAAAGCCACATAGAGCAGCAGCACGATGATCGGGATGCCGCGCATCACCTCGATATAGAATCGGCATATCTGCCGCAGGATCAGAAACCGTGACAGGCACCCTACCGCCAGCGCAAGGCCCAGAAGGCAGGCCCCGGCATAGCCCACGACCGACACCATGATCGTGATCCAGATGCCGCGCGACAGCGTGGCCATCACGGCGGAATAGTCCGCATTGGCCCAAACCTCGTAGAACAGCCAGATGCCAAGGCCGGCCACGATCAGCAGCCACCAGGGAAAGTCATTTTCCAGTTTCGGGTTCGGGGTCATGCGAAAGGCCCCGGCCTTTCCGCCGGGGCCCCCTTTTCAGGAACGGACTGGCTCACTCGCCCATCTTGTATTCAAGGAACCACTTGGTGTTCAGCGCATCCAGCGTGCCATCGGCCTTCATGCTGGCAATCGCCGCATTCATCGGGGCAACCAGATCGGAACCTTTCGGGAAGATGAACCCGAAATCTTCGGCCCCCAGCGGTTCGCCGATGATCTTCAGCCCGCCCTCGGACCCTGAAACATAGCCATTCGCCGCGGTGCTGTCCGACAGCACAAGGTCCACGTCCCCGGCCTTCAACGCCTCAAGCCCCGCGCCAAAGGTTTCGAACTTCACGATCCGGGCGTTTTCCTCGTTCCCGTCCAATACCTCATAGACGCCCACATAGAACGGCGTGGTGCCGGGCTGGGCCGCCATCAGCAGATCGGGATTCGCGCCAAAGCTGGCCGCATCGGTGAACCGCGCCTCATCGCCGCGCACCATCATCAGCATTTCCGACCGCATATAGGCATCCGAGAAATCAACCTTGTCCTTGCGGTCATCGCGGATGGTAATGCCCGTCATGCCTAGATCGAACTGCCCTTCCGACACGGCCGGGATCATCGCATCCCACGAGATGTTCTCATACTTCACCGTGATGTTCAGCCGCTTGGCGATTTCCGCCATCGCATCGTATTCCCAGCCCACGGCCTGCCCGTCCTTGTCCAGGAATTGCAGCGGCGGATAGGCGTTCTCGGTCACCACCACCACCTCGCGACCGGCCAGATCTGGCACGTCCTGGGCAAAGGCGGGGGAGGTCAGGGTGGCGGCCATCAGGCCAAGGATGGGGAGGAATTTCATGCGTCGCACTCCGGCAGAGATTGAGGATGTGGGACTATTCCCTCCACCGCGCGCAAAGGCAAGTGGCTGGCAGGGGGCAAGGCTTCGGCGCCCGCGCAATTGTCGGTCGGGTGGCTGTTTCTTTGGCACCGCGCCCCTAGCACCGCCCCCCTAGCACCGCGCCCCTCGCACCGCGCCTCGTGCAGCCCCTCTCAGCGACGCTCCGGCCAGTAACGCCACAACCCGCTTGATCTGGTCATGGCTCCTCTCCAGCAGGTCGGCGGTGTTTCACACACGGAGTGGTCCCGGCGCTGATCCGATCAGCCCTCCGATCACTCAGGCGCTCCCGTTCGGCCAAAGGGCGCCGCGCTCAGTCTGCCTGCCAGGTCATCCCCCCGAGCGCACCAGTTTCAAATCGCCGCAATCCATCCTCCTCCTGCGTTCCATTCCCCTGTCACCCGCATATGTCACCGCTCGCCCACAGCACATGACGTCTGCCCAACCAGCCACGGATTCTGCCCCGACCTGCCATGATCCGATAGCTCTCTCATACGCCGATCTTGCGCCGCAAACCCCTAACATCCGGTTTCCGAATCCGCGCTGTCGGCCTGAAATCGAAGGCCGACCTGACCTTTCTCAGGCCATGGTTAATGAACCCAGTCGCTGCCGCGCGTATGCACCGCCGTCTGCACCACGCGCTGCACCAGCAGCGGCACCGTATTTTGCACCCGTGCCAAACCGTAAACGCAGCGTTCTCAATCCCTTGCGCCGCAGACCGGGCAATCGGCGCGCGGCGTGATCCCGATCACACGCGTCTCGGCATAAAGCGCATCATGGATCATCAGCCGCCCGCGCAACCCCTCGCCCGCGCCAGTGATCTGCTTGACCGCCTCCATCGCCATCATAACGCCAATTACGCCGGGTAGGGGGGCCGCCACCCCCGCCTCGGCGCAGCTGGGCACCATCCCCGGCGCCGGGCGGGTGGGAAAGACACATTCATAGCACGGCCCGCCCCGCGCCGGATCAAACAGCGAAAGCTGCCCTTCCCATTGCGTGATAGCCCCTGAAATCAATGGCTTGCCCAACTCCGCCGCCAGCCGGTTCACCATATAGCGCGTGTCGAAATTGTCGGTCCCGTCAAGGATCAGGTCATAATCGGCAAACAGCGCCCGCGCCGCCGCCTCGTCCAGCCGCCGGTGATAGGGGCGCAGCTCGATGAACGGGTTCAGCGCGCGCAGCGCGATTTCGGCGGAAAACACCTTGGGCATCCCGATGCGCTGATCGGCATGGATGATCTGGCGCTGCAGGTTGGACCCATCGACCATGTCGTCATCGACAAAGCCCAGAATTCCCACCCCGGCCCCCGCCAGATACAGCAGCGCAGGCGAACCCAGCCCCCCCGCCCCAATAACCAAAACTTTGGAATCCTTCAGCTTTCTCTGCCCCGGCCCGCCGATTTCACGCAGCATGATATGCCGCGCATAGCGATCCAGTTCCGCCGGGCGAAAGGCCCCTGACGGCGCTTGCGCCGCCGCAGGGGCCACCTTCGCCCGCAGCCGCCGCAGCCCCGCCCGATAGGCGAGCGCCAGCCCCGCGATGATCCCAAGCGCCACCCAACCCTGCGGCGCACCCCCCGTGGCCATCCGCAACGGATGCCCCTCCGGCAGTGCCACATGCAACCCCACCACCGCCGCCCAAAGCAGCGCCAGCATCCCGAACCGCACCGAGGACGGCACCTTCATCAGCGCCCCGATCCCCCAGAGCGCCCCCGCCATCGCCAGGACAAGGATCATCGCGTCCCCGTGGACCCGAAGCCGCCTTCGCCCCGCGCCGTATCTGTCAGGCTGTCAACCACTTGAAATCCCACCTGAATAACGGGTGCCACAATCATCTGTGCCACCCTGTCGCCATGTGCGATGACATAGGGCGCATCCCCGAGGTTGACCAGCGCCACGCCCAGCGGGCCGCGATAATCGCTGTCGATGGTGCCGGGCGTATTGGGCAGGGTGATCCCATGCTTAAGCGCAAGGCCCGACCGGGGCCGGATCTGCATCTCGAACCCGAACGGAATTTCCACCCGCAGCCCGGTCGGCACAATCGCCCGCTGCATCGGTGCAAGCGTGAACCCCGTATCCCGCTGTTCTGGCGGCAGATTCGCACGCAGATCGGCCCCCGCCGCGCCCGGCGTTTCATAGGCGGGCAGGCCAAGGGCGCGATCCGCCCAGTCTTCCCACAGCACCTTCAACACCGGCCCCCCTTTCATGCCAGCGCCCCGGCAATCCGCAGGGCCAGCCTGCGCGCCACCTCATCCTTGGGCAGACGTGGCCAAGCCTCTGATCCGGCTGCAGAAATCAGTGTCACCGCGTTCTCTGCCCCGCCCATGATGCCGGTTTCGGGGGATACGTCATTGGCCACGATCCAATCGCACCCCTTGCGCGCCAGCTTGGCCTGCGCATTTGCCAGCACGTCATCGGTTTCGGCGGCAAAGCCCACCACCAGCCGCGGGCGTTGTGTCAGCGACTGCGCGACCGCCTTCAGGATATCGGGGTTCTCGGCAAAGCGCAGCACGGGCAAGGCCGCCCCCGCCACCTTCTTGATCTTGCTTGCCGATTCCTCGGCCACCCGCCAATCCGCCACCGCCGCCGCCATCACGGCGGCATCCGCTGGCAGCGCCGCCTCTACCGCTGCAAGCATGGCCCGCGCGGTTTCCACCCGCACCACCTGCACCCCTTTGGGCGGCGCCACTGTGGCCGGCCCCGTCACGAATGTCACCCTTGCGCCCAGATCGCGCAGCGCCGCCGCAATCGCCGTGCCCTGCGCACCCGAGGATCTGTTCGCGATATAGCGCACCGGATCAATCGGTTCATGCGTCGGCCCCGACGTCACCAGCACATGTTTCCCCGTCAACGGTTTGGGTGGGGGCGGCCCCTCCGTCAGCGCGCGCTGGATCGCGTCAAGGATCGCCGCAGGTTCCGCCATCCGCCCGGGGCCATATTCGCCACAGGCCATCTCGCCCTCATCCGGGCCGATGAACCGGATGCCATCCCCGTGAAGTGTCGTGATATTCCGCTGCGTCGCCGGGTGCTGCCACATCCGCACATTCATTGCAGGGGCCACCATCACCGGCGTATCGGTGGCCAAAAGCAGCGTCGAGGCGAGGTCATCCGCCCGCCCCTGCGCCATCTTGGCCATCAGATCGGCGGTGGCCGGGGCCACCACCAGCAGATCCGCCACGCGCGACAGCTGAATATGGCCCATTTCGGCCTCATCCGTCAGGTCGAACAGCTGCGAATACACCTTTTCGCCCGCAAGGGCCGAAACCGAAAGCGGTGTCACGAACTCTGCCCCCGCGCGGGTCAGCACAGGCGTCACCGCCGCGCCCGCCTTGCGCAAAAGCCGGATCAGCTCCAGCGACTTGTAGGCGGCAATGCCGCCCCCGATGATCAGTAGGATGCGCTTGTCGGCCAGCATTTGAACGCTCCGCTTGTCCGGTCAGCCCTTGGTGTAGGGGCGCGCGGGCGCAAACTCAACCGCGCATCGGCGGCAGGCGGTTCAGCCCTCGGTCGACCCGAAGGCCTCACAGGGATCGCCCCGGTCGGCCACGCCATCCGTCACGATCCACAGGTGATGGGGCGGCCGCCCGTTTGGCACCTGCTCCATCTGCCCGATGGAGAGCACCGTCACCCCCGGCTGCGCTTGCCGGATCAGCGCAGGCACCCCGATATCGGTGCGCGCATGTTCCACCCCGGTGATTACCGCCACCGGTCCCCCGGTTTCACGCAAGGCGGTCAGCGCCGCCTGCGCCAGCACCGCATCCCGCAGGCGCTGCGCCTCGACCATGCCGCCCATCGCGTCAGTGGGCATGGCATAGCAATGCGCGGCCAGAAGATCGGTCTCGCGCTCAATCTGCACGTCCGAAGGGTAAGGTGTGGTCAGCCCGAACTGCGCCGCCGCGTCTCCAAAGGCCACTGCCGCACCGTCGCGCAGCGCCTGCATCACCACCGGGCGCGGCACATCGCCCGCATAGATGCGCGCATCAGGCGCGGCGGTGAACAGCGGGTGATACATGGCGAAATCCGGCCAGCCGCGTGCCTCCCACTGCGTCGCCGCCTCGACCGCGGCCGCATCTGTCAGGTCATCGGGCAGGGCATCCACGTGCTGCTGCTGCAACATCTCGAACACCAGCGCGGCGGGGGAAATGGACCGCAGGGCACGGGCCTGATTGCGGTGATGGGCCGGGTTGTCATGCACCTCGCCCAGCACAACGATATCCACCGCAGGCAGGCTGTCCAAAGCATCCGGCGCAATCTCGCGCGCTGCTGCCGCGCCGCAAAGAAGCAGCGCCAGCAGCAGGGGGATCAAGGCACGGATCATGCCAGCAACGCGACGACCTCACGCGATTGCTGCTCAAGGCTGCGGCGCATCTTGGCAAATGCGGCCGCTTCCAGCTGGCGCACCCGCTCTTTCGACAGGCCCAACTCTTCGCCCAGCGATTCCAGCGTCCGCGGTTCATCCTTCAGCTTGCGTTCGGCCACGATGTACCGCTCGCGCGCATTCAGCGCGGCCATCGCCGTGACCAGCCACTGGCGCAGGCGTTCGGCATCATGTGCCACCTCCACCGCCTCGGCGGCCTGCGGGCCGTCATCTTCCAGCGCGTCGATCCATTCGCGCCCGTCCTCATCCGACGACTGCGCCGCGTTCAGCGAAAAGTCGGAACCCGACAGCCGGCCTTCCATCATCTCGACATCCGACAGTGAGACGCCAACCTCTGTCGCCACCAGTTGGCGCAGCTGGAACTGATCCAGCGTTTCGCCGCGCTGCGATGCCTCACGCTCAAGCTTGGCCTGCACCCGGCGCAGGTTGAAGAACAGCGCCTTCTGGCTGCTGGTGGACCCCGTCCGCACCATGGACCAGTTTCGCATCACGTAATCCTGGATGCTGGCCTTGATCCACCACACCGCATAGGTGGAAAACCGCACGCCGCGATCGGGATCGAACTTTTCCGCCGCCTTCATCAGGCCAAGGCTGGCTTCCTGGATCAGGTCATTCATCGGCGCGCCATAGCGGCGGAATTTCGCCGCCATGCTGATCGCCAACCGCATATAGGCCGTCACCAGCCGGTGAAGCGCCTGTTCATCGCGCTGGTCGCGCCATGCATAGGCCAGCCGCAATTCCGTTTCCGCATCCAGAAGTTCCGCCCGCATCGCTTGGCGAGACATCGTTTGGTCGTTATATCCGTCGAGCGCCATGATGAACCCCCAGTCAGACAACGCGCAGAGGCAATTCCTGCCATTTTCAAGAAGGAATACGGGGTGCGCACTTGACTGGATCAATTGGCGACGAAGTTTTCTTGCTTTCTCGACTCACCTTTGTGGTTGGCGGCGCAAGATCGGGCAAATCCGCCCTGGCCGAACGCTTGGCCACCGGCACCGCCCGCCCGCGCCGCTATATTGCCACGGCCGAGGCCTGGGATGATGAGATGCGCGCCCGCATCGCCCGCCACCGCGCCGACCGTGGGGCAGGGTGGGAAACGGTCGAGGCCCCGCTTGATCTGTGCGCCGCTCTGGCCGGGGCAGGGCAGGATGAGGTGGTGCTGGTCGATTGCGCCACCCTGTGGCTGACCAACCACCTGCTGGCCGACCACGATCTAGAGGCGGAAACCGCGTCCCTTCTGGCGGCACTCGCCGCATGCCCCGCCCCGGTCATCATGGTGTCCAATGAGGTGGGCTGGGGCATCGTGCCCGACAATGCCCTTGCCCGAACCTTCCGCGATGCGCAGGGGCGGCTGAACCAACGCCTTGCCGCGCAGGCCGATCTGGTGGTGGGCGTGATGGCGGGTTTGCCCATGGTGCTCAAGGGGCGGATGCCGTCATGGATGTGACCCGGCTCTGGATGGTGCGCCACGGCCCCACGCATGAAAAGACGATGGTCGGTTGGCGCGATGTGCCCGCCGATCTGTCCGACCATGCCCGCATCGCCCGGCTGGATGCCCATCTGCCACGGGATGCGCTGCTCATCTCCTCAGACCTGATCCGCGCCTCTGCCACCGCTGATGCACTGGCGCTGGGCCGCCGCCGCCTGCCGCATGACCCCGCTCTGCGCGAATTGCATTTTGGCGAATGGGATGGCCAGCCTTGGGATGTGATCGCCAGCACCCATCCCGACCTGTCCCGCGCCTATTGGGAAGACCCCGGTCCCCACGCGCCGCCCGGTGGCGAAAGCTGGAACACCGCCGCCGCCCGCGTCAGCCTTGCCGTGGACCGGCTGGTATCGGCCCATCTTGGGCGCGATCTGGTGATCGTCGCGCATTTCGGCGCGATCCTCACGCAAGTGCAGGCCGCCCGCGCCTGCACCCCGGCCGAGGTGTTCGCCCAAGGTATCGACAACCTTTCGGTCACCCGAATCGACCACGGGCCGCAGGGCCGCGCGCTGATTGCGGTCAATCACTGCCCCTGAAACACTGGCCCTGAAACACTGGCCCTGAAACACTGGCCCTGAAGCCTTTGATGATCACAGCCCGTGATGCATCGCATCAGCAATGGCCATTTCCCTGCCGCACTGCGGCAGGCTAGGGTCGCCTCACAACAGGGGATGCACTTATGACCTATGACCTCGTGATCGGCGACCGCGCCTATTCGTCCTGGAGCCTGCGGGGCTGGCTTTTCTTCGATGCTTTTGACATTTCGGTCAAACTCCACCGCGCGCGGCTTTACACCGATGAACTGCCCACCCTGCTGCGGCAGTTCCACCCCGCAAAGACCGCGCCCACCATGCGCACCCCTGATGGTGTGGTCGTGCCGGAAACCATCGCCATCGCCGAGGAACTCGCCTCCCGCCACCCCGAGGCGGGGCTGTGGCCTGCCGATCCAAAGGCCCGCGCCATCGCCCGCGTTCTGGCGGCCGAGATGCATGCAGGCTTTACCGCGCTGCGCGGCTATTGCCCGATGAACCTGCGTGTAAGCTATACCGATTGCAGCCCCCCGCCCGAGGTGCTTGCCGATCTCGAAAGGTTGCAGGTCATCTGGGATTGGGCGCGCGAACAGACGGGCAGCACCACCCCTTGGCTCTGCGGGGCCTATTCGGCAGCGGATGCCTTCTTCGCCCCCGTCGCCACCCGCATCGCCACCTACAATCTGCCCATGGGCGCCGCCGGGATGGACTATGTCCACGCCCATCTGTCGCACCCATCCTTCCGCCGCTGGCGGGCCATGGGCTTGGTCGATGGCGCGGATCAGGACTACTATCGCCGCGATTACCCCACCCGCCCCTGGCCCGGCCCCAAACCGCTGCCCGCGCGGGCGGTTGAGGGGGTTGATACCGAAAACACCGCCTGCCCCTATTCCGGCAAACCCGTCACCCATGCGCTGGAACTGGACGGTCGCCGCTTCGGCTTTTGCAACGCCTTCTGCCGCGACAAGACTATGGTCGATCCGGAAGCCTGGCCCGCCTTCATGGCGATTTACCGTTCGTAAACCATTCCCGCCCTATCCCTGATTGCGGGGTAAAAGGGGTGGCGTTCATTCATGCTGGCACGGGCCTTCACAGTGGCCTTCGAAGGGGTCGAGGCGCGGATGGTCGAGGTGCAATGCGCCGTCGCCCCCGGCATGCCCTATTTCGGCGTCGTGGGCCTGCCCGACAAGGCCGTGTCCGAGGCGAAGGAACGTGTCCGCGCCGCCCTTGCCGCCCTGTCCATCGCGCTGCCCTCGCGCCGGATCATCGTCAACCTCTCTCCCGCCGACCTGCCCAAGGAAGGCTCGCATTTCGACCTGCCCATTGCGCTGGCCTTGCTCGCCGCGCTCGACATCATTCCCAAGGACATGGTCGAGGCGACGGTGGCATTGGGCGAGCTGTCGCTCGACGGCCGCCTGATCGCCGTGGCGGGCGCGCTCCCCGCCGCGATGGCCGCCGCCGAGGAAGACCGCGCCCTCCTCTGCCCCCGCGCCTCGGGGCCGGAGGCGGCCTGGGTCGGCGCGGTGCAGGTGCTGGCGGCCGCCTCGCTGGATGAGGTGGTCCGCCACTATACCGGCCAGATCGCCCTGACCCCCGCCGAGGCGGGCGAGGTCACCGCAGGCCCCGCCCCCCGCGACCTGCGCGAGGTCAAAGGTCAGGAACGCGCCAAGCGCGCGCTGGAAATCGCCGCCGCAGGCCGCCATCACATGCTGATGATCGGCACCCCCGGTTCGGGCAAATCCATGCTTGCCGCCCGCCTGCCCGGCATCCTGCCGCCCCTCTCGGCGGCAGAGGCGCTTGAAACCTCGATGGTCCATTCCCTTGCGGGGCTGATCTCCGAAGGCGGCATCTCCCGCGCCCGCCCTTTCCGCGAACCGCATCACACCGCGTCGATGGCCGCCATCGTGGGCGGCGGCAAGGGCGCGAAACCGGGGGAAATCAGCCTTGCGCATAACGGCGTGCTGTTTCTGGATGAATTCCCCGAATTCGCCCGCCCCGTGCTGGAAACCCTGCGCCAGCCCATCGAGACGGGCGAGGTCGTCGTCGCCCGCGCCAATGCCCATATCCGCTATCCCTGCCGCTTCCTGCTGATCGCCGCCGCCAACCCCTGCAAATGCGGCTACCTCACCGATCCGGCCCGCGCCTGCACCAAGGCCCCGATCTGCGGCGAGGATTATCTGGGCCGCATCTCGGGCCCCCTGATGGACCGCTTCGATCTGCGGGTAGAGGCCCCGCCCGTGGCCTGGCAGGATCTCGACCTCCCCCCGACCGGTGACACCTCCGCCACCGTCGCGGCCCGCGTCGCCGCCGCCCGCGCCCGGCAGGCCGCGCGCTTCGCCGCCCATCCCACGCTGCGGGTGAATGCCGATATGGAAGGCAGCCTGCTGGAAGAAACCGCCAGCCCCGATGCCGAAGGGCGCGATTTCCTAGCCCGGGCCGCCGAACGCTTTGGCCTGACGGCACGCGGCTATCACCGCATCCTGCGCGTGGCCCGCACCATCGCCGATCTGGATGCCAGCGAAACCGTCCGCCGCCCACATATCGCCGAGGCGGTGGGCTATCGGCTGGTCGTCGGAACAAAGGGCTGACGCCACGAATTTCCTGCGAAAATTCAGCGCAGCCCTGTCCTGATCCCAAGGTCGGAATGGAGGAGCATCCCAACGATCAAGCGCAGCGCAGATCAGAATTTTCGCAGAAAATTCGTCCCTATCCCGCCCGTTTCGCTTCGATCGCTTCCCAGATGCGCGCAGCGCCATTGGTGCCGTCAAACCGCTCCAGTTCCTGCAGTCCGGTGGGGGATGTCACGTTGATCTCCGTCAGCCAGTCGCCGATCACGTCAATCCCCACGAAAACCTGCCCCTTTTCGCGCAAAACCGGTCCGATCCGCGCGCAGATCTCCAGATCGCGCGCTGTCAGCCCGATCTTTTCGGGCCGCCCTCCCGCATGCATGTTGGACCGCGTCTCGCCATCCTGCGGCACGCGGTTGATCGCGCCTATCGGCTCGCCATCCACCAGGATCACCCGTTTGTCGCCCTTGGACACATCCGGCAAGAACTTCTGCACGATCAGCGGCTCGCGGTTCATGCCGGTGAACATTTCATGCAACGAGGCGAGGTTGCGGTCGTTCGGGTCCAATCGGAACACCCCGGCACCGCCATTGCCGTAAAGCGGTTTCAGGATGATATCGCCATGCCGCGCCTTGAAGGCGCGGATCGTTGCCAGATCGCGGGCAATCGCCGTGGGCGGCGTCAGATCGGGAAAACGCAGGACCAGCAGTTTTTCCGGGAAGTTGCGCACCCAGAACGGATCATTCACCACCAAGGTGCCGGGATGGATCATGTCCAGCAGATGTGTCGTGGTAATATACCCCATGTCGAACGGCGGGTCCTGTCGAAGCCAGACCACATCGAAATCGGAAAGATCGACTTCGGTTTCTTCACCATAGGTTACGTGATTGCCCACCTCGCGGCGCAACTCGATAGGCCAGCCCCGCGCCATCACCCGACCTTCGACAAAGGCCAGCCGATCCGGCGTGTAGAAGAACAGGGAATGCCCCCGCGCCTGCGCTTCCAGCGCGATCCGGAAGGTGGAATCGGCATGGATATTCACCGATCCGATCGGGTCCATCTGCAGGGCAACCTTGAGAGGCATCTTTCACTCCGGGCGTTCAACCACCTCTTGATGGCAACCTCTTGATGGCGCAACCGCGCCCCGGATGCAAACCGGTCCCGCTCCCCAAGGCGACCATCGCCCCCCAAAAGCTCACTCCGCCGTTCCAACCAGCACCCCCGCGCCAAAGGCAAGCCTCGCTGCAACCTACGGCAACAACGGCCCGGACATTGGGGCACGCCCCCGGTTCTGGAACCCCCGACACAAGCCAGAGCCACAGGTCATCTACTGCGCCACCCGAGGCCGATCCGGGACAAGACACCCACCTCGCAGGCCGCGCCAGAACATCCAGCCAAACACCAGCACAAGGGCCGAAGGGGCGACCTTAGGCCGCGTAGGCATTCTGGAGGATCTCGATCCGCCCCATGCCATCGACTAAAGCCACGTCGATGCGCACATCCGTCAGCGCCCCCTGTGGTTCGCCTGCCAGAAATTCTTCGGCCGTGTTCCAGATCCGCTGCATCTGCCATGGGGTCAGATGCGCCGCCGCCTCGTCATGCGTGCGGCTTTGCTTCACCTCGATGAAAACCACCTTGTCCCCGTCCCGGGCGATGATGTCGATTTCGCCGGCACGACCACGCCAGCGCCGCGCGCAGACCGGCATTCCGCCCCCAGAATAGTGGCGCGCGACCTGATCTTCGGCGGCCAGTCCGGCCAGATGGGACCGTATTCCCCGTGCAGCCCGACCGTTGACCGCCACCGGAACAAGGCCCCGAACATCTTTACAAATCCGCATGCGCGTCACCCCTAACTTCGCCCGAAGTTTGCCCTCTCCCTCCGACACTGCAACAGAATTCCGAAGATTTCCCTAACGCCCTTTTCCCCGCGCCAGCGCCACCTGATACACATCCCGGCGCGGCAGATCGAAGGCTTCGGCCACCATGGCGGCGGCATCCTTGACCGAAAGAGTGGTCATCGCGCGATCCAACGCCTCTTCCCATGTGGTGGAATCGGCGCGGGTCAGGTCGGCGCGATCGATCAGCACCACAATCTCGCCCTTCACGTCGCGCTCCGCAAAGGTTGCGGCCAGTTCGCCCAGCGGCGCGCGGATGACCTCCTCGAAGCGCTTGGTCAACTCTCGGCACACCGCGCCCTGGCGCCCCGGCCCCAGTGCGGTGGCGGCATCGGCCAGAGATGCCGCCAGCCGCTTGGGCGATTCGTAGAGCACCAGCGTCGCCTGCACCTCGCGCAGTTCCTCCAGAAACCTCAGCCGCGCGCTGTGTGTGGCGGGGGGGAAGCCTGCGAAATGAAAGCGATCCGCAGGCAGCCCCGCCACCGCCAGCGCGCAAAGCACGGCTGACGCACCCGGTGCCGCGATGACGGGCAAACCCTGCGCCACCGCTTCCCGCGCAATCACGAAACCGGGGTCTGATACCAGCGGCGTACCCGCCTCCGACGCATAGGCGACCGACTTTCCCTCTGCGACCGCGCGCAGCAGACGCGGGGCGGCGGCGGCCTCGTTATGGTCATGACAGGGGATCACCTGCCGCCCGTTCAGCGGAATGCCGTGAATCTCCATCAGATGGCGCAGCGTCCGCGTGTCCTCGGCCGCCAGCACATCGGCCGAGGCGAGGATATCCAGCGCGCGCAGCGTGATGTCGCGCGCCGCGCCAATCGGCGTGGCGACAAGATAGAGACCCGCGGCAAGCGGTTTGATCTCCCAGACCGGGTTGGGCGAAGGCATGCGCGGGGCTCCCCTGACAAGTTTACTTCCCCGGTGGAACCCCTTACGCTTGCCCGCAGTTAAAGGCCGGCGCGCGTTGCCGCGACCAAGGAGTGAGGAAACCGCATGTTCTCTGTTTTGCGCAACGCCCGCAAGTCGTTGGGTCAGGCTGTTCTTGCCTTGTCTGCGGTTGTGCTTGCGGCCTGTCAGCCCAGCGTGGGCACCACTGTCCCCCCGGGCAATGCCGTGCCCGTGGCACTTCTGGTGCCGTCAGGGTCGGGGCAGGCCAGTGACCAGCTTCTCGCCCGTTCGATCGAGAACGCGGCGCGCCTGGCGATCACCGATCTGGGCGGCGTGCAGATCGATCTGCGTGTCTACCCGACTGCAGGCCAGCCCGGCCAGGCCAGCGCTGCCGCCCAGCAAGCGATTGCCGATGGCGCGGTGGTCATCCTCGGCCCGGTTTTCGCGGAAGAGGCGAATGCCGCGGGCGTGGCCGTGGCCTCGGCCGGCGTGAACGTCCTCAGCTTCTCGAACAACCCCGCAATCGCCGGGGGCAATGTCTTTGTCCTTGGCCCCACCTTCGACAACACCGCCCGCCGCCTTGCCACCTATGCCGTGCGCAATGGCCAGTCCAAGATCATGATCGTGCATGACCGCAACGCCCAAGGCGAAGCGGGGCGCACGGCGATCCAGCGCGGCGTCGCCGCCGCCGGGGGCAGCATCGTGGCGACCGGGTCGTATGAGTTTTCGCAAAACGGCATCGTGCAGGCGGTGCCCGCCATCGCGGCGCAGGCGAAATCCACCGGTGCGCAGGCGGTGTTCCTGACGGCTGACACCGCGGGTGCGCTGCCGCTTGTCACGCAGCTTTTGTCGGAAAACGGCGTCAGCCCGGCCACGACGCAATATGTGGGTCTCACCCGCTGGGACATCCCTGCCGCCACCCTGTCTCTGCCGGGTGTGCAGGGCGGCATCTTCGCCATGCCCGACCCGGCGCTTTTCGCACAGTATCAGGCCCGCTATCAGGCGGCCTTCGGTGAACAGCCGCACCCGGTTTCGGCCATCGCCTATGACGGCATCGCCGCCATCGGCGCGCTGGCCAAGCAGGGCCGCGGCATGGACCGCGCCTCGCTTACCCAAGGGGCGGGCTTCGTCGGCGTCAACGGCGTGTTCCGCCTGCTCAATGATGGTACCAATGAACGCGGCCTTGCCATCGCGCGCATCCAGAACAATGCCGTCACCCTGATCGATCCGGCACCGCGCAGCTTTGGCGGCGCGGGCTTCTGACGCCAGGACAGGGCCGCCCGCCATGACCAAGGCCGCGCTGGCCCCATCCGACCGCGCACTTCCCCCCGAACCCCCCGGCATGATCCTGCCGGGGGCGCACATCATCGACGTGCCCGGCCTGCGCGCAGCCATCATCGCCGACCTTGCCACCGCCGCCGATCCCCGCGCAGCGCGCGCCATCACCGTCCGTCATCTGGCTGATGCCCGCGCCACGGGCAACGCCGCCCTCACCGCCGCCTTCACCGCCCGCCCGCATGATGCCCGCGCCCTGATCCGCGCGCAGGCGCATCTGACCGATGGCCTTGTCGCCACCGCCTTCGACATCGCCCGCCATACCCTGCACCCGCTGTCCAACCCGACCGAGGCGGAACGCATGACCGTGCTCGCCGTGGGCGGCTATGGCCGGGCGGAAATGGCCCCCCATTCCGATGTCGACCTGCTGTTCCTGACCCCGTGGAAGATCACACCCTGGGCGGAATCGGTCATCGAATCCATGCTCTACATGCTGTGGGACCTGAAGCTGAAGGTCGGCCACGCCTCACGCACTGTAAAGGATTGCCTGCGTCTGGGGCGCGAGGATATCACCATCCGCACCGCCCTTCTGGAGCACCGCTTCATCGCCGGATACGAACCCCTCGCCACCGAACTGGGCGACAGGCTCTGGGGCGAATTGTTCCGCAACACCGGCCCGGAATTCATCGACGCCAAGCTGCGCGAACGCGCCGACCGGCACAAACGCCAGGGCGGGCAGCGCTACGTTCTGGAACCCAATGTGAAAGAGGGCAAGGGCGGCCTGCGCGATCTGCAGACGCTCTACTGGATCGGCAAATACCTCAACCGCGTGGCCGATTCCGAAGGTCTGGTCGCGGCGGGGCTTCTCAGCCGGGAAGAATACGATGTCTTTACCCGTGCCGAAGATTTCCTCTGGGCCGCGCGCTGCCATCTGCATTATGTCGCCGGCCGCGCGATGGATACGCTGACCTTTGACCTGCAGGTCGAAGTGGCCGCCCGCATGGGATACACCGACAAGGGCGGCAGGCGCGCGGTTGAACATTTCATGCAGGACTATTTCCGCCACGCCACCCGCGTGGGCGAACTGACCCGCGTCTTCCTTACGCAACTTGAGGCCCGCCACGCCAAACCCGAGGCCAGCCTGATGGGCATCTTCCGCCGCACCAAACGGGTGAAGGCGGGTTACAAGCTGGTGCAGGGGCGGTTGGACATCGTTGATCCGAACACCTTCTTCAGCGACAAGCTCAATATCCTGCGCGCCTTTGAAGAGGCGCTCCGCACCGGCTATCTGCTGCACCCCAACATCATGCGCCAGATTACCGCCCGGCTGGATCTGATCGACGAAGACATGCAATCCGACCCCGAGGCGGTGCAGATCTTCCTCGATCTGCTGCTCAAACACGGCAACCCGGAACGCGCCCTGCGCCGGATGAACGAACTTGGCGTTCTTGGCGCCTTCATCCCCGAATTCGAACCCGTCGTCGCGATGATGCAGTTCAACGTCTATCACCACTACACGGTCGACGAACACATCATCCAGTGCATCTCGATCTTGGCACAGATCGAACGCCGCGAACTGGTGGAAGAACTCCCCGTCGTGTCGGGCATCCTCGAGGCCGGGGTGAACCGCAAGATCCTCTATGTCGCGCTGTTCCTGCACGATATCGGCAAAGGTCGGCCTGACGATCATTCGATCCTTGGCGCGCAGATCGCCCGCCGCGTCTGCCCGCGCCTTGGCCTGTCGGCCGAGGAAACCGAAACCGTCGAATGGCTGGTGCGTTATCACCTGCTGATGTCGGACACCGCGCAAAAGCGCGATATCGGCGATCCGCGCACCGTGCGCGATTTCGCCAAGGTGGTGAAATCGCGCAAGCGGCTGGATCTGCTGACGGTGCTGACCGTCTGCGATATCCGCGGCGTCGGCCCCGGCACATGGAACAACTGGAAGGCCATGCTCCTGCGCCAGCTTTACGGCCAGACAGCCACGGCTTTGGAGGCGGGGCTTGAATCCCTTAACCGCGAAAACCGCGAGGATGAGGCAAAGCGTGCCCTGCGCGAACGGCTGTCCGATTGGCCCGCCGCCGATCTGCGCCATGAAACCACGCGCCATTACGCGCCCTATTGGCAGGGCCTGCCGACCGACACGCACGGTGTCTTTGCCCATCTGCTCAAGGGCCTGTCGGACACGGATATCCGCATCGACCTGCACCCCGACCCCGACCGCGATGCAACCCGCGCCTGTTTCGCGCTGGCCGATCACCCCGGCATCTTCTCGCGCCTTGCGGGGGCCTTGGCGCTGGTGGGGGCCAACGTCGTGGACGCGCGCACCTACACGTCGAAGGACGGCTATGCCACCGCTGTCTTCTGGGTGCAGGATGCCGATGGCCGCCCCTATGAGGTGTCGCGCCTGCCGCGCCTGCAGACCATGATCGACAAGACGCTGCGCGGCCAGATCGTCGCCCGCGACGCGCTGAAAGACCGCGACAAGGTGAAAAAGCGCGAACGCGAGTTTCGCTTTCCCACCCATATCACCTTCGACAATGAAGGCTCGGATATCTACACCATCATCGAAGTGGACACCCGCGACCGACCCGGTCTGCTTTATGATCTGACGCGCACGCTGGCAGGCAACAACATCTACATCGCCAGCGCGGTGATCGCGACATTCGGCGCGCAGGTGGTGGACAGCTTCTATGTGAAAGACATGTTCGGCCTGAAGCTGCACGCGAAATCCAAGCAGGAAGCACTGGAGAAAAAGCTGCGCCAGGCCATCACTGATGGCGCGGAACGGGCGCAGGGCCAGGGCTGATGCAACCGATCCGCCTCATCCGGTCGATCCTCACCGTCGGGGGCTGGACGCTCTTGTCGCGCGGCGCAGGCTTTGCGCGCGATGTGATGATGGCCGCCTATCTGGGCGCAGGCCCGGTGGCCGAGGCATTTCTGATCGCCTTTTCCCTGCCCAACATGTTCCGCCGCTTTTTCGCCGAAGGCGCCTTCAACATGGCCTTCGTGCCGATGTTTTCGAAAAAGCTCGAGGCGGGCGAAGACGCGCAGGGCTTTGCCCGCGACGCATTCAACGGCCTTGCGGCGATCCTTGTCGTCTTTTCTGTCATCGGCACCCTCGCCATGCCGTGGCTCGTCTGGCTCATGGCATCGGGCTTTGCGGGGGACGAACGCTTTGACCTCGCCGTTCTCTTCGGGCGCATTTCCTTTGTCTACATCCTCTTCATCTCGCTCGTGGCGCTGCTCTCGGGCGTGCTGAACGCCTTTGGCCGCTTCACCGAGGCGAGTTTCGTCCCCGTCCTGATGAACCTGATGTTCATCGCCGCCATGCTTCTGGCCGATCACTGGGGTTGGGACATGGGCCTGACGCTGGCCTGGACCGTGCCGCTGACCGGTATCGCGCAACTGGCCTTCACTTGGGTCTCTGCCCATCGCGCCGGGTTCCGCTTCACCCCCGGCTGGCCGCGCATGACACCGGAACTCAAACGCCTCGCCATCATCGCCGCCCCCGCCGTGCTGGCGGGCGGGGTGGTGCAGGTGAACCTGTTGGTGGGCCGCCAGGTTGCGTCGTTCACCGAAGGCGCGGTGGCTTGGCTTTCCTATGCCGACCGTCTGTATCAACTCCCCCTCGGTGTGGTTGCCATCGCCGTCGGCACCGTCCTCCTCCCCGACCTCTCCCGCCGCCTGCGCGCCGGCGATGCCGAGGGAGGCCGCGCCTCCTTCAACCGTGGCACCGAATTCGCGCTGTTCCTGACCATCCCCGCCGCCGTCGCGCTGGTGGTCATCGCCCTGCCGCTGACCACCGTCCTGTTCCAGCGCGGCGCCTTTGGCAGCGACGATGCCGCCGCCACCGCGCTGGCGCTGGCCATCTACGGCGCAGGCCTGCCCGCCTTTGTGCTGCACAAGGTGTTCCAGCCGCTGTATTACGCCCGCGAAGACACCCGCAGCCCGTTCCGTTTTGCCGTCTGGTCCATGATCGTGAACGCCGTCGTCGCCGTGGGCCTTCTGCCCCTGATCGGCTTTGCCGCCGCAGCCCTTGCCACCACCATCGCAGGCTGGACGATGGTCTTCCAACTCTGGCACGGCACCCGCAAGATGGGCCTAGAAGCCCGCTTTGACGACCGTTTCCGCCGCCGCCTGCCGCGCATCATCGCGGCCAGCGCGCTGATGGGGGCGGCGCTCTGGGGCGGCACTATCGCCCTTGGCCCGGCTCTTGGCTCTGATGGCTGGCGCTACGCGGCCCTCGCCGCCCTGGTCGCAGCAGGCATCGCCACCTATGCCGCCGCCGCCTTCACCCTCGGCGCGGCCCGCCTGTCCGACGTGACCTCCGCCCTGCGCCGCAAGCGGTAATCACCGCTGCCGCATCTTCGCCAGCACCCGCCCCCATCCGCCGGGGCTGACCACGAAGGAAAGCAGGAACCCGCAGGCAAACCCCGCCAGATCGGCCACCCATTCATACCCACCGCCGAACAGCACCCCGAACAGAAGCTGTATCCCCAAGAGGAACCCGATGAAGGTGAACGCCCGATACTTGTTCGCCCCCACCGCCGCCAGATTGACCCAGAGCAGAAAGGTGAACGCCCCGATCAGCCCATAGACCGCCGGATACCCCCCAAACAGCGGTGCGTCATTTCCCGGCACCGCCATGAAGGCCAGCGCCCCGGCCACGGCGGATGCAAAGAACACCGCCACCACCGCCCACCAGCGAAACACCTCCCCCACCATTTTCCCCAGCGCCAGCAGGATCACCACGACAAACAGCACATGTGTCGTCCCGCCATGCACAAAGACATAAGTCACCAGCCGCGCCACATCCGCCGCCGGATAAACCCCCGTCTCGATCATATGCCGCATCAAGAGGGGCGAAAACACGAACCGCTCCAGCGCCTGCAACCGCCATCCCGCACCCTCCATCCCGCCTAGGATGCCCGATCCGCCCAAGCCCAGCACCACCTCCATCGCGATGATAGGCAGCGCCAGAACCCAAACGATCATCGGCAAAGGGTTCAATGGGGGGGCATTCGGGTCCTGCATCACGCGTCCACTTCCAATGTTCGGCGGTCCACGGCGTCGATTGACGCCCCGCCGCCCCAGCGATAAGCCGAAAGCCCGACCTTATCCAGACGGAGCATATCATGGCCGAGCCGGTCCAAACGCCTCAGGCTTCTTTCCCGACCCGCATCTTCTCCGGCATCCAGCCGTCAGGCGGCCTGACGCTGGGCAATTACCTCGGCGCGCTGAAGCGTTTCGTGGAAAAGCAGGAAGAGGGGATCGAAACGATCTACTGCATGGTCGACATGCACGCGATCACCGTTTGGCAAGACCCCGAAAAACTGCGCCAGCAAACCCGCGAAGGCGCCGCCGCCTTCATCGCGGCCGGAATCGACCCCGCGCGATCGATCCTGTTCAACCAATCGCAAGTGGCCGCCCATGTCGAACTGGGCTGGATCTTCAACTGCATCGCCCGCATGGGCTGGATGAGCAGGATGACCCAGTTCAAGGACAAGGCCGGCAAGAATTCGGAAAACGTCTCGCTGGGCCTCTTTGCCTATCCCTCGCTGATGGCCGCCGACATTCTGGCCTACAAGGCCACCCATGTTCCGGTGGGCGATGACCAGAAACAGCATCTGGAACTGTGCCGCGACATCGCGATCAAGTTCAACAATGACTACGGGGTGAACTTCTTCCCCATCGTCGAACCGGTCATCGAAGGCGCGGCAACGCGTGTGATGAGCTTGCGCGATGGCACGAAAAAGATGTCGAAATCCGACCCCTCCGATCAATCGCGCATCAACCTCACCGATGATGCCGACACGATTTCCAAAAAGATCCGCAAGGCCAAGACCGACCCCGAACCCCTGCCCGAAACGCTTGACGGTCTTAAAGACCGCCCCGAGGCGCGCAATCTGGTGAACATCTACGCAGCCCTTTCCGGGCATACGGCGGAACAGGTCATCGCCGATTATGCGGGCGCGCAGTTCGGCACCTTCAAACCGGCGCTGGCCGATCTGGCGGTGGCGAAACTCGAACCCATCACGCTGGAAATGAACCGCCTGATGCAGGACCAGGGTGAGATTGACCGTATCCTTGGCGCAGGCGCCGACCGCGCCGATGCCATCGCCCGGCCTATTCTGGATCAGGTCTATGATATCGTGGGCATGATCCGCTCGCGCCCGGTCCGAACGGGCGGCTGATACGGTGGTGGGCGGATGATCCGGCACCGCCTGCGGCGCTGGATGCGGCGGGGGCTGACGCTGGCGCTTGTCGCCTCGCTCGCCCTGACCATCGCCGCCGCCGCCCGCATCTGGGCCGATCCCGCCCTCTCCCCCTACCGCGACGCGGCGGTGGAAGAGCTGGAGGCAGCGGTCAACCACCACCTCGCCAACCTCGCCCCCGACACCATCCCCGACCGCATCACCGCGCGCCTTGCGGAAAGCCCGCGCAACTGGATCGCGCTCGATGCCTTGGACAGCCTCGCCACCGAACAGGGCCAAACCCTCCCCCCCGACCTGCGCGCCGCCTTTGACACCGCCCGCGCGGAAGACACCGGCTTCTTCGCCAATGCCGCCAATTGCGCCGCCTGCGCCTATGACCCTGCCGCCTGTTCGCTGTCCAATGTCTTTCTCTGCCACGCCCCCATCGCCCTTACCCCCATCGGCGACATGGCCTCCATCACCCGGGGCGCGATCGACTATATGGCGGGCGAAGAGGTTGACCGGATCGACGTCACCCTTGCCATCGTGGGGCTGGGGGCCACGGTCACGGTCGTGGCCTCTGGCGGCACATCGCTGGTGGCCAAAGCCGGGGCCTCGGGACTGAAGCTCGCCCGCAACATGGGTCGTCTGTCGCCCCGCCTCAACGCCAGCCTTGCCCGCGCCGCGACCGATGGGGTGGATTGGATGGCGCTCCGCCGCGCAGGCAGCATGGATGACATCGCGGCCAGCCTGCGGGCCGATGCCTTCGCCCCCATCGTCAGCATCGCCGCAGATCTGGAACGCATCCGCGTGGCCTCGGACACCACCACCGCCCTGCACCTGCTGCCGCTTGTCGATGATGCGACGGATGCCACCCGCCTTGCCCGCGCGACCGAGGCGCTCGGTCCCCGCGTCGTGGCCCGGGCCGAGGTGCTGGGCAAGACCCGCCTGTTGCGCGCCACGGTTCGGATCACCGGCACGGCCTATGCGCTGACCGCGGGGATCTTGGGCCTTGTCCTCTCGGCTGCGCTGCTCATCGGCAACGCGCTGCAATCCCGCCTCTTCGCCGCCCTGCGCCGCGCCGCAGCCGAGGTAAATGATCAGGGCTGAGCCTGCTTCATCTTGGCCCGAATACCCCTGCGCCACTGGCCGTCCCGCTTCATGGTCCAGACCTTGTCCCGCCCGGAATTCGCATCGACGTCTGTCGCGATCCTGCACCGCGCCGCCGCCTCCTGACGAGAATACCCAAGGCCGTTTCACCTTAGCCCAAATACCCAAGCGACGGATTCACCCCCGTGCCACGGTGCAGAACGTCGCGCACCCGGAATTTGTGTCAAATTCCGTCGCGATTTCTGTGTCAGAAATCGCCAGAATTCCTGCAAGGAATTCTGCAAAGGCTGACGGAATCGTTAATCCTCGCGCATGGTTAACGCCACATCACCGTGCGCTGCGTGCATACGCCCGTCTGCACTGGCGTGCTGCACCACGCGCTGCACCGAAAATCCGGCCAAATGCCAGACATAAACCCAGCGCCCGCAGGCACTTAGCTCCGTTCCCGCCGCAACCTACCGGGTGCAATCCCGAACCGCTTGCTGAACGCCCGGCTTAGCGTCGAGGGCGATGAAAATCCCGTCCGCAGCGCCACATCCGCCAGCGGATGGCGCGTATCCGTCACCATCCGCCGCGCTGCCTGCAACCGCAGGCCCAGGCCATAGGCCGCCGGGCTTTCGCCAAGGTATTGGCGAAAAAGGCTTTCCATGCGCCGGGGCGACAGCCCCACCTCCCGCGCCAGCGCGGCCATCGCGGGCGGATCGTCCAGCCGCGCCTCCATCCGCGCAATCGCCTCGGCCACCCGCCCATCCAGCCGCGCGTCGCGCTGTGGTGGGGCCACCTGCGGCTCATGCCCCGCGCGCGCGGTTGTCAGAAACGACGCCGCCACCTGCCGCGCCAAAGGCGCCCCATGCCGTGCCCCGATCAGATGCAACATCAGATCCTGCGCCGGCCCCGCACCGCCCACAGTTACCCTATTGCGATCAATGACATAGCGGTCTGGCAGACATTCCATCTGCGGGAATGCTGCGGCGAAATCCTCAAGATCCTCCCAGTGGACGGTGGCGCGATATCCATCCAGCAACCCCGCCCGCGCCATCACCCAGGCCCCAGCATCCACCCCTGCCACCATCCGAAACCGCCCCGCGATGCGCCGCAAATCGCGCAGAAAGGCCCGCGTCGCCACCTCTTCCTGCCGATAGCCCACAATCACCATCAACACATCCGCCCCCTCCGCCGCCCCCAACGGCCCGGAAGAGGGCAGTTCGATCCCGCAGGTCAGCGGCACCGGCCGCCCATCGGGCGACACCACCCGCCAGCGATAGACCTCGTCCCCCAGATGCCGGTTCGCCGCCCGCATCGGATCAAGGACCGAGGCCACCTCGAGGATCGACGCATGCGGCAGCACCAGCACCGCGATGGTCAACGGTTCCCGGCTGGCAGTGAAAATGCTTGCCGTGTGAGAGCTGGCGCTTTGCGACATGAATATTGCGTAAAGTGCAATGCAAGGCAGCGCAAGGCCGCTAATCTGGCGTCCAATGCAAGGGAGGGATCTTCATGCCACTGGCCATGAACCGCGAGGTTTTCATCACCTGTGCCGTCACCGGATCGGGCGGCACCCAGGACCGCAGCCCGCATGTGCCGCGCAGCCCGGCCCAGATCGCCGACAGCGCCATCGCAGCGGCCAAGGCGGGGGCGGCCGTGGTGCATTGCCATGTGCGTGACCCGGAGACTGGAAAGCCCGCCCGCGACCCTGCGTTTTACCGTGAAGTTACTGAACGCATTCGGGATTCCGCCACCGACGTGGTTCTGAACCTGACCGCGGGGATGGGGGGCGACATCTATTTCGAAGGGACCGAGGATATGGGCCGCATCGGCCCCCGGTCCGATATGGCCGGTGCCACGGAACGGGTGGCACATGTCGTGGACTGCCGCCCCGAGATCTGCACGCTGGATTGCGGCACGATGAACTTCAACGAAGCCGACTACGTCATGGTCAACACCCCCGGCATGCTGCGCGACATGGCCCGGCGCATGACGGCAGCAGGCGTCAGGATCGAGATTGAGGCATTTGACACGGGCCACCTGTGGCTGGCCAAGGAACTGGTCAAGGAAGGCGCGATCCCGGATCCGGTTCTGGTGCAACTTTGCATGGGCGTGCCATGGGGTGCGCCGGATGACCTGAACACCTTCATGGCGATGGTCAACAACGTGCCAAGCAATTGGAACTGGTCGGCATTTTCCATTGGCAGGAACCAGATGGCCTATGTTGCCGCCGCAGTGCTGGCGGGGGGCAATGTGCGGGTGGGGCTGGAAGACAACCTCTGGCTGGAAAAGGGTGTGTTGGCGACAAATGCGCAATTGGTGGAACGCGCCTGCACCATCATCGAAAACATGGGCGCGCGGGTGATTACCCCTGCCGAAGTGCGGGCCCGGCTGAAGCTGGAAAAACGCCCACCGCTGCCGAAATAGGATGGAAAAGGTCGGCCCCATCCCGCCACCTCAGGTGCTTCTTGCCGCCGGCAAGGTGATCCCGCTGGGCCAGGGGTGGGTGCTGGAGCCGATGGAGACGGGCTTTCTGCTCAAGGCCTTGGCGGTTGGCGCTTCGGTGCGCGTGACGCCCGAGGAGGCGCAGGCGGTGCGGCAAGGCGAGGTGCCGCCTGAGGCGCTGGCCGTGCGGCACGGGATGGTGCTGCCGCAGATGCCGCCGGGTGCTGCGGTGATGGTGGCCTTTTCGGAGGAGGCGATGCGTCTTGCCGGGAAGGACAGACGCGACATTGGCGCGGGTGGCCAGTCAGGTGACCGGCCTGCCGGGGTTGGGCAGACAGGTGTACATCTGCCGCGCATGGCAATGATCGGGGCGGCTATGGTTGCCCTGCTGGTATTGGCCTTGATCTGGGCCGGATAGACAGGAACGGGAGACGGACATGGCGCGCAAGGCGGGCATCATCGGGGGCGGGGTTATCGGCGGCGGCTGGGCGGCGCGCTTCCTGCTGAACGGTTGGGATGTGGTGGTTTTTGACCCCGATCCGGAAGCCCCGCGGAAGGTGGGCGAGGTGATCGCCAATGCCCGCAAGGCGTTGCCTGCGCTGTCAGACGGGCCGATGCCCGCTGAGGGGCGCCTGTCCTTTGCCAGCACGATCACCGAGGCAGTGGAAGGTGCCGATTACATTCAGGAATCCGTGTCTGAACGGCTGGACCTGAAGCATCGCGTCTTTGCCCAGATCCAGCAGGTGGCTCCCGATACTCCCATCGGGTCATCGACCAGCGGCTTCAAGCCCAGCGAATTGCAGGAACAGGCCGCCAACCCGGCCACCATTTTCGTGGCGCACCCCTTCAACCCGGTCTACTTGCTTCCGCTTGCGGAAGTGGTGCCTTCCGCGAAATCCGACCCGGCGCTGATCGAAGGCGTGAAGGAAACCCTCCGCGAGATCGGCATGTTCCCCCTGCATGTCCGCAAGGAAATCGACGCCCATATCGCCGACCGCTTCCTTGAGGCGGTGTGGCGCGAGGCGCTGTGGCTGGTGAAGGACGGCGTCGCCACGACCGAGGAAATCGACGAGGCGATCCGTATGGGCTTTGGCCTGCGCTGGGGGCAGATGGGCCTGTTCGAGACCTACCGCGTGGCGGGCGGCGAGGCGGGGATGAAGCATTTCATGGCGCAGTTCGGCCCCTGCCTGACCTGGCCCTGGACCAAGCTGATGGATGTGCCGGAATTCAATGATGAACTGGTCGATCTGATCGCCGGGCAGTCGGATGCGCAATCCGGCCATCACACGATCCGCGAATTGGAACGCATCCGCGACCAGAACCTCATCGGCTTTCTGCGCGTGCTGAAAGAGCGGAACTGGGGTGCGGGCAAAGTGCTGCTGGACCATGATGCCCGCCGCCGTGCCGCCATGCCCGTGGCGGTGCCGGGCGACGGCCCGATGGAATGCGCGCGGCTGACCGTGCTGCCGGGCTGGATCGATTATAACGGCCACATGACCGAAAGCCGCTATCTTTTCGCAGCATCGGAAACGTCGGACGCGTTCCTGCGGCACATTGGGGCAGATATCGCCTATGTCGGCACGGGGTTCAGCTTTTACACCGCTGAGACGCATATCATGCATCTTGGCGAGGCGAAGTTGGGCGATGCGCTGACAGGCACGGTGCAGGTGCTGCATGCCGATGAAAAGCGGCTGCACATCTTCATCCGCATCCTGAAGGATGGGGTGGCGGTGGCGACGCTGGAACAGATGTTGCTGCATGTGGACATGAAGCTGGGCAAGACCTGCGCCGCGCCCGCCGCGATCCTTGACCGGCTGCTGCCCATCGCTGCGGCGCACAACGCCCTGACGCGACCGGAGGCGGCGGGCCGCGCCGTTGGCCAGCGCAAATGACACGCCGTGTCCTGATTACGGCAGGGGCGAATGGCATCGGGCTGGTGATGGCCCGGGCCTTTGCCGCTGCGGGTGATCGTGTCTGGGTGACGGATGTTGATGCCGCTGCCGTCGCCGGGGTGCCCCACGGGATCAGGGCCACGCAATGCGACGCGGCGGATGAGGGGCAGATGCAGGCGCTTTTTGCCGGCATCATCGCCGATTGGGGCGGGCTTGATGTGCTTTGCGCAAATGCCGGGATCAAGGGGCCGACAGCGCCGATCGAGGATATGGACCTTGGCGCCTGGCGCGCTTGCCTTGGGGTGAACCTTGATGGCGCAATGATCGCCGCCAAACACGCGGCCCGCGTGATGAAACCGGTGGGGAAGGGCGTGATGATCTTCACGTCTTCCACCTCCGGACTGTACGGCACGCCCTTCCGCGCGCCCTATGTGGCAGCGAAATGGGGCGTGATCGGCCTGATGAAGACCGTGGCGATGGAGCTTGGCCCCCATGGCATCCGCGCCAATGCGATCTGCCCGGGGTCCGTGAACGGTCCCCGCATCGACCGGGTGATAGAGGCCGAGGCAGAGGCCAAGGGCATGACGCCCGATGCCGTGCGGCACGGCTATGCCAGCGGTACCGCGATGAAGCGGCTGACCGATCCCGAAGATGTCGCCGCCATGGCGCTGTTCCTTGCCTCGGACGGGGCGAAGATGGTGTCGGGGCAGGCGCTTGCCGTCGACGGCATGACCTACAACGTTGATCCGTAAGGAAGACCACCATGCAATTCGGCCTGACCGAAGAACAGCAGATGATCGTCGAGACGACGCGCAGCTTCGTCGAGAACGAGCTTTACCCCCATGAGATGGAGGTGGAACGCACAGGCCACCTGCGCATGGACCTGATCAAACAGATTCAGGCCAAGGCCATGCAGGCGGGCCTTTATGCCGCCAACATGCCGGCTGAAGTGGGGGGGGCGGGCCTCGATACCCTGTCATGGCTTCTCTATGAAAAAGAACTGGGCAAGGCCAACTACGCCCTGCACTGGACCTGCGTCGCGCGGCCGTCGAACATCCTGCTGGCGGGGACAGAAGAGCAACGGCAGAAATACCTCTACCCCTGCATCCGGGGCGAGAAATGGGATTGTCTTGCCATGACCGAACCCGGCGCCGGGTCCGATCTGCGCGGCATGAAGGCCAGCGCACGGCCTGACGGGGATGGCTGGGTGCTGAACGGCACCAAGCATTTCATCAGCCATGCCGACCTTGCCGATTTCGCCATCTGCTTCATGGCAAGCGGGGAAGAGGACACCCCGCGCGGCAAGAAGAAGTTGATCACCGCCTTCTTTGTCGACAAGGGCACCCCCGGCTTCACCGTCCGCGACGGATACCGCAACGTCAGCCACCGCGGCTATACCAACGCCATCCTCGAATTCGACAATTGCCGCATCCCGAAAAGCCAGATCCTGGGCGAGGTGCACAAGGGGTTTGAGGTTGCCAACACCTGGCTGGGTGCCACGCGCCTGCAAGTCGCGGCCACCTGCCTTGGCCGCGCCGAACGCGCGCTGGCCCATGCCGTGCAATACGCCGCCGAACGCCAGCAGTTCGGTCAAGCCATCGGCAAGTTCCAGGGCATCAGCTTCAAGCTTGCCGACATGGCGATGGAGCTGAAGGCGGCCGAACTCCTCACCTGGGAAGCCGCGTGGAAATTCGATCAGGGCACGGTGACCGAGGCCGACATGAGCATGGCCAAACTCAAGGCCACAGAAGTGCTGGCCTTCATCGCCGACGAAGCGATCCAGATCCATGGCGGGATGGGCCTTATGGACGACCTGCCACTGGAACGCATCTGGCGCGACGCGCGAGTGGAGCGGATCTGGGAAGGCACGTCCGAGATTCAGCGCCACATCATCAGCCGCCAGATGCTGCGGGCCTTTGGCGCCTGATCCGAGCCCCGGGGGCGCTTCGCCCCCCGGACCCCCAGAGGATATTTGAGAACAGATGAAGTAACGGAATGTTAATCCTTCGGATGCACAGTGATCGCACGGTACAGGCGGGGACGCCGATGACCGTAACAGGTGAAGTCCCCCTGTCCGTTGCCCGGGCAGGGGGCGCTGTCTGCCTTTTCATCTTTTCAAAAAAATCCTCTGGGGGTCCGGGGGGCGAAGCGCCCCCGGGGGCCTCCACCTGCGCGAGGAGTCGGGCATGAGGGACCTGCGTCGCCTCCTCCGCCCGCAGTCGATCGCCGTTCTTGGGTCCGGCTGGGCGGCCAATGTCGTCGAGCAATGCCGCAAGATGGGGTTCGACGGCCCGGTCTGGCCGGTGCACCCGACGCGGGACAGCATCGCCGGGGTGCCATGTTTCCGCAGCCTCACCGATCTGCCCCATGCGCCAGATGCGACTTTCATCGGCGTGAACCGCCACGCCACGCTGGATGTGGTGGCCGAACTGGCCACGATGGGGGCCGGGGGCGCGACCTGTTTCGCCTCTGGCTGGGAAGAGGCGGGCGAAGCCGATCTTCAGGCGCAACTGGTGCAGGCGGCGGGGGCCATGCCGATCCTCGGTCCAAATTGCTATGGGGTAATCAACTATCTCGACGGCGCGCTCCTTTGGCCTGATCAGCATGGCGGGGTGCGGGTGGAGCGGGGGGTGGCGCTGCTGTCGCAATCTTCCAACATCGTCATCAACCTGACCATGCAGGCGCGCGGGTTGCCGGTGGCCTATGTTGCCTGCCTCGGCAATGCCGCGCAGGTGGGGCTGGCAGAACTGGCAGGGGCCCTGCTGGCGGATGAGCGGGTCACCGCGCTGGGCATGTATGTCGAGGGGATCGACGATGCCGCGGCCTTTGCGGATCTTGCAGAACGGGCGCGGGCGGCGGGCAAGGGGATCGTCTGCATCAAGTCGGGCAAGACGGAACTGTCGCGCACGGCGGCGGCCTCGCACACAGCCTCGCTCGCAGGTGGGGGGGCCGCCTCTTCCGCCTTCTTGCGCGCCTGTGGGGTGGCCGAGGTGGCGACGCCTGCCGAATTGATCGAAACGCTGAAGATCTTCCACCATTGCGGTCCGCAGATCGGCCCGCGCCTCTGCTCACTGTCCTGTTCGGGGGGCGAGGCAGGACTGGTGGCCGACCTTGCCGCGCCCTTCGGCATCGACTTCCCTCCGCCGTCCGAGGCGCAAAGGCAAAGGCTGGGCGAGATCCTCGGCCCCATCGTATTCATATCCAACCCATTGGATTATCACACTTTCATCTGGGGCGACGGGCCGCGCACCACGGATGTCTTCACCACGATGCTGGCCGGATACGACGCCGGCATCTTCATCATCGATCCGCCACGCCCGGACCGTTGCGATCCCTCCAGCTTTCAGCCTGCGCTTGATGCCGTGGTGGCCGCGGCTGCCAACTCTGGAAAGCCCGCTTTTGCCGTCGCCTCGCTGCCCGAGAATTTCGACGAGGCGCTGTCGATCAGGATGGCTGCCCGGAATGTCGTGCCGATGATGGGCCTGGAAACGGCGCTTGGCGCGATCAAGGCCGCGCAGACGGGGCCGAACCGGGGTGGCTGGCGACCTTGGCCCGTTTTAGCCGGGCGCAATATTCGCATGCGGGACGAGGCATCGTCCAAGGCTCTGATCGCCGCTGCCGGGGTTGCGGTGCCGCGCGCCGTCACCGCGCCGACGCTGGCTGGATTGGTTCCGCTGGTGGCGGATCTGACGGCACCGCTCGCGCTGAAAGGGCTGGGTTTCGCCCACAAGACCGAGGCCGGGGCGGTGCGCCTTGGTCTTTCCTCGCTGGATGACCAAGCGGAGATGGCGGGTGCCCAAGGCTATTTGGCTGAAGAGATGGTCACGGGCGTGGTGGCCGAGCTTCTGGTCGGCCTGCGCCGCGATCCGGTCTATGGCGCGACGGTTACGCTGGGCTTTGGTGGGGTCACGGCGGAACTGCTCGCGGATACCGTGACGCTCGTCCTTCCGGTGACGGAGGATGAGGTGGCGGCGGCCTTGCGCGGCTTGCGGCTCTGGCCGCTGCTCGATGGCTATCGCGGGCGGCCCAAGGCCGCGGTCGCGGCGGCGGTGCGGGCGGTGATGGACCTGCAGGCGCTGATGCAGGTGACGCCCGCGCTGGAAGAGATCGAGATCAACCCGCTGATGCTGACGGCCACGGATGCCGTCGCGGTGGATGCGGTCATCTGGGAGGAAACGGAATGAGCGGCATGCAGATGCGGACCGAAGGACCGATCCGGACACGGCGCAAGGGCGCGGTGCTGGAGGTGACGCTGGACCGTCCCAAGGCCAATGCCATCGATCTGGCGACCAGCCGGATCATGGGCCTTGTCTTTCGGGACTTCCGCGACGACGACTCCCTGCGCGTGGCGATTCTGCGGGCGGAGGGAGAGAAGTTCTTTTGTCCCGGCTGGGACCTGAAGGCCGCCGCCGGCGGTGACGCAGTGGATGGCGATTACGGCGTGGGCGGCTTTGGCGGTCTTCAGGAACTGCCCAATCTGAACAAACCCGTGATTGCGGCAGTCAACGGCATCTGCTGTGGCGGCGGGCTGGAATTGGCGCTGTCCTGCGATCTGATCCTTGCGTCATCCAACGCGACCTTCGCCTTGCCGGAAATCCGGTCGGGGACTGTCGCCGATGCCGCGTCGATCAAGCTGCCCAAGCGCATCCCTTATCATGTGGCGATGGACCTGCTGCTGACCGGACGCTGGTTCGATGCCGAAGAGGCGCTGCGCTGGGGCATCCTAAAGGAGATCACGACGGCTGAGGATCTGCTGCCAAAGGCATGGGGATTGGCGCAGCTTCTGGAAAGCGGGCCGCCTTTGGTTTACGCTGCAATCAAGGAAGTGGTGCGAGAGGCCGAGGCGCTGCGTTTTCAGGATGCCCTGAACCGCATCACCAAGCGGCAGTTTGCGACAGTGGACAAGCTGTACTCCAGCGAGGATCAGTTGGAAGGTGCCCGCGCCTTTGCCGAGAAACGCGATCCGGTCTGGAAGGGAAAGTAACACGGAAACGACAGTTTCCTGTCGCCGTTTGTCACGCTGCATGATGGCGTGACGCTAGGCTCCGCCGCAAGCAGAGGTGGGCCATGTACGATCAGACGGCGAGCGACGAGACGGATTACATCATCGTGGGGGCGGGATCGGCCGGCTGTGTGCTGGCCGACAGGCTGACAGCCAGCGGCAAGCACCGTGTGACGGTTCTGGAGGCGGGCGGCAGCGACCGGCGCTTTTTCGTCATGCTGCCCTTGGGATATGGCAAGCTGTTCTACGATCCCTCGGTGAACTGGATGTACAAGACCGAGCCCGATCCGGGGCTGGCCGGGCAACGGGATCACTGGCCGCGCGGCAAGGTGCTGGGCGGGTCATCGTCGATCAACGCGATGGTCTATATCCGTGGCCACCGCGCGGATTACGAGGAATGGGAAGCGGCGGGCAATCCCGGCTGGGGTTGGGAGGGTGTGCTGTCCACCTATAAGGCGATGGAGGATACCGAAGCCGGGGGCGATGACTTTCGCGGTGCGGGCGGCCCTCTGTTCGTGTCGGCCAATCGTGCGGGGCTGCATCCGCTGGTGAAAGACTATGTGGCTGCGTGCGAAAGCGCAGGGCTGCCCCATAACCCGGATTTCAACGGCGCAGGGCAGGAAGGCACGGGCACCTATCAGATGACAATCCACAAAGCCCGCCGCAATTCGGCGGCGCGGGCTTTTCTGCGCCCTGCGATGAAGCGCCCCAACTGTCGGGTGATCACGGGTGCCATGGTGACGCGTGTCCTGATCGAAGACGGCCGTGCGGTCGGGGTCGAATACATGCAGGGCAGCCAGACCCGCACCTTGCGGGCGAAGGCCGAGGTGATCTTGTCGGGGGGCGCGATCAACTCGCCGCAACTGCTGCAACTGTCGGGCATCGGGCCCGGGGCGCTGTTGCAATCGCTTGGCATTCCGGTGCTGCGCGACAACCCGAATGTGGGGGACCATCTGAGCGATCATCAGGGCATCAACTACACGTGGCGGATGAAGGTGCCGACCTACAATGACGAGTTGCGCCCTTGGTGGGGCAAGCTTTTGGCAGGGATGAAATATGTTCTGGCGGGCGCAGGGCCGTTGTCGAAATCCATCAATCATGGGGGCGGGTTCTTTCGCACGTCGCCCGATCTGGATCGGCCGAACATGCAGCTTTACATGCAGGCCTTTTCCACCCTGATCCCGCGCGATGGCGAACGTCCGATACTGACGCCGGACCCGTTTCCGGGCATGTCCATCGGCCTGTCCAATTGCCGCCCGACAAGCCGGGGGCATATCCGCGTCGCCTCTGCCGATCCGATGCGGCACCCGGTTATCACCGCCAACGCCTTTTCCACCGAACATGACGTTCAGGAAATGCTGCTGGCGGTGAAATATCTGCGGCATCTGGCTGCCCAGCCGCCTTTGGCGCGGTTGATCGCTGAAGAGTTGCGTCCTGGGCCGGATGTGACAACGGATGAGGCCCTGATCGAGGATTTCCGAAAGCGTTCCGGCACGGTTTACCACCCGTCCTGCACCTGCCGCATGGGGCCGGATGCGGCCAGCAGCGTGGTGGATGCGCGACTGCGCGTGCATGGGGTGGCCGGATTGCGTGTTATCGACGCGTCAAGCTTTCCGAACCTGATCGCGGGGAACACGAATGCCCCGGCAATGATGCTGGGCTGGAAAGGCGCTGATCTGGTGCTGTCCGACGCGCCGTGAAACCAGAGGGGGATGCCGTCCTCGGGGGCATCGAGCCCCCTCGGACGGCGTTGCCACGGACTGCGGCCATGCCTGAGAGGGACCAAAGGGCGTCCGTCTTGCCCGATGGGTGCAGATGGGTATTTTTGCCAAGATGAAGGGCAGGGATGGTTTCATCTTGGCCCAATACCCAATTCCGACGCCTGTGCCGCATAGGCCGTTCGGCCCTGCTACTCTCCGCGGGGAAAGCGTTTGTTTTCTTCCAGCACGTTCAGATCCATATGGTTGCGCATGTAGCGCTCTGACGCGGCGCGGAGGGGTTGGTGATCCCAGGGGAAATAGGCCCCGTTGCGCAGCGCCTCATAGACCACCCAGCGACGGGCCTGACTTTCGCGTACCGCTGCATCATAGGCGGAAAGGTTCCATCGCGCCTCTGCCTTGGCGCGGAAGGCGGCGAGGGTGGCGGTATGGGTTGGATATTCGGCAAGATTTCGGCGTTCTGACGGGTCAGAGGCGAGATTGAACAGCAGTTCGGGATCGGCGCTGCACAGGACATATTTCCAGTCGCCTTCGCGCAGGCAGACCATGGGTGATACGGTTCCCTCTGCGGCGTATTCCATGGCGACAGGCGCTGTCCGGGCTGTTCCCATAGCAAGTGGGACGAGGTTTTCTCCATCGGTCCAGGGGCGGATTGCATCCATGTCAATCCCGGCCAGCGCGCCGAGGGTTGGTGTCACATCGATGGTCGACACAGGCGTGTCGATTCGTTGCGGGGCAAGGCCGGGGCCGGCGATCATCAAGGGCACGCGGGCGGACCCTTCGAAAAAGTTCATCTTGAACCACAGGCCCCGCTCGCCCAGCATCTCGCCATGGTCTGACAGGAACAGGATGATCGCCTCCTGCCGCGTTGCTTCCAACGTGTCGAGGATTTCGCCAATCTTGGAGTCGACATAGGAGATGTTCGCGAAATAGCCTTGGCGCGCGCGGCGGATATGGGTGTTGGAGATATCGAAGGCGCGCCAGTCGCAGGCATCCATCAGGCGCTGGGAGTGGGGGTCCTGATCCGGATAGGCGATGGGTTCAGGGGGCGCACATTCGGGTGCGTCTTCGTACAGATCCCAGAATTTGCGACGCGCGACGAATGGGTCATGTGGGTGGGTGAAGCTGACGGTAAGGCACCACGGGCGCGCGTCCTGGCCGCGGGACAGGTCGTAAAGCTTCTGCACCGCTTGGAAGGCGACATCGTCATCGTATTCCAGTTGGTTGGTGATTTCCGCGACACCCGCGCCAGTGACCGAGCCGAGGTTGTGATACCACCAGTCGATCCTTTCGCCGGGCTTGCGGTAATCGGGGGTCCAGCCGAAATCGGCGGGGTAGATGTCGGTGGTCAGGCGTTCTTCAAACCCGTGCAGCTGGTCGGGCCCGACGAAATGCATCTTGCCCGACAGCGCGGTCTGATAGCCCGCGCGGCGCAGGTGATGGGCATAGGTGGGGATGTCCGAGGCGAATTCGGCTGCATTGTCATAGACGCGCGTTCGTTGCGGCAGGGCGCCCGACATGAAGGCCGCGCGGGCCGGGGCGCAGAGGGGCGATGCGGTATAGCTGTTGGCAAAACGGACGGATCGTTCCGCGAGGCGTTTCAGGTTCGGGGCATGCAGAAACGGCGCGGGGCCATCGGGAAACAGGGTCCCTGTCAGCTGGTCCACCATGAGGATCAGGATGTTGGGACGGGTGGTCATGGCAGTCTCCGACTTTGGGTGCGCCTGAAGCCTATTTCAGCGGCGACTGTCCAGATAGGGCCGAAACGCCCTGTCGCTGACTTCAGCCGACATTCCCTGTGCGGAACAGACGAACGGGGGATTTCGGGCCGCGTGCCAGAACACCGCGCGCTTCCAGATCAAGCTGGACGCATTTCATCCACCATCCAGCCTTCGCTCCGCCGGGGAAAAGATCATTGTCCAGATGGACAAGAAGGGCGGACTGCGCCTCGGCCACGGTCATGCCGGGGGGCGCATCGGGAAGTACGGCCATAAGCGCCTGTCGCATCGCGTCGTATTTCACGCGGTCCACATGGGTGATGTGGTGGGGCGAGGTGACGTTTCGCACTTCGATCCTGTCTGAAGGGTCTGGCATGGCGGTTCTTTTCAGAGGGGGCGCTGGGGCCCGTGCGGGGGATCGACGTCACTTTACATCGCGGCGGGTGAGTTGCGGCAGGGAATCTTTTCGCTGTGTCGCGTTCTGCCTTTCCTTGGGCGGGAACGGGCGCGGCGCGGCGCTTGCGCTGGCGTCTGATGCCGTCATCAGAGGGAGCGCAGCGCATGGCCATTCGGACGGAATACCCCTGCCGGATCGTAGAGCACGAGGATATGGGCATCGTGATGCACGATGGCTGCAGGCTCTCGGCGCGGGTCTGGTTGCCAGAGGATGCCGAGAGGCATCCGGTACCGGCGGTGCTGGAATACATCCCCTATCGCAAGCGGGACGGAACCCTGCCGCGCGATGAGATGATTCACCCTTATGTGGCAGGGCATGGCTATGCCTGCGTGCGGGTGGACATGCGGGGGAACGGCGATTCCGAGGGGCTGATGTCCGATGAATACACGCAGCAGGAAATGGAGGATGCGCTGGTCGTGATCGACTGGCTGTCGCGCCAGCCGTGGTGCAGTGGCGCCGTCGGGATGATGGGCAAAAGCTGGGGCGGGTTCAACTGCCTGCAGGCGGCCTTCAACCAGCCGCCCGCGCTGAAGGCGGTGGTTTCGGTCTGTGCCACGACCGACCGCTTTGCCGATGACATCCATTACAAGGGTGGCTGTCTGCTGGGCGAAAACTTTGGCTGGGGGGCGGTAATGCTGTCCTATTCCAGCCGCCCGCCGGACCCGGTTCTGCGCCCGGACTGGCGCGAGATGTGGCTGGATCGGCTGGAGCATGAACCCTCGCTCGCGCCGCGCTGGGCCGCGCTGCAGGAACGCGCCGCCTATTGGAAGCATGGTTCGGTGGGTGAGGACTATGCCCGCATGCAGACGCCGGTGCTGATCTGGGGCGGCTGGGCGGACAATTACATGAACACCGTGGCGCATCTGGTGGAGAACGTCCCCGCGCCCTGCAAGGGGATCGTAGGGCCGTGGGTGCATCAGTATCCGCATACGGCGGTTCCGGGGCCGCAGGTGGGGTTTCTGCAAATTGCGCTTCGATGGTGGGATCGGTGGTTGAAGGGTATTTCCAACGGGGCCGAGGATGACCCGGCCTATCGTGTCTGGATGATGGACAGCGCGCCGCCGGATGCCAGCGCGCGCCATCGGCCGGGGCATTGGGTGGCGGAAGCCGAATGGCCATCGGCGCGTGTTGCGCCGCAGGTGCTGAGCCTGATGCCAGGGCACGGGGAGGCCGCGTCGCATGGGTATTTGGGCCAAGGTGAGGTGGCAGGGTTCGCCACGGCCATCGCCACGCCGCAGCATCTGGGGCTGCAGGCGGGAGAGTTCTTCCCCATGGGTTTGAATGCCGAGATGCCCGGCGATCAGCGCCGGGATGATGCGATGTCGGTCTGTTTTGATGGTGATCCACTGTCAGAGGGACTGGATCTTTTGGGCGCGGCCGAAGTTTCGCTGCGGCTATCTTCGAACAAGCCGTTGGGCTTTGTCGTGGCGCGGCTTTGCGATGTGGCGCCGGATGGGGCATCCGTGCGTATCGCGCATGGAATGCTGAACTTGTGCCACCGCGACAGCATGGAACACCCCCGCGCGATGGTGCCCGGCGAGGTGGTGTCAGTCACATTCCGGCTGGACCAGATGGCCTATCGTCTGGCCCCCGGCCATCGGCTGCGGTTGGCCCTGTCCAACAGCTACTGGCCTTTTGTCTGGCCGTCGCCCGAGGCTGGGGCGTTGACCCTTTCCGGTGGCAGTCTGCGCCTGCCGGTGCATGCGGGCAGCAGTGCGGAATGGTCGCCCCCGCCTGCGGAACATGCGGCGCCATGGAAGCATCGGGTGCTGCGCGCAGGCAAGACCCGCCGCTCTGTCGAAGAGGATCTGATTGGCGGCACCTATGCCCTGGTGGTTGAGGACGATCTTGGCGATGCCGAGAACCTTACCCACGGGCTGTGCAGCGGCGAGACGATGACAGAACGGTGGGAAATTCGACCCGATGATCCGCAATCGGCGCGCGCGCTACATGTCTGGGAGCAGCGTCTGTCACGCGGAGAGTGGTCGGTGCGCACGCGGGCAGAGGCCGAGATGACCGGAAACGCCACCGATTTGCGGATGACAGCCCATCTGCGGGCCTGGGAAGGTGAGGTCCTCGTCTTTGAACGACGGTGGGATGACCGCGTGCCCCGGAGGTTTGTCTGAAAATCGTGATGCTTGAGTATGAAAAAAGCTTTGCCCACGTCCAGATTCGCGGGTTACTGATTGGACAATCAACAAAAACGGCCGGGGGGAGAAAAATTCCGTGCCGACAACAGGGAGACCGAAAGTATGAACAAAGAGTTCGACTATATGCTCAAACGTGCGGCGCGTGGCCTGATGGGTCGCCGGGAATTCCTCGGTCGTGCCTCGGCCATGGGGATTTCGGCGGCGATGGCGAATACGCTGCTGGCCTCTGCCGCATCGGCCCAGCCCATCAAGGGTGGCGTGATCAAGGCCGGGATTTCCGGCGGGGAATCGACCAACTCTCTCGATCCGGCGGTGGCGGCATCGCCCGCGCCTTTCGCGGTCAGCATGCTCTGGGGTGAGATGCTGGTGATCGTGAACGAGAAAGGTGAGGTCGATCCGCGCATCGCGGAGGAGATTTCCTCGAACGCCGACGCCACGGAATGGAAGTTCAAGATCCGGTCGGGCGTTGAGTTCCATGACGGCAAGACGGTTACCGCCGAAGATGTGGTCGCCACGCTGAAGCGCCATACGGATGAAAAGTCGCAGTCGGGTGCTCTGGGCATCGTGCAGGGCATTTCCGAAATGACCGCGGAAGGTGACATGGTCACGCTGAAGCTTGCTTCGGCGAATGCCGACCTGCCCTTCCTCCTGGCAGATTATCACCTGCAGATTCAGCCCGGTGGCGGCTATGACAACCCCAATGCGGGGATCGGCGCCGGCCCCTACAAGGTGGTGTCGTTTGAGCCGGGCGTCCGCGCGGTTTTCGAACGGCATGCCAACTATTTCGACAGCAGCATCGGCCATGCGGACGGAGCGGAGATCCTTGTGATCAACGACAACACCGCCCGCACGGCGGCGCTGCAATCCGGTCAGGTCCATATGATCAACCGGGTCGATCCGAAGATCGTGGAACTGCTCAAGGGTATGCCGGGCATGTCTATCGAGCGGGCGGCAGGGCGTGGGCATTATGTGTTCATCATGCATGCGGACACGGCACCCTTCGACAACAACGATCTGCGGATGGCGCTGAAATATGCGATCAACCGTCAGGAAATGGTGGACAAGATCCTTGGCGGGTTCGGTTCGGTCGGGAACGACTTCCCAATCAACGCGGCCTATCCGTATTTCGACGCATCGATCCCGCAGCGGGAATTCGATCTGGCCAAGGCTGCGGAGCATTACAAGGCGTCAGGCCATGACGGTTCGCCCATCGTCCTGCGCACGGCACCCGGTGCCTTCCCCGGCGCGGTGGAAGCGGCGCAGTTGTTCCAGCAATCGGCGGCTGCGGCGGGTATCCCGCTTGAAGTGAAGGTCGAGCCGGATGATGGCTACTGGTCGAACGTGTGGAACGTGGAGCCCTTCTGCGCGAGCTACTGGGGCGGACGCCCGGTGCAGGATCAGATGTATTCCACCGCCTATGCGTCGACCGCGGACTGGAACGACACGCGGTTCAAGAATGCCCGATTCGACGAGTTGCTGGTCGCGGCGCGGGGCGAGCTGGATGGCGAGAAGCGCAAGGCCATGTATTCGGAAATGGCCTATCTGGTGCGCGACGAAGGCGGCCTGATCTGCCCGATGTTCAACGAGTTTGTTGAAGCCCGTCGGGAAGAGGTCGGCGGCTGGTTCGTCGACCCGACGCATGAGCTGATGAACGGGCGCGCGCTGGCCAAGTGCTGGCTGACGGCGTGATCGGGACCATATAGCGGTGCATCCGATCTTGAAACTGGTGGCCCAGCGTATTGCGCTGGGCCTGCTTCTCTTGCTGGCGGTGTCGCTGCTGATTTTCCTTGGCACCGAGGCGTTGCCGGGAGATGTGGCGCAGGCCATTCTTGGCCAATCCGCCACGCCCGAGGCGCTTGCCAACATGCGCGAGGCGCTGGGCCTGAACCAGCCGGCCTACATCCGCTATTTTCAGTGGTTGGGGGGTATCCTGACCGGGGATTTTGGCGTTGCTCTGACCAATGGGCAGGATATCGGGCAGGCAATCGGACAAAGGCTTGGCAACACGCTGTTCCTTGCCACTTGCGCGGCGGTGATTTCGGTGCCTCTGGCTATCCTGCTGGGGTTGATCGCGGCGCGCTACAATGGGCGCTGGCCGGACAAGGTGATTTCCGGCATCACGCTTTCCACGATTTCGCTGCCTGAATTCGTGGCGGCATATTTCGTGATCTTCCTGCTGACGCAGGTCATTCCAATCTTTCAGCCAGTGGCGATGGTGTTTCCCGGCATGTCCTTTCTGGACAGGTTGCAGGCTGTGGCCCTGCCGGTGATCGTGCTGGTTCTGGTGGTGCTGGCCCATATGATGCGGATGACACGGGCGGCGATCCTGAACGTGATGCAGTCGGCCTATATTGAGACCGCTGAATTGAAGGGGCTGTCGCCCATGCGGGTAATCTGGCAGCACGCCTTTCCCAATGCCATCGCGCCCATCGTCTCAGTCGTGGTGCTGAACCTTGCTTATCTGGTGGTGGGTGTGGTCGTGGTTGAGGTGGTCTTTGGCTATAACGCGCTGGGCCAGTATCTGGTGGACCATGTGGCCAAGCGTGATCTGCCCGTGGTGCAGGCGGTGGGGCTGATCTTTGCCGCCGTTTATATCGGGCTGAACATTCTGGCGGATGTGATTTCCATTATCGCCAATCCGCGGTTGAGGCACCCGAAATGAAGATGCCAATTTCCGCCCTTATCGGCCTGATCCTGACTGGGGCCTTTCTGTTCTGTGCGATCTTTGCCCAATGGATTGCGCCCTATCCGCTGGATGCAGTGATCGGCGGTGTATGGGAACCGCCGTCAGAACGGCACTGGCTGGGCACCGATACGATTGGCCGAGATATCCTGAGCAGGATGATCCATGGCGGGCAGATCACGATTTTCGTGGCGCTGGCCTCATCGCTTTTATCCTTTGGGTTGGGATCTTTCCTTGGCTTTCTCGCGGCGGTGCGCGGCGGTTGGGTGGATCAGGGGTTGAGCCGGATGGTCGATCTGATGATGGCCATTCCGTCGCTGATCGTGGCGCTGGTGGTGCTGTCGGTGCTGCCCATCAGCCTGACGGTGCTGATCCTTATCATGGGGCTGCTGGATGCGACGCGGGTGTTCCGCCTGTCGCGCGCGGTGGCGATGGACATCGCGGTGATGGACTATGTCGAGGCGGCCAAGCTGCGCGGTGAAGGGCAAAGCTGGATCATCTTCCGCGAAATCCTGCCCAACGCCCTTTCGCCCCTGGTGGCGGAATTCGGGCTGCGGTTCATCTTTGCCGTGCTGTTCATTTCCACCCTGTCTTTCCTTGGTCTAGGCATCCAGCCGCCGCTGGCGGATTGGGGCGGGATGGTGAAGGAAAACAAGGATGGCCTGATCTATGGCAAATCCGCCGCCCTTATGCCGGCGCTGGCCATCGCGCTCTTGGCGATTTCGGTGAACCTTGTGGCGGACTGGATCCTGTCGCGCACCACAAGCCTGAAAGGGGGTCGCGGTGGCTGACATGCTGGAAATTCGGAACCTGCGGATCGAGGCGACAAGCTATCCGCCGGGAGAGCCACCGCGCGATGTGGTGCTGGTGGATGACGTGTCGGTCAGCGTCGCCAAGGGCAAGGTGCTGGGCCTGATCGGCGAATCCGGGGCGGGGAAATCCACCATCGGGTTGTCCGCGATGGCCTATGGCCGGGGCGGTGTCCGGTTGACCGGGGGCGAGATCATTCTGAACGGGCGCAACATCCGGGGGATGAACGCCGCGGGGCTGCGCGCCCTGCGCGGGCGCGAAGTGACCTATGTCGCGCAATCGGCGGCAGCGGCCTTCAACCCGGCGAAGCGTTTGATGGAGCAGGTGATCGAAACCACGCTGACGCATGGCGTGATGGGCCGGGCCGAGGTGGAGAAACGCGCCGTCATGCTGTTTCGCAAACTGGGGCTGCCAGATCCTGAAAATTTCGGCACACGCTATCCGCATCAGGTTTCCGGCGGCCAGTTGCAGCGCGCGATGACGGCGATGGCGCTGTGCCCCAAGCCCGATCTTGTGATCTTTGACGAACCGACAACCGCGCTGGACGTGACCACACAGATCGAGGTGCTGGCCGCGATCAAAGAGGCGATCCACGATACCGGGGTGGCGGCGCTGTACATCACGCATGATCTGGCGGTGGTGGCGCAGGTGGCGGATGACATTCTGGTTCTGCGGCAAGGCAAGAAGGTGGAATACGGCCCGGTGCGGCAGATCATCACCGAACCCCAAGAAGAGTACACCCGCGCGCTGGTTTCCGTGCGTTCGATCGACCATGTGGAAAAGGCCGAAGCGCCACCGATCCTTTCGGTGCAGAACGTGACAGCGCGTTATTCCGGCACGAATTTCGACGTGCTGAAGAATGTCACCGTCGACCTGCCCGCCGGGCAGACGCTGGCCGTGGTGGGGGAAAGCGGATCGGGGAAATCGACGCTGGCGCGTGCGATCACCGGGCTGTTGCCGCCCAGCCAGGGGCACATCACATTTGCCGGGCGCACGCTGAATGCGGCGTTGAAGGACCGCAGCAAGGATGATCTTCGCGAATTGCAGATGATCTATCAGATGGCTGATGTGGCGATGAACCCGCGCCAGACCGTTGGCACGATCATCGGGCGGCCGCTGGAGTTCTATTTCGGCATGACGGGCGAGGCAAAGCGCAAGCGTGTGCAGGAATTGCTGGACCAGATCGAGATGGGAAAGGGCTATATCGACCGCTATCCGGCAGAGCTTTCCGGTGGCCAGAAGCAGCGAGTCTGCATCGCGCGGGCGCTGGCGGCGAAACCCAAGCTGATCATCTGTGACGAGGTGACATCAGCGCTGGATCCGCTGGTGGCGGATGGCATCCTGAAGCTGTTGCTGAATTTGCAGGCCGAGGCGCATGTGGCCTATCTGTTCATCACCCATGATCTGGCAACGGTGAAGGCCATCGCCGACAGGATCGCCGTGATGTATCGGGGACAGGTGGTGCGATACGGGTCAAAGACCGATGTGCTGACGCCGCCCTTTGACGACTACACCGATCTGTTGCTGTCATCAGTGCCCGAAATGCGGCTGGGCTGGCTGGAAGAGGTGTTGGAGCATCGCAAGATGGAAAGCGCGGGGAACTGATGGCGCGCAAACTGCTGCTGATCATCATCGACGGTGTGCCCTATCGCAACTGGCGGCGGCTGTTCGGGAACCTAGAAGGCTGGGTGCAATCAGGCGAAGCGCGGGTCTGGCGGATGCGGGCCGTGCTGCCGTCAACCTCTGCTTCGTGCTATGCGTCGATCCATACGGGGGTTCCGCCGCATGTGCATGGCATATGGGGCAATCAGGCCGTGCGAAAGATCGGTTTGCCGGATGTATTCTCTGAACTGGCTAGGGCGGGCAGGCGGACGGGGGCGGTGACGCATTCCTTCTGGTCGGAATTCTTTCAACGCGCGCCTTTCGATACGGTACGCGACATCGAATATGACGAGGAAGCCGGGCCGATCCACCATGGCCGATTTCACACGATGGCCGGCTATGGCCATGACAACCAGATGACCCCGTCGGACCACGACCTTTTCGCAACGCTGACGCGGTTGTGTGAGGTGAAGGGGATCGACTACGGCATCTATCATTCCTGCACGCTGGACAGCATGGGGCACCGGTTTTTCCACGACTGCGCGCAGATGGACCATGCCTGCTATCTGCTGGATGAACAGATGGCGCCCTTTATCCATCGTTGGCGGAGTGCCGGGTATGAGGTGATCGTCACGGCGGATCATGGGCAGGATGCGCGCGGCCATCACGGCGGGACCGGAGAGATGCAGCAGGATTTCGCGTTCTACTATTTCGGCGAGTCCCAGATGCCTGCGGCTGATGTCGTGCTGGACCAGTTGGCGCTGGCCCCATCCATCCTGACACGGATGGGGGTTCCGGTTCCTTCCACGATGAAGGCTGCATCCTTCATGGCGGCGTGACGCGGGTCAGGCGGCGTAGTCGTTCACCTCGGCGTCCAGAATGGCGCGCAGTTCGCTGAGATGCGAGTCAGCGAAGCCGGGATAGGCCTCCCATTCCTGAGCGGTCTTTTCGGCGATTTCGTCGGGCAGAACCCGCAGCGGGCGGCCTGTTTGTAGCGCCCGGATATAGGTTTCTGCAGCGCGTTCAAAGTAATAGAGGCGATTGAACGCCTCGGCCACCGATTGCCCTATCACCAGCACGCCATGATTGCCCATGACCATGACCGTGGTTTTCGGATCAGCCAGCAGCGTGGCGCAGCGTGCGCCTTCCTCTTCAAAGGCCATGCCGCCGTAATGGTCATCCACCACAAGGCGATTGTGGAACATGGCGCTGTTCTGGTCGATGGCGGGAAGGCGCGAGTCGGCGAGGCTGGCCAGGACTGTGGCGTGGATGGAATGGACATGCATCACGCAGCGGGCATGGGGCAGGGCGCGGTGGATGGAGCCGTGCAGACCCCATGCGGTGGGGTCGGGCGCATCGGGGCGGGACATGGTGGCCGGATCGTTTGCATCGATTTCCACAAGATTTGAGGCGCTTATGCGGCTGAAGTGGCGACCGTTCGGGTTGATCAGGAAGCGTGTGCCTTCGGCGTTTATGGCCAGGGAGAAGTGGTTTGCCACCGCCTCATGCATGTTCAGGCGGGCGGTCCAGCGGAAGGCGGCGGCCATGTCGCAGCGTTCCTTCCAATGGGTCAGGTTGGGGATCGGGGCGTTCATGCGGTATCCTCGGGTTCGGGCCATGTGCCACGGGCCATGGCAGAGAGGGTGCGGGTGATGCGGGCGAAGCTGGCGGCGGCGCGGGGAACGGCGCTGCGGGCGCGGAGGTAGCCGTGCACAAGACCGGGTTCGGTGACGGCCCTTGCGATGCCCCCGGCGGCGGAAATGCGGGCGGCATAGGCGGCCGCATCATCGGCCAGCGGGTCGCATTCGGCGGCGATGGCGAGCGTGGGGGGGAGGTGGGTGAAGTCGCTGTCGGACAGGGGCGCGAAGCTGGGGTGAGCCGCGGGTTCCGGGGCGGTGCCGTGGCGGATGGTGGCGTAGAAACGCACGTCATCACGGCTAAGCATCGGGGCATTTGCATGGGTGAGGTAGGACCCTTCATCCATGTTTCCGCCAAGGCCGGGATAGATCAGAACCTGCCCTCGGATGCCGAGATTGCCATTGCGGCCAATCGCTTGCGCCGTGGCTGCCGCAAGATTTCCGCCTGCGCTGTCGCCCGCCAGAAGAAGCGGCGCGGGCAGTGCGGCGGCAACCGCGCGGGTAGCGGCGCAGGCGTCATCAAAGGCGGCGGGGTGGGGGTGTTCGGGGCAGAGTCGGTAGTCGACGGACACGACGTGAAGGCCGGTTTCGGCGCGGATTTCGGCGCAGACGTCATCGTGGCTGTGCAGGCCACCTACGACGAAACCGCCGCCGTGGAAGTAGAGGATGGTGCCACCCTGACCCGGGTAGTGGCGGCAGGGGATGCCGCCGAACTGACGGTCGATCGCAGTGATTCCGGGGGGATAGCCGCGGTGGAAGGCCCGGCACATGGCATCGTAGATCGCGCGTTGATCGGCGATGGTGAGGCTGGCGGTATCGGGGGGATAGGCGGCTTCGGACCTGCGGATGAAGTCCCAGGTCGGTTCGTCAATGATCCGGGCGTAATCGGGCTGCGTCATGACGACGAGTTTGGGGCAGGCTTGCGGCCTTGGCTAGGCGATTTCTACTGCCGCGCGTGTCGCGTTCAGAGCAGGGCGCGATCCGGCCATTCCGGAAAAAGCGAAAGGGCGCAACAGCTTGGGTTGCGCCCTTGGCTTAGATGCAGATCAGTCGCGGATCAGGACAGCGAAAGGTTGGTCGCCGATTCGCGGCCGTCGCGGCCGGCTTCGATATCGAAGGTCACAGCCTGACCGTCTTTCAGGCCACGCAGGCCTGCACGTTCCAGTGCGGTGATGTGAACGAACACGTCCTTCTTGCCGCCTTCCGGGGCAATGAAGCCGTAGCCTTTGGTTTCATTGAACCATTTCACGGTGCCCTTGGCCATCGTGAAGTCTCCTGTCAAGTCTGCCGCCCGCACTGTGCGGCGGCCTGGCCCCGTCAGCCTGGTCGATGCTGTGGCCGGAAAATCCGAAACAGAAGTCGAGTAGAGTTAACGTCGCAAGGCGGATATGAGCACAAAGGGCCAGAAAATCAAGAAAATTGGGGTTAATTTGGCGGACCCGCGAAGGGGTGGGTGCCATGATTACACATTCAGGATATTGAATACTTTATGGCCGTGCTGTATATGAGAGTCATTGCGGCCCGTTGGATGGGCTGCCGGATGGAGTAGACAACATGACCCTTGACCGCGCCGTGATGGCTTTCGCCGGTGTGATGGTGCTGGTGAGCGTGCTGCTGACCAGCTTTGTTTCACCGTATTTTCTGTGGTTTACCGTGTTCATTGGGGTGAACCTGATCCAGTCGTCCTTTACCGGCTTTTGCCCGGCTGCGATGGTGATGAAGAAGCTGGGCCTGCGTCCGGGCACGGCGTTCTGAAGGTGCATAAATTCCCGGAATGAGAGTCATTGGGGCTCTCGATCCGGGAATCTTGTCTGGGTTGCGTGTGCAGCGCCCGGTGCAGACAGCTGTGCAGACAGGCGTATGCACGCAGCGAACCGGGTATTCAGACCTTGTCAATTTGAGATAACGCTTTTTTCGCTGCCGACGCGCGGGGCCACCGGGTGTAGCTGGCCCTTGATGGCGGTCAGGCTGTCCGGTTGACGAAGGTCTTGGACCTTTGGCCAAAAGATCGCCGGACCTCTTTACGGTCACAAGACAGACAAATTTTTGCCACATTTCCCGAAGCGCGAGCAGAGGCTTTCAGGCGAGTCGGAGAGGGTGAATGATCACAGATATGAAGGTGCGAGTGGCTTTTGCGGAAGCCAGACCAGAGGGGCGCGTCCGTTCCCTGACGGGAGGCATGTCATGACGAGTGCGCAGATCACCTTTATTGGACAGTATCGCCCGTCTGAGAGCCTGTTGGATCGCGCGCGGCGGCGGCGGGATGAGGCATTGGGGCGCCGGATGGCTTGCATCGTCCAGACGTCGAAAGACGGTGACGGGATTGTGGAACATGTGTTCAGCGGGTTGCCGCGACTGGGTGACCTGATCGCCCGGACGGGACCGGATGTCTGCATCGTGGGGGTCCGGATGGAGCCTGCGGTTGGACGCAAGATCTGCGACATGGCAACTGCCATGCCGTAGCGCGCGGCTGCAGTGATCGGCCGGACCAGATTTGCAGCGCCGGGGGGCGCGCGCAGATCACCCGCGGGGGCACGAGGATACCGGAAGCCGGTGTGGTGCGGGGGTGCCACACGGCGGAGGGTGGTCAGCGGGCGGGGGTTGGGCCGATCCTGCGGTTCTTGCAGTGCAAATGTGAAGGGCGATCCGTGCGGCGGATCGCCTTTGTTCATTCCATCAGGTCTGGGGGAGTTGATGTCGTCAGGCGGGCTGCTACCTGAGCGGCGGGCGCGGCACCATCGCGGCGTCGCAGAATGCTGGATACCGGATGCCCCTGACCGCCGCCTTCGCCGTACCCGGCGCGTTGACCACTCTGACGGGGGGGTATTTCTATGATCGGCGTCTTGTGGAGGCCCTGCGCGGGCTGGGCCATGACATCCGGGTTGTGACACTGCCCGACGGGTTTCCCGAACCGGGGGAGGCTGCAATGCGGGTGGCGCTGGCGCAGATGCAGGCGTTGCCTGCGGATGTGCCGGTGATCGTGGACGGGCTGGCCTTTGGGGCGCTGCCGACGGAGGGGGTGGCGCGGGTGGCGGCCCCGATCATCGCGCTGGTGCATCATCCGCTGGCGCTGGAGACCGGGCTGGATGGGGCGGTGGCAGCGGCCCTGCAGGCGCGGGAGCGGGACAATCTGGGATATGCGCGGCATGTTCTTGTGCCAAGCCCGCATACAAAGGCGGTGCTAGTGGCCGAATATGGGGTGGCTGAGGAGAAGATCACCGTTCTGGTGCCGGGGATCGACAGGGTGGCGGGGATGGCTGTTGCGAAGGACGATCCGCCGCTGATCCTGTCGGTCGGTATTCTGCATCCGCGCAAGGGGCATGACGTGCTGATCGCGGCGCTGGCGGCGATTGGGGATCTGGACTGGCAGGCGGTGATCGTGGGCAACCCGTGGGATGCGGCGCATGTGGCCGAACTGGGCTGGCGGATTGCCGATGCAGGGATGGCGGGGCGCATCCGGCTGGCGGGCGCGGTGGAGATGGCCGAGCGGGACCGGCTTTATGGCGCGGCGTCGGTCTTCGCGCTGGCAACGCGGTATGAGGGATACGGGATCGTTTTCAACGAAGCCTTGGCGCAGGGGTTGCCCATCGTGACCTGCCGCACGGGGGCGGTGCCGGACACGGTGCCGGTGGATGCGGGGCTGTTGGTGCCGGTGGATGACGCGGCGGCCTTTGCCGGTGCCCTGCGGCGGGTGCTGGAGGACAGGGTATTGCGCGACGGGATGGCGGCGGCGGCGGCGCGGGCCGGGGCGGCGCTGCCCGGTTGGGATGATGTGGCGCGGCGGGCGGCGGTGGTTCTGGCGGGGGTGGCGGCATGAGCGGGTTGGAGGCGGAACTGGCGCTGGCCGTTGCAGCGGCGGAAGAGGCGGGGGAGATCCTGCTGGGCCATTACCGGGCGCGGGACCGGCTGACGGTGGCATCAAAGCGCGCCGGGGATTTTGTATCCGAGGCGGATGTGGAGGCCGAGACGCATCTTCGCGGGCGGCTTCTGAGCGCGTTTTCCGGTGATGGCTGGCTGGGCGAGGAGACGGGGGCAGGGGCGTCTGGGGTGGCAGATGGCGGGCGGCGCTGGGTGGTTGATCCGCTGGACGGGACGACGAATTTCCTGCGTGGCATCGGGCATTGGTGCGTTTCGGTCGGGCTGGAGGTGGGGGGGCGGCCTGTTCTGGGCGTGGTGCATGACCCGCTGCGGGGCGAAACCTTTGCCGCCATGCCGGGGGGCGGGGTGATGCTGAACGGGCGGGCGCTGGGGTTTGCCGGGACGGTGGACATGGCGGGGGCGCTGTTCGGGACGGGGGTTCCGTTCGGCGGGATGGCGCATATCGGGGTTCATGCCGCCGATATTGCGCGGCTGATGCCGCATTGCGCGGGGGTGCGGCGGATGGGGGCGGCGGCGCTGGACCTGGCCTATGTGGCGGCGGGGCGGCTGGATGGGTTCTGGGAGCGGCGTTTGCAGCGGTGGGACATCGCGGCGGGGCTTGCGCTGCTGGCGGCGGCGGGGGTTCGTGTCGAGGGGTTGGCGGTCGGCGAAGATCCGTGGGCGACGGGAACGGTGGTGACGGCGGTGCCTGCGCTGTTTGATTGCTTTGCCGGGCTTTTGCGCGATGGATGAGGGCGAGGGGCGGGCGGTGCCTGCCGGGCGGATGCGGCGGATGATGGCGCTGGGCGGGTTGGCCACGGGCATCGGCGGGCGGGTGCTGGCCGGGGGGGCGATGCGGTTGGCGCAGGGGGAGCGGCCAAGATTGGGCGACCTTCTGCTGACGCCGGGCAACGCGCGGCGGGTGACGGACCAGCTGGCGCAATTGCGCGGGGCGGCGATGAAGGTGGGACAGCTTTTGTCGATGGATGCGGGCGAGATGCTGCCTGCGGAGTTGGCGGCCATTCTGGCGCGGTTGCGGGCGGATGCCGATCCGATGCCGCCTGCGCAGTTGCGGCGTGTGCTGGATGGGGCGTGGGGTGCGGGCTGGCTGGGGCGGTTCCGGCGGTTTGATGTGCGGCCCATCGCTTCGGCGTCGATCGGGCAGGTGCATCGGGCGCAGACGAAAGACGGGCACGATCTGGCGATAAAGGTGCAATATCCGGGGATACGGGCGAGCATCGACAGCGACGTGGACAACGTGGCGGCGCTTATGCGGATGTCGGGGCTGGTGCCGGGGCGGCTGAACGTAAAGCCCTTGCTGGCCGAGGCCAAGCGGCAGTTGCATGAGGAGGCGGATTACAGGCGCGAGGCGGCGCAGATGCGGCGCTTTGGCGACCTGCTGGCCGGGCGGGCGGGGTTTGTGGTGCCGGTGCCGCAGGAGGATCTGTCGGGCGGCGAGGTGCTGGCGATGGATTACGTGGAGAGCCTGCCTATCGAGAGCCTTGAAGATGCGCCGCAAGCGCTGCGCGATGCGGTGGCAGAGCGGTTGATCGGGTTGGTGCTGGAGGAGTTGTTCGACTTCAACCTGATGCAGACCGATCCGAACTTTGCCAATTTCCGCTGGCAGCAATCGACCGGGCGGGTGGTGCTGCTGGATTTTGGCGCGGCGCGGAGCTTTCCGGATGGGCTGGCGGCGCGGTTCCGGGCGGTGGTGCGGGCCGGGATCGCGGGGGAGCCGAAGGCGATGCTGCGGGCGATGACGGCGATGGGGTATTTGCCTGAGGACCTGAGCGAGGCGCACAGGCAGGCTGTTGTGGAGTTGGCCGATCTGGCCTTTGGGCCGCTGCGGGCGGGGGGTGTTTATGATTTCGCGCGGCGCGATCTGGTGATGGAGCTGCGCGACCGGGGGATGGCGCTGGGGATGGACCGTGACCTGTGGCATGTGCCGCCGCCCGAGGTGCTGTTCCTGCACCGCAAGTTCGGGGGGCTGTATCTGCTGGCGGCGCGGCTGCGGGCGCGGGTCGATCTGGACCGGGTGATGGGGCGCTATTTCGCGGATTGAAGCCGGGCATAGAGATCGCCCGATCTTGCGCCGGGCGGCATAGAGCGCAGCCATGCGATGGTATCGGTGGCTTTGCGCCAGTCCTGCCATGCGAACCGCCCGCTTTCCCCGCGCACGGGGTTGAACCGGTAGGGGCCAAGGGTTTGCAGCCGTTCGATCACGCGGACTGTGTGATCGGGCAGGTCGGGCAGGTATTCCACAGAGACGAGCGGGAGAGGGCGGCTGACACCGGAGAGGACGTCAAGTTCGAACCCTTCGACATCGATCTTCACATAAGCGGGCATGCCGTGGGTTTCGATCAGGTGGTCCAGTGTGGTGACACTGACGCTTTGCTGGCTGTCCCATTTCACATGGGCGAAGCCGGGGGTGGCCCCGGCTGTGGCCGCGAAATCGGGTTGCAGCGAGGAGACGGTGGGGTGCAGCGACGAGACCGCCATGGTGGCGGTGGTTTCCTGCGGGCCCGCGGCGGCCTCGATCAAGGTGATGTCGCGCGGCAGGGTGCGGCGCAGGAAACCGGCAAACGGTTCCTGCGGTTCAAGCGCCACGACGCGCGCCCCGGCGGCGCGCATGGCGCGGGCGCGGGTGCCGACATGGGCGCCGACATCAAATACAAGATCGCCGGGGGAGAGCAGGCTGCGGTAGAAGCGGCGCAGGGCAATGGTACGGATGGGGTTGTTATAAATGATAAGCGACCGGGCCAAACCCAGCCATATGCGAAAACCCATGCTCTGCCCCTTATCGTTACATACGCACTGCCACAGGTTGAGATTAGCACGGGTGGCGCGCTGTCGAGGTGCAAGTACCGTGCCCACGAAAACGTGAACGGATCATCGAATTTCTGTCATCGCCCTTGCCGCGTGAGTCGGCGGACTAGGTAACGGCTGACATCTTGCCCAGGATTGCCATGACTGTTCCTAACCGCGCGTTGCGCGCGGACCCTTTGATTGAAAACCAGTTTCTGCTGACAAGCCGTGAACGGGTGATGCGGGCGCGCAGTGACATGCGGCTGGGTCTGCCCGTGGTCGTGGTGGCGGGGCCGGGTGAGGCCGCGATGCTGCTGGCGGTTGAGGGGTTGTCGGCGGCGCGGTTTGGGGCGGCCGTGCAGGCCGAGCGGGCCGAACTTGTACTGACGGGCAGGCGGGCGCTGGCGCTGGGTCTCGAGGGTGCCGCGCCTGTTGTCAGGCTGGATTTGGCGGGCCTGAGTTTTGCGCAGGTGCAGCGTTTGGCGGACCCGGTGCTGGACGGTGCATTGCGGGAGCCGGTCGGGGTGCCGGTGTTGCCGGGGGGTGCCGTGCAGGAGGCGGGGATCGCCTTGGCCCGGGCGACGCAGCTTTTGCCTGCGGTGGTGTCGGTGCCGCTGTCGGATGCCGGACGGGTGGCCCGGGATCAGGGGCTGACGCTGGTATCTGCCGGGGATGTGCTGACCGAGCTGGCGCAGATGGCGGCGCATCACGAGGTTAGCGCGGCGGCGCTGCCGATGGCGGTGTCAACGGCGGGCCGGGTGCATGTGTTCCGACCGGATGACGGCGGGGCAGAGCATTACGCCATCGAGGTGGGGGAGGTCGATCCGGTGGGGCCGGTGCTGGTGCGGCTTCATTCGGCCTGTTTCACGGGTGATGTGCTGGGCAGCCGGAAATGCGATTGCGGGCCGCAGTTGCAAGCGGCCATGGCGGCGATGGCCGAGGTCGGGGGTGGCGTGCTTTTGTACCTGAATCAGGAAGGGCGCGGGATCGGGTTGGCCAACAAGATGCGGGCCTATACCCTGCAGGAGCGCGGGCTGGACACGGTGGAGGCGAACCATCACCTTGGGTTCGAGGATGACGAGCGGGATTTCCGCATCGGGGCGGCGCTGCTGGCGCGTTTGGGGATTTCCGAGGTGCGGCTGATGACCAACAATCCGGCCAAGGTGGCCATGCTGACAGCGCAAGGCGTGCGGGTGGCGGAACGGGTGCCGCTGGCCGTGGGCAGGACGGCGCAGAATGCGCGCTATCTGGCGGTGAAGGCACAGAAATCCGGGCATATTCTGCCATGACGGCGCGGGCGCTGTGGTGCGTGGCCCCCGGGCAGGCCGAGATCCGGGATGCGGCGATGGGCGAGGGCGTGACTGTGCGGGCGCTGTGGTCCGGCATCAGCCGGGGGACGGAGCGGCTGGTGTTCGGCGGCGGCGTGCCCGAGGCGGAATGGGAGCGGATGCGCGCGCCCTATCAGGAAGGTGCCTTCCCGTTTTCGGTGAAATACGGATACAGCATGGTGGGTGAGGCGGTGGAGGGCACGCTGGCGGGGCGGGCGGTGTTTGCGCTGTTTCCACACCAGACCGTGTTCCGCCTGCCCGAGACGGCGTTGATTGCGGTGCCGGAAGGGGTGCCCGCAGAGCGGGCGGTGCTGGCGGCCAATATGGAGACGGCGCTGAACATCCTGTGGGACAGCGGGGCCGGGGCCGGGGACTGGATCGCCGTGATTGGGGCAGGGGTTGTGGGCGCGTTGGTGGCTTATCTCTGTGCCCGCTTGCCGGGGGCGGAGGTGGTGCTGGTGGACAGCCAGCCCGAGCGGGCGGCGCTGGCGGCGGCGCTGGGCTGCGGGTTTGCGCTGCCCGGTGATGCGCCGGGGGAGTGCGATGTGGTGATCCATGCCAGTGCCTCGGCCGGCGGGCTGGCCACGGCGCTGGGCTGTGCGGGGATGGAGGCCGTGGTGGTGGAGGCAAGCTGGCATGGTGCGGGGCTAACGCCGGTGGCGCTGGGCGGGGCGTTTCACAGCCGACGGCTGCGGCTGATAAGTTCGCAGGTGGGGCATGTGCCGCCCCTGCGCGCGCCGCGCTGGACCTATCGGCGGCGGCTGGAGAAGGCGCTGGACCTGCTGCGCGATCCGGTGCTGGAGGTGATGATTTCGGGGGAGAGCGGGTTTGATGACCTGCCCGCCACCTATTGCGCGGTGCTGTCCGCGCCCGGCACGCTGTGCCATCGTATCCGTTATTGAACAAAGGAAAGACGCATGTTCGCTGTTGAAGTTCGGGACCATATCATGATCGCTCATTCGCTGCCCTCGCCGGTGTTCGGCCCGGCGCAGGGGATGCATGGGGCGACGTTTACCGTGGATGCGGCGTTCTTTGCCGAGGATATCGACGATCACGGGTTGGTGGTGGATATCGGGCTGGCGGTGGATGCGCTGGCGGCGGTGCTGCAACCGCTGCGCTATCGCAATCTGGATGAGGTGCCGGAGTTTGCGGGCAAGTTCACGACGACGGAATTCCTGTGCGGTGTGATCCACAAGGCGATGGTGGCGCGGCTGCGGGCGGGGGAGTTGAAGGATGCCGGGCGGGTGAAGCGGCTGCGGATCACGCTGCACGAGAGTCACATGGCGCGGGCCTGGTGCGAGGGTGAGGTCTGAGGCATGGGCTTTTCCGCCGACTGGCTGGCCCTGCGCGAACCTGCCGACCATGCGGCGCGGGATGGCGGTTTGCTGGCTGCGGCGGCACAGGTGGCGGGGCCGGTGATCGTGGATCTGGGCTGCGGCGCGGGGTCGACGCGGCGGGCTTTTGGCGGGTTGGCCGGGGGCGCGGCGTGGCGGATGGTGGATGCGGATGAGGGCTTGCTGCGTCTTGCGGGGGGAGAGGGGTTCTGCCTTGACCTGAATGATGTGGAGGCCCTGCCTTTGGAGGGGGCGGGGCTGGTGACGGCCTCGGCGCTGTTCGATCTGGTGTCGGCAGAGTGGGTTGAGCGGTTCGTGGCGCGGGTGGCGGGGTTGCGGCTGCCCGTCTATGCGGCGTTGAGCTATGATGGGGTGATGGAGTGGGAGCCTGACCTGCCCGAGGATGCGGCGGTAACGGCGGCATTCAACAGGCACCAGGGGGGCGACAAGGGATTTGGCCCGGCGCTGGGGCCGACGGCGGCGGATCATCTTGCAGCGCGGTTGCGGGCGGCGGGTTACGCGGTGCGTGAGGCGGATAGCCCGTGGCGGCTGGGGCCCGATCAGGCGGCGTTGCAGGCGGAACTGCTGGGCGGGATCGCGCAGGCGGCAGGCGAGGCGGGGTGTGCCGGGGCGGATGCGTGGCTGGCGGCACGGCGGGCAATGCTGGAGCAGGGGGAGTGCCGGATCGGGCATCGCGACCTGCTGGCGTTGCCGCCCGGTGTGGCGGCGGGTGTGAAGGAGGCTGAGGATGCAGACGGTTGAGGTCACTCCGAAGGCCTGGGAGAGGATCCTGCAGGTCCGGGCGGGGCATGGCTGTGCCTGCTGCGGGCGCTGGACTCCGGGCGAGCGGGCGGCGCTGGATCTGTATGCGCCCTTGGCGCGGCGCGATCTGGGGCCGGTGACAGTGGCGCAGATCGGGCAATCGCTGGACGGGCGGGTGGCCACGGTCACGGGTGATGCGCGGGATGTATCGGGGCCGGAAGGATTGGCGCATCTGCACCGGATGCGGGCGCTGATGGATGGCGTGTTGATCGGCGTGCGGACGGCGATTCATGACCAGCCGCAACTGACGGTGCGGATGTGCAGCGGGCCGAACCCGGCGCGGATCGTGGTGGATCCGCGCGGGCGGCTGCCGGATGATGTGGCGCTGTTCCGCGCCGATGGGGCGCGGCGGATCGTGGTGCAGGGCGTGGCGCGGGCACGGCCCGAAGGGGTGGAGGTGGTCACCCTGCCGCTGCGCGACGGCTGGCTGGACCCGGCGGAGATATTGGCGGCGTTGCATGACCTTGGGCTGAACAGCGTGATGGTCGAAGGCGGCGGGATCACCATCGCGCGGTTTCTGGAGGCGGGGCTATTGAATCGGTTGCAGGTGGCGGTGTCGCCCCTGCTGATCGGAGGCGGGCCGCAGGGGTTGACGCTGCAAAGCCCGGTGGCGCGGCTGTCGGATGCGATGCGGCCAGAGACGCGGGCCTATGGCCTTGGCCCGGAGGTGGTGTTTGATTGCGCGCTGACGCCCGGAGCGGCGATGGCCTGGCAGCCGGTGCATGCGGCGCGGTTGGTGGCAGAAGGCGCGCGCGCCCTGCGGGCGCGGTAGGGCGCGGGATGTTAGCGGCGGACCGGCGGCCAGATGCGGGACCATGTGCCATCGCGCAGGATCAGCGCGTGGTGCAGGGCGGCGGCGATGTGCAGTGCCAGAAGGGCCGCGATGGCATAGGCGCCAAATTCATGCACCGCCTTGGCAGTAGCGGCGAGGGTTTCGGATTTTGGCACGAGCGTCGGCAGGCCGAGCCTGTCCAGCGCCTCGATCGGGAAGCCGCCGGCGCGGACGCGGATATAGCCCGACAGCGGCATGACCAGCATCAGCACATAAAGCAGGCCATGGCTGGCATGGGCGGCGCGGCGCTGCCATGCGGGCAGGCTGGCGGACAAAGGCGGGGCCTTGTGGCGCAGCTTTACGATGATGCGCAGCACGACAAGGATAAGGACGAGGACGCCCATATTCTTGTGCATGATGAACAGTGTGTTGCCGAGCGCGCGGGGCAGGCCCTGTTGCACCATCAGAAAGCCCGCAGCGATCATGGGCAGGATCATCAGCGCGATGACCCAGTGAAGGGCGCGTTGGCCGGAGCTGTAGCCGGGGGACGGTGTCTGCATCTGAGCCTGCCTTCTGTGATGCCATGACAGTAGGGGTTGAGAAGATCAGATCAAGGGTTGGCTTGCCTGCAGGGTTTTGGCCTGCGGCGGTGCTGGCCTTGCTGGTGGCGTTGGTGCCGCTGGTTTTGCGGCCCGAAGGTGGGGGGATGGCGGCCCTGATCACCGTGGCCGGGACGGTGGTGGTGCTGGCGTTGATCCGGGGCAAGGTGGTGCAGCATTTCCCCCATGCGCGGTTCGGCCTGTGCAACGCGGTGACGCTGGCGCGGGCGGCGATGGTGGCGGCGCTGGCGGGGATGCTGTGGCAGGCGCCGCAGGGATGGGATGTGCTGGTTCTGGCCACGGTGGCGCTGGCGTTGGACGGGGTGGATGGCTGGCTGGCGCGGCGGAGCGGGCTGACATCGGAGTTCGGCGCGCGGTTTGACATGGAGACGGACGCGGCGTTGGCGTTGGTGCTGGCGGCGCATGTCTGGCTGGGCGGGATGACCGGGCCGGAGGTGCTGCTGCTGGGGGCGATGCGTTATGGCTTTGTCGCGGCCTTCTGGCCATTTCCCTGGCTGGCGGCAGCCTTGCCGGACAGGTTCGGGCGCAAGGTGGTGTGCGTGGTGCAGATCGCCGCGCTGATCCTGTTGCAGGTGCCGGGGCTGATGCCCGAGGTGGCGCGGGTGGTGGCATGGGGCGCGGTGGCGGCGCTGGTATGGTCGTTCGGGCGGGATGTGCTGTGGCTGTGGAGGCATCGCTGATGAGTGGGGGCATGATCTGGCGCGCAGTGGTGGCCGCCCTGATCCTGCATCTGGTGCTGATCCAGCCCAATCATCCCGGCGCGATGACATGGGGCGCGCTGCGGCTGTTTCCGCTGGAATTGCCGGTGCTGCTGCTGGGCCTGCCGCTGTTGGGGGACGCGCGCGCGGGGCGGGTGCTGCGCGGAGTGCTGGCAGGGGTTCTGGTTTTGGTGGTGGTGGTGAAGGCGGCGGATTTCGCCATGTTCACCGCCTTTGGCCGGGGGTTCAACCCGGTGGGCGACCTGCCGCTGGTGGCGGCAGGGTTCAACCTGCTGTCAGGTTCGGTGGGCGTGGTGGGCGCGGTGCTGGCTTATGGGACGGTGGCCGGGTTGTTATTGGCTTTGGGCTGGGCGCTGTGGTGGGCGATGGGGGTTTGGGCGCGGCTGCCCATCTTTGCCATGCGGCCATGGGTGCGGCGGGGCGCGGGGGCGGTGGCGCTGGTCTGCGCGGTGGCCGGGGTCTGGGAGGCGGCGGCGATCATGAATCGCTGGAAGATGCCGTTCGATCCGCCCGGAGCGGCCTTTACTGCGCGGGTGGCGGCAGAGCGCGTGCGGCTGGTGCTGCGCACATACGAGGATTTGAGGAATTTCCGGGTGGCGGCGGCGGCGGATCCGTTCCGGGGGCAGGACGGGCTGCTGAACCGGATCGACCGGGATGTGGTGGTGGTGTTCATCGAAAGCTATGGGCGGGCCAATGTGGAGGGGCCGCTTTATGCCGCGACGACGCGGGCGGTGTTGGCCAAGGCGGAACGGACGCTGGGGGCGGAAGGGTTTGCGATGCGGTCGGGGTATCTGACCTCGTCCACCAAGGGGGGGCAGAGCTGGCTGGCCCATGCGAGTTTTGCCAATGGGCTTCGGATCAATGATCAGGTGCGCTATCGCGCGCTATTGGTGAGCGGGCGGGAGGGGCTGTTCCACATCGCGCAGCGGTCTGGGTTTGAGACAGCGGCGGTGATGCCCGCGATCACCATGGCCTGGCCGGAAGCGGCGCGGATGGGGTTTGACCGGATCTTGCCTGCGGCGGATCTGGGGTATCGCGGGTTGCCTTTCAACTGGGTCACGATGCCGGATCAGTTCACGCTGGCGGCGTTTGACAGGCTGGTGCGCGAAGATGCGGCACGCGAGGGGCGGCTGTTTGCGCAGGTGGTGCTGATATCATCCCACGCGCCATGGGTGCCGGTGCCGCGCATGGTGGATTGGGACGCAGTGGGGGATGGCACGGTGTTCAACGCCATGGCGCAAGAGGGTGATCCGCCCAATGTGGTGTGGCAGGACCGGGACCGCGTGCGCGACCAATATCGTCAGGCGGTGGGGTATTCGCTGGAAGCGGTATTCAGTTGGGCGGCGCGGACGGCAGAGGAGATGCCGCTGATCGTGGTGCTGGGCGATCATCAGGCGGCCGGGTTTGTGGCGCAGGAGGATCGGCTGGATGTGCCGGTGCATGTGATCGGGCCGCCTGATCTGGTGGAGGTGGCGGCGGGTTGGGGATTCTTGCCGGGGCTTGTCCCACCTGAGACGCAGGTCGCGCTGCCGATGGAGGCGATGCGCGATCTGTTCGTGAACGGGTATTCCGAAAAGGGGGCGCCGTGAAGGCCTGGCTGAAAACGGGCGTGAAGTTTGCCTTCGCGGTTGTGCTGATGGCGCTGGTCTGGCGGATGGTGGACGGGGCGGAGGTGGCGGCGCGGCTACGCGCGCTGCGGCCCGGCTGGGTGGTGGTGGCAGTGGTGCTTTTGCTGGTGCAGACCGTGCTGTCGGCGCTGCGCTGGCGGCTGACGGCGGCGCGGCTGGGGCATGAGATGGGGCTGCGGCGCGCGCTGCGTGAATATTTTCTGGCGCAGGTGGTGAACCTTGCCTTGCCCGGCGGGGTGCTGGGCGATGCGGGGCGGGCGGTGCGCGCAGGCGTGGTGGCGGGGCTGGAGCGGGCGGGGCAAGCGGTGGTGTTCGAGCGGCTGGCGGGACAGGCGGCGCTGGTGGCGGTGGTTTTGATGGCGGCTCTGGTGGTCAGCATTACACCGGGGGGAATTGTGCTGCCCGGCGCGATTCTGGCGGGGCTGGGCGTGGTGGCGGCGGTTTTGCTGATGGCGGGGGGGCTGGTGGTGCTGGCCGGGGCAGGTTGGCCGCGCGTGGCGGGATGGCGGGCAGCGGCGGCGCAGGCGGTGTTTGCGCGGGGGGTCTGGCCGCAGCAATTGGCGCTGAGTCTGGGGACGGTCGCGGCGAACCTGTTGGCCTTTGCCGCCTGTGCGGCGGCAGTGGGTGTGTGGTTACCCTTGGGGGCGGTTCTGGTGATCCTGCCGCTGGTGCTGTTTACCATGCTGGTGCCGCTGACCATCGGCGGCTGGGGTCTGCGCGAGGGGGCGGCGGTTGTGCTTTTTCCGCTGGCGGGCGCAACGGCCGCCGAGGGCTTTGCCGCCAGTGCATCCTTTGGCGTGGTGTTCCTGCTGACATCCGTGCTGGGGATGGCGCTGTGGCTTTGGCCGGGGCGGGCCGAGCCGGGACGCCAGCAGGGCTAGCGTCAGCGGCGACGGACGGAATTGCCGCCGTCGATGATCTGATTGATCCGTTTCGCCACCGCCGTGTGCAACTCTTCCTCCCCATCTCCGGGGGGGGCGTCGGCATGGGCGGCGGCGGCATCTTTGAGGATGCCTACGATTTCCCGCTCGGGCAGGATGTTGCGGTCGTTCAGGGCAAGGAGGAGCGATTCGACGATCGCAAGGGCGGCGTGCCCGGCGGAATGCGTTGACATTGACATCAGGTTTCGACTTTCACGGGGTTTCATGCCATAGTCTGGCAACTAAGCAGCATCGTCGCAGGAAAGTGCCGCGTCGGGCTGATCTGTATCAGCGTTAGTCAGTCTCTTTTGAAGAATATGGCAGTGAAGCAGTGCCCCAAGAGCCCTGCCTTGGAAAGTGTGCCCATGAAAGAACCGACCGCCGCTCTGTCAGTGCAGGACAGCCCCTTTGCGCGAAAGCTTTCGGCCTTTGTTCGGCTTTCGCAGGAAGAGATGGAGGCGATGTCGGACCTCTATCGCCGTCGCCGCCATTTCGCGGTGGGAAGCGACATGATCCATCAGGGGCAGAAAAATCAATGCGCCTATGTGCTCGCCTCGGGGTGGGCGTCGTCTTACAAAATCCTTCCTGATGGCTCGCGCCAGATCGTGGATTTCCAGATCCCGGGCGATTTTCTGGGTCTGCGGTCGGTCTTGTTCCGCACGTCAGACCATAATGTGGAGCCGCTGACCCCGATGCAGGCATCGGAGGTGCAGCAGAAGGACCTGCTGGATGTCTTTGGCCGCACGCCCCGGCTGGCGATGGCGGTGCTTTGGGCGGCGTCGCGGGATGAGGCCATGGTCGTGGAGCGTCTTGTCGACCTCGGTCGCCGCTCGGCATCGGTGCGGACGGCGCATTTCCTGCTGGAACTGGGCTCGCGGCTGCGGATGGTTGGGCTGGCGGACAAGAGCGGCTATGCCTGCCCGTTGTCGCAATACCTGCTGGCGGATGCCTTAGGGCTGAGCGCGGTGCATGTGAACCGCGTGCTGCGCGAATTGCGCGAAGAGGGGTTGCTGACCTTTCAGCGGGGGCGCGTTACCTTTGATGATTATGATGGGCTGGTCGCACATGCGGATTTCGACCGCGCCTATCTGGATCTGGACGGGCCTTTGCTGGGCTAAAGCGGCCGGGCCGTCCGGGGCACGGATTGGCGCGGACGGGGCCGATTTGCGGGGGTCGATTTGTCGTAGCCGGTTTGCCAAGGCCGGATCAGGCAAGAGCGTGACAGGCGGCGGACAGAAACTTGAGGCAATCAGCATCATTATGGGCTGAGAGCGATGCTTGTGCCGCCTGAAAATGGACCAGCGCCGCATCCTTTTTCGGGCCTTCGGGGGCTTTTTCCCAAGCGGCACGCACGGAGGACATCCTGTCCCGGGTCGAGGTGAAGTATTTCGTCGTCATGGTCGGTTCCTTGTGGGGCGCAGCTTTACTTGCAATGCCGCATGCCCGGCTTTGCCTGAAGATGGGGCCGGACGGCGGGATTGGGGGCTGTGCCGGATCGGCGATGAGTCGCGGATCGGGGGATGTGTGTAGGCCAATCCGCGGAAGGATGAACTGATGCAGATTGGCATAGGCCCGATGCCGCCGATTGGGCGGCGCAGACTGGGGATCGGGCGAGTGTGGTCAGGCGGTGGTCAGGGCAAGAGCGGCAAGGCCGAGGGGCCGGGTCATGCCGGATCTTCCGTTGGCGGTTCGTTGTTCGCGATCAGGGTTTCCGGCAGGCCGCGGTCAGCTTTCAGGGCGGCCTCCAGATCCTTTTCGGTGATCGGGAGCAATTCGGTCTGCCCGGCCTGAACCCCACGACCCCAGACCTGCAGATAGGTGGCGACACGGCGGAAGGCTTCGAACGTGAGGCCGTCGAGGCGTTCATCTTCGCGCAGGACATCATAGCTGCCCGAGGGGAAATCCGTGTCATGGCCGGGGAGGCGGAAGCTGTTTAGGAAGGTGACGGTTGCTGTGGTGGATCGCATGGGTTTCGCGGACTCCGGCTGAGAACCCCGATCAGTCGCCGTTTGGCAGGGGTCAGGATTGGCGTGAGCCTATCACCCGGGCGGTGGGACAAGGCTGATGCGGATCAGTCTGGGCGGGGACGGAGCCGCTGGATGTGCTCTGCGCGCCCCAGGCAGGGAACCGGAGCGCCCCTGTTCGCGTTTGATCTGTGCACGGGCCGTTTCGGCCTATGACCATAGAAAAATCGGAGACGCCCATGGCGCAATTCAACAAAACCACAGTTCTTGTCGGCCCGCTTGTCGGGCTTTTGCTTGCTGGCGCGGCTTTTGCTGCTCCGGATGACAAGGTGAAATCTGTCGATGTCGAGATGGATATCACGGCGCTGACCAATGCGGCGGCTGCCGTGCGTTTTGCCAATACGGCCGATGACCTGCAGGGTGCGATTCTGGCGCGGGTTGTGGACCGGACGGCGGAAGACGGGATGGAGATCAAGATCGACCTGTCAGAGGTTGAGCTGAGCAATTCGTTCACCGATGCGGTTGGCGCGGCGGATACCCGTCTGGTGGGCGTGGTCAATGTTTCGGACATGAACGACAACACCAACTTCAACACCTATGAGTTGACGGTGACGGTCGAGCAGGCCGCAATCTTCTTTCCTCAGGAATTCGACCAGACCACAATGACCGCCAGCAGTGACGAGTTCTATCAGGCGTTGATCGCCGCCTTTGCCGATGGCGTTGTGCGCCGTCTGGACGAGTAAGCGACGGGTCAGCAAGCATGGGGGCGGGGCAGGGTGCCCCGCCCTTTTTCGCATCCTAATGCCGGAACGACCGGGGTGAGGTGGTTTTCGGCGGTCTGTCAGGACTGGCGCAGGAACCAGGCCTGCAGCCAGCGCATGGGCGGGCCTGCAAGTCCGCCGAACAGGTGCAGCGCCTTGACCGACCTATCCGGCAAGACGAGAAAGCGGTTTGCGGCCATGCCGCGGATCAGCGCCTTGGCGACCTGATCCGCGCTGAGGACGCCGCCAAGGGCCGCGATCCGGCTGGTGACCGCCGGGCGCAGCGGGATTTCCGCCGTGAGCTGCGGCGTATCCGTATCGGGGGGCATGCAGAGCGTGACGCCGATGCTGTTCTGTGCCAGTTCCACGCGCAACACCTCGGCCAAGCCGCGGAGGGCGAATTTGGAGGGGGCATAGGCGCTGTAGCCGTACAGCCCCCACAGACCCGCAGCGGAAGAGATCAGGCCGATGCGCCCATGGGGCAGAAGATGTGGCAGGGTGGCGCGCAGGGTGTTCAGGCAGCCGAAGTAGTTGACGTTCATCACATCGAGATGGGCCTCTGGCGCGAGGTCGGCAAAGAGGCCGGGCTGGGTGATGCCGGCGGAACAGACCACGATGCCCGGCGGACCCAGCGCATCGACACAGCGCCTGATGGCGGCTGTCAGGCCCGAAGCATCGGTCACATCAGCGCATTCGACATGGACGGGCAGGCCGGGACTTTGCGCGCGAATTTTCTGCGCGGCCTCCTGCAGGAGCGCGGTGCGACGGGCCAGAAGCGCGATGGGGTGGCCCCGTTCGGCCAGACGCAGCGCTGTGGCAAGGCCAATGCCGCTGGAGCCTCCGGTGATGATGGCCGGTCCTTGGGGCAGGGGCATGGGAACCTGTTCTGATGCGGGAAGGCCTGGTGAAAGGGGGCGTCAGACGGGGCGGCCGAGAACCTTGGAATAGACGTCGCGCAGCCGGTCGCGATAGATTTCGGGCGCATAGTGCGCGGCCTGTTTGATACCGGCAGCAGAGAGTTTCGCCCGCAGATCGGCGTTTCGATCCAGTTCGATGATCGCCTCGGAAATGGCGCGTGGATCGTAGGGGTCCACCAGCAGCGCTGCATCGCCCGCCACTTCCGGCGTGGAGCTTTCTTTGGATGTAATGACCGGCGTTCCCAGAAGCATTGCTTCGAGGATGGGCAGGCCGAACCCTTCGTAGAGTGAGGGGAACGTCACAGCCTTGGCCCCGCGGATCAGGCTGACGAGCAACGGAAACGGGGCATAGTCGAAACGGCGGATCCGGTCGCGGGTGACGGTCAGGCTGCCGATCTGTTCCAGAAAGCGGTTGGTCGTGTCGTTGATCAGGCGCAGTTCGTTTTCCGATTTCCAGGCCTGCGCGCCGACGATGACGAGGGGCGATTCAACCTTGGACGAGAGATAGGCCTCAATCAGGCGGCCGACGTTTTTCTTGGGTTCGAGAGAGCCGAAGAACAGGAAGTAGCCCTTGTAGGGCAGGCCGAAGGTGCCTTCGACTTCGCGTTGGACCACGTCATCGGGGCGGTTGCGCAGTTTGGCGGGGATGTCGACGGATTGGTAGGTATTGGTCACCTTGTCTTCGGGACAGTGCAGCAATTCGATGATGTCGTTGCGTGAGGTTTCGGACACCGTGACGATGTGATCGGCGCGTTTGACGATGCGCCGCATCAGTTTGAGGTAGTGCTTCTTCGGGTCCAGCGTGGTGTAGGGCAGGCGCAGCGGGACCAGATCATGCAGGGTGTAGATGTTCTTTGTGCCCATCATCCGCAGAGGCAGCGGATAGGTCCAGTGCATGATTTCAGGGGGTTGCGCCAGACGCACTGGTTTGCGTAGCCCGGTGAGGTAGAAATAGGCGTCGGCGGCACCAAAAAGGTTGCTCGCATTCCAGAGCTGGTCTGCATAGGGCATCCGCGAGGAGAAGGTCTTGGCGATGACCTTGCCGGTGCGTGGGATCGTCTTTGGCGATGACCAAAGGAAGGTGCGTGCTGTCTCTGTCGTCTGGTGAAGGATACGTTCCAGCTTCGACTTTTCGGTGACAGGATCAAAGAAGTCGATTTCGCGAAGCAGGGCATCGCGCCCGCCATACGACCGGCTGCCATAAAGCACATCGACGCCGAGGCCCATGTTGTGCAGTTCATAGGACAGGTTGCGCGCGTAGGTGGAAACCCCGGTGCCCTTGTCCAGGGCGAGGTTCATCCCGTCGATCATGATCCTGGTTTGCATGCTGCCGCTTTTGCCTTTTGTGGGTTTCCGCTCTTTGCGGGGATGCGTCCGGATCAGCGCCGCCAGAATTGCAGCAGATCGGCGAGGGGTTTTGTATCCTGCAGGACTTCGCGCAGGTGGTCGGGGCTGCGTCTGGTGATCGGGATGGACTGGATCAGCGGGTGGTCGAATACCGTCTTGCCCGCCGGGGCCTTCAGGGGCCGCAGGTCCAGCGGGAACGCGTTGATCAAGGGATCGGTATCGAAGTCGATCGGTTGCCAGACATCATCGATTGTCCGCATCAGATGGGCCCAATCGGTATGTGTCTTGCGGTCCTGCACATAGACCGGGAGCCTGTTGCGCCCCATGCCGCGATAGAGATCGATGATGCGCAGATCGACGCTGTCTTCGTCGAGGAGGTCCAGTTCGGACAGGCCACTGATCTTGCCCCGCGGCGAGAAGTAGAGGCAGGGGATGCCGTAGCTTTCGGCGAAGACCATGCCGTGCAGGCTGGTCGAAACCAGGCGTTCGCATTCCAGAATGTCATCCAGACGGGCGCGCAGGGCAGCCGGGGTGACGTCGGTGACGGTGTTGATCAGGCGAACGGAGCTGCGTTCGCTTTCGGGGATGTGGTAGCGCAGGAAGGCATCTTTCACCTGTGCGTCGAGGCTGCGATCCTTGAGATCGGCCAGATGGACGATCACCCCCAGCTTCCAGCGCTTTTTCAGCTGGGGTCGGTAGAAGCGGGGCAGGAGCCAGACCGGATCACCATAAGCGGGCGCGCCGACCGCGTTCTCATCGCCAAGGATGCGGCGGGTGACCGGGCCGCGAGTGGCGGTGACACGGAACGTGGCCACATAGTTTGGGATGAAGGGTTCCTTGCCAGGCCCCTTGTGCAGGGGGTTGCGGTACTTGGAGGTGCCGGTTCCCCAGATCCAGACTTCGCCTCCGGTAAAGCCATGCGCGATGGTTCCGACAGCGGCCATGCGGATGGCCGTGCTGTTCTGGGCCTTGTGGGTGCAGGGCAGGCCGGAAAGCAGGGTGACCATGACCGGGCTGAGCGCATCGCCGAGGTTGGCGACGCGATCACCCAGAACGAAGGCCAGCGGGATGCTGCCGGTATCTGCAACGGACTGCCTGAGAGAGGTTGTCACATTCTGTCCTTTCACCGCGCGATCAAAACCGGAATTCGGTTTCGGCCCGGGATGTCAGCCGCCATTTGCCCTTGGCATCGCGTGGGGCGAGGGGGAGGGGGAAGCTCTGGATCAGATCGGAAGCATCCAGTTCCAGCGGGGCCCAGTTGGCGATGACGAAATCGGCCGCCGCTTGCCAATCGGTCTGGTTCTGACGATCGAGGGCGAAACTGGGCAGATGGGTTGCCCCCGCGCCCAGATAAAAATCGCGCATCCTGTGGTCGATCTTTACGCTGTCATCGACAAGATCCAGCCGAGTGCCCGCGCCGATTCCGTTTCTGGGGCCTTCGGTGCTGAACCATGCGCAGGGAATTCCGTAGGTTTCCGCGATGACGAGGCCGTGCAGGCTGGTGGACAGGATCATGCGGCAGGACGCGATTTCGGCGACCTTTGCCTTGAGGGCGTCCAGTGTCGGTTCGGTCAGGGTGTTGATGATGCGGATCGAACCCTGCAGATCTTCGGGGATTGCATACCGCTTGTAGGCGGCGCGAAGGGGCGCATCGGGGCGCAGTGCATCCAGTTCGGTGATGTGGACGATCACGCCAATATCTGTGGTCTTGGTGACATCCGCCATTGGCCAGATGCGGGGCAGCAGCCATACGGGATCGCCCATGGCGCAAGGCCCGGACGCGAGGCCCGCAGTGCGCAGGAGCGCGGCGCTGCGGGGGCCGCGGGTGGCATGGACATGGAAGGCGGTATCTGGCGGGGCGATGAACTGGCCCGGATCGGGTTGCACCGCATTGCGCGTGGCGTCAAAGCCGGTGCCCCAAATGTGAAGGGTGCCGTTCTTTTGCGCGTGTCCGATGGTGCCGACGCCGACGAGCCGTTCGCAGGCCTTGTCGAAATGGGCGTGACGGACGGGCATCCCGGCAAGGGCCGCAACCACGACGGCGCTGAGGGCGTCGCCGAGATTGGCATAGGGTGTGCCTTGTGTGCTGGCCACCCAGGAGAGCGGCACGCCGCCATGATCGGCGACAAGGCGTGACAACAGGTCCTGCTTGTCTTGCGGGCCAAACCGGCGCGGCAGGGGTGCATTTCGCGGAGGCGTCGCAACCGCATTGACCCGGGCATCGGCCTGTCGCAGGGCCACGACATCGTGCTGCAGGCAAAGGCCAGTCAGGACAGCATGCTGCCAGATGGTCTGGCCGGGCGCGGGGACGACTGGGTTGAGCGGGAAGGGGAAGGCGTCGATCAGCGGCTGCGTATCAAGAGTGACGGGGCGCCAATGGCTGTCGACGGCGGCCATGACGGCGGGCCAGTCTGTCTTTTCATCGCGCGGCTGGACATAGGTCATGACCGAGGTCTTGCCGAGGCCCCGATACAGATCAACCACCCGCAGATCGAGATCGCCCTGCGGATCGAGTGGCTTTTCCGCCGGGCCGATGACATCACCGTTCGGTGCGAAGTAAAGGCAGGGAATACCGTAGGATTCGGCGATGACCATGCCGTGCAGGCTGGTGGACACGATCCGTTCGCAGGCGAGGATTTCGTCGATCTTGTCGCCGATGGCCTGCATGGAGATCGGGGCGCAGGTGGTGATGAGGTGGACGTCATCCGCAAGCTCTGCCGGGATGTCGAAGCGGCGGATGTTGTCGCGCGGGATGGCGACGGGGCTGCGGTCCTTGAGTTCCGACAGGTGCAGGATCGCGCCGATCTTCCATTTCTTTTCGACTTGTGGGCGATAGAACTGCGGCAGGATCCAGACCGGATCGCCGTAGACGCCCGGTTTGTGACCATCAGGACCGGCGAGAAGCTGTTCCGAGACGGGGCCGCGCGTGGCGGTGACGACGAATTTGGACTGCGGGGGGACGGTGAAGGGAACCCGCTCGTCCAGCGGCGCGGAAGGGTTTTTCCAGCTGGAGCAGCCGGTGCCCCAGAACCAGACCTCGCCCTCGGCGAAACCATGGCCGATGGTGCCCACGGCCGCCATGCGCAGCGATCTGGAGCGGGTGGGGACGCGGCGGATCTGTCGGCCCGACAGCAGGGCCACCATGACCGGGCTGAGCGCATCGCCGAAATTCAGATAATCCATGTCGGTAGACGATCCTGCCCAGGACAGGGGCAGCGGTTCATCTTCCGGCACGCGCGCGCACAGGGCTTTGTTCATACTGGTACCAACACGTCTTACTCATACACTCGCCACGAACTGCATGGCTGCGCGCAGAGGTAGGCGTTTTTCCTGGCCCTGTCCATCATGGTCAACGGAAAGTTAAGCGAGGCTAATTTTTCTGCGCTGCGATTCCCCGCGGTGAAGCGCAGCGCCCTGCCCGAGAAATGGCGGTCAAAGACCAGGGTTTTGGGCGCGCGAATCTGGGCGGAGCCGAGGCGCGCGGACACGCCTGCGCAATCTGCGGGCGAATTTTTGTGGCGATTTGCTTGTTTTTTGTGCGGAAACTTCGCCAAGCGATCCGGCAGGCCATCAGAACAGGGTTAAACTTGCTTGCCCGGAACGTAGACCTATGGTTTGCTTCTATGTGAATATGTCTTTCGTTGATAAAGTTCGTCGGTGTGAACGTAAGTGGTGAGAAGCGCGTAGCCCGTAGGTGAACGCTTCAGTTACAAGGATAACCAGTGCCATGATCGGGGTTTGTGTCCCGCATCATTCTTGCGCCTGTTTGGCTGTGTGCCGTGCTGAAGCGCATCGATCATGCAGATTCGCGGATCGTAGGAAGTGAGCGTGCAAACGCTCATTACCGGACGGGCATGTCGACTTCCGGGCGCAAACGATCCGCAGGCATTTGCGGACCTGCTTTTTGCAGGCTGTGATCTGGTGACGGAAATCCCGCGGGAGCGGTGGTCCCGGTCGGCTTTCCTGCATCCGCAGCCGGGGGTGCGCGGCAAATCCTATACATTTGCGGCGGGCGTGCTGGACGACATCTGGTCTTTTGATGCGTCTGTTTTTGCGATTTCGACCCGTGAGGCATCGCAGATGGACCCGCAGCAGCGCGTTCTTTTGCAGGTTGTCTGGGAGGCGCTGGAAGATGCGGGCCTGCCGCCGGAACGGCTGGCGGGGCAGAGCGTCGGGGTGTTCGTCGGAGCATCCACCATGGGATATGGTGCGCGGCTTGCGCATGATCCGTTGACGGCGGACGCCTATTTGATGACCGGCAATACCTTGTCGCTGGTGTCGAACCGGATTTCGCATGCCCTTGATCTGCGCGGTCCGAGCATGACCGTGGATACGGCCTGTTCATCATCCATCTTTGCGCTGGCGTTGGCGCAACAGGCCTTGGACCGGGGCGAGATCGACACCGCGATCGTGGCGGGGGTGAACATCCTGCTGGACCCGAGCCATTTTGTCGGTTTCTCGTCGGCGCGGATGCTGTCGCCGACGGGGCGTTGTCGCCCCTTTTCGGCGCAAGCGGATGGATATGTGCGATCAGAGGGCGCGGTTGCGCTGGTGCTGGAGCGCAAGCGGGCGGCCGACATCCTGCCCCGTGGCGCCTATGCCGCCATTCTTGGGGTGGCCACGAACAGTGATGGGCGGACCGTGAATGTCGCGCTGCCGTCGATGGAAGGGCAGAGAGGCCTGCTGGACGGGCTTTACGATGCGGCAGGGGTCGATCCTGACACGCTTGCCTTTGTCGAGGCGCATGGCACGGGCACGCAGGCCGGTGATCCGATCGAGGCGACGGCGTTGGGTCTTGCGCTGGGCCAGCACCGCCGCAGGGCGTTGCCCATTGGTTCGGTGAAGTCGAACATCGGCCATCTGGAACCCGCGTCGGGTGTGGCTGGCATGTTGAAGGCGCTGATCGCCTTTGAGCGCAGAAGCTATCCCCGGACGTTGCACGGGGAAGAGGTCAATCCCAACATCAAGTTGGAAAGTTTGAACCTGGCCTTGGTGCCGGAAAGCCTGCCCCTGGGCAATGACGGCATGCTGCGAGCAGGGGTGAGTTCGTTCGGCTTTGGCGGAACAAATACCCATGTCATTCTGGAACAAGTGGCGGTGGCGGCTGCCCCGGTGATGCCCGTGGCGGGCAAGGAGCAGCCGATCCTGCTGACTTCGGCGGCAAGCCCCGAATCCTTGGGGAAGCTGTTGGGGATATGGTCGGATCGGTTGGCTGCAAAGGGTGGGGCTGCGGCGGATCTGGCGCAAGAGGCCGCGCAGGCGCGGGCCTTTCGGTCGACCCTGCCGCTGCGCGCCGCCGTGCTGTGCGACGATGCCGGGCGGGCGGCGCGGGCCATGGCGAAGGCCGCAGGCGGGCAGGCAAGTCCGCGGGTGATTACGGGCAGATCGACGCTGCGCGATGCGCCGACGGTGTTCGTCTATTCCGGGAACGGTTCGCAATATGCCGGCATGGGACGGGCGGCACTGGCGACGGACAAGGCCTATGCCACCGCGATGCGGCGGATCGACAAGGTGTTCAAGGGTCTGTCGGGCTGGTCCATCATCGAGGCGCTGAACAGCCCGACACTGGAGCAGGCTTTGCGCGATTGTGCAGTGGCGCAACCCCTGTTGTTTGCGGATCAGATCGCCCTGACCCATGCCTTGGCGGCGCGGAGTTTTGCGCCGGCGGCGGTGATGGGCCATTCTGGGGGCGAGGTGGCGGCGGCCTGTGCCAGTGGTGCGCTGACGCTTGAACAGGCGCTGCTGCTGATCCACCAAAGGAGCCTGTCGCAAAAACCCCTGCGTGGGCGGGGGGCCATGGCGGCGCTCAGCGTGTCGATGGAAGAGGCGGTGGAAAGCCTGCCCGCGTTCGGCGGCAGGATCGAGATCGCCACGGAGAACAGCCCCCGGCATGTGACACTTGTAGGCACGCCCGAGGCGATTGATGCCTATGTGACCTTTGCGCGGCGTGAAAAACGCTGGGCCTGCGTGAAGCTGCCGATTGATTATCCCTATCATGCCTCGGCGCAGGATGAGGTTCTGGAGACGCTGGCGCAGTCGCTGGAAGGGCTGAAATGCCGTGCGGCGCGGATCCCCTTCTTTTCATCGGTTCGCGGACATGCTGTCAGGGGCGAGGATCTGACGACGGAATACTGGTGCGCCAACGTGCGGCAGATGGTGCGGTTTCGCGATGCGATGACCAGCCTGAAGGATGCGGGTTTCAAAGCATTCATGGAGGTGGGCCCGGCACCGGTGCTGACCAGCTATATGACGGCCTGCCTTGGCAATGACGTGACCGATGCGGCCGTTCTGCACAGCTTTGAAAAGCAGGACACATCCGACGTGAGCCCGGTGCGGCGGACACTGGCGCGGGCGATGGTTCACGGGGCGCGGATTGGACCGGGGCCGCTGATGCAGGAACCTGTGCGGTTCGATCGTGATCTGCCGCGCTATCCGTGGACGAATGAAATCCTCCGGGCCGATATGACACCCGCGATTGACGCGCATTTCGGCAGTGGGGCGGATTACCACCGCCTGCTGGGTATCCGGGATGTGGAGGATGGCACTTCGTGGCGGGCGGATGTGGATCTGGGCACGCTGCCCGAGATGGCGGATCACCGGATCGGCGCTGATGTCCTGCTGCCGGCGATGGGATTTGCCGAGATGGCAACCCTTGCGGCGCAGCGGGCATTGAAGGCGGACAGGATCGAGTTGCGCGATCTGGACATTGCGGCGCCGCTTGTCCTGACGATGGGCAACCTTTTGACTGTGCGTGTCTCGGCCTTGCTTGCGCAATCGGTGGTCAGCATTGAAAGCCGGGCACGCGGTGCAGATGCCGTCTGGCGGGATCACCTGCGCGCGCGGTTCTTTGCGGCGCAGCCGGTTGCGGATCTGCGCAGGTTCGAAGGTGGGCTGCCGCAGCGCGGCGACCTGTCGGGGGACGCCCTTTACGAAGCCGCGCGGGAGATCGGCCTGAATTACGGCCCCGGGTTCCGCCGGGTGGAGCATGTGCGCTGTCTGTCCGCCGACCGGGTGGAAGTCGTGCTGACGCCCGGAGAGGCGTTCAACGCCAAGGACGAGGGTTTTGCCCTCGACGTGATTGGCGCGGATGCGGTGTTCCACGGGATCATCGGTGCCATGCTGCAATCGGCCCGTTTTTCGGGGCGATGGGCCGCTTATGTGCCGATCCGGATCGGAAGGATGATCCTGAACCAGCCTGGCGTTCAGATCGCCTCTGGTGATATCCGCATCTGCCGTGCGGGCCAGCGGTCGCTTTTGGCAGATTTCACCTTTTTCGATGCGGCAGGCGATGAAATCGCCCGGATGGATGGCGTGCGGTTTCAAGTGGCCAGCCGGTTGCGCGGGCTGAACCTTGCGCAGCATGGGTTCCGCATGGAGACGGTTCCGATTTCGGAGCCGGTATCGACACCGTCATTGACCCTGAGCGAGGCGCTGGATCTGGCGAAAGCCGAGAACCTGGGGCCAGGGGACGACGCCTTTTTCTTTCTGGAAGGTGTGGCGCACCGTGTCGCCCATGCAGCAGCTGCGGCGCTGAGCGATCGGGCCGGGCGCATCCGGTTTGCAGATATGATCGGAGAGGATGATCTGGACCCTGCACGGGGAGGGGCGGGTGGGCTGGCCGCCACCCCCTATGCCGCGGCTGTTTTGGGCATGCTGGAGCGGGCAGAACTGGCCCAAAGGTCGGAAGGCGGTTGGCAACTGAGCATGGCGGAGGATGATATTCCCCCGGTGGATGCCCTGCTGCGCGTCCTGCTTGCGGACCGGCCTGATCTTGGCCCGGAGACGGCACTTCTGGCGCGTCTGTCGGAAACATTGCCCGCTTTGCTGGGCGCCGACGAGACCGATGCGGAAGCTGCCTTCGGGCGGGGCGCGCTGTTGAACTATTTCGACGGGTCGATCTTTGTCGAGCGGCGGCAATCCTTTCTGATCTCTCTAGTCCGGAAGCTGGCTTCGCGTTGGCCAGAGGGACGTGGCTTGCGGATCGCAGAGGTCAGTGACGGACGGGCGCAGCTTTTGCCACGTCTGCTGTCGCTGGTCGAGACTAAGGCGGCGGCGTTCTGGGAAGTGCAGGCGGATTGCTTTGGGGATGCGGCGGCGGGTCAGATGTTGCCGCCGGACCGGGTAGAGGTGGTGGGGGCGACAGTCGAAGCGCTGGCCGAGGCACCGCTGTTCCATGTGATCCTGCTGCCGGCCACGCTTGGCAAGGTGCGCAGTCCCGATGAGCTTGTAAAACGGCTGATCAGCCGGCTGGCCCCCGGCGGGCGCATCATCGCGCTGGAGCCGCGCCCATCGGATTTCTGCGATCTTGTGCTGGGGCTGGACCGACACTGGTTTGCCGATGTGCCGGGGCTGGAGACGCCGATTTCGCATCTGATGGGGTTGGATGATCTGGTGCGCATTGTTCGCAAGGCTGGGCTGGAAACGGTGCAGGCGGCGGAACTGCCGGATGGTCTGGGCGGGGCGGCGCTGCTGGTTGCGGAAGTGGCGCAGACCAGCCGCCTTCCTGTGGGGTCGGCCCCGTTGCGCGCCGCGATCCGGGCGGTGGTGATGGAGGAAGCGGGCGACACGCCGGGCGCACAATCCGTATCCGAACTGGCACCCGTGCCGGTGAAGGACCGTGTCGCCGGGATGCGCCACATGCGGCCGGACGGGCAGGAAAACGTTGTGGTGCTGTGGTTCGATCCCGAGCCTTCGGCGCAGCCTGCCGAGAGGATCGCCGCACGTCTGTTGATCCTTCGCGATCTGCTGGAAAGCGCGAATGGCAATCTGGCCCGCATGATCGCCGTCGTTCCGGGCGGGTCCGGACAGGCGGTGGCGGGGCGGACACTGCCCGAACAGGTGGCGATCTGGGCCGCCCTGCGCAGCGCGCAGAACGAATACCCGCGGTTCAGGATATTCTGCATCGATCCTGTTCCCGAATTGATCGGGCCCAATCTGGCCAATCGCGTTGCGGGCATCGTGGCACAGGGGCATGGCGAGACGGAACTTGTGCTGACGGCGGACGCGGCGCATGGGCTGCGGTTGATGCAGGGCCTGAAGGGGGCCGTCGTTCCATCCGGCAGCGGGCATAAGGCGGTTCTCTCTGCGCCGGTCTGGAGCGGGATCGACGAGATTGCCTGGCAGTCCTGCCCGCGCCGGGCGCCACAGGCGGGCGAGATCGAGGTCGAGGTGGCGGCGACCGGTCTGAACTATCGTGATGTGATGTGGGCGATGGGGCTGTTGCCCGAAGAGGCGCTGGAAAAGGGATTTGCCGGGCCGACGATCGGAATCGAATGTTCCGGGCGGGTTGTTGCCGTGGGGCCGGGCGAGACCGGCTTTGCCATCGGTGACAAGGTGGCGGTTTTCGGGCCGAACAGTTTTGCGTCGCATGTCACGGTTGCGGCGGATCTTGCCGCGCCCCTGCCCGAGGACATGGATCTGGGCGCGGCGGCGACGCTGCCGGTGGCGTTCTTCACTGCGCATTATGCGCTGGTGCATCTGGCACCGATCTCTGCCGGTGAGACGGTTCTGATTCACAGCGGGGCGGGCGGCGTTGGTCTTGCGGCCATCCAGATTGCGCTGGCGCAAGGCGCGCGGGTGATTGCCACCGCCGGGTCGGGCGTCAAGCGGGCCGTTCTGTCGCGCATGGGCGTGGAGCATGTGCTGGATTCGCGCAGCCTGGCCTTTGCGGATGAGGTGATGCGTCTGACGGGGGGGCGTGGTGCGGATGTTGTGCTGAACTCTCTGGCCGGGAGGGCCATGGAGGCGAGCCTGTTCTGCACAGCGCCCTTTGGGCGGTTCATCGAACTGGGCAAGCAGGATTTCTATGCGAATACGGCGGTCGGCCTGCGCCCGATGAAGGAGAACATCGCCTATTTCGGTGTGGACGTGGATCAACTGATCATGGGGCGTCCGGACCTGTTCCGCAGGCTTTTTGCCGAAATGATGCGGGGATTTGCGAATGGCACGCTGCGGCCATTGCCGTTCCGCGCGTTCGATGGCGAACAGGCGGTCGAAGCGTTCCGGTTGATGCAGAAGTCCGGGCATCTGGGCAAGATCGTGGTGCGACCACGTGCACCGGCAGGGTTGCCGCAAAGCCCGGCGGCGACACGCTATGTGGCGGACCCGGCGGGGGCCCATGTGATTGTCGGCGGGTTGGGCGGGCTGGGGATCGAGATTGCCCGCTGGCTTGTGCGCCGCGGCGCGCGGCATCTGGTTCTGTTGGGGCGGACGACCACCCGGGCGGGCGAGGCCGCAGAGTGGATCGCCCAGTGCAAGGCGGCCGGGGTGAGCGTCGAGCTTGCGGCATGCGATGTGGCCGATCAGGTGGCACTGGGTGCGGTTCTGGACGGTATCCGGACGCGGGCGCCGATTGCCGGGATCGTACATTCGGCGATGTTGCTCCATGATATGCCAATGAAGGATCTGACGCCGGCGGTGCTGGAGCAGAGCCTTGCAGCCAAGGTCAGCGGCGGGGCCAATCTGGACCGGCTGACGCGGCGGGATGACCTTGGCTACTTTGTACTGTTCTCATCGATTTCGACGCTGATCGGCAACCATGGGCAATCGGCCTATGTCGCGGCCAATGCGTATCTGGAAGGGATTGCCCGGGCGCGGCGGGACGCCGGGTACTGTGGTTTGGCGCTTGGTCTGGGTGCGATCAGTGATGTTGGCTATTTGACGCGCGACGGCGGCAAGGCGGCGCTGGTCAAGCGGATGTCGGGCCATGTGCAGATGACGGCGCGAAATGTGACGGCGGCGCTGGACCATCTGTTGCAGGCAGGGGCAGCGGGCGATGCGGTGGTGCATGTCACCCCGATGCGATGGGGCGCGACGAATGCGGCGTTGAAGACGATGACCGGGCCGAGCCTTCGCCTTTTGCGCAGCCTGGGGCGGCGTGAAGGGGAAGGCGTGGATACCGAAAACCTGCGCGACACCCTGCTTGGCCTTCCGCGCGCCAAGGCGGAAGAGCGGCTTTCGGCCTTTCTGGTTGGGCGTATCGCCCACATCCTGCATGTGTCGGAAAAGGCGGTCAGCATCCGGCGTCCGATCACCGAACTGGGGATGGATTCGCTGATGGGTGTGGAACTGGGGCTGACGCTTCAGGAAAGCCTCGGCAGCGACCTGCCGGTTACGGCCGTTTCCGACGGGCTGAGCATTGCGCAGATTTCGGACCGGATCGTGACGCATCTGCATGAGGCAAGCCGAACGGACCCCGCCGTGTCGGCCAATCAGTCCCTGATCCAGCAACATGTCAATCCGGACGTTGTGCCGCGACCTGCCCCGTCGGGTGCGGCCACGGCATCCATCGAACCATTCAGGCGGGTAACTCCGAAGACCGCAAAACAAGGATTCCCGGCATGAATTCGCAAGATCACAGAATCAAGCTGATCGCCAAGGCGCGCAGCGCCGCCGAGCGGCGCAGTTCGACGGCGAGCGCGCAGTCCGTAGCCTTTCACGCGACGCCGTTCGACCAGCTGATCCAGTATCGCAATCTGGAAAAGATGCGCATGGCCAGCAGCATCATGGGCATCGAGAACCCGTTTTTCCGAAGCCATGCAGGCCGGGCATCGAACAGGACGGAGATCGCCGGGCGAGAGGTGATAAACTTTGCGTCCTATGATTACGTCGGGCTGAACAGTGATCCGCGTCCGGTGGCGCGGGCGCATGCCGCGCTGGACCGGTATGGGGTATCGCCTTCGGCAAGCCGTTTGGTGGCGGGGGAACGCCCCGTTCACGCCGCGCTGGAGGCGGCGCTAGCGCGCCATTACGGCACGGCGGCGGCCATTGCCTTTGTCAGTGGCCATGCCACCAATGTGGCCACGATCGGCGAGTTGATGGGTGAGGGCGATCTGATCGTTCATGATGCCTATATCCACAACTCGGTTCAGATCGGCGCGCGGCTTTCCGGGGCGGCACGGCGCAGTTTTGCCCATAACGACATGTCTGCGCTTGAGGCATTGCTGGCAGAGAACCGCTTTCGGGCGCGCAACGCCCTGATCGTGGTGGAGGGGCTGTATTCGATGGACGGGGATATGCCCCCACTGGCCGAACTGGTGGCGTTGAAGCGCAAATATGGCTGCTGGCTGATGGTGGATGAGGCGCATGCGTTGGGCGTTGTTGGCAAGTGCGGGCGTGGGTCCTTTGAGGCGGCTGGTGTGAACCCGGATGACGTGGATATCTGGATGGGCACCCTGTCGAAGACGCTGGCCTCGTCGGGGGGTTATGTCTGTGGCAGTGCGGCGCTGATCGACATCCTGAAATCGAATGCGTCGGGTTTTGTCTATTCAGTGGGTCTGGCCCCGGCGCTTGCCGCCTCTGCCACCGAGGCGCTTGCCATTCTGCAGGCAGAGCCGCAGCGGGTAAATCGTCTTCAGGCCAATGCGAAGCTGTTTCTGGACCTTGCGGCCGAGGCGGGGCTGGATACGGGGTTGGCGGAGCCATATGCCGTGATCCCCGTCATGGTTGGGGATTCCATGCTGGCGGCCAAATTGTCAGAGCGGATTCTGGCGCGTGGCTTGAATGCGCTGCCGATCATCTTTCCGGCGGTTCCCATGCAATCTGCACGACTGCGCTTCTTCATTTCGTCCTTGCATGAAGAAAGTGATTTGCGAACTGCCGTTCAGGTTGTGGCGGAAGAATTGCAGCGGCTGCGTCAGGAAGATTTTCACAACCGGTTGCCGGCACATCTGTTGTCGATCTGATGCGAGCTTTTGGCGGCAGTTCTTCGCGTGCGCTGCATTGTTGGAAGCCGGTGCGGGTAGGGCCTGCTTTCCGCGGCGGCGGGTGCATGGCTGATTGGTTGGGCAAGGGTGAAGGGTTCGGTCTGTGACCTTTGTCGCCTATGATGTGACACGGCTGTTTCTGGGTGCGATCAGCCGGACGCCGCGCGGGATCGACCGGGTCGATCTGCTGCTGGCGCTGCATTTCTTTGGAACGCGACCGGATATGACGGTTGGCGTTTTGCCGACCCCGTGGGGGGTACGGACCTATGACAGCCGTCGTGTCCTGCGCGGGCTGAAGCGGTTGCAGGCTTTGTGGGCAGAGGATCGTAAGGCTGAAGAGGACCCGGCGCTGCGCTGGCTGCGGAGCCGCATCATGGGACAGGAAGCGGGGCCTGCGCCGCAGGTGGGCAAGCTGACGCCGCTGCAAAAGGTGCTGCGGATCGGGGCGCTGATCAGAGCCACCGGGTTTTCCTTTGGCCGTGCGGTGACGGCATCGTTGCCACGGGGCGCCGCCTATCTGAATGTGGGACAGATCAGCCTTGCGCTGGGTTTCTTGTTCCGCTGGCTTGACCGGCGGCCCGATGTCCGGGCGGCGATCATGCTGCATGATGTGATCCCGTTGGAGCATCCGGGCCTGGTGGCGCGGTCATCGGTGCAGTTTCATGACAGGATGGTAAAGACGACGGCGCGACATGCGCATGGCGCGATAGTGACGACGCAATCGGCAAAGCTGGCCGTTCTGCAGGCGCTGCGGCGCGAAGGGCGGGTGGACGTTCCAACCCTTGCGGCGATGCTGCCATTGGACCCGGGGTTTGATCCGCAGACGAAGCCGGATCCGGAACTGGCCAGCCGGACGTATTTCGTTGTCTGCGGTGCCATAGAGCCACGCAAGAACCTTGGTCTTTTGCTGGAGGTGTGGCGCGATCTGGTGGCGCGGCTTGGGCCGGACACGCCACATCTGGCCGTGGTGGGCACCCCGAATTTCAGGGGGGACGAGATATTGGCCGATTTCGCGGCATCTGACGCGACAGCATCGTTCATCCACGTTGTATCAGGCCTGTCCACGCCGGGGTTGGCGGTTCTGATTTCCGGGGCCCGGGCCCTGCTGATGCCATCCCTGGCCGAGGGGTTTGGGCTGCCGATACTGGAGGCGCGGGCGCTGGGCTGCCCGGTCATTGCATCTGATATCCCCGCTCATCGCGAAGTGATGAAGTCAAACGGGACGTTGCTGCCCCCGCAGGATGTGCCGGGATGGGCTGCGGCGGTGCTGGCTGCGCAGGGGGCTGCGCATCGCCCTGCGCGGCGGCCTGCTGTCGAAATGCAGGCAGCGCGAGAGGCCTTTTTGACCATGGTCGAGGGGTTTCTGGCAGAGCCGCCGCAGGCGGTGCAACAGGCAGCAAGGAGAGCGGTGTGATCGAGCGTATGCAGGCCAGCCTTCTGTCCCGGCATGAAAGGCAAGTGCTGTGCTGGCTGGCGCTGCGCCTGCCTACGTGGGTGACGCCGGACCGACTGACGGCCTTTGGCGTGTTTGGGGCGGGGATATGTCTGGTTGGATACCTTGGCTCGGGCGTTTCGGTGCACTGGCTTTGGTTGGCGAATTTGGGGCTGCTGATCCACTGGTTCGGCGATTCCCTGGACGGGACGCTGGCACGGGTGCGCGGGATCGAGCGACCGAATTACGGGTTCTATCTGGACCAGACGGTCGATGTGGTGGGCAATCTGGTGATTGCCTTGGGTGTGGGGCTTTCCCCCTGGGTCCGGATGGATTCCGCGCTGTTCATGTTGACCGCCTATCACATGCTGTCGATCCACAGCTTTGTCTTGAGCGTGGTGACGCGGCGCTTTCATATCGACGCGATGGGGTTCGGGCCGACAGAAATGCGGCTTGGCATCATTCTGATGAATCTGGCCATCCTGTTGTCCGGGGCAGAGGCGTTCCCTCTTCTGGGCCTTTGGGTCACCTGGTGTGATGTGCTGGTCTGCGGCGCGGCGCTGGTGATGATGTGCGTTTTCCTGATCCTGCTGTATCGCGAGGCAGGCGTGCAGCGCGCCCGTGACAGGCGCGATCAGGGTCTTTGATCGCAGAGAAGGCGCTAGTAATCCGGAAGCAGGCTGTCGAAGTTGGGGTCGTCTGGGGGAAGATCGGCGATCAGGGTGGGGGTTTCATCATCCACCTGTCCGAAGGCAGCGATGGCCTCGGCCACTGTGGGGTAGAAGACAAGCCTGTGGTTCTGGATAACCGCGCCGACATCGGCGAAGTGGCGCATGTCCCGCGGGGAGCGGGTGGTGAAGAAGAAGGCGGCCTCTTGTCGGCGCTGTTTGGCCATGGCGAGGCATTTGTCGCGGAAGGCTGCGTCACCGCCGAAGATGGTGCCATCGGCAACATAGCAATCGGCGGGGATGGCATAGCTGAGGGCGAAGACAAGCCGCGAGCGGACCGAGGCGTTGTAGGATGAGAGCGGCCGTTTGAATATCGGGCCGATCTCGGCGAACTCCTCCACGAAGGCGCAAACGGATTTTGGGTCAAGCCCATAGAGACGTGCCATGTGGCGGGCGTTTTCCTCGCCCGTCAGATAGCGGTTGAGCGTGGCGGGAAAGCCGATCGGCATGGACAGCCGCCCCTGCCTTTGGATGCGGCCACTGTCAGGGGTTACGGCACCCAGAGCCATGTTGATCAGCGTGGTTTTGCCGCTGCCCCGCGCGCCCAGAATACCGATGGAGACCTGAGGCGGTTGAGAGAAGCTGATATCCGTGAGAAGGGGGCGGCCATAGGCTGTCTTGGTGACATGGGAAAAGGCGAGGATCATTCCTTTAGCCTGCTTTCACAGGCCTTGATCATGACAAGGCCAAGGGTGACGGTGCCCACGGCCCATGCGCCGAGATAGCCGCGGTCAAGATCAATGGCGGGATAGCTTTCGAAGAAGCCGAGCCGGAACCACTCTATCCCATGGAGCAGCGGGTTGTAGGAGAGGTAGTGCCTTGCAAGCGGGGGCAGGGTGGCAACGACGTAGAACACGCCCGAGAAGAACAGCATCCCGCGCGCAAAGAGCGAATAGACCAGCGCATAAACCTTGAAGATCTTTGTCAGGACCCCGTTGATGAGACCGAAGCCGAAGGCCGTGATGGCAAGGATCAGGACGGCGTAGATGACGTCGAGCAGGTTTTGCGGAATGGCCGGTTCACCGAAGAAGGCCAGCACGGCAAAAACGGCGGAGCCGAAAATGACCAGGGTGAGGAATTCCAGAACGGCGCGTGCCACAGCCAGATCAAGAAAACCGACCGTCTGGACCTTGTTGAAGGATCGACCTGATCGGATGGCGCTGATGATGCGTGAACTGAGGTGCATGAACAGGAAGAACGGAACGATTCCCGTTGCAAGAAAGACACCCAGGCTGATGCCGAAATCCGGTTGCCGCTGAATGGCATGAAAGATCAGGAACATCACAAAGAACTGGGCGACCGGTTCCGCAAGGACAAGGAAATAGCCCATCGCAGAGATCCGGAAGCGGATCTTTATATCGTGCAGCATCAGGGCAAGCATGACCCCGAACCGCAAACGCAGCCCGGTTGACCCTGTCAGGACGGTGCTGTTGGCCTGCACGGGTGCCATGGCGGGCCTTACAGATGATCGCGCAAGGATAGCGCCACGAGAGTGCTGACGATCCAGAAACATAGGGAAACGGCCAGAACGATCACCAGCGCCCTGAACAGGTCGGGATAGTTGGATGTCTGCGGGGCGGAGGGCTGGACATAGGTCAGCACATAGAAATGTTGCTGGCTCAGCCTTTGCTTTGCAGCATTCAAAGCGGCCTCGGTGGACTGGTAGTTGCTTGTCGCGATCGTGAGTTCGAGTTGGAGGTTCTGGAATTCCTGCAATTGCGCGGCATAGGAGGCGGGAGAGCTGATATTGCTCAGTTCAGCCGAGCTTTGCGCGACGCGCTGGCGTGCCTTTACGATCTCGTCGGCAATGGCGGCGGCCTGACGTTCCAACTGGGTGACGGAGGGGGCATCCTCTGTCAGTTGGGAGGACAGGACGGCAATTTGCGTGGTCACCGCAACGTATTGATCGGTAAGCTTTCCAACCAGAATATCCGTCATGCTGGCATCGGCGGCGGGGTCGATGCTGAGGTATTTTGACCGGAAGGCCTGCACGGCATCGCGTGCCGCTTTCAGCCGCGTGATCGAGGCGGCGACCTGACCTTCCAGAAAGGTCACGCTGTCGGCCAGAGGGCGCAGGTTCAGTTCGTTGATCAGGTTTTCGCTGAGCACCACCATTTCGGCGGCCAGAGCCTGCGCATCTTCGGGTGAGAAGGCCCGGATCGTTACAGTAGTCAGACCTGTCATCATGTCGAAGTTGGTGCTGATCTGCCCTTGCCAGTAGCGCGCCAAGGTTTCCTGAGATGCGTCTTCCGGAAGGCGGGCCAGCCTGTCGATCCTGCTTTGCGAGAACATCGCGCGGACGTCGAGTTTCTGTTCGATGTCCTTGATGGCCTGGGGGCTGGAAAGGTAGTCGGAGACCATGAAGTTCGCGACCATCATTTCCGCCATGGACGCACCTGCCGAAGTGGGACTGGTGTTGATGGTGCCGTCGCCATTGGCCGTGCCTGCCGAACCGCCGGACCCTTGCATCACATAGCTGAAGCTGGCCGAGTATTGCTGGGTCGCAACCCCGGAGATGTAGAACCAGGTGGCGACGAGGGGGGCGATCACGCAGAGCAGGAACCAACCAAGCACGATGCGGCTGCGCCGGGCCGGGGTCGGCTTTGGCAGTTGGCTGACGACCTTCGACCAGTCTTTTGCTGCGGTCTCATCCCCCGTGGGGCGGCCTTCGACAATCTGGACATTCGGGCCGGTAGAGGGTTGTAGCCGGTTTGGTTCTTTCATCGCGTCTTGCACTCGTACAGGCCGCATTCCACAGCCGGATACACAATTGATAGCAGGGTCAGAGCATAGGCCTTTGCGCCATCCCTGTTGCGGTTGAAGATCGGGCCTATCATAGGCGGTTCGCGAGCGTGGTGGTGGAGGAAACCTGCTGGGTGGCGCCGGTGAGCAGGCGGAAGGCCTTTGTCAGGTCCACGCTCTGTGCATTGGCAATCAGCACGATGTCATTGGCCCGGATGGAATAGGCCTGGGCGGCGAAGATGCCGTCGATACTGTCCATGTCGAACTGGTAGATTGTTGGCACCCTTTCGGTATGGGCAGCCGCCGCCGGTATCGGGACATCGAGCGACTGCAGCAGGGTGCGGTGTTCATAGCGCAAGACAAAGATCCCCTTGCTGTCGGCCCGCCCGTCATCCAGACCGCCGGCCTGGCCGATGACTTCGGCCAGGGTCAGGCCTGAGCCGGGAAGGGGTTTGCTGGCTTCGCTCGTTGCGGCGCCGAGGACGGTGTAGTTCTGCGGGGACAGGTCCAGCGTGATGATGTCGTCGGGCTGCAGGCGGATGTTGAGCTGCGGGCTATCCTGCAATGCGGACAGCCGCACCTCGCGTGTTTCGCCACGGCGGGTCATCTTGATAAGAGTGTCGCTTGGGGGGTGCAGGCTGCCGCCGGCACGGGCGATGATTTCAAGCAGGGTTTCACCGGCAGGGGTCAGCAGCACCGGCCCCGGCGTGCGCGCCACGCCGCCCACAAGGACGGTGTTCGACACATCGGTCGTCCGTTGCACCATCACGTTGGGTGAGGGAGTCTGGCTTTGCAGCTGTTCGACAAGCAGCGTTCCAAGCGATTGTTCGGTGAGCCCGGCCGCCTTGACGGAATTGATATAGGGCAGGGTGATGATCCCGCGTGAATCGATCTGAACACTGGGCAGCGTCACGAGGTTGGACCCCACCTGCACGCCTGTGGCGCTGGAGGAGGAAAAGAGACCCCCGGCCGCCTGTTCGATAACCGTGATCGACAAGACATCCCCGGGGCCGAGGACGGTACCTTGAGGGCCGGTATCCCGGAAGAAGCCGGATGTTGCGGTGCCTGAGGCGCCGGTCTGGTTCAACCCGCTGACAAGTGCGAGGGAGGCCTTAACCGAGACGACGTTGCTGTCGGGATTCTTTTCGACGTCTTCCGTGACGTCGCGCACGGTTGGCGAGCCGCTGGGAAGGGTTCCACAGCCTGTTGTCGCCAGCAGGGCAGAAAGAACCGCCACAAGTGAAAGATGTCTTGCGGGATGGGCAGAACGCGCCGCGCCTGCCTTCGAGCACATAGAACCATTTACCCGCATACGACCACTCAGCCTTAACCCACACAGCACCTGCTGATCGGCAACACAAACACTGTTGCCCCGCAGCGCATCGGTCACACAAACGGGGAGGAAGAGGTGAAGAGTCAAGCCCGTCCGGGCGATATCGGGGCAATCGGTGCTGCGCCTTGATCACCTTTTTCGGTAACGTAGCCCATTTGCCGCGCCATCGCAGACAGGCCTGAAGCGCGCTATCACCCGCGTGCCCCAAGGTCGGGGCAGGCATGGAAGGTCTTGGCTTGGCGCAGGGGCGGGGGCTAGGGGACAGCGGGGCTTTGCTTGCCTGCATCTGCGCCTGCCGTCACCCGCGTTCCCGTGCGTCCTTCGACGATCGAACGCGCATCCTGCAAGCGGCCGATCCCTGCGACCTTGCCGCCCGCCCGTACGAAATCGCAGGCCGCGATGATTTTCGGCCCCATTGAGCCGCTGGCAAATGGCAGGTCATCGAGCGCGTCTGGTGTGATCGTGGAAATGGCCGTCTGATCCGGGCTGCCCCAATTCTGAAACACGGCTTCGACATCGGTCAGCATAAGGAGCATGTCAGCCTTCATCAGGCGCGCCAGCAAGGCGGCGGTGTGGTCCTTGTCGATCACCGCCTCGACCCCTTCCATAGTGCCGTCCTTGCGCCGCACGACCGGGATTCCGCCGCCGCCTGCGCAGATCACGCAGACCCCCGCATCGACAAGCAGGTGGATCGGCGCGCTGTTCAGAAGTGCGACGGGACGGGGGGAGGGGACCACGCGGCGCAATCCGCCCGAAGGCTCTTCGACCATGGACCAGCGGTGTTCGGCGCGGACGAGTTTTGCGTCCTCGGCACTGTAAACCGGACCGATGGGTTTGGTTGGTTGGTCGAAGGCCGGGTCTTGCGGATCGACTTCCACCCGCGTCAGCAGGGTGGCGCAATCGGTGCCGGGCGGCAGGGCATTCATCAATTCCTGTTCGATCAGATAGCCGATCATGCCTTCGGTTTCGGCCCCCAGAATATCCAATGGCCATGGATTGCCGGGCGCAAAGCTGGCCGCCTGCAACGCCATCAGCCCGACTTGTGGGCCGTTGCCATGGGCCACGATGATCTGGTGATCGCGGGCGAGATCGGCCAGTGCGGCCGCTGCGATGCGGATATTGGTATGCTGTGCTTCGGCGGTCATCGGCTCGCCACGTTTGAGAAGGGCATTTCCGCCAAGGGCCACCACGATGCGCATGTCAGGACCACATGGTGGCGACAAGCAACGCCTTTATGGAATGAAGCCGGTTCTCTGCCTGATCGAAGACCTTTGATGCGGGGGATTCAAACACCTCATCCGTCACTTCCATGCAATCCAGGCCGTATGTTTGAAAAACTTTTTCACCAGTGACCGTGTCGCGGTTGTGGAACGCCGGAAGGCAGTGCAGGAATTTGGCGTAGGGGTTGCCTGTCAGGTCCATCACCCCTTGCGTGACAGTGAAGGGGGAAAGGAGCGCGATACGGTCTGCCCAGACGGTTTCGGGCTCGCCCATCGAGACCCAGACATCGGTGTAGATGAAATCGCAGCCGTCCGCGCCTTCGGCCAGTTTTTCGGTCAGCGTGATGCGCGCGCCGCTGGCTTCGGCAAGTTTGCGGCAATGGTCCAGAAGGGCCGGGTCCGGCCAAAGCGCCTGCGGGCCGCACAGCCGGATATCCATCCCGATCAGCGCCGCCCCCACCATCAGGGATGCGGCCATGTTGCCGCCGGTATCCCCGACAAAGCAGAAGGCGATATCGGATAGATGTTTGTGCGTGTTTTCGCGCATCGTCATCAGGTCGGCCAGAACCTGGGTCGGATGGAATTTTTCCGTCAGCCCATTATAGACGGGCACGCCCGCGAATTCGGCCAGAACTTCGGCCTCGGCCTGTGCGAAGCCGCGATATTCGATGGCGTCATAGAAGCGACCAAGGACGCGTGCCGTGTCCTTCATCGTTTCCTTCGTCCCGATATGGCTGCCCGACGGCCCGAGATAGGTGACATGCGCGCCCTGATCGAAGGCCGCCACTTCAAATGCGCTCCGCGTGCGGGTGCTGTCCTTTTCAAAGATGAGGGCGATGTTCTTTCCGCCCAACAGGGGCCTTTCGGTGCCGGTGTACTTTGCCTCTTTCAGGCTGGCAGCCAGGCGCAGGAGGAAGCGCAGGTCATCGCCTGTGAAATCGAGCAGTTTCAGAAAACTGCGGCCATGCAGGTTTTGCGGCATCGGGTGGTCCTTTCAGGGAAGTCGGGCGCATTACACGGCATCGCGGATCAGGGGGCATGTCATGCAATGCGACCCACCGCGCCCGCGCCCCAGTTCGGCGCCGGAAATGGTGATGACCTCTACCCCTGCTTTGCGCAGGAGGGTGTTGGAGTGGGTGTTGCGTTCGTAACCGACGACGACACCGGGCGAGATGCAGAGCAGGTTGTTCGCATCATCCCACTGCTCACGCTGGGATTCGTAGGTGTCGCCACCCGTGGGCACAGTGCGGAGTTTCTTGATCCCCAGCGCGCTTGCGACAACCTCGAGGAACGGTGCGGTTTCGGGCGTGACCGTCACCCCACCCTTGTCACCGGGGCGGAGGGAGTAGGTCTGGATCGCGTCCGTCACCTCGGCGAAGACGGTTACGAGGTCGCGGTCGCAGAAGGTGAAGACAGTATCGAGATGCATCGACGACCGTGCGCGGGGAAACTGGCAGGCGATGACGCGTTCGGCCCCGCCGCCCGCAAAAAGGGCGCGCGCCACTTGCCCCACCGCTTGCGGCGTGGTGCGTTCGCCCATGCCAATGAGCACGACGCCGTTGCCTATGGGCATGACATCACCGCCCTCCAGCGTGGCCATCCCGTGATCGACCATCGGATCGCCGAACCAGATCGGGAAATCCGCGTCTGCGAAATCGGGGTGGAAACGGTAGATGGCGGCGAGGTTGAGCGTCTCCAGCCGCCGGGCGGGCCAGAACATCGGGTTCAGTGTGACGCCGCCATAGATCCAGCAGGACGAGTCGCGGGTGAAGATCGTGTTCGGCATCGGGGACAGCAGAAAATCTTCGCTGCGCAGCATGGGCACCACGACGCCCGCTTCGGGGATCGGGAGTTCGGCCCTGCTCATTCCGCCGATCAGGATATGGGTCAGCGCGTTGGCGGGCAGTTCCATCAGGCAAGCATGCAGATCGGCAGACAGGCCCACACCGACGGAGTTGTCGTTGATCCGCGCGTCCAAGAGCCAACGCCGGGCCTCGGGCTGGGTCAACACTTCTTCCAGCATCTCGCGCAAGAGAACGACGTCGACACCGCGTTCGCGCAGCACATCGACAAAGGCCATGTGGTCAATGCGGGCCTGCTTGACCCAGAGCACATCGTCAAACAGCAGGCTGGCGGCATTGGCTGGGGTGAGCCGCGCCATTTCCGACCCCGGCCGGTGGACGATCACGCGGCGCAACTGGCCCGCTTCGGAATGAACGCCGTAAGTCAGGGTCATGCAGGGGCTCCAAGGGTGACGGCCAGCGTGAGGGCGGCCATGATGATCAGGGTGAGGGCCACCAGCAGTGGCCAGATGAACCGCAGCCACCGTTCATAGGGGACGCGGCCGATAGCCAGCCCGCCCATGACGACAGCGGAGGTGGGGGTAATCAGGTTGACCATTCCGCTTGCAGTCGCGAAGGCGGTGACGACCAGTTCCCGCTTGACGCCTGCGAAATCTGCTACGGGGGCGAGGATGGGCATCGACAGGACTGCAAGGCCCGAGGTGGAGGGGACGAAGAAGGACAGACCGACCTCGATCCAGTAGACAATCAGAAGGAAGGCAATCTTTGGCAGGCCCGCGACGGAGACTTCGGCGCTGTGCAGGATCGTGTCGGTGATCATCCCGGCGTCCATCACCACGACGATACCGCGCGCCAGCCCGATGATCAGCGCGACGCCCAGAAGATCGCGGGCGCCATTCACGAAGCTTTCCACAAGCTTGCCCTCACCCAGCCGGGCGACGAGGCCGATGACGATGGCGGCGGCAAGGAACAGGCCGCTCATTTCGGCCATCCACCAGCCGCCGATGGACACGCCCCAGATCATCACGGCGAAAGTCAGGGCAAAGAGGATCAGGACGATCTTGTGAAGGCCGGTGAAGGTGGTGGTACTGGTCGCGGAGTCTTTCAGGAAATGCGCCTCATTCGCGGTCTTCTTGTCGTAGACCAGCGATTTTGACGGGTCGGCGCGCACCCGCATGGCGTAGCGCATCACGAAGGCCACTGTGACAGACCAGCACAGGACCAGAATGATCAGCCGCAGTGCAAGCCCTTCGGCAAAGGTCACCCCTGCTGCGTCGGAAGCGATGACGGTGGAGAAGGCGTTGATGGTGGAGCCCAGAACGCCCACGCCTGCGCCCAGCAGGATCACCGCCACAGCGGTGAGTGCATCGAACTTGGCCGCGATCATCACGGGGATGAGCAGGACGTAGAAGGCCAGCGTTTCCTCGGCCATACCATATGTCGTGCCGCCAAGTGCGAAGAGAGCCATCAGGAACGGGATCATCCACGTCTCGCGACCCTTGAGGCGCAGCATGGCGCGGGCGATGCCGGCATCGATTGCGCCGGAGGCTGTGACCACCCCGATAAAGCCGCCGATGATCAGCACGAAAAGCGACACGTCGATGGCATTGGCGGTGTAGGCGACCGGATCATAGAACCCAGCGATGGGGGCGAGGATCACGTCGATCATGCCCTGAGGATTTGCATCGGTCGGCGCGTAGGTGCCTGCCACGGGGATATCCTTGCCCAAAACCTCGGACGGGATGCGCTGATATTGTCCGGCCGGGATGATCCACGTCAGTCCGGCGACCAGAATGATGAGGCCGAAGAGGATGGTGAAGGCCGAGGGAAAGCGGAACCGGGGTTTCTCGGTGGGTGGCATTGCTGGCTCCTGTCGCCTTGGTGGTGCCAGTGTAGCGGGGCTTGCCGACCCATGGCTTGACCCAGGTTAAGCACGGCCAGTTTGACGGGGTGGGCGGTGGCGGGAATTGTCCGCCTCAGCCGGTGACCAGCCCATCCCCTACGACGATCTGGCGGCGGCAGAGCGCGGCGATCTTTTCGTCATGGGTGGAGATAAGGAAGGTCGTGCCTTCGTCGCGGTTGATTTCGGCGATCAGGTCCATCACCTGAAGCGCCGAGGCACGGTCGAGGTTGCCGGTGGGTTCATCTGCCAGCACCAGTTCGGGGCGGTTCATCAGGGCGCGTGCGACCGCTACGCGCTGTTTCTGACCGCCAGACAGATTGGCAGAGGGGAAATGGACACGTTCGGCCAACCCCATGCGTACCAGCAGTTCCTTTCCCCGCGATCGGGCTGCCGCTGTCTCGCGCCCTTCGCGGACTGCGGTGGGGAAGATGACGTTTTCCAACGCGGTGAAATCGGGCAGCAGATTGTGAAACTGGAACACGAAACCGATGTGCAGGTTGCGGAACTCGGTCAATGCCTTGTCGGAGGCAATGGTGAGATCGACGCCCAGCATGCTGTGGCTGCCGGATGTGGGATGCATCAGGGTGCCAAGGATCGTCAGCAGCGTGCTTTTGCCCGATCCGGACGGGCCAAGCAGGGCGGCGAGTTCCCCGGTATTCATCGCAAGGTTCAGGCCGCGCAGCACCCGCGTCTCGGCATCACCGGTGCCGAAGGTTTTCACCAGATCGCGAACCTCGAGCAGCGCGGTCATTGGCCGATGGCCGTGACCGGGTCCAGCCGGGCGGCAGCGCGCGCAGGCAGGATCGAGGCGGCTATAGCGCCCAGTGTCGTGAGAAGTATGGCCAGACCATAAGCGCCCTGTGTGATGTCGATGGGCAGTCCGTTTTGCCCTGGCGCAAAACTGTCACGTCCGGGAAAGGCCAGAAGCACCGCATAACCGCTGGCGGCACCGAACAGGCCGCCCATCAACCCGATCAGCGCGCCTTGTGTGACAAAGACGATGGTCACGAACCATCGCCCAGCCCCCATCGCGCGCATGATCCCGATTTCCGGCCTGCGCCGGTAGGTTGACAGCAGAAGCGCTGAGGCCACCCCGATGATGATGGTCAGAAGCGCAAAGCCCTTGAGGATGTACCCGGTCTGCGCCTGCGCCTGGAGCGCATCGAGAAGTTGGGCGGCCTGCTCTGTCCAGGATTTCGCATCCAGCCCGGTCAGCGCCTTTATGCGCGGGGCAAGCGTGTCGGCGGAGTAGAGATCGGCCAGCTTGATTTCGATCCGTGTCACACCCTGTGGCATCTGGAACAAGGTGCGCGCCGTGGCGAGGCTTACATAGGCCTGTCGCCGATCTGGCCCGCCGGATCCCATCTCGTATATTCCGGTAATTGTCAGCAGGGCATCGATCCCGTTGGCGCTTTGCAGGCGGACGGTCTGGCCCAGCCGCAGGTCCATGTCTTCGGCCAGCGTCTTGCCGACGAGAACGCCGCCCGCACCAAGGTTCGCCGTACCTTCGGTTATGTAGCTTGCCAGATTGGCGATGACGGATTCGCGGCCTGGTTCCAGCCCGCTGATGGAGACCTGCATGACCTGCGCGCCGCGCGTCAGAAAGCCCGATCCGTTGATCTGCGGTGAGGTGCCGATTACCCCGGGAAGTTTTTCGATCAGGGGTAGAAGAGCGGGCGTGTCTTTCAGCACCGCCGTCCGCTGGGTGGAAGGTTCCTGCACGAGAAGGATGGTGCGACCGGTGGCAGGCAGCAGCAGTGCGGGGTCCATTGCTTCGGCCTGAATGGTGATATGCGCCATGTCGCCCGCCGTACGCGCCATTATGAATTCGGCCAGGCCCCCGATCAGCGCCGACATGAAGATGAAGATGAAGACTCCGATTGCCACGCCCAGCACAAGCAGCGCGGTTTGCGCCTTGCTGGCGGTGAGATAGCGCAGGGCGATCTTGAGCGAATAGGGCATCAGGGTGCTGCCGAAACGGATTGCCCATCTGCGATGCCGGTGGCATCGGCGATGACGATGTCACCAACCGCCAGGCCTTCGGTCACGATCAGGCGGGCGGCGGGCCAATCGATCACCTGCACCGCGCGCTGACGGGCTGTCCCATCCTGAAGGACAAAGACGGCATCCCCCTCGGCGGCCTTGATCAGCGCGGCACGCGGCACGGTGATGGCGGTTGCGCGGTCGTCCACGGTGATGTTCGCCGTGACGGTCAGGCCGATGGGCGCGATCAGCGGAACATCCGGTGTCAGCCTGACGGCAAGTCCGCCGGTCGAGGCATCGACCCGTTGGGATACGAAGCTGACATGTCCGGGGCGCACTACCGCTTCGCCCGACAGTTGCAAGGCCGTCGGCTGGCCAATGCGGACTTGCGTGGCATAGGATTCGTCCACGTCCGTTTCGACAAGCAGGCGCGTCATGTCTGCGATGGTCATCAATGTGACAGCAGGATCGACGCTTTGGCCCGGATCGGCGGTGACTTCCAGCACGGTGCCAGAAAGGGGCGCGCGGATGGTGAATTTTGCCAACTGGATATGCGCCTGATCCAGCAGGGCGGACAGGCGCGCCACTTCCTGGACCGCAGTCTGTTCGGCGCGCGCCGCGCTGTCCAGCACGATACGGGCGGCGTTGTTGCCAAGCGCCTGTGTGCGCGAAAGGTTGGCCCGCGCCGCGTCCTGGGCAACCAGGGCGGCATCAAGGCCTGCCATGGCCTGTCGCACAGCGGCCTGCTGGGCTGCGGGATCTATCAGCGCCAGTGTTTCCCCCATGCGCACCACCGCCCCTTCGGCAACGGCGATGGACAGCAGCGTGCCAGTGACCTGCGGGCGGACGTCGACAGACCGGAGCCCTGCGATGCGGCCGTTGACAGCAAGAACACGGGTGGCGGGAGCGGCTACCACAGTTTCGGTGGCGACCTCGGCAATCGTGGATTTCCATGGCTGCAGAAAGGCAAGTGCGGCGATGGCCACGGCGGCCCCGCCACCTAACAGAAACGGCCAGAGGCCGCGCTTGGGCTGTGGCGGATCTGATGGCGTGGGCGGGACGGGCGGAATGATCGCGGGCACCAACCGCCCCTCTTGTGTGCCATGCGCATCTGGCGCGGCAACGGGTTTCGCCTGACCCGCGATATCCGTCACCTTTGTTGAAGGAGGCATGTTCCGTTCCTGTCGTGGTCCGCGCGGGGTGCTGGAAAAGCGGTCGACCTCCATTTGGGCCGCATCGCCACCTTAGGCAGCCAACGGTGCAGATACCTTGATCTGCATCAGCAATGGGCCGGCTTTGGGGCGGGGGCTCGTCCTGGAAAGCGCGGCGGTCAGAACAAGACGACTTGTCCTGCATCGTTCTCCCAACGACCTTCGGTCCGTTGACATGGATGCGGGACCTGCCGTCCCCTTCGCCGGGTGAAGCCTGGGCCTGCATGAAACCGGACCGGCGCTGTGGGGGGCAACGAGCACTGCACGGAAATCACCCCTGCAAGGGCTGCCGGATCAAGGTGAGAGTGTCTGCGATAAACCGGCAGTCGGGTCAGGACCGGACGGTGTTCCCCATGACGATGCGGAAGGGAACAAGGTCGGTCGCGGTGGATTCCTTCGCAAGCAGGGCCAGTGCGGCGCGTGTACCCACTTCGTCAAGCGGCACTTCGATGGTTGTCAGCCGTGTCTGGATCGCATGGCGTAGCGAAGTGCCGTTGAAACCGATGACCGAGGTTTGTTGCGGAACGTCGATCCCGGCATCCACCAAGGCCCGCAAGCCACCGATTGCCATCGCATCATTGAGGTAATGAATTCCCTTTGGCAGGGCTGACCCTTGCAGCAAAGACGCCGTCAGCATCTGCCCGGATGCTGCGTCACGCTGCATCGCATCATCTGCCAGAACGTGGCAGGTACCCCCCGCCTGGGTCATGCGGGCATGAAACCCTTCCAGCCGACGTGCGGCGCAGAGATCCTTGTCCAGCTGAGCGCCGATGAAAACGACATCCCGCAGACCCGAGGACAAGAAGATATCCGCCGCGGCACGTCCGGCTGCGATATGGGACAGACCGACAGTCGTATCGAGGTCCGGGTGATCGCCGTCCCAAAGTTGAACACAGCGCACACCGCTTTGGCGCAGCAGATGAAGCGTTCCCGCTGTACGCGCCAGACCTCCGGTCAGGATCAGCCCGGCCGGTTTCAAGGACAGCATGGTGCGGACCAAACGCGCCTCGTTCTGCGCATCAAAGAACGTCTCGCCGATAAAGCTGGCCAGTCCGCGGGGGACGAGAACGGCGTTGATCCCGGCCAGAACGCCAGAATACACCATATCCCCGATGGACGGGATCAGGACGCCCACGATCTGGCTGTTCTGCGATGACAAGGCCCCGGCCAGGCCATTGGGAACATAGCCAAGCTCATCGGCCACACGGATCACGCGTTCGCGCGTTGCCGCGCTGATCCGCCCGGTGCCGCGCAGCACCTTGGATACGGTCATGGAGCTTACGCCCGCAGCCGCGGCGACGGTCACGATCGTTGGTGCGCGACCGGGCGAAGGGGGTTGACTTGGATGCATGTTATCGTTACCAATTTGGGTTAACGATAACCCAAAGGAGGAGTCTTTCGCAAGAAAGAAGTGGGTTTTCGGGGTGGGGAGGTAGGAATGTCATCGGTCATCCGGCGGATCTGGTCGATCATTGATCTCGTGCTTGTCGTGATGATGGGCGCGATGATTGCAATTGTCTTTGCCAATGTCGTGATGCGCTACGGCTTTTCTTCCGGTATTCGCCAATCGGTCGAATTGGCACGTCTGGGCTTTGTATGGATCGTCCTGTTGGGATCGGTCGTTGCCTTGCGGCAGGATGAACATCTGGCGTTGACGGAGTTCTCCGAGCGCTATTTTCCGCGCGCCGTCCCGTTCTTGCGCCGTCTGTGCTGGCTGGTCATCATCTTGTGCATGGTGATGTTCTTTATCGGCTCATGGCATCAGACGGCAGCGAACTGGTCCAATTTCTCGCAGGTCACGGGTTTGCCATCGGCACTGTTCTATCTGGCGGGCGTGGTGTCTGCCCTGCTGATGGGCGCGGTTGCGATTGGCCGCTTCTTTGATCCGACGCCCTTTTCCCAACGGCAGGGGCACGACGCATGACCCTTGTCCTGTTTCTGGCCGTTCTGTTCTTTGGCATCCTGATCGGCCTGCCCATCGCCTTTGCCCTGCTGCTGGCCTCGATCGCGCTGATGATCCAGCTGGATACGTTCAGCTCTGACATCCTTGCTCAGGGGCTGGTCAATGGGGTGGACAGTTTCCCGCTGCTGGCCATTCCGTTCTTCCTTGTTGCGGGCGAGGTGATGTCGCGTGGCGGGTTGTCGACCAAGATCGTCAATCTTGCCATGACGCTGGTCGGGCATCGGCGCGGCGGGCTGGGATATGTCGCCATCATCACATCCATCGTGCTGGCCGGCCTGTCCGGGTCGGCCGTGGCTGATGCGGCGGCGCTGGTGTCGATCCTGTACCCGATGATGCGCAAGGCGGGCTATCCCGAAGGGCGCAGCCTTGGCCTGCTGGCATCGGGTGGGATCATCGCGCCGATCATCCCCCCGTCGCTTCCACTGATCCTGATGGGCGTTGCGGGCAACATATCCATTGGCAAGCTGTTCATGGCCGGGATCGCGCCGGGGCTGATGATGGGCCTGACGCTGATGATGGTCTGGCGCTATGTCATGCGCAACGAAGAGATCGAGACCCTGCCGCGCGCCAGCGGCGCGGAGCGGATGGCCGCGCTGAAGGATGGGTTCTGGGCGCTGCTTCTCCCGGTCATCATCATCGGCGGTATTCGTTCCGGCGCCTTTACCCCGACCGAGGCGGCAGTCGTCGCGGCGGTCTATGCCATCATCGTATCGACCGTTGTTTACCGTTCTCTGACCTGGACGATGATGTATGAGGTGCTGCTGTCGGCGGCGCGATCAACGGCGATGGTGATGTTCCTTGTGGGGGCTGCGATGGTGGCGTCGTGGCTGATCACGGTGGCGCAACTGCCGCAGCAACTGGGTGTGCTGTTGGCACCGCTGATCGAAAGCCCGCGCCTGTTGATGCTGGTCATCATGCTGATCGTCTTTGCAGTGGGCATGGTGATGGACCTTGCGCCGACGATCCTGATCCTTGTGCCGCTGTTCATGCCGATCACCGCGATGGCGGGCATTGATCCGGTCTATTTCGGCCTGATGTTCGTGCTGAACTGTTCCATCGGGTTGCTGACGCCCCCGGTTGGAACGGTGCTGAACGTGATCTGCGGTGTTTCAAAGGTGACCATGAGCACCGCCGTCAAGGGCGTCACCCCGTTCGTTGCGGCTTATACCGTGCTGCTGGGCCTTTTCATCCTGTTTCCGGAACTGATCACCATTCCCGCCGACATCCTCGGCGGTTCTGCAAGATAAAAGGGAGGACTGACTATGAATCTGTTCAAGACACTTGGCCTGGCTTCGGCCTTTGCCTTTGCCGCCGTTGCGGCACAGGCGCAGACAGAGCTTAAACTCGCCCATGCAGCGCCGGAAACGGACCTGCAGCAAACCCTGTCGCTGTTCTTCAAGGAGCAGGTCGAGGCGCGCACCAACGGGTCGGTGACGGTTGCCATTTTCCCGCAAGGCCAGCTTGGCAATGACGCGGCGATGATTGACGGCGCGCGGTCGGGGATCATCGACATCGCAATGTCGGGTCTGAACAACTTTACCGGTCTGGTACCTTCGGCCGGGGCCTTTGAACTGCCGTTCATGTTTCCCAGCCGTGACACCGCCTATGCGGTGCTGGATGGGGAAATTGGGCAGGGCATCGCGGGCGAGTTCCCCCAGCACGGTCTGAAGGTTCTGGGCTTTCCGGAAAACGGTTATCGCAACATGACGAACAATCGTGGGCCGATCCGGACGCCTGCCGATGTGTCCGGCTTGAATATGCGTGTTAACAACTCCAAGGCGCTGAATGAAATGTTCGCGCTGCTGGGTGCCAACCCGACGCAGCTGCCGGTGGCCGAGCTTTACACCGCGCTGGAGACCGGCGTCGTTGACGCACAGGACCACCCGATCGGGATCGTGCTGTCGTTCAAGTTCAATGAAGTGCAGGATTATCTTAGCCTGACGCAGCACGCCTATTCGTCGCTGGCTCTGGTGATGAACGATGCCAAGTTCAACGGCCTGACGGCGGAAGAGCAGGCGGTGATCGTTGAAGTCGCGAAAGAAGCGGTGGCCATGCAGCGTAAGGCCGTGCAGGACAAGGAAGCCGGCATGATCGAAGAGCTGAAGGCCGCCGGTATGGAGGTGAACACCGATGTGGACACCGCCGCCTTCCAGGCTGCTGTCAAGCCGGTCTGGGACAGCTTCATCGCCGAGCAGGGTGACGCTGTGGTCAACGCCATCCTCGCCGCGCAGCAGTAAGCCGCGCCACGCAAAGACCTGAAGGCTAGGGGCGGGCGACCGCCCCTTTTGCCATTTCGGCCCTAAAGGCTCGACTGGCGCAGGATCAGATCAGGAGAGATGACGATGCGCGCAGGCGCTGTCTGCTTTCCGTCCATCAGGTCTTCGATCAGGGTCACGGCCCGGTTCCCGATATCGCGGGGGTGCGGGTTGATGGTCGTGAGGGAGGGCACGGAAATTCCGGCAATCTCGTAATCGCCGAAACCCGCGATGGAAATGCGGTCGGGCACATGCACGCCGCGCCTTTGGCATTCGGTCAGCGCCCCAAAGGCCGAGAGGTCGGACACGCAGATCACGGCCTCGGTATCCGGCAAACTGTCCAGCAGGCGGGCCATCGCTTCGGCACCTTCGCGCATCGAAATGGGCGGCGGTCCCGCAGCCACGAGGCGCGAAGCATCAAGGCCATGCGCCTGCATCGCGGCGATGAACCCCGCGCGCCGGTCGGCACCACGGGTATCACGGCTGACATCGCCGCCGATAAAGGCGATGCGCGTCAGCCCCCGCCCGACAAAGTGATCGACCATTCCGCGCACCGCTTGCGCGTTCGAAAAGCCAATGACGTGGTCGATTGGCGTTTCGGGCAGATCCCATGTCTCGATCACTGGAATGCCCGCATTTTCGAGCATGCGCCGCGCGCGGGGTGTATGGTTCCCGCCCGTGACCACAATCGCCTCTGGCCTGCGGCGGAGCAGCTGTTCGATCAGGCGCTCTTCCTCGGTCATGTCGTAATCTGTGGTACCAAGCAGGATCTGCAGGCCGCGGGATTTCAGCCCATCCGAAAGGGCACGCACCGTATCGGCGAAATTGGCATTGTTGATTGACGGGATGGTGACGGCGACAAAGTCGGTCTTTTGCGATCGCAGGTTGGATGCCGTGCTGTCGAAGACATAACCCAGCGTATCGGCTGCGTGAAGGATCGCCTCGCGCGTTGCGCCGCTGATTGAACTGTCCGCCTTGAAGGCCCGGCTCACTGTCATGGGCGACACGCCCGCAAGGCGGGCGACATCGGTCATTGTCGGGGCTTTGCGAGGCGGCGTCATGGGGTCATGGTAACGATACCTGATCCATGAATCCAGCCCCGCCCCGTTCGGGCTGCGCCGGGACAGGGTTGCTGTCAGGCCAGCTCGTGATCATGCGCCGTGGTGATGTGGTGATGGATGCGCCCGGTGAAAAAGCGTGCAAGCACCGCCTCGGTTGCGGCCTTCCCTTCGCTGCGGGCAGGGCTGGCGAGGGCGCGGTCCACGGCGGCGAGATCTGGATAGCTGATGGCCAGAATCAGCGGATATTCGGGGGCCCCGTCATCGCGGCTTTCGGCAAAGCTGACACGTACGGCAAGCGCGCCGGGAAAGGCTTTCCATTTTGGCAGGATTTCGGTCAGTACCGCCTTGCGGAACGCCTCGGTCTGGCCGTCATGGACCTTGCCTTCGAACAGGGCATAGCGGGTGATCATGCAAATTGCTCCTTTTGCGGGCCTTTGAAGAATTCCATCAACGCGGCCTGATCTTCGCCGCCCAGACCGGCGGCCGTCAGCATGCGGTGAATCTCGGCGCATAGCGCAGTAAGGGGCATCGCGGTGTGGGTGAGGCGAGCCAGATCGGCGGCACCGTTCAGATCCTTTACCATATTGTCGATGCGGCCCGTGCGGCGGTAATCGCGGCTGGCAAAACGCGGCATGTATTCCTGCAGGATCGCGCTGTCGGCACGCCCGCCGCGCAGGGCCTTTGGGATCATCGTGGCATCGACGCCCGCCGCCTCGGCCAGCGCCGTCGCCTCGGCCACGGCCAGAAAGCCCAGGCCGCAGAGCACCTGATTGATCAGTTTGGTCGTCTGCCCCGCCCCCGGCCCGCCCATGCGGGTCTGATTGCTGGCCACCTGCGCCAGCACGGCCTGCGCCTCGGCCACATCAGCCTCGGCCCCGCCTTGCATCAGGGTCAACTGGCCCAGTGCGGCCTTGGGGATGCCGCCCGATAGCGGACTGTCCACCCAGCGCAGCCCCCGCGCGGCCGCATCCGCCGCCAGCGCCTTGGTGGATTCCGGATCGATGGAGGACATGTCGATCAGCAGCGTACCCGGTCTGGCGCCTTCGGCAATGCCGCCCTCACCGAACACAGCCGCGCGCACGATGCGCGGCGCGTTCAGTGACAGGATGACGGCCGTTGCGGCCCGCGCTGCCGCCGCCGCGGAGTCCGCCGCTGTGGCACCCAGCGCCACCAGCGCGGCCACCTTTTCCGGATCGAGGTCAAACACCACAAGGGGCGTTCCGGTTTGCACCAGACGCGCGCCGATGGCACCGCCCATCGCCCCTGCACCGATCAGTGCGACGGTTCCGGTCATGCTGTCTCTCCTGTGATATCGGCAAGGATGGCATCCACCAGCGCGCCCATCGACGCGGCGATGTCCAGCGTCAGCGCCTCATCTGGCGCGGGGGGCTCAAGCGTGGCGAACTGGCTGTCCAGCAGGGTGGCGGGCATGTAATGACCTGTCCGCGCCGCCATGCGGGTTGCGATGACCTCTCGGCTGCCCGTCAGATGGACAAAGCGAACGGCCCCGCCCGCCGCGCTGCGGATGCGGTCACGATAGGCCCGGCGCAGTGCCGAACAGCCGACGATCACGGGCGCATCGTCATGAAGCACCCGCGCCACGCGGTCCAGCCAGGGCCAGCGATCCGCGTCACTCAGTGGGATGCCTGCGCGCATCTTTTCGACATTTGCCGCCGGGTGCAGGTCATCGCCATCCCGATAAGGGATGCCAAGCCGTTCACCCAAGGCTGCGCCAACACTGGATTTACCGCAGCCCGAAACGCCCATGATCACGATGCGCTGCGTCATAGCGAGGCCGTGATGCCCCCGTCCACATACAGGATATGGCCGTTCACAAAGCTGGCCGCGTCCGACGAGAGGAAGATGCAGGCCCCCTGCAATTCCTCAACCTTGCCCCAGCGCCCGGCGGGGGTGCGCTTTTCCAACCATTGGGAAAAAACCGGATCGGCCACCAGCGCTGCATTGAGCGGCGTGTCGAAATAGCCCGGCGCAATGGCGTTGCAGTTCAGCCCGTACTTGGCCCAATCGGTTGCCATGCCCTTGGTCAGGTTGCCGACCGCCCCTTTTGTCGCCGTGTAGGGCGCGATGGAAGGGCGGGCGAGAGCGGTTTGCACGCTGGCGATGTTGATGATCTTGCCCCGACCCCGCGCGATCATGTGGCGGGCAACCGCCTGACCGACGTGAAAGACGGATGCGATGTTGGTCTGCAGCAACCGCTCAAATGCTTCGGGCGGGAAATCCTCAAGCGGGGCGCGGTGCTGCATTCCGGCATTGTTCACGAGGATGTCGATGGGATTGCCTGCCGCTTCGAACTCATCCACAGCCGCGCGCACGGCCGCATGGTCGGTCGCATCGAAGGCAAGCGTCTGCGCGCCGGGGATCAGGGCCGCCGCTGCCTTCAGCTTGGCCACGTCGCGGCCGTTCAGCACCACCTGCGCCCCGGCTGCCGCCAAACCCTGTGCCAAGGCAAAGCCGATGCCCTGCGAAGACCCGGTGATCAGGGCGCGTTTGCCGGTCAGATCGAAAAGCGTAAGTGCCACGTCACATTCTCCTTCACTTCGCTCTCGACAAGCGGTGGTGGCAATGTTTATGTTATCGATAACAATTGCTGTCAACCCCCGACGGGAGAGAACATGGACAAGCCCCACATTCTGCAGGTCGGACCTTACCCCGAGTGGGATCAAGGCCCGATCGACGCGGCGTTTCACGCGCATCGTTATTTCGAAGCTGCCGACAAGGCGGCCTTTCTGGCCGAACATGGGCCAAAGGTGCGGGCCATCGCCACGCGCGGTGAATTGGGAGCCAATGCGGCCATGATCGCGGCCTGCCCGAAGCTGGAAGTAATCAGCGTCTATGGTGTCGGCTATGACGCGGTCGATCTGGATGCCTGCCGTGCGCGCGGCATTCGGGTGACGAATACACCCGATGTCCTGACCAATGACGTGGCTGACCTTGGGGTTGCGATGATGCTGGTGCAGTCGCGCGGCATGATCGGTGCGGAAACATGGGTCCGGGACGGGTCATGGGCCAGCAAGGGGCTTTACCCGTTGAAACGCAAAGTCTGGGGGCGCAGGGCCGGGGTGCTGGGACTTGGCCGTATCGGGTATGAGGTTGCCAAGCGTCTGGCGGGCTTTGACATGGAGATCGCCTATTCCGACATCGGCCCGAAGGATTTTGCCAAAGGGTGGGAATTCATCGCCGATCCTGCAGCCCTTGCCGCGCGGTCGGATTTCCTGTTCGTGACGTTGGCCGCATCCGCCGCCACGCGCCACATCGTCGGCGCAAAGGTGATCGAGGCGTTGGGGCCAGAGGGGATGCTGATCAACATCAGCCGCGCGTCGAACATCGATGAAGAGGCCCTGCTGACCGCGCTGGAAACCGGCAAGCTTGGCTCTGCCGCGCTGGATGTGTTCGAGGGGGAGCCGAAGCTGAACCCGCGTTTCCTGTCGCTGCCCAATGTTCTGTTGCAACCCCATCACGCCAGCGGCACGGTCGAGACGCGCAAGGCGATGGGCCAGTTGCTGCGCGATAACCTGACCGCACATTTCGCAGGCCAGCCCCTGCCGACGCCGGTGCTTTGACATGCGCGCCATCGTCATTCATGCCGCACGGGACCTGAGGATCGAAGACAGCCCGGTGGAAACCCCCGGCCCTGGGCAAATTGGCCTGCGCCTTGCCACTGGCGGGGTCTGTGGGTCGGATCTGCACTACTACAACCACGGTGGCTTTGGCGCGGTGCGTCTGCGCGAGCCGATGATCCTGGGGCATGAGGTTTCGGCCTTTGTCGAAACGCTTGGCCCCGGCGTGACCGGCTTCACGCCCGGCCAACTTGTTGCGGTCTCTCCGTCGCGGCCTTGTGGTGGCTGCAAATTCTGTCTGGAGGGGTTGCCGAACCAGTGCCTCAACATGCGGTTTTATGGCTCGGCCATGCCGTTTCCGCATATTCAGGGGGCCTTTCGGGAAAGTCTGGTCGCAGATGCCAGTCAATGCATCGACGCAAGCGGGCTGACGGCAGGCGAGGCGGCGATGGCCGAACCTTTGGCCGTGACGCTGCATGCCACCACGCGGGCAGGGGGCATGCTGGGAAAGCGGGTGCTTGTCACGGGCTGTGGCCCGATTGGCGTCTTGTCGATCATTGCCGCGCGGCGCGCCGGCGCGGCCGAGATCGTGGCGACGGATCTGTCTGATTTCACCTTATGGCTTGCCGCACAGGTGGGGGCGGATCGGGTCATCAACACGGGGCGCGAGCCAGAGGCATTGGCGGCCTATGGTGTGGACAAGGGCTATTTCGACGTTCTTTATGAATGCACGGGCGTCGCGGCCGCGTTGGCAGGCGGCATCGCGGCCCTGCGCCCGCGCGGTGTGATCCTGCAATTGGGATTGGGCGGGGACATGACCCTGCCGATGATGGCAATCACCGCCAAGGAACTGGATCTGCGGGGATCATTCCGGTTTCACCCTGAATTCGCGGTCGGGGTGGGCCTGATGCAAAAGGGGCTGATCGACGTCAAGCCGCTGATTACCCAGACGGTGCGGCTGGCGGATGCCGAAACGGCATTCCGGCTGGCATCGGATCGCAGTCAGGCTATGAAAGCGCAGATCGAATTCGCCCCGGCCTAGTCTGGCGTCGCGCCGATGGCGGCCAAGGCCGCCATCGCCACCTCTAGATCCTGATCTCCGGTGCCAGAACCCACGCCGATGCCACCCAGCAAGACACCATCCCGCCAGATCGCCAGCCCGCCGGGCAGACCTGTCACCGCCCCGTCGGTTGCGGCAGCTATCGCCGGGCGCACCGGTTCTGCGATCAGATGCGATGCGCGCCCGGTCGAGGCGGCGGTCTGCGCCTTTGCGCGGGCCGAGCGCAGCGACAGGACTTTCGCACCCGTCATGCGAAAAGAGGCGAGATCGACGGCGGAAGGATCGACGATCACGATGCATTGCGGCTGGCCCATCGCCGTGGCCTTTTCCACTGCGGCCGACAGCATGGCCATCAGGGCCGCGTCGGTCAGCCGTGCGCTTGTCTCGATCATCTGCATCTGTAACCTTTGGGTAAATCCATCCTTGTGATAACGATAACAAATCTGATTGGGGGGAACCAGCATGTCCTTTTTCGAGATCCATGATCCCGTTTTCGCAAGCTTTGTGATGGGCAATGCCCCGGTAAAGCGGATCGCTACGGGGTTTGACTGGGTCGAAGGCCCAGTTTGGTGCGGGGATCAGGATTGCCTGATGTTTTCCGATATTCCCAACAACCGCATCCTGCGATGGAGCGAAGAGGGGCTGACCACGTTCCGAGCGCCCTCGAACTATGCGAACGGCCATACACGTGACCGTCAAGGGCGGCTGGTCAGTTGCGAACACGGCACCCGGCGGGTGACACGCACGGAATGGGACGGCAGCATCACGATTTTGGCCGATAGCTATCACGGCAAGCGGCTCAACAGCCCCAATGATGTGATCGTGGCGCAGGATGGGGCGATCTGGTTCACTGATCCGCATTACGGGATCATGACCGATTACGAAGGTTTCAAGGCGGCGCAGGAACTGCCCTGTTCGGTTTATCGCGTTGCCCCGGATGGGGACATCGCGGCGGTTATCACGGATATAGCCTGTCCGAACGGCCTGGCCTTCAGCCCTGATGAAAGCCGACTGTATGTGGCGGATACCGGACGCATGTTTACGGATGATCCCCAGAATATCCGCGTTTTTGATATGGTGGATGGGCAGCCGGTCAACGGGCGCGTGTTCCACACAATCGCCACGGGGTGCGCCGATGGCATCCGCACTGACACGGACGGCAATCTCTGGTCCTCGGCCGGGGATGGGGTTCATTGCATCGCACCGGACGGGCGTCTGCTGGGTAAGATACTCGTCCCCGAAACGGTATCAAACATCTGCTTCGGCGGGCGGGCCAAGCATCGGCTGTTCATCACGGCCACCACCAGCGTCTATTCCATCATCCTGAACCGGAGGGGTACGCAATGGCCGTGACAAAACCGACAATCGGGCTGATCGGCCTTGGCACTATGGGCGGCGCGCTGGCGCTGAACATTGCGGAGAAAGGTTTCGGGATCGCCGTCTGGAACCGAACGACGACCGTGACCAAAAGTTTTGTGGCGCAGGCAGGTATCCTTGCAGAGCGGATCACCCCTGCCGATACGCTGACTGAATTCGTCGCGGCGATGGAACCTCCGCGCGCGATCATCCTGATGGTTCCTGCAGGGGAGGCGGTGGACGATCAGCTTTTGGCCCTTGCTGCGCTTTTGGGGCCAGAGGATCTGGTCATTGATGCGGGCAATGCGAATTTCCATGATACGAACCGCCGCACAGCATCCGGTCTGCCCTTTCGTTTCATGGGGATCGGTGTATCGGGTGGCGAAGAGGGCGCGCGACATGGCCCCGCCATCATGGCGGGCGGCACCCCCGGCGATTGGGGTCGGATCGCCCCCGTTCTGCAGGCCATAGCTGCCCGCGCCGAAGACGGCGCGCCCTGTGCCGCACATCTGGGCCCCGATGGCGCCGGTCATTTCGTCAAGGCCGTTCACAACGGCATTGAATATGCGGACATGCAGATGATCGCCGAAACCTATGGCGTGATGCGAGATGGAATGGGGATGCAGGCCTCGCAGATCGCTTTGGCCTTCGCAGGCTGGAACGCAGGTCTGTCGAAATCCTATCTCGTCGAGATTTCGGCCGCAGTGGCGGGGGCAGTCGATCCTGTTGGCGGTGGCCCCCTTCTTGACATGATCGTCGATGCGGCGGGGCAAAAAGGGACCGGACGTTGGACTGCGATCGAGGCACAGACGCTTGCAGCGCCGATCCCCGTGATCGAAGCCGCCGTCATGGCGCGCAATGTTTCGGCACGCAGGGCCGAACGGGCGGCGGGCGAGGCGGTCTTCGGGCCAGCGCCCGCGCACATCGGTGATGCATTGACGGTTGCCGATCTGGAGCAGGCGCTGATCGCAGGCAAAATCCTGTGCTATGCGCAGGGCTTTGCGATGATGACGGCCGCCGCAGCCGAGTTTCGCTGGGCGCTCGATATGCCGGCCATCGCACGGGTGTGGCGGGCGGGCTGCATCATCCGGTCGGCCATGCTGAACGATATGGCCACGGCACTGGCGGAAGATCCTGATCGTAATCTGATCCTGTCGGATTTCTTTGCAGATCATCTGCGCCGGTGCCTGCCCGCATTGCGACGTGTGGTGGCAACGGGTGCGTTGCATGGTCTTGCGTTGCCGTCACTTGGGGCCGGGCTTGCGTGGTTCGACATGATGCGCACTGCACGTGGCACGGCAAACATGATTCAAGGCCAGCGCGATTTTTTCGGTCTGCACGGTTTTGAACGGCTCGACGGGCTGGCGCGGCCGCATGGCCCCTGGGCGGCTGTCTAGACGGTTTCACCGGGCACAAGGCGGGTTGGCACGACTGTAACCTCCGGCCCGGCCGCGCCAGTCAGTCGGGCGACCAACGCCTCTGCCGCTGCCTTGCCGATGGCGGTGGTTGGCACGACTGTGGTTGTCAGGCGGCGCGGCAGGATTGATGCTGCTTCCATCCCCCCCCAGCCGGCGATGCCGATATCCTCTGGCACGCGCAGACCTTTCGCCTGACAGAAGGCAAGTCCACCGATCGCCATTTCGTCATTGTGAAAATAGACTGAATCCAGATCACCGCGCCGCGACAAGAGCGTCTCCATTCCGTAGTAGCCGGCATAAAAGCCGGGCGCGTCGTGCAGCACTTCGGCATCAACCAGCGGGTGACCAGCCTGTGCCAGTTCTGACCGGAACCCGTCCAGGCGCGCCGCGCCCATCACGTCTGCCCGTGCCAGTGCGCCAACATAGCCTGCTTGCCGCCGCCCGCGCCGGATCAGATGGCGACCCATCTCCACCCCACAATCATGGTGTGAAAACCCCACCGCCATGTCGATGGGGCTGGTCGTCAGATCCCAGATTTCCACGACTGGCAATGCGGTCTTGCGCAACAAGTCCACCGTGGCTGGCGTGTGGGTGCGGCCTGACAGAATCACACCCGCAGGACGCCAGCTGACCAACTGGCGGACCCAGGCCTCCTCTTCTGCAGGCGCGTGGTTGTTCGCCCCGATCATCAGTTGGAAACCAAGGCGCGTCAGGGCCCTGTCCACCCCATCGAGCACATGGCCAAACAGCCCTGAAGTGAGACGCGGCACGCACATGCCAACCAGGGTGCTGGCCTGTTCCGCGCCAAAGGCCGCAGCCAGCCGGTTGGGAATATAGCCAAGCTTTTCAGCAACCTGCATCACGCGCAACCGGGTGTCATCCGAAAAACCTGACCCGCCGCGCAGCACGCGACTGACGGTCATCTTCGATACCCCGGCTGCGCGGGCGATGTCTTCAAGATTGGCCTTCATGTCCGAGTCCACGGTTGTGATTGGCGTATGTTATCGATAACTTTATTCTTGACACAGGGAAAGCCTTGCCGTCTTCTCGCTACGTTACCGGTAAACCTTTGGAGGGGGAAGCCGGTGATGAAAGGGAGGAGTTTCCATGCAACCGTCGGCTGACGGCCTGTTGTTCGACCGCATCGTGAAGTCCTTTGGCGGGACGCGCGCGCTCAAGGGCGTGTCTCTCAAGGTAGGCCGTGGAGAGATCGTCGCCTTGCTTGGCGAAAACGGCGCAGGCAAATCCACCCTGATCAAGGTGCTGGGCGGCATACACCGCCCCGATGAAGGCGGCGTATTCATCGATGGCGAACCTTATTCCCATGAGGCGGGCAAGGCTGGCGGGCAGAAGGTGGCCTTCATCCATCAGGATCTGGGCCTTATCGAATGGATGAGCGTGGCCGAAAACATCGCGCTGGCGCTTGGCTATGTGAAGAAGGGTCGCCGTATCGACTGGACGGCAACTGAAGCCGCAGCCGATGCCGCTTTGAAGCTGGTGGAGGCGGAGTTTTCGGCCTCGGCGCGTGTGTCGAACCTGACTCGCACACAGAAATCGCTGGTCGCCATCGCCCGCGCACTTGCCGCCGATTGCGATTACCTTGTGCTGGATGAACCCACCGCCAGCCTGCCCGCGGATGAGGTGGAGCGGTTGTTCACCGCGCTGCGTCCGCTGAAGGCGCGCGGTGTGGGCATGATCTATGTCAGCCACCGCCTGGACGAGATCTTTCGAATTGCCGACCGCGTGGCCGTGCTGCGGGACGGGCAGATGGTGGGCATGCGCCCGATTGAACACACCACCCCCGAAGAACTGGTCAGTCTGATCGTGGGGCGCAAGGCGCGGGAAATCGCGCGCCCTGCGGTGCAGGAGGGCCCGGCAATCCTGCGTGTGCAGGGTTTGGCGACGCCTGCTGTGGGACCGGTCAGCTTTGACATCCGGCGAGGCGAACTGCTGGGTCTGGCAGGGCTGCGCGGGGCAGGGCACGAAGACATCGGCCGCGCGTTGTTCGGGGTCATCCCCCATGCTGGCAGTGTCACTCTTGACGGGGCCGCGCCAAACCTTCGCAACACGCAGACTGCCATGCAGTCTGGCATCGGCCTTGTCGCGCGGGATCGCGTCGGCGAAAGCGTCGCACCGGGCATGGCGATCCGCGAGAATGCCTTCATCAACCCTTCGGCCACCGGGCGGGGCTTGCTCTCCCTGCTCCGCCCCAGCCGCGAAGAGGCCATGGCCCGTGCCATTGGCAAACGGGTGGGTCTGTCCCCCAATGATCCCACGCTGGCCATCGAGGCGCTGTCAGGCGGCAATCAGCAGAAGGTGGTCGTCGGGCGCTGGCTGGATAGCGGGCGTCGTTTGCTGATCACCGAAGACCCCACAGCAGGCGTTGATGTCGGCGCCAAGGCGGAGATCTACCACCTGCTTTATCAGGCGCTGGCCTCTGGCATGGGTGTCCTGGTCGTCTCGACCGATTTCGAGGAAATCGCCAATATCTGTCATCGCGCCATCGTCTTTTCCCGCGGCCTGCCCGTGGCGGAACTGTCCGGCGTCGAACTTTCCACCGAATCCCTGATCCAGGCCGCTTCGGCCGGTGAAGCTGCCTGAGGATATCATGCCAGGAATCGAGTCAAACGCGATCGAACCCACCAAGGACGAACTGGCCGGGCTGTCCCCGCTGAAAAAGGCGCTGCGGCTGGCACCGACCTATGGTCTGGTCATTCTGATGGTCGGCCTGATCGTGACGTTCTCGATCCTGCTGCCGAACACCTTTCCCACAATGCTGAACCTGCGATCGATCCTGTCTGACAAGGCAATTATCGCGCTCTTGTCCCTTGCTGCGATGATCCCGATGGTGGCGGGGCGGATCGACCTGACAGTCGGCTACGGCATCGTGCTTTGGCACATCCTCGCGATCAGCTTGCAAACCATGTACGGCCTGCCCTGGCCCATGGCGGTTTTGATTGTGCTGGCGCTTGGCGTGCTGACCGGGGCCCTGAATGGCCTTCTGGTCGAAGTGGCTCGCATCGACAGTTTTATCGCGACGCTGGGGACTGGCACGATCCTGTACGCTCTGGCCTTGTGGCATACCGGCGGGCGGCAAATGGTCGGCACCTTGCCTGATGCCTTTTACGCGCTGAACGGTACCTTTGTCTTTGGTCTGCCCATCACTGCCTTTTACGTGCTGGCCATCACCTTGGCGCTTTGGATCGTTCTGGAATACACGCCCATAGGGCGGTATCTTTACGCTATCGGTGCCAACCAGCGTGCTGCGGAACTGAACGGCATTCCTACCCGGAAATTCGTGATTGGCGCCTTTGTCACCTCGGGCGCGCTGACCGCGCTGGCCGGGGTGCTGCTTGCCTCAAAGCTGCGGATTGGTCAGGCCTCTGTGGGGCTGGAGTTTTTGCTGCCCGCACTTGTTGGCGCATTCCTTGGATCGACCACGATCAAGCCGGGTCGGGTGAACGTCTGGGGTACGATCGTCGGTGTGATGATCCTTGCCGTGGGGATTTCCGGCATCCAGCAATTCGGCGGCAGTTTCTGGGTAGAGCCGCTGTTCAACGGCACGACGCTGCTGATCGCCATCGGCATCGCCGGATACGCGCAGCGCAAGAAAGGCGCGAAATCTAAGTAAAACAGCATCTAGGGGAGGAAAACCAATGCTGAAGCGGACCCTTTTGAACGGACTTCTGGCAGGAACGATCCTTGCGGCGGTGGGCCTGCCCACCTTTGCGCAAGAGGCCTTTGACGGGCCGACTGCCGGCCCAAAGGCAGCCGAAGGCAAGACCATTGTTGTGCTGGCGGGTGACCTGAAGAATGGCGGCATTCTCGGTGTCACGACAGGCATCGAGGAAGCTGCCGCCAAGATCGGCTGGACGGTCAAGGTTCTGGATGGTGCAGGATCGGTGCAAAGCCGTTCAGGCGCGGTGGGGCAAGCACTTGCCTTGAACCCTGACGGTGTTGTCATCAACGGCTTTGACGCCGCCGAACAGCAGACCGCGCTGGAAGGCGTGTCGGCAGCGGGCATCCCGATGGTGTCCTGGCACTCTGGGCCGAAGATCGGCTGCGACGCACCGGGTGGCATCTTTGCCAACGTGTCCACTGACGCGATGACCGTGTCGGACGTGGCCGCGAAATGGGCGATTGATGACGCGGGCGGCAAGCCTGGCGTCGTGATCTTTACCGACAGCACGTATCAGATCGCCATCGACAAAGCCGATCGGATGAAGGCAGCGATCGAAGCGGCCGGTGGCACTGTGTTGGAATATGTCGACACGCCCATCGCGGAAACCTCTACCCGGATGGGGCCGCTGACCACGACACTGCTGCAGAAGTATGGCGCAAGCTGGACCCATTCGCTGGCGATCAACGATCTGTATTTCGATTTCATGGGGCCGTCGCTTGCCGCCGCCGGCATTGACGGCAAAGGGGCGCCGAAAAATGGATCTGCCGGTGACGGATCCGAGGCCGCCTTCCAGCGCATCCGCACCGGGCAGTATCAGACCATCACCGTTGCTGAACCGCTGAATCTGCAAGGCTGGCAGCTGGTTGACGAGTTGAACCGCGCTATTCAGGGCGAGCCTTGTTCCGGTTACATCACAGCGCCTGCGCTGGTGACCGAAGAAGGATTGGCCGGGACCGAAGGCAACGCCTTTGACCCGAACAACGGCTATCGCGAGGCATATGCGGCCATCTGGGGCAAGTAAAGGCTGCACGAATTAAAGGGTTTGGGCCCGGACGAGCGATCGTCCGGGCCGTTTCGATCAACTGACCAAAGAGAGATATCGCCCAAGTTTGACGTGGTGTCGGATGAGGGCCCAGCCGGTTTTTCCCTGCCCCCCGATCACTCCATCCTCTGATGTTGGAGACTGGACCTGACTGATCCTCACTTTCCGGCAGATCACTGCGATCTGCGTTCCATCTTGCCCCTTTTTGATGATGAACGCTTGCTGCGCGTCTGAATCGAAGGTCCATGAAGTGAAAATTGTTCGCCTTCATCCGATTTCGCTTTGTCGGGCAAACAGTCCCCCGGGCTGTTTGATTGTCCTTCTCAGTCCCCAAACCAGGAAAAGCTTATCCGAAAGCTCCAGTTTCAAACGGTCCAGTTCCCGGAGATCAGATTAAATCCAATTGCGTCCGCAAACGCATCTGCGGGCAATTCCTTTTGAAAACGCTTCCCGGTTTCCGTCAACTGTGCAACAAAATATCTCGTTAGCGGGTGTTAACTGGGTTGAATTGGATATGCCGGTCAATGGGCAGTTTGCGGAACGTCCGATTGCTCTGTTCGTGCGCAGGGGTAGCCTTTCGCATGTGAATGCGAATTTGCTGGCCGCTCTGCGCAGGGTGCGACCGGATATCCAATTCGATGATCTTGATCTTGCGGCAAAGATGCCAGCCTTCAGCCTCGGCTTCCAACGGTCTCTGTTCGGAGCGATCGGTGAGTTCGGGCTTGGCAGTTTGCGGTCACGACACATTTTGCGGTATCGGATGCTGCGCAGCCTGACGTTCTTTGCTGTGTCACGGCAGATAATCCGGCAAGCGAGCCTTGCAAAACCCTACTGTTTCACCATCCAGACCCAGTCCCTGTTCAATGCGGCCAACGGTGCCATTCCCAATTTTGTCTATACCGACAACGTGGCGTTCCGCGAGAACCCGGAAGAATGGAACGAAGGGCTTGGAAGGCCAAGCGAACAATGGATGCGTCTGGAGGCCCAGATCTACAGCGACGCGACAAACGTCTTCACTTTCGGATCACGGGTGAAGCGCCTTCTCATTTCTCATTATGGTCTTGCGCCGGAAAAGGCCGAACTTGTGGGAACCGGCGCGAATGTCACCCCGCAAGCCCGGCTCGACACCGAACCGGAACGTTACGCCCGGCAGAACATCCTTTTTGCAGGGGTGAACTGGGAACGAAAGGGTGGCCCGGACTTGCTTGCCGCGTTCATTGAATTGCGCAAACGCCTGCCAAGCGCCACCTTGACGATCCTTGGCTGCACTCCGGCAGAGGCCCAAGGGGTGCCCGGTTGCGAAGTGCGCGGACGCGTCGGGATAGAGGAACTCGACCGATTTTATCGGGCGGCATCCTGTTTGTGCGTTCCATCGCGTCAGGAACCGTTCGGAAATGTGTTTGTCGAGGCGGGTCACTACGCACTACCGGTGGTCGCGACCCGCGTCGGCGATATCGGCGATGTCGTGCATGATGGGGTGAACGGTTTTCGCGTGCCACATTCATCTCCAGGCCAACTGGAGGAAGCCCTGTACCAGCTCCTGTCCGTCCCTGACCGTGCTCGCAGTTTCGGGCTTGCCGGTCGACAGGTAACCGAAGCCTATTCCTGGGACACAGTGGCGCGACGGATTCTTGCTCGCGCGCCCGGATCCTAACTGGGTTTTCCTGTGCGAAGCCTGCTTTCATCGGCAATCAGACGGGCGACCGCGATCGACAGGCCCACCATGATCCACAGCCCGAGAAACGACTTCGATGACAAGAAAAGGAATTGAAAGCACATTGCGGCGTAGGCAATGAACAGCCCTTCCGCCACGTGGCGCAGATGCGTCGCCGAATACTCAGCCGCCCTTCGGAAGGTCATCCCGACACTTGCGATCAGCCCGACAAAGAGCATCAGGCCAATGGTGCCGGTCTCGGCTGCAAACTGCAAATATAGGTTGTGCAGGGGACGCGGTTCGGTGCCTCTCCCGCTTACAAAGCGGTACCTATCGGACGCATAGTGCTCGGCATAGGCTCCGGGGCCGATGCCGAGAACGGGCGATGACTTGAAGAGGTCAAGCCCGATTTCCTGATAGCTTACCCTCCTGGCCACCGTTCTGTCTTCGGATTGGGATGCAATGGCGAGGAATTTGGTAATCAGCGGTTGCGGCATGACCAGCATCCCGACAATCGCGGCCAGAATGGCCACCGATATGGCCTTGGCGAAGAGCGCTTCCTTGCGCAACCGCCATAGCAAAAGCAGCCCCCCCAATCCAAGTGCGACCAGAGGGCCGCGGCTTATCGACAGAGCAATCGCCGTTGCTCCGAGAATGAACAGGGCGATGTGCAGCAATCGTGCAGAGCTGTTCCGAATGGAAAAGACAAGCGACAGGAGCGTCCCGATCAGCAGCATCGTGGCCACATTCGGTACGGCTTCGGTTGAGGCTCCTGCCGAACGAAGTGCTCCCTGCCAGGTTGCGTTGTCAAAAGTCGTGAATAACGACGTTCCAGAAAACGTGTCATGCACCACGATCACCGCCGAAAACGACGTGGCAAAGATCAGCCACCCGCAAAATGCCCGAAGGTCGGAAACCGACCTGATCGAAAGTGCGATCAGCGCCGCAAAGATCACGTCCTTTGTGAAAGTTCGAATTGTCGTGAAGCTATCTTCTGGTGCGATCGAATGGACCGAAGAGGCAATGAGCACCACAAGCAAGCCCAGCAGAAGCAGCAGGATCAGTGCCGCGTCGACAGCTGTTGCCGTGACGTCCCGGCGACGCAGCCGCGCCAACAGCGCCACGCCCAGGACGAAGGCCAGAAGATCGACGACCGGCACCCCCGAAAGAGCGGCAAGCGCATCGTTCTGACGAAAGAAAATCAGAAGCCCCGGCAGGACAAGCGGCAGGTACATTGCTGCCCGCCATGCCAAAGCGCAAAGCAGCAAACCCAGCGGCAGAGCAGCCAAAAGAAAGGGTGTCCCAATGCCATTGCCGAGCGTGACCAACAGGAAAGACAGCGCCAAGATCGCAGCCGCGATCATCGCCGCGATACCCCAACCGGTCGCGAGCTCTTTCCCGGGGCGCGCCGGACCGGTCATTCAGCGGTCCATTCGGGCCACGCGCAGCACGCCCTGCATCACGTTGAACGCCACAAGGCACAGCATCAAGAAGACGAAGGTCGCCGCGCCATAGGACAGACCCATCACCATTGGCAACGGTCCGTCCGGAAGGACCGGAGGCCGCGCTTCACGCAACACCGAAGCCCGCGATCCCATCTGGGCAAGGTCGATTTCCCGCGATGCAAGTTCGCTCCGCAAACTTGCGATCTCTCGCACAAGCGTATCTTGCGCCAAACGGTTCGACAGCAGCTCTGCTGATGGTCCGGTCGTGGTCGGCGGGGTTACAGTAACCGAACCCGCGGTGGCACTGGACGTGCTGGCAATTTCCACTTCGCGCGCGACAAGCGCCTGCAGTTCGGTATCTGCCAGAGTGATCCTTTCAAGATAGGCGGATCGCACCGATGCCGCCGTCGCCTCGATCTCGGCAAGTTGTTTTTCTTCGTATGAGACGAAAATCGCGTTCGCCAATTGTGCCGCATGCTGTGGATCCGGCAATGTGGCCGATATTCGAAGCACGAAAGACCCATCGATCGACGCGATGTCGATCGCTTCGCGGAAGTGGGCCAGCGGATCCTGCCCTTCCGGTGGGGTCCCACCGTAATTCAGCCAGTTCAGAAACTCTTTAACAGCGCCAGCCGAGTTGCTCTGGGTCTGTTCGCTGGACGTGGCAGGAATGGAGCCGAACACGTTCGTGACAGCGCGCGCCAGCACGTCGTCGCTGGTCAGTTCTTCCGAAATGCTCCTTACGACGGATGCGATCTGCGCGTCGCGCGATCCCCCAAGTGCGTTGCGCGTGAACGAAAGCTGCATCTCGCCGGGCAGAAGCTCGATTTCGGTCGCGCTGGTGAAATCTGGCGCTCTTTGGATTTCTGAACGGCTGAAGAAGAACACCCCCACGCCGACGGCCAAGGTGCAGAGGATGATTGGAACTCGGGCTTTCCGGAACAGCCGAAAAAAGTCCCCTGCCGAAAACAGCGGCGCGCCTAGGCCAGGGCTCTCGATTGGCTCGCGCGACGGTAGCTTTTTCTGCATGGGTTCTTCTCCTGCAAAGCACAGGTCCTGTGCCGCAATTTCGCTTTACGGGGCTCTAGCCTTGACGTGAGGTCTGGCTGTTGCGTCCGATCATTTCCGCCCATCGTTTCAACGCAATGTCACTCTGCACTAATTCGCAACCCTCTTGTTGTCGTTCAGAGAAATCTCAAAAATCTTCCGATCCGACCAGTAGTCGTCGACGGCAACGACGTTCTGCGCGGTTGACCTGTTGCCCCGGATATCGAAAACGCGAACGATGCTTTTCGGCCGCCGGGCATAAGCGTCTGATGGACGGATCAATTCAACGGCGACGTCCGTTCCGGTAATAAAATTGTTACGTATCAGTAGCTTGCCGCTTGGGCCGGTGCTGTGATCCGCGAAATAGCGGATTCCTGGCTTGCCCGATCGCGACCGCCCTGCAATCTCGTTGCAGGCCACGAGGCCCGAGCTGCGCACGGAGATGGCGTTTCCGTCCCGGTCAGCCTTTACTGTGTTGGCGATCACCACCGAGTCCGAGACTTGCGTGTATATGCCGTGATGATAACCATCGCGCCCCCGCTCTCCGGTGTTTCGCACAACATTCCATCCGATCAACAGACCGGTGTGATCCACGCCGCGCGCTTCCCGTTTTGCTGCGGATATTCCATCGCTGCCGGTGTCTTCGATCCGGTTGCCGATGATGGAGACATTCTCTGAGCCACCACTTGACCGCATGGCAATCCCGGCGCCCGAAACATTCTCGATCTCGCATCCCTGTATGGTCAGGTTCCGCACGTTGCGGATACGGATTCCGTCCCCCTTCACATTCTTGATGCGGCAGTTCAGCACGAGTGTGTCGTTCCATTCGGGACCTTCGATATCCAGCGTTTTGTTGCTTGAAAGATCCTTGACCACACGTTTGTAACCGCTTGGTGCGGGTTCCCGCATCTGGCCGCAGGACAGCCCCCTATACTGTTCGAGAGGTCCTGCAGCGGCTGGCGCGCTCAAAACCATGCCGGACGTTGCTACAATGGCAACTGCCCGGATTATGACGCTGACCAGCGAATATCGCTGGCCAAACGATGAGAGCTTGATCACTAGGGAAAGCCCTTCCTTCAAAAGATCAGTGACTCATATAGCGAAGCCTTTACATTACTTAAAGCCTTTGAAACACGGAATTTGCACCTGCAGCGTCAGGTTTCTGTAGGATTGACTGGGAATGATTTTGTGAACAAGTCAGCAGGGGAAAACGGGGTGGCCCGGGCTGTTGGCTGGCTTGTGGCGATGCGCTGGGTCGGGCGTGGGCTTGGCATTTTTCGCACGCTGATCTTGTCGAGCATCCTGTTGCCCGAAGATTTCGGGCGCGCAATTCTTGCCCTCAGCATCGTCTTCTTCGTCGAGGCGATCACGGAACCGCAGGTCAACTACACGCTCATCCGGTCGCGTGAGGATTCCGCGACGCTTTTCAACGCCGCATGGACCATCCAGATCATCCGCGGCCTGATATGCGGCGTCCTTGTCGTTGTCTGCGCGCCGTTGATCGGCAGTTTTTACGGCGACCCTCTCCTGGTCGGGCCGCTCTATCTGCTTGGTCTGGCGATCGCAGTCGGAGGATTTGCGAATGTCGGAATGGCTCAGTTCTTCAAGGCCATGGATTTTCGGACGGTCTTTCTGGCCAGCGTGTCCAGTCGCGCCGCGGCACTGATCGTTGCGGTTGTCGTTGCCCTTGTGACCAAGAGTTTCTGGGCAATCCTTATTGGCTACCTTACCCAGCGGATCTTTGACGTGGCGCTGAGCTTTCTTCTGCATCCACGGCGACCCAAGCTTGGCCTCAAGTCAGCGGGTGAGATCGGAGAACACTCAAAATGGCTGATTTTGCAGGGGATTCTGTTCCAGATCTGGCTTCGCGCCGATGTTTTCGTGATTGGCAAGATCGCCGGCCCCGCCGCGCTTGGCCCCTATTATCTTGCCAAGATGATCGCCGAACTGATCGGCACTGAACTGGGCACCGCTCTGCGCGTTGCATTGTTCTCCAGATTTCTTCGGCCCGCGGAGGGTGCAGAGGCGGGGGACGCCCATCGCGTATCCTTCAAGGATTTTTCCGACGCGGCACTGGTTTCGGTGACTTTTGGCGCGCCATTCAGCGTCCTGCTTGGTCTTTGTGCGGGCGATGTCATCAGGTTCTTCCTCGCTTCGGAATGGTCCCCTGCTGCGGGCTTTCTTCAGTTCTTCGCTGTCGGCGCATTCTTTGGCGTCGCAGCCGCGGCGCCTGCAGCCGTCGTTCTTGCCGCAGGGCACACACGCCTGATTGCATTTCGGCAGGCAGTCGGCCTTGCGATCTTCGTTCCCACGCTTTGGTTCGGGATCGAGACTTTCGGTCTGCAGGGAGCCGCTCTTGCGGTCGTGCTGACGATGATGTCCGGGACAATGTTTTCCTATGTCGTAGCCATGCGAGAGGTGGAGGGCCAATGGATAGCCATCCTGAAGGGCTTTATGCGCATTGTTTTTGCGCTTGCGGCGCTTGCAGTCGTCGTTCTCGCGCTTGGCCATGTGCTTCCGGACGGGTCGCACCGCTGGGATCCTCTCTATCTTCTTCGTCTGTTTGCCTGCGGCATTGTCGGTCTTGCGACATACGCGGCTGTCCTACGGCTGGTTTGGCAGGTCGCTGGAAAGCCGCAGAGTTTTGAGCAGCGTGCCGGTGATCTTTTCCTCGTTCTGTTCCGTAAACTGATGAAGCTGAAAAAGTAAGCAGATTTTCGGAAGCACTGTTTTCCGGATTTTTTCTTTGAATTTGGTCAGACGTTGCTAATAGGGGTTAAGAAATTGAACGGTCCGCGCATGCGCTGCAGCACTGGGAAAAGCGTAATGACGCAGTCTGCAAGAATGTCGATCGTGCTGCCCGATTTCGGCGGAGGTGGGGCGGAACGTGTGATCGTATCCTTGGCCAATGCCTTTGCCCTGCGTGGCGTGGCAATCGCGATGATTGTCGGGCGTGCCGAAGGCCCCTGCATGGCCGCTCTCGACCGCGATATTCCCGTCATCGATCTGGGCGTGTCACGGATCATCAAGGCGATCCGACCGCTCGCCCAACATATGGACGCAACACGCCCCGACGCGGTGCTTTCGGCACTTACGCATGCAAATCTTGTGACGCTCGCCGCCGGCAGGCTGGCGCGCCAAAGGCCGCGCATCGTGGTCGCCGAACGAAACAGCCTAAGCATGCTTGTCAGTGGCGGCAGTGTCTTGAAGCGTGCCGTCAAGAAAAGACTGGTGCGGACCCTTTATCCAATGGCCGACCTTGTGACCTGCGTATCCCGGACAATGGAACAGGAATTTGCCACGTTCCTCGGCCCGGGGCGGGCTGGCCTGATGACGATCTACAATCCGGTCGACCTCGGCCGCATCAGGGCAATGAGTGCGGGGAAGCCGTCTCATGATTGGTTGCGGGAAAAGCAGGGTCCGGTGATCGTGGCGGCAGGGCGCCTTACCCCGCAGAAAGACTTTGCCACCCTGCTGCGCGCTTTTGCGCTGCTTCCGAACGCTGAGGCCAAGCTCGTGATCTACGGCGAGGGGGCGCTGCGCAGCGAACTGGAGTCGCTCGTCGCCGGGCTGGGGCTTTCCGGGCGCGTGTCACTGCCGGGTTTCGTCGGTGACCTTCCGACCGAAATCGCGGCAAGCGATCTGTTCGTGCTTTCTTCTCGATGGGAAGGATTGCCGGGCGTGCTGCTTGAGGCGCTTGCAGTCGGGACGCCTGTCGTCGCGACTGACTGCCCAACCGGCCCCGATGAAATCCTCGAAGGCGGGCGATGGGGTGCGCTGGTGCCCGTGGGCGATGCGCATGCGCTTGCCGAAGCCATGGGAAGGACCCTGAGCCTGCCCATCGACGCGCCCGCCGAAACCGTTCTGGCCCGCTTCGATCCAGCCCGCATCGTTGATCAGTATCTTGCAGTCCTGCTTCCTGACCATTTCCAGACCCAGGTCGACAAAGGAGATACACGGTGAAACTCGTCGTCGTTGTGAGCGAATTCCCGAAGATCACCGAAACCTTCGCCATTGCGAACGTGTTGCACTATTTGTCGAAAGGCCACGACGCGCGGGTGTTCCACCTCAAGCCCTTTCGCCACGCCGAAATCGTGCATGATGAGGCGAAGCCTGTCGTCGCTCGCGGCTTTACCTATGGCTGGTTTCCCGCCGGTGCCGTGGCCGACGCCATGTTGCGCCATCCGATCCGGCTGTCGCTCGTGCTGGGGCGCATCCTTGGCGCAATGTGGCGGGAACCGAAGCGATTGGCGGAAAGCCTTGCCATAGTGCCGAAGTCACTCGCACTGGGCCGTGAGGCCCGCGCGGCTGGCGTGCAGCATATCCATGCCGAATTCGCCACCCATCCCGCGACGGCCGCATGGATTGCATCGGAAGTCTACGGCGTGCCCTTCAGCTTTTCAGCGCACATGTACGACATATTCGTATCGCAGAGTCTTTTGGCCGAAAAATCCCGCAAGGCGCGGTTCGTGCGGACCATTTCCGAATACAATCGCGACTTCATGGCACGTGTCGATGGCTTTGACGCGGAAAAGACAAGCGTGATCCGATGCGGTGTCGACCCGCGCCGATTCCCGCCTCGTGCGCCGGACCCACAGCGCCGGGGGCCCCGCAACATCACCTATGTTGGTGCCTTGCTGCCGCGGAAAGGGGTCGATGTCTTGCTTCGGGCTCTTGCGCGGCTGGTGACGCAAGACGACTGGCACCTGAACGTGCTTGGCGGTGGACCCGAAGGACCGCGGCTTCAGGCACTCGCGCGCGAACTCCTGCCGGGCCGGGTTACATTTCACGGACCTGCGACGATGGCGGAGGTGAAGGATGCGATGTTCGCGGCCGATCTTGTGGTCGTTCCATCCGTGACCGACAGCTTGAACCGATCCGAAGGCATCCCCGTCGTGTCGATGGAGGCCCTTGCAGCCAGCTGCCCGGTGATAGCATCCCGTCTGTCGGGCATCCCCGAACTTATCGAGGACGGTGTGACCGGCTATCTGTTTGAACCCGGAAACGATGCCGAGCTAGCCGCGAAGATCGCGCATGTCCTTGCCCATCCGGACGCGGCGCGTGAAGTTGCGGCGCGGGGAAGGGCGCGTGTGCTGGATGAATACAACATCGACCGGAACGCCGCAGATCTGCTGAACCTGATCGAGGAGCACGCCCTATGACGGAATTCCTGTTTTGGGCCGTTTTCGCACTTCTGGCCTATTCCATCCTTGGCTACCCTGTGCTTCTGCTGCTCTTCGCGCGCATGTTTGGCCGTGACTCACGGCCAGAGGGCGTCAGCCCCCGCTCCTTCAGTTTCCTCATCGCGGCCTACAACGAAGAAGCCTGCATCCGGGAAAAGGTCCTCAACTGCCTGTCGCTTGCCGACGCGGGTGCCTACGATGTTGAGGTGATCGTTGTTTCGGATGGTTCATCTGACCGAACCGAAGACGAAGTCCGCGCGATTGTGGATCCGAGGGTGCGTCTTGTCATCCCCGAAGGCCGACGTGGGAAAGCCTTGGCGCTCAATCACATCCTGCCGATGGCGACCAAAGAGATATTCATTTTTACAGACGCCAACAGCATTGTCGCGCCAGGCGCACTTGAGGCGATGGCGCACTGTTTCGCTGATCCCGCGATCGGAGGGGTCTGCGGAGAGATCGCGGTTGAATCGGCAGGGTCACGATCCATCGCGCGGGGCGAAGGCTTCTACTGGAAATACGACCAGGCCATGAAACGCGCCGAGACCCGTCTTGGCGGCGCGGTTTCGGCGCAGGGATCCTTTTATGCGATCCGTGCGCGCCATGCCGCGCCCTTTCGGCCGGATTGCGCGGACGACTTCTACAACTCGGTGCGTGTCGTGGCGATGGGGGGGCGGCTTGCCTTTGAACGTGGCGTGCGGGCGACCGAACACGTAACCGAACTGGCCCGCAAGGAAATGGGACGCCGTATCCGGTCCACCGAACGTGGATGGCGCGCCCTGATGGCGCATCGCGCTCTCATGAATCCGCTGAAGCATGGCTGGTACGCTTGGCAATTGCTGTCCCACAAGTTTCTGCGCCGGCTCACACCGTTCTTCCTGTTTGCACTGCTGCCGCTTAATCTCGCCCTGATAGGTACCGCACCGATTTATCTGGTCATCGCGGCGCTGCAGGTGCTGACTTATGCAATCATCGGCGGTGCTGCGATGTCAGGCCGTTTTCGCGCCCTGCCTTTGGTGCGCCAGCTCTTTTTCTTTGCTATGTCAAACCTCGCCATGGCGCTTGGCCTGATACGCTACATGCGCGGCCAAAAAAGCACCCTCTGGAATCCTGTCCGAGAGCAGGGATCATGACCGAAACCCCGGGAATCCAGAGCGGACCTCGCCACGGCCATGGGCGGATCAACTGCGCTTAGGGCAGGTGCCGGGCAGTGCTGCGCCTATAGCGCGACCTCGCGTATAGCATCGATCACACGCATCTGGTTGTCGCGTTCCAGATCGCCGTACATCGGCAGGCATAGGACGCGCTCAGCCGCCTCTCGCGCCAAGTGCAAGTCCTCGTCAGCGCCCGCGGTGTCGGCCCGGAAGGCCGCAAGATCCGAAATCAGCGGGTAGAAATACCGCCGCGCGACAATGCCTCGCGTGCGCAGATGCGCCTGTAACTGGTCGCGCGTCAGCGGGAAGTGGCGCTCCACCAAGATCGGGTAAGCATAGTTGTTGTGGCCCGGCTGATCGTCGCAGACCAGCGTGATCCCGTCCACCGAACCCAGCCCTTCGGCATATCGTCTTGCCACCGCACCCCGTGCTGCGATCTCATCCCGGACGTGGCCGAGCTGCGTCAACCCCAGCGCCGCGTGGAGTTCGCTCATCTTTCCATTCAGGCCGATCACGTCCACGGTCGTCTCGTTGGTTATGCCGTGATTGCAGATGCGATCGACGGCAGTCTTCGTTTCTGCATCGCGCGATATGATCGCGCCGCCTTCCGCCGAGTGGAAAACCTTGGTTGCGTGGAAACTGACCACCGACATCTTGCCCGACCGCAGAACGCTCTGACCGTCCTTGCGCACGTCAAACGCGTGGGCGGCGTCATAGATTACAGGTATGCCGTATTTCTGCTCAAGCCTGTCGAAGGCTTCGACGTCACAGGGGATACCGTAGCAATGCACTGCAAGGATCGCGCCTGTCTGGGGCGTGATCCGGCGTTCCACATCCTTTGGATCCAGCGCGAAGGTCACAGGGTCGATATCGGCAAAGACCGGTCTCGCCCCTGTCGCCCGGATGGCATTCCCGGTAGCCACGAAAGAAAAGGGAGTCGTGATGATTTCGCGTGCGCCCACGTGCATCAGCGCCACCATCAGCCCGACCGCCGCATTCGCGACGACCGACACATGTTCGACCCCAAGATGGCGTTCCAACTCGCGCTCAAACTCAATGGCCAGCGGGCCGCGGTTCGTCAGGATGCGGTTTGACCAGACTGTCCGCAGGCGTTCGACGAACTCATCGAAGGGTGGCATGCTTGGACGGGCGACATAAAGCTCTTCCAGTTCGGTCTTCGGGGATTGGAAATTCATGCCGCTGCCTCGTTCGAGCTAGCCCACAGGGACAGGCTGACCTGCCGGAAGGCGGGCGTTGCAGTGCGTTCGACGGAAATCGCCTCCTGGCCTACATCTGTCAGCATCCGGTCCCCCTCAATACGCAGACAAGCAAGGTGCGGAACAGGATCGCGATGTCGCCGAAGAACGACCGTTCCCGCACGTAGTTTATATCAACGCGACAGCGCGTTTCGAAATCCTTGGGTTTGGGGTGCATGACCTGCCACGAACCAGTCAATCCGGGCGGCACCTCAAGCCGTTCGCGCTGCCACGCCTCGTAGGTGTCGGGCGAAAACGAATTCGGACGCGGACCGACGAGGCTCATCTCTCCGCGGAGGACGTTCCACAGCTGCGGCAACTCGTCCAGATAGAGCGCCCGCAGGATGCGGCCTGGACGTGTGACGCGGGGATCGTCTTCAAGCTTGAAGCCCGCACCCTTATCTTCGCTCAATGCCAGAAGTTCTGCCTTCAGCGCGTCCGCATTCGGAACCATCGTGCGGAATTTCAGCACATGGAACGCAACGCCATGCAGCCCAAACCGCTTCTGCCGGTAAAAGATTGGGGCCTTCGGATCGTTGATCTTGATCATCAGCGCAATGAACAGGCCGACCGGAAGCAATACCGGCAAAGCCAGCAAGACGAACAGAATATCGCGCACCCTGAAGGCGAGGTTGCTCTTGCCCCGTGCCGCGCCACCCACTGCAGGCTTTAGCGTATTCTTCTCAACAAAGTCGCCGGTTCCGACGCCAACGTCGTCACGCGTGGCATACGGGCCGTTTATATCCACATTGGCCATTCAGACGTCCTTAAATCCATGGAGCATCAACCGCACCGTCCAAAATCCCGGTTCAAAGCTGTCGCCCATAAGTAGATGGCAGCCCGTAACACACTCATCACAATACAAAAAAGAGACCAGGCTACCGCTTCAAGTCGTGCGGTGAAATGCAGTGTCGCACTCGTACCGAGGAGAAACTGCACCTCGCACTGGTCTATACAAAAGGTCTGCCATTTTTTTGCCAGATTCAATTCCTAGCGTAGAAAAGTAACCATTCCTATGGGCTCAGCGCCTAGACAACCACATTGTGCCCGCAGGTTGCACAAACATGAGGCGCACGCCAAGGCGGGGCACAACCAAGGGATAGACATCCCGGCATTATTGGCCAGACCGCTCATAATCTGGGGGTGTTTGCGACGCATAGACACAACCCAAGGTGAGCATCGCGTCCCGATGATTCGGATGTTGATCGGTGCCAATTGATCCAGTTTTGCGCGTTTGCAACGTGCTTCCGTGCGTTCGGCAAAAGAGCGACGCGCCGATATGCTCTGCTTCGTGCTTGCGTTTCACAACGGCAGCGGCCGCCACACCAGCCGCCGATCTTCACCAAAATTCCTCACGTCGCAGCGGTTGGGACACTTTGGATGTAGGTGCCGAAGAAGATCTGCGTCCTGTCGCGCCCGCTGCCATCGCCAAACAGGAGCTACGGCATCCCAATCCGGGTGCACTGGCTGTTTTTCTGCGGCGGGGCTGAATAGTCTGGCCAACCTCTGACAGCCATACCGGATATGAACGGCAGTATCTTGCCCAGTTCTGCGGCATGCTGGGTGGCGTGCGGGCCGAACTGACCGCATTGTACCTGCCACCCGCAGACCACCACGCGTAATTGCTGAAATATGCGTCACAGTGCCCCTATCGTCAGGGTCTGCTTCGCCTGACTGCAGGGGTTATTTGACCGCGGATGGGCGCTACCCTACACAAGCAAGCATCAGGATATGGCGGGAATGGGTGAGCTTTCATGAAGATCGCGATGATCGGCACTGGTTATGTTGGCCTTGTCTCCGGGGTGTGTTTTTCCGATTTCGGGCATGACGTGGTCTGCGTCGACAAGGACCCCACCAAGATCGACCGCCTCAACGCGGGCGAGATCCCGATCTTTGAACCCGGCCTTCAGGATCTGATGGCCAAGAACGTCGCCGCTGGCCGCCTGTCCTTCTCCCTCGATCTGGCCGAGGCGGTGGCCGG